>QUFC01000036.1 GCA_003478355.1 Lachnospiraceae bacterium AM48-27BH
CACTGGCACATTTCATGTGTGCAGTGGGTACTGGTAGGTTCTGTTCGTTTGAAACTGGATATCACGAAATCTGTGATACCATTCAGCTGGAAAAGTATCGTTATCTTTTTCAATGCGCAAAGGAAAGCAATGATTTTGATTCATTTATGAAATTCGCAGTGTAGTTTTGTGCAATTTTTCAAATTTGCTCATTTATAGTAAACAGGATAACTTTCAATAGGGAGAAAATTGAAAAATGATAGAGACACTCTGGAATTTCTTTCGATTGTATACGGCGGATGCCGATTATTTACCGGACTTTTGGCTCACAATGATACTTCTTTATCTGAATGCAGGTCTGTATCTTAACGATCTATATAATCTGGTGAAGCGAAAGTCAAAAGCAGAAACATTCAGTCTGATGGCGATACCAGGAGTCTTTGCAGTACTCTTTGTGTCGGTGCTATCAATTTTTGCGCATGTGCCGAATCTTCAGAGCACAGCTTCACAGGCCAAACGCCTGAGCCTGATCATAACGACAACGCAGCCACAAACGAACCTTGCGCTGCTTCTTATTGTATTTCTTTATCCAATTCTATGGGGAATCGGGCTCTTACGACAGAGGAGGCATGAGCACGGCAGCCGCAAACGCTGGGTGCTGTCTTGCATTCCTGATTATATTGCATGGATCATATTGATATTGGGCATCGGTTATCACCTGTTTTTCGGGGAAAATATCCTGAATAGTGTTCTGGAAAATGCGAGGTTGGAGATTTACTGGCCCTTTATGGCTCCTACGGAACCTGGCTCCATATATGGATGTATGGAATTTATATCCTTGCATGTAAGGAAGCGGTACTGCTTGTCGGCCTTTTATCTGAACTTTTGCTTATGCGGATTCCGCTTCGCTACCACAGTGGGCAGAATGCTGTTACCTTTGTCAGCTTTTATTATCTGTTTTGCCAGAATGCCATTTTTCGTGGTATCTCCCTACTGGAAGCTGCGTTGGTGATTCCGCTTTGTGGAGTGATGCTTCGGGAAGCGGCATCGCCTTTCAGCGATTACTCGTCGATTATGATATACGCAGCCTTTATGCTGCTGACAGGCGCAGTGTTTGTCGTTCTTATCGTCATTGGTCCAGTCATGCGGACACTTTCATACTTTTATTCATGGGGACAGCGCAAGCAGATCAGAGAGCTTTTCTGCACGGAATATTTTCTCATGCAGCCGGTTTCCAGAAACAGATCGTTCACGGTCACTTATCATTTTATCATTGATGAACAGGACGCCGCCGGTGTTTACTATCTTCCACTTCTCACAGACATCAGCGGATGGATCTCCCCGAAAAAGAAAGCAGGCAAATGGAAAATGCTCTCTTTCGCAGATGGCAGAACCTTTGAAGTATCAGAGCATGAGGCCGAAGCAGCCAAGGAAATGCTCTCTTATGCGTCAAACCGTCTCTATGCCCAGAAAGTAACTGGAGAAAATAGGAACAATATACCGGACGCAAAGGAAACATGGAACCCACTCATAAATCCAGCAACAACGATATATCAGAAATTGGTCAAGATATTTTTAGGCCTGATGGTTATTCTTTTTATGATGAGCTATCAGATACTGAAGTAATTAAACATCCGGTTTTCACTGCCGGAATAAATCAGGATTGGATTTATTCCGATGATGGCACAGCACAGTTCTGGCCGGTCGATAACTATTATCCGCCCGGAGAACGGCACACAAATTTTTTAGATTACGATGTTGTGAAACAACACCATACTTTAACGCAGATTTTGATGGGATTGCTACATAATGGCTTTACACTACAGGCTGTGGAAGAAGCTATGCCGTCCCCAGATATGCTGGATATTCCAGGCATGAAGGATGAACTACGCCGTCCCATGATGCTGTTGGTAAAAGCGCAAAAAAGATAATGGGCCCGTGAGCGGAGAATCCTCCTCGGAAATCCCCTTACTGCATATCAAATATAGACAACTGCTCGAATTCCTGCCTCTGCTCCAAAAGCGGAGGTGTCTTCGTCAGAAGTCTTTCTGCCGTGCTCCAGTCCTGGATCCATGGCTGTATTTCCTCTGGTGTCAGTACCAGTGGCATCCGGTCATGTACCGATGATACAGAGCTGTTAGGAACAGTTGTTATGATCGTAAACTGGCTTTCTTTTTCTGTTGGCTGCCAGACACCGGCCATGTAAAGAATATCTGACTGCGGCATGGTAAAAGAGATTTTTTCTTTTTCTTTATTCCATTCATAAAAACCAGCTGCAGGAATTACACACCGGCAATTCCGCACGCTGTTCCGAAATGCAGGCTTCGATAAAATACTCTCGGCCCTGGCATTAATAAGCAGCCAGTCTTGATACTTACTTGTAAATCCCCACCGCATTGCCTCCAGATGCACATTCTTCATTCCAGTCAGAACCATGGCCATATCGGTAGGACGCACATCTCCCACTGTCACTTTCAATTTTGCATCATCAATCTGTTTGCAGATTTTCCTGATTTCCCGCCACATTTCATCATCTATAAAATATCTTCCACACATAAGCTGCTCCTCACACCAGCATCACCCATTTACAAGCCTCCAGGAAAAATATCAGTTTAAATTCCCGAATCAACCCACCAATTACGGCTTCGCATCCATATTCACGGCTCGGTATGCCAGAATAATTCTTTTCTTCCGTATATTTCACTAGGATGTCCTTTACTGTTTGAACCTCCCCGGCATCATCCTCAAACTTAAAATATCTTGGCATAGTCTGGCCAGTTGATGTAAACCATGCCGAACAGGCGATATGGTACATGTTTCCTTTAGGGATCCCGCTATCTACATCTATTCCATATTTTGTTGCTTGCGCAAATCTGGTCACGTTCATCAACCCCTTATATTATAATATTTTCTCCTGGGAATAATCAACCGTCCGCTTTTCCCGGCTGACGCCTCCACCCATATGGTCTATTTCTACAGATCCTGCAGATGGCAAAAAGCATGCCCTTTTTATGCTATCCATTCCAAACCTTTTCCGTATCTGATCCACAGTTTTCTCCATCTTCCGGTATTTTTCATAGTCGATCGTTTCAAAAAATTGCATCTGGCGAAAGGGATCTGATGATACACGGCTGGTATGGATCCCGAGATGCCGCAGCGGAATCCCATTCCACAATTCAGATAAACACCGACAGGCTGCAGCATAAATTTCCAGGGTCAGATCCGTTGGAACAGATAGTGTAATTTGATGTCCGTAAAAACGCAGATCCCAGTCTTTTAGACTGATAGAAACAACGCTAATCTTTACTCCATCTGCCCTTAACCTGGCTGAAATGGTTTCCGATAACGATAAAAGATACTGCCTGGCAGTTTCACAATCCATAACATCATAAGGCGTGGTGAGAGAATTTCCATAGCCTTTGGCCGGCGGAGGTGAGCTGATCACTGCAGATTCATCTATACCATTTGCATATTGCCAAATAAGTATTCCCTGTGACTTCATATGCGCGCGCAAAATTGCAGGATCCATAGCTGCCAGTTCTCCAATCGTATGAAATCCCAATTTTTTCAACTTGTATAAAGAGGCATGGCCCACATAAAACAGATCACCCACCGGAAGATGCCACATTTTTTCTGACATTTCTGATTTCCAGAGCGTATGAACGTGATCCGGCTTCGTAAAATCTGAAGCCATTTTTGCCAGAAGCTTATTTTCGGAAACACCAATATTTACAGTGAACCCTAATTCTGCATGCACACGATTTTTTATTTCATACGCAGTCGTTATCGGATCCTGGCAGCAGCCGGTCATATCCAAAAAAGCCTCATCTATACTATATTGCTCGATCTTGTCCGTATACTCACTTAACAGTTTTATCAGAGCTTTTGAAGATCGGTTATAGAGATCATAATTGGGCGGCACCAGAACCAGGTCCGGACATTTTTCCTTTGCAGAAACAACCGTTTCCCCGGTCTGAATATGATATTTCTTTGCCGGAATAGATTTTGCCAAAATGATCCCATGTCTTTTCTCCTGATCTCCTCCCACGGCACTCACCAGCTGTCGCAAATCCTGCTTTCCCCCCAGATGATGGATCCTGTAACACGCCTCCCAGGATAAAAAGGCGGAATTCACATCTACATGAAAAATAACTTTTTTCATATCCGCTCCTTTAAATCGAACATTTGTTCTATTTTCATTTTAAGCATTTCATTCCCAGATGTCAATATGGGATTTTCAGGCAAAAAAAGCGGCTGACCTTTTCGATCAACCGCTCATAGGTATTATTTCACACATTTAGCATTCTGCTATACCAAGACTCTGCTCCGCAAGATCCTTATACTTCCCAGAGTCCCCGCTGTCTTCCCTTTTTTGCGAACCGCTCCTCTAAATCGAAAATCGTATACGGCGGCTTATATGGCTCTTCGATATAACTCTGAAGAGCTCTAAGCTTGTCCAATACTGCGGCAGGTTATGATAGATTGCATTCAACTCCCGCAAATTTTTGTTCCGGCAGCACCAGCAGCTTACCCTGTCAAGAATGGAATACAGCTCTATGCCTCCCTCCAGCCAGTTATATCCCTTCGCATAACAATACTGAAGGCACTGATATTCAGTCCAGCCCCATTCGACCAATGGATAGCACTTTTCCTTTACTCGGCCAGATTCATCTGCTGCGATCCCTATGTATTCCACCGCAGTTGCTCCGAGTGATTTTACATATTTTTCGCAGGCATTGATCTTAAGGCGTGTCATCCAGCGGCATGGCCCACCGCACCAATAGCTTCCATAGTGCGATGATCCGTCCCGGCACTTGATCCGTCGAAGGAGCATTTCTTCCAGGAAATGCCTTTCCGGCTGTAGAATAACAAGTTCGCACCCATACTGCTCCAATTCCAGTCGGACTTTCTCTATATTTTTCCGAATGCATGAAAACTCCATACCGGTATCAAAATAGACGCAGTGCGTTAACGGCCAGCCCTTTTCCATAAGCCCTAAAACCATTGCCATGGAGTCCTTTCCTCCTGAGATGGAGGCAACATATCGTTTTTCTTTTTCCATAATCACCATATTCCAGAACTGGATATGGCAGCACCTGTAGCCTCCCATGCTACTAATCATTCCTGATCCTCACGCTGTTTTCAGGTGCTTTATGCGAAGTACAACACTCTCATCGCAACCTGGTCTACCAGGATCTGATTATTTTCCTTTCTCTGAGTTCTCTTTCCCGGCCTTCAAAACGAGTTCCCCCGTACCAGCAAAAGAAATTTTCTTAAATCCCACAGAATCGCAAAAGAATAATTCTTTGCCATCGATCTGAATAATATCTCCTACCAACATGGAACGCATTGTTTTTCTATTGGGACGATCTGGCGATTTAATCTCTCATACAGACCCTCCATAATTTCTGATACATTCAATGCCGTTCCCTCCTGCTCTTTCACTTCCGTCTCATAAGCAATTTCATAATCCGCGCGAGTAGGATTAAGCTTCAATTTCTGAAGCTGCTCCAGTGAAAGAAACATCATTCTTACCCCGCGTTCATTATTCTCTTTCAGCATCAATATCTCGATCTTCATAATCTTCCTTTTCTCTTTGATAAGCTCTACTCCAGTCAACCGGCTCTCCAAAATAGGCCGGTGTCATATCAACACCGCCATACCCTTCAGGAAAGCGCTCTGTAATATCCGGTATATACTGCTTCATTTTCATTTCCCTTTCATAAAATAAAGAAGGCTCTGAAAAATCAGAACCTCCTCTAGCATGCACATATTTAGTTAAATGGCAAACTCTCATCTTCTACGCCATCCGGTATTGACATAAAGCCATCACCGATCGGCTTTCCCATTTCTGGTGCCTGTTTTCCTCCAGCGGACGCATTTTTACTATCAGCAAATTCCTGATCATCTGCGATGATATCTGTGGTATAAACACGCTGACCTTCTTTGTTGGTGTAACTGCCAGTCTGGATGCGTCCGGACACCAGTACACGCATCCCCTGACGAAAATACTTCTCTGCAAACTCACCTGCTCTGTCAAATGCCACGATATTAATAAAATCGGCAGTCTGCTCATTTCCGTCCTGGCTCTTTCTTGCTCCTCTCCGGTCAACTGCCAGTGTATATCTGGCAACGGCCATGGAGCGCTCACCCTGAGTGTACCTGACTTCCGGATCCCTGGTCAATCGACCCATCAATATAACTCGATTCATGCTCTATCCTCCATTTCATTATTTTTTATTCTTTTACAGATGGTTCCTCAAAAACAATTCGTCGCTGGCCATGAAATTCATCTTTACGTCCATAAAAGGCCAGTTCTTTTCCTTCCCGGTAGGTACGCACAAATTTTGAAAACTCTACATATTTCTCAATCTTTGAGTACTGACCACTAAAAATTACGAACAGGAACTTTTCTTCTGTCGCTATATCCACACAATCTGCCTTATAGCATTTGTTACCCGCAGAAAGGGAAGACGTAAAACGAATTTTATATAAATTCTTTTCTTCCCTGCGCTGCTTAGTGCCATTCTGTCCTCTGCGCTGCTTGCCGCTCCTGATCTGGCTGATACCAATCTGAAGCAACTTACATACATTTTTGAAACTTTCCGATTGTGCAGCTGCGATATCCGTTTTTAAACTGGACGGCTTTCCAGTATCTTTGACAACAATGATATTACTGCCTCCAAGCGCAGACTTTCGGATCAAGGCATTCCGTTCATCATCATAGATAATCAGAATCGTCTTGGCCACTACCACAAAGCGCCCGAGAACTTCCTGGATACCTTCATACGTAACCAAAGTATCATAGTTTAAAACCCCGATGACACTGTTCAAACGGCTCTCCAGGCTTTCAACCGGAATATACGTTTCATTTTTTTCATTCTTCTTAAGTTCCTCTTCTGGAAATGGTGCCTTCAATTCACTCAGCACCTGATCCAAAGATTTTCCATTCACTGTGCCTTTCATCGCACACCTTCCTCCTCTATTTTTGAAAAAAAATAGCCAATGTAACATTCACATTGACTTAATCTAAGAATCCCATTTCAATACAGATGCAGTCACAAACCCACACTCTGTAAAAATAACTTACATGAAAAGCTATTATTAATGGGAGTATAACATTGCCATCAATGCCTGTCAACAGATCTAAGGCCACACCAAACTCTCAGTGCTGCGCTTTGATTTTTAGACTCTGATAGAAGCTTTCCAAAATGCGGCTGACTATTTTCAGCCAGCCGCTATATCCGTAAGATCCGTATTTAATCTGGAAATAGCACGGAATACTTCTTCTTCCTCTCAGGAGAAAACGTTATTTATATAGAAAGCATACGCTACTTCTGCTATCTCCACCTTAAGGAAAGCTGCTTTTTCTGCAGATGACAGACCATCATCCAGTGTCAGATAACGTTCCGTTAAATCATGCATCTTTTTAATTAACGTGTAATCATCCAGATCCTCTTCTTCATCCTCTGATGAGCTCTTTTCCCCGTGGAGTTCCCGGTACGCGCATACTCCGTCCGGATCAAATTCTTCCAGCCGGTCAAGATCAAATGCTACCTTCGAAAAAGTGCAGTATCCTGATACGGCTGTTTCAGGTAAAATTTCTCCCAGCTGATACTTTTTAATGAACTGCAATTTGGACTCGAAAAAATTGTGATCAATGAATGCTTCATTCTTTTTTACATCTTCATGAGGCAGATTTACAGTCAGATTACCAAAGTCCTCCCATTCTCCGTTTTCTTCTTTGTATAATCCAATATAAAGCCGTTTTCTGTCAGCATAGGATAATACTCTGATGATCAAATCCTCATGGCCACATTCCCAGTCATACCCCAGTGTTTTAAATTCTTTCATAGTTATCCTCTCTTTCCTGTTTTCATTTTCCTGGTTTTCTTAAAAATAAATCATTTTTTCACAGGTCATTGCATATTGATTGAAACAACTAAATAAAGATTCCATCGCGGCAAAACCGGATAAAATCCACTTTCATAAGTTTCATCGACATCGTCCTCCTTTCTGGCACGAAAAAAGGAACCTCCGACAGGAAGTTCCTCCAATGTGTATATATTCTGTTTATTTGCAGAATTCCTCCATTACTTGGTCTTAACTGACTCTCACTTTGCCAGAAGCAAATATAATTGAAATGAAAGAATTTGTAATTATTTTACCATTGAATTCTTTCCAAAGCAAGGATTGTTATACTAAAAAGCAAATAATCAAACAGATATGCTTGTGCAGCTGACATTCTATAAATATAAAAAATATAAAAGACATAGAAGACATGGATCTCTTTGGCGTATATATAGGGATTCCCGATAGATATTTCAGGCAATATTTGCAAACAATAGGTATTATTTTCTGATAGAGTTGAAATAAGGTTCTTTTGGATGATTTATTTCCTCTTCACAATCACTCTCTCCGTAAGGGGCTAGTCGCGGAACGCGTTTTATTTAAAAGAGCTAAAAAACATAAAAAAATTCAAAGACATAAAAGACATGTAAAAACATGAGTAATTTTCTGCTGTCAAAGGAGCTATTTCAGGCATTATTTTTTGGATCAGCCGATTTTTAGAAGCAAATGCAGTTTTTATTTTGAGAAAGATGATTTTCTGATGAAAAGAATGGTTTTTTTATAAAAAGGGTGATTTTTTTCTGAATCAAATAAAAGAAATTGTGGATAACCGACCTGGAAATTTAGATATTGCTGAAAAAAATACACATTGAAAAGCAATAAATAGGAAAAAAATTACCCAGAAAACGGGTATGAAAATACAGAATGGAACGAGAAATAGGCATCCTAGCGGATGCCGGTGAAGCGAAACTTATGCAATTTGTGGATTTTGGATTAATTCCCTTATGATGGATCGAACGAGCGAGCCAGGCCCTTTCTTTGCATCATAGAGTTTTGTGAGGATATAATGGTTATAGAAAAGGTGCAGTGCATCAAGAACCGTACCAATTTCATAGTCCTGTGCCATGATGGTAAGATCATGATACTGAGTTTCTTCAAAATCATAGATAGGAAGTAAATGCTCAGCATCCAGGGTAGGTGTCTGATCGAGGCAATGCCATATTCTGTTTTCAGAATCTCCTCATACTGCATTCTCTCTCTTAACTTGTCCTCAAACAGGTAAGTGTTAAAGGTGCGGATCACATCATCCATTTCAGTGGTAAAAGAAACAATTTCGGAGTAGGCTTCCTGACGGACCTGGTTTTTGGTAGTCGCTCCATTAAAACAATCATTGAGCTTTGCAGCAATATAGCGTTTTTTCCTGGTGTACTCTTCCTTAAAAATAGTTTTGAAGGAGTTAGCATGATCCAAAATCTGCTTTACCACACCTGGTTTTACATATTTTGGTAAACCGGCAAGTAATTCTTTAAATGTGAGTTTGGCCACGGCCAGCTTTGCAGAACTCTGAAGTTCAGTGGTGATCGCTTCACAAAGAAGCATAAGGATCACTCGTAGCTCATTAATGGATTTGATCTGCAGGAGCTGCTCAAGCAAATCATATGTACACTGGATATAACCACCGCCAAGACCGATAGGATTATACATTTTGGTGTAGTCATGGATTGTAAAGGTATACTCTTCTGTGACCGGATCCATAGATACATCAAAAAAGCCGCAGGACTCCAACCGGAGAATATTGCTGCGAACGGTTTTGATGTTACAATCAAGTGCTTGTGCCAGATCTTCCAAATCGAGTGGTGAAGTGATGCCGGTATTTGCGTTGGCATAGAAATGGATCAGAATGAACAGCCGAACAGAGCAGCTTTTTAATAGCTGCTTCTCGAATGAAGTATGAATGATTTTCTTTATGGATGGAATGCTTACATTCGCAAAACGTTTCACTCTGGATCCACCCCCTTTCCGCAATGTAATGTTAATTATAAAGGGAAATAAAAAAATTTGGAATATTGCCAAAGTGTGGGAAAACGGGTAAAAAAGGACTGTTTTGTGAGATGTGTTAATGAGAAAATAAATGGGAAAAATAAGACTGAAAATGGGGGAAGTATTGTAAAATAAGGGTTTTTCCGGGAAAAACTACCGCACTTTACCGAAAATGGTTACCGCACTTTACCGAAAATAGCTACTGCACTTTACCGAAAAATTTACCGCAGTTCTCCGAAAAATATAGCGCAGTTCTCCGAAAAAACTACCGCAGTTCTCCGAAAAAGCTACCGCAGTTTACCGAAAAAGCTACTGCAGTTCTCCGAAAAAGCTTAGCGCAGTTTACCGAAAAGCTATAGTATTTTGCCGAAAGGCTACTGCAGTTTATTGAAAAATAGTTGTATTTGCGCTGAAACGGGCCGATTAGCGCAGTTCTCCGAAAAGTGGAGCATCTAGCTGGAACTGTTTAGCTAGTGCAGTTTACCGAAAAATAGCTGCATTTGGGCTGGAACTGACCAGATAGCGCAGTTCTCCGAAAAGTTGGTTATCTGGGGCGGAGCCGTTCAGATAGCGCAGTTTACCGAAAAGTAGTACATCTGAGCTGGAGCCGCTTGGATAGCGCAGTTTACCGAAAAATAGCTGCATTTGGGCTGGAATTGACCGGCTAGCGCAGTTTACCGAAAAGTAGTGTATCTGAGTCGAAGCTGTTCAGATAGCGCAGTTCTCCGAAAAGTGGCTGTATCTGAGCTGCAGCTGTTTAATTACTATACTATGCAAAAATGTATCTGTATTTGAACTGCAGTTGATCGGTTAATGCATTTTCTAAAAATTACTAAAGATATTTGGTTTGAAGTTATGTAGCCACCACATGATAGAAAACCGAGAACAGTATGTCCTCGGTTCGAGTTACTTTTTTTTGATGAAGTGCAGCTTCATTTCGTTTAAAGTACTTACAGTTGGAATTCCCAAAAGTTCTTCAGAGAAAACCATATAAGGATAATGCTCTTTCAATGTAGTCTTTTTTTCCAACAACTCATAAGCTTTCGAAAAAGCACGCTTTAATAGAGTATTTTTATTCGCTGTACGGATTGTATTGTTAAGCGCTTCTACTAATTGAGGAGAGCGATCAAAAATATCCCGAACGGTGATACATACATTTTCGTCTGTAGATTGCTCAATCATTGTCACAATGGCGAAAACAATCTCTACGGCGCGTTTATTTCTTTCTTTAGCAATTGATGTATAAATGATATCGGTATGTTCTGATATTAAGAACTTTGCAGGTTCAGTAATCTTATTTAAGTTGAGTTTTGACTGTCGTACCTTTACATTATACAGTGTCTGAATTAAGCGAAGCATGTAGGGAGAGGAAAAACGTATTGTGTTCGTGGTGTCATCATAACCCAGTGAAACCAAAAGCGGTAAAGCGGATCCGATTCGTTTTGGATATTTTGGATCGCGAATAATCCCGTAGATGGTTTGGAATGCTCCTGTCTTATTTCGCAGCATGATTATATCATTATCACTTAAATTACGTCCTTTCCCCATAAGTTCGGCCAAATCGGGTAAGTAAATAGTAAAACTTTCGTTTATCGCATACTGGTTTTGGTTGATAGTATTTTTAATATCGGCAAGAATAATACTGTAAAATAGTTTTAATAAGGGCAGATCAAATTCACCGATTTCAACAACCTTACCACGACTAATTTCTTCCAGTTTTGCTTCTGATACAGGTACTCCTTCAAAATAAAGTTTTCCGGTATTAGCATCATAATTGAGGCCATCTGTTGATTCCAGAGGTGTTAGATATGCACTTCCGCTTTTGCGTAAACTTAAACCAGATTCATACTCCTGATCAATGATCAGGGAGATGTGCTTGGTCAATGAAGTATCGACATAGTCTTTTTTTCTTGTTCGGTTGGTCCTTTTTTTGGTTTCGTGTTCTATGGATTCTAGAGAAGATGCATTAGGTTGTGCGTTGTATGCGTTATCAGCGGCAAAAACCGGCAGCTCCTGAAGAACCACTTTGAGAGCCTCATATACACGATTTTCATTTTCTGTCAAAGGTGGGCCAGACTTCATACGAGCTTGAAGTTCCTGAAAGTGCAGGGCATAATGTTCGGGAATTGGCGCATATACTTTTCCGGTTTCAGGATCCTTTGACCACCACTCATTTTCGGTTTGATAATTGATCTCATGACCAACAGGTACCATCTCGGTTTCAACATCAATGGGGTGCTCTTTTCCATCTTTATCTGTTACTGAAATCTGAACAGTTTTCTTTTTATTTAATAAATCTGAATCTTTTTCCATTATTCACGCTCCTAAAAGCTAAAAAATAAACCCTAGCTTATATTATACAGAAAGAGTGGATTTCCTGCAAGACAAATGAAAGTAGAAGGGGAATTGTTTAAGATTGACTCTTTTGTAAGGTATCATAAGTACTGTGAGAGGTATAAAAAAGAAAAACTGATAAACTGCAGCTTTTATAATTGGCTGCAGTTTATCAGTCTATACATACTAACTATTGAAAACGCTGTGTAGAAATGATATGCACTTTAGGTGTTGAAGGCCGGAAGTTAATGGGCTTCCCAATCATTGTGCATATTCTAGGTTCCTTAGTGAAATCCAACCATTTTAAAATAGAAATCCACCAATTCTTCATTGTCTCCAGCAATCAGTTCAAGAAGCACATATAGTGGATCTTCCTCGTTTCGCAATTTTTCAAGTGATGCAGTAATGGTAGAAATTGTATCTTCGTAGTCATCGGCATCAGTAATATCGTTTAAATTACTAATGTCAATACCCATATTTACAAGTATATTTGCGATTATAGAAACATCCAGATCATCAATGAAATCCATATATATCCCCCTATTCTAAATAAAATTTTTTACAGTATAGTTCCGTAATCATGTGTGATAAGTATTCATGAGGACCATAAACAATTGCGGTTCATGGTCCCTGTGTAGTTAGCAGATTGTAATGTTTTTTATGCCACTTGCAGCAATAAATAACAGGATATCTTCTTTGTATTCTGGCAGCACCTTAAGTAAAAGGTTCTCTTCCTGCGTGATCCACTCAGCAGAAAGAAGTTTTTCCTTTATGACAGGGTCATTGCTGATTCTCTCGGACAAACTTTTTTGTGCAAGTTCTCCCGCAGAAAGAGCCGCAGAAGTTTCAGAAACTGTTGCTGTCTCTTGGAAAGAAGTGCCAGTTTCCTCTGCACTTTCAAAAAATCCGGGTTCGTCCGTATTATCAAAGGAGTCAAAGCCCCAGTCACCAAAAAGTGCGTCAAAATCTGTAGTTTCTGTTTGCGCAACTTCAGAGGTTTTGGAAGGAGTGATTAAAACAGGTACACTCTCCTCGGGTAAGTCGGGCTGAGCAGAGCTATTGGAAGTTATCGGGATATTGGTTTCTGCTTCCAGAGCCGTATCGACCGGTTTCGAAAATCCGACGGATTTTATAGACTTTAGTTCGGCAGACAGCCTGAACATCTGATCTTCCAATGATTTTAATTTTCCAGCAAGACCTGATTCACCAGTGTTCAGATCTTTTGTCGCATGGATATAGGCTGCTATTCCGCTGCCGGCAGCATTTTTTAGTTCATCATTCAGCCAGTTTATTTTAGCAGACAGCTCGCAAAGCCGTTCTAGTGTATAGTTTTCTGCGATAGCTGAAGATGATGATGGCTGCCCTGTTTTGGCCAGCAGCAAGGATGTGGATTCATTTAGGAGCTCTTCCGTAAGGCTTAGAAGAGATTTTCCGCTTTTGGCAATGGAATTTAAAGATTCCAGCAGCTTTGTGTAATTTCCAGAAAGCATCGCTTGGATGATTCGGAGCAGCTCATCTTTTTCAGACATCCCGAGAACAGATCGAACGACATCAGCCGTGATTTCATCTTCGCCATTTGATAGCTGTTCCAGCAGTTTTAAGGCATTTCGCATCGCACCACCAGAATAGGAAGCAATCAGTTCTGCAGCTTCCGGCTGAATACGGATTTGAAATTCTGTCGCAACTTCAAGAAGATGTTCACAGATGATGGCCTCTGGGATCTGCGTGATGGTATAGCAGGCAGATCGCGACCGGATGGTTGCCGGGATCCGGTCTGCTTCTGTTGTGCAAAGAATGATCAGTGCATAAGCTGGTGGTTCCTCCAGTGTTTTTAAAAGGGCGTTGAAAGCCTGACGGGAAAGCATGTGTACCTCATCAATGATAACGATTTTCCGCTTTCCGAGTGGGCGCTCGTGTAGCCAGTCTGTCAGGTCCCTTACATGATCAACTCCGGTGTTACTGGCACCGTCGATTTCCAGAAAGTCTACAGATCCACTAGATACAGATCTGCATCCATCACAGGTACCGCAAGGGTTTCCATTCTTATCTTTGTTTTTACAGTTTGCTGCCGTGGCCACGATCCTGGCAAGTGTTGTTTTCCCGGCCCCGTACTGCCCGGCCAGAATAATTACCTGAAAGAATTTGTCGCGGATGGACTGCATTCTCAGATTATTTACAGTAAATTCCTGCCCCTTTACCTCATCGAGGTTTTTGGGCGTATCTTGGTATAAAGAGTCATAATTCCCCCTCTTTCATCATCTGGAACAGGAGTTCCAGAAAATCATGTTTTGTGTAGAGTAGCTTTTTGCCCCGGATATTGTGTGCCTGTTCAGAAATCTGGTAAGCCTGTTTAGCAGAAATAGGCAGTTCCGTCATATACGGGAATAATTTGCTTCCAACAAGTTTATGCAGGTATTGATCTGCATAGATGGCTTCCAAAAGCCTCACGATTGCCAGACGGGCGGCCGGTGAAAATGCTTCCAAAGCAAATTCGTCTTTTTCTTTCAGGAGACCGAAGGTTGACAGAAGATCCGCATGATTTTGTTGGTTCAGTGCTTTTATCATTCTGGCGGTCATAGATATGAAAGCGTCATCAGCATTTAGCTGTCGGAATAGTCCGGGACAGCCATTAGAAGCTGTAACCACCTCTAATGATACAAGATCTCCCTGTTCCATAAAAAACTGTGCCATATCATCTTCATTTACCGGAAGAAAACGGATTTCAAAGCATCGGCTGCATACCGTGCGGATCAAAGGCTTGTGTGCTATAAAAATGAATACACATTGCCCGTCTTCCAACTCTTTTAGCAGGCTGTTGGCCACGTTTGGGGTCATCTGATTCGCATTATCAATCAAAACAACGCGGCGCACAGTACTGGAATAGGAAATAAATTCTCTTAGGTCCTCCGTATCAGACAATTTGATGCTTGCCTGGTCACAGTCCAGACAGAAAAAATCTGCGCAGGAATGGAGTGGCTTATCAAGTCTGATGTCCAGGAGAAAGTGTGCCAGGATATCTGCACAGGTCCGCTTTCCAGTACCCTGAGGGCCTGACAGAATTAAATGCTGAGCATTTTTTTGTCCTTTGTCCATGTATTGCTTCAGAGCATTTTTCACATATGGGTTTAAAATCAGTTTTTCAAACATTCCTCTCCTCCTCGAAAGACCTCATAACCCAGATAGTCGCAGAAAGCTTTCCGGGTCTTATCGGTCGGATGCATACGGTCAGACTCGAAAAAGATCTGATCGATAGAATTCAGCTCTTTGCTCATTCGTACTGCGTTGGTGACAATAACTGCCTCCTTGGTTTTAGGCGGTGTCGTTCCATTGGCAGCTTCCAGAATATGTAAAAGTGCGGACATATCCGTAACTCGTTTCTCCTGTTCTAATCGGCTGTTTGTGCAGACTGCCATTAAAACCGCATCTGTGGAGGAACTCAAAAGGCGGGCCCGGTCCGTGAAGATGCCTTCCGCAGCGCTGAGTGTGAGCTGGGAAAGCACGCCGCTTGCGTGAAGAAGCGCACCGGCAATGACCAGCGATGGATCCGGCCGGATCACTTCATTTGGGCTGCCTTCGCAGATAGTAAGCGCCATATCAGCCAGGTTTGCAACATTGATGGTATGCTTTAAAAAACCGCCAAAGTATGGATGTGTGGCTTCCTCGGTCAGTGGGAATTCCAAAAACCGTTCGTATCTGGCAGTCCCCATACCGAATACAGCGCAGCATAAACTATACAATTTGGGATCCTCAATTTCATCGAGGAGTTTTTTTAAGAGGGTGATACTTTGTTCTACATCGTAGCTGGACAAAGTAACCCGGAAATCTGCCGGATCGTATGTTTCAGCCGGACTGATCCGGACAATCCGCAGCGTACACTGCTCCCGGAAAAGCTCAACTTTTCCGACAACACGGACAATTTTTCCAACATAGTTATCCGTTTCATCCGAGATGTGTTCGGACCAGCATTTTCCGTATACAATACCACTCTTATCACTGAGCGTAAGGTCCTGCCAGCGCCGGCCATCCGCGATCGACAATTTGACATTCCGAAGTAAAAACTCCGTTGCAATTTCCTTTTCGACCATGTTGGCCAGGTCCTTGATAAAAAATTTCTTCATAATGATATCTCCTCCGTTAAAAAATGCTGATCATAATATTTTTTGATCAGCTCCAATAATTTTTCGTTTTCCGGATAGTCAAATCCTCTTTCAAATTTCAGAAGAGAATTATCTACACCACGAAAACGCGTAAAATACAGTTCCCCGCAGCGGGCAAACACTTCCGTTGGGACCAAATAGTAATCCAGGTTGTATTTGCTGTTTCCATTCAGCCGTGCTTTTAAATCCGGATCTTCACAATCCGAAAGATATTCCTGCAGGCAGGCCTCATACTGAAGCCGGATTTCTTTGAAATCATAGCCTTCACTCAGCATTCCATGAAAGTGATCGTACATGTGCAGAAATTCGTGGACGTAGCTGCTAGGGGAGCGGACATCAATGCATACGCACTGGTAGGCCGGGGAATAAAGGCCGGAAGCATGGTGTCGGCCAAGCTTGCGGAAACGAATGGAAGCATCATAGGGATGCTTTCCCAAAATATCCCCAAGAGCAAGAAATTCTTTTTCCAGTTCCTGCATTTTGTCAAGATCACAGTCTTCGTCTACCTCTATATAGCGGTAAACTGTTAAGAAACGGCTCTCTTTCATGTAATCCTGATGCTTTGGCGGAATATTCTTTTTGGTCATAAATGCATTGGCTACCTCTGTGTTATTTCGATGATAGCGCTCATCCGCTTCCTGCATTTTGTGCTGTTCCATCAGGGCTTTTATGATAATGAGGTATCCATCTGGAATTGTTGCATAGTACAGAAAATCTACTTTGCTGATGGAATACTGTTTTAAGACCGGTAATACCTGTTGCAGGAGTGAAAAGCGAAACAGAATTCCGCTTGTGCTCTGACCTGGTATTCGCAGTTTTACAGGAATTTTCAGTTTGTCCAAAAACTTCATGACTTCGGGGTACAAAACCTGTTCTTTTTCATAGGCATATACAGGACATACTCTCCCACAAACATGGAATCCATTAGCTATCTCATTTAAAATGGACAGATAGACCAGATCATTATCCTTTGATTCAATGGAGTGAATGTAGTGCTGGTATTCAATTCGGATGCGCTCTATAACTGCCAGCTTTGCAAGATAATAGGAATCCCATAAAGTACATTTTCGCCTATCGGAGGTCAGCCAGATTTGACGGTTTCTGTTCCTTGCCTTTAATTTCCCAAAAATCAGGAAATATTCATTTTCAAATGCGGTTATCTGGAAAATACAGTCTGTGGGCATACCAGTTGCTGCAACCAGTCTTTTCACTTGTGCATCGTGACATTGTGATAGGAAAATAGTAAATCCTAGAATCTCCTCTAGCTTTGCAGTAATATCCTCTTCTGTGATCTGACCGGCCAGAAAATCTTTGTAAAGGGTATTTACAAAAGGATCAATCACCTTTTTCCAGTAGGTCTTGATCAGATATTCCGTGAAATCTTTTCGGCTATTGCTCTTTTTCCAGAATTGGTCTCTGGAAAATAATTTGAAAAAGTCATTCATGGAATAAGTACGGCGGGGTTTGATCCGGAGCAGTGACTGGATCCGGTCCTCTCCTTTAGCCAGATAATTGGTAGTCACCGTATTTTCTGGCAGAAAATCAAAAAGGTCGAAAAAATCTTCATCCGAAGATTCCATCGCTCCCTCATTTGTGTCTGGTTCATTGAAATTGAATAGCGCAGACAAATTGTACGGCAGTTGTAAAATAGCCATAGGTTCCTCCTCTCTTTGTTGTGAATGCACAAAAAAAGACCAAATTAGAGTTCCTCTAATTTGGTCCGCATCTGTGCAGACTCATCCCCTTTTAATAAGCAATTGCTTGAAACGAAGACAGAGTCTATTGTGTTTGAAATAATTTTTATCAAGGATAGTTTAACATAGATCAAAGGTGAGCGCAACGCCAAGAATGGACAGAAAAGAAGGAAAAGAAGGAGCCTTAGTGCCGGGAGATCTGTTAATCAGAAAAGCTGTTTCAAACGCATAATACGTTAGAAACAGCTTTTTCTCAAATCTTTCTTTTGGAGAGTTCGTCCATGTATAATTCGGCAATATAGGATGGGCCATTGCACCATAATCGGGTCTGCTCATCGTAAAGTGCCTTGCCGGTTTTGGAAGAATAAAATTCCGGCAATATTTCCTTTGGACTTTTTCCTGTATCTTCTGCAATTTCTTCGACGGCCATGGTAATAAGAAGGTCAATCGTATAGTCTATTCGCTCTTTTGAAATCATTTCTTCAGCCATATTTTCTCGCTTTCCACAAAATGCAGGCAATCAAGCGCTGCAGTTGTTGTGACATGCTCCCCCCACTTAGCTAACGCTTGAAGTGGGGGCTTCTCGTTCGATTGCCCGATAGGGCAAAGCATAAGCGAGCTATCCCCGTGTGTCCCACGGTTCTGTTGGAATCTTATTTGTATTTTCCCATTTGAGAAATATCAGGAAATTTTTCTTTCTGCATCCATCTCATTTCCTGCCATTCGCAGTCCTTCCCTACAGATATTTACAGCTGCATTTTCATCACGACTCATCCGGTTTCCACATTCACAATCATAAATGCGATCATCCAGTTTCAGATCTTTCCTGATTTTTCCGCAACAACTACAGCGTTTTGAACTGGGATACCATGGATCGATACGAATCAGTTTCTTACCGGCACGTTCCAGCTTATAAGAAAGATAGTTCGTAAACATTCCCCAGCCATTATCATGAACGCTTTTCCCAAATCGTGAATCCTGACTCATTTCTTTCATATTCAACGATTCGATGCACACAAGATCATAGAAATTGGTTATCTTTCTGGATTCTTTATGCAGAAAATCTTTTCGCTGATGTGCGATATGAGTATGGATCCTTGCCACTTTTTTTTGCTGTTTTTTATAACGGTTGCTTCCTTTTTCACAGTGACTCAGCCTGCGCTGCTCTCTTGCAAGTTTTTTCTGGGCTTTTCGGAAAAAGCGTGGATAGTCTGCGTGATACCCATTGGAATCTACATACAATTCTTTCATAGAAAAGTCCAGTCCAAGGACTGTTTTTACCGTCTGATTTTTAGGAATCGGTTCTTCGCAGCAATACAATAAAGAAACATAATACCGCCCATCAGCTTCCTGGCTGATCGTAGCACCTTTTAACTGACCGCTTTCATTTATCGTTCTATGTTGTTTTACACGAACCAATCCTGCTTTTGGAAGTTTTAATTTTCCATTCTGCAGAGAAATATTTCCATTCACGCAGTTTGTTGTATAGCTTTTTACCGGATTCTTCTTTGATTTGAATCTCGGAAAACCAACAGAAGCATCACGGAAAAAATTTTTATAAGCTGTCTGCAAATGCAGCTGTGCATTGCACAGTGCAAGGCTGTCTACTTCCTTTAGCCAGGGAAATTCTGGCTTATATTTTGCAGGGGTAACCTGTAATGTTTTTCCTGTCTTCTCGTAATATTCTTTCTTTTCCGCAAGCATACGGTTATATACAAAACGAACGCACCCAAACGTCCTTGCAAACAATTCTTTTTGTGTTTTATTCGGGTAAATCCGAAAACGGTACACGATGTTCACTTTTGCCTTCTCCCTGTGTTTCGATGTACTGACGGATCACCTCAATTGGTGCCCCGCCTGCACTTAACAAACAAAAACTCTGGCTCCAGAACATTTCCTTCCACAGCTTTTTCCGGACCTCCGGATACTCTTTCTTGAGCAATCGGCTGCTTGCACTTTTGTATGCATTAATGAACTTACTAAGTTCCGATTTCGGATGAGCACGGAACATAATGTGCACATGATCCCGATCATGATTCCATTCTTCCAGTGTAATGTGATAATTGGAAGCAATATACTCAAAAATCTCTTTTGCACGATCTGAAATGGGATCTGTTAATACCTTTTTTCGGTATTTTATAACCAGAATCAAATGATAATACAACAAAAATACTGAATGCGCATTACTATCTAATTTTCTCATAGCTATCAGCCTTCCTTTTATTATCGACTGATCATATTATACCATGCAAACATCTGTTTGTCTATGTTTTGTAGAACATTTGTTCTTATTTGTTCAGCAGCACAGAAATGTGCAATATTCCAACATGCCAGTTATTGCATAATTTACAAAAACAAAAGCGGGCAATTCATCTCACCACCTGTAGAGGATGGGAGAATTCTTACAGTATGTTGTTAAAACAATACTGATCCTTTAACTTATTCGGAAGTAGCTGTTTAATACAAAAATCATCAGCTTCCTTGCTTCCGGCTATTCCAAAGGCGCCGACTAGGTATGCGGCCAGCGTTGCATTTGTCGCATCATCCGCAATTTTCCCAGCAATAATATCATATTTTGCCATAGCATCTTCAACATCCAGAAACAAAAGTCTTTTTCGATGAGCCGCAACACAGTGCAGCCATTCCACATTTGCATCATCAAATGCATATGTGGATAATTCTGGTGAAGGTCTTAACTGAAAGATGGAAAGATAGCCATAATCCTGATTCTCTTTAATGCTTCCATTTGCGAATGCTTTAGCAATGGAAGTCTTGAGAAAACGAATAGACTGGTCCTTGGAGGTGGTTAGATAAAAGCCTTGGCCAAAGTCTTTTCGTCTGGCGCATCTTTCCAATAAAGACTTCTTTACTTCACAATAGCTGCCATGGTAAAGGATAAGCCCATCTGTAAAATCAAGCACTAATTTGGATCCCTTTTCTTTGAAGAAATTCCGTGATGTCTTCTAATACAGCATCATCTCCTTCGCAGTGAAAAATCCCATAACAATTTTCGATATAGCCAAGTACATCTGCTTTTCCGAAGATGTTAAAAATCTCATCCACAGGAAGATGCCATTCCTTTGATGCTAAACGTACCAATCGGGTCTGCATGAATATGATCTCTTCTTTTTCGCTCATCGCGAAATCCTCCTTTCTGAGCTATTTCTATACTCCATATTAACACAATATCTGTGCGTGAACAAGATGACGATGCGGCAACCAATTCAGTAAGCTTTTTAGTCAAGTTCGTCAACTACAATAGATTTTTTATATTCCTGCTTTCCTTCATAATCTCCGGTATATCCACTGGCCAGAAACCAATCTGACATTGCCTTCCTCTTTTGAAGGCCGCGCAATGCTTTTTCGTAATCAAAAACATAGGAATCTGCTATAAAATTTTTGCACAGCTCCCGGATATATATTATGTCATGTTCTGGTTTACCCTGAAAACCGTATTCCGTTTCATAATTCGGGTTGTCGGAATAGCTTTTGCGGTGTCCGGCATAGAAGATAACGTCATAGCAGCATTCGCGACGAATTTTCCGTTCCCGATCTGATTGCTGCCAGTACGGATCACTATAGTCGGTAATCTTAATGTCGAATACCTTCTTTTCATCCATGTCAAAAAAATGGACACGGTAACGGCCGTCCCCTTCTTCAATCCACTCAAATTTTATAATCATTTTCCTCCTGGTTATCTTTACTTTCCGTATATGCCATATAATATTTTTTTCGACCAAGGGTTCTATGGTGACCGGGAGCTATGTAATTCTCCCCCACTATTTCCATACCCCATCTTAACACAATATCTGTGCGTGAACAAGATACCGCGGCAGCGGTCAATCGACATAGTTTTTAAACTCCGGATACAGCGGGGCGTCGGAAAAACTACCCTGCAAAAGAAAGAGGTTTCGTTTGGCCCGGGTCATGGAAACATACAGCAGGTTCCGGCCCTCTTCTGATTCTTCAAACTCTTCTACTCCATAAATCACTACGGTGGGAAATTCTTTCCCTTTTGATTTATGAGCAGTAAGAAGGGTAATCGTATCAGGGTTTGCGGGATATTCAACCTCTGCCGTATCAGAAAATTCGATCATGGCATTCACATGGTTAAGAAATTCGGAAGCTGTATTGATAGCCCTCATTTCGATGCGGGAGCACAACTCTTCTACTGCCGGATGTTCCTCCTTCTGCCAGAGAAACTGGTAAATGGACCGAACGGCATCGGACAAATCCTGGGCATACAGAAGTTTTTTACAGGAATAAAGTGTCCTGGCAAGTGCGATACCGGGACTGCCGGCTGCTTCATATATTTCAAGCAGATCCGGATCATATAAATCTGGTTCTGGAAGATTGAAATATTTTAAGAAGCTTTCCAACATATGATTCCGCTCGACGGGAATGTCTAGTTCATATCCATTTCGTTTCAGCTGTCTGTAGAGCGCTAGTGGATCATGGAAATTGGTCACATAGAGAGAAAATGTGTCACGAATGGCAATAAATACCTCATCCTTTATGAGTAATGTTCTGGGTGAAGTTGCAAGGTAAAAACCATCTAAACTTTTTTTGATCTTTTCCAATGCTTTATTTTTGCGCGCAATGATGGCAATATCTCCAGGTTTATAACCAGAGCGTTCTGCGGATGCAATCAGATCCCGGATGGTATCTACCAGAACATTTTTCCGATAAATCGGCCGAACCGTAGCGCGGTGATGGGAACGCAGAGATTTGCGATACCGATTCGTATTATTGGCAATCAGTGCATTTGCTGCTTCCAAAATATGGTCTACCGACCGAAAATTATCTGGAAGAATCACGATTTTACTGTTGCTCCACATCTCCTGAAAATGAAGCAGGTAATAGTTGCTTCCTCCGCGCCAGGAATAAATACTCTGATCATCGTCCCCCACAACCACAATATTTCCATGGGATGCGATGGCGTATACCAGATCGACCTGATCTGACGAGATATCCTGGAATTCATCAATCATTACATAGCAAAAACGCTGCTGATAGCTTTTTAATACATCTGGATATTCGCTAAACAGTTGGTTGGTAAGCTGGATCTGTTCATCAAAGCAGATATATCCCTCATCTTTCATTCGTTCCTTCAGTTTCTGATAAAGGCACCCTAAACCATCCGGATCAGGAAAATCCGCATGTTTTTTCCACTCTTCCAGTCCGTCTTTCTCAATGGAAAGTACAGCGTTGTAAATCCTGCTCAGCAGGCCGAAATCACCGGTGAATCCGTCATAGTTAATGCCGGACAATGGAGCGATTTCATCAATGATCTGCAAAATAAGACGATAGTAGTCTACCTTCTCTGCAATTTTTAAGGATTTTCCGATGAAGTCCTCATGTTTGCAAAGAATCGTGTAGCCAAGGCTGTGGAAGGTAAAGATGGCCGGCAATGCACCTCCTTCACCGAGCACCCGTCTGGCACGTTCCAGAATTTCGCCAGCGGCCTTTTTTGTAAAGGTGACAAAAAGAATTTGTTCCGGTAAAATCCCGTTTTTGATCATACGCACCATACGCGCAATCAGACAGTGGGTTTTGCCGGCACCAGGTACCGCGATGACTGCCATAGGGCCCTCCATGTGTTCAACAACCTTTCGCTGCTCTGGGGTTAATCCTTTCTCTAAATCGACTGTTTCCGCCGGAACAGAAATGGAAGTTTCTTCTGGCTGATTTTCTGGTGCCAATGTGGAAGTATTCTGCTGATGGCACAAGTCCGTATAGAGGCAGTCCGCACATTTTTGAGGTATGGAAAGATGGATTGCGCTCAGGAGAGCCTGGGTGGCATCTTCTATTCCGCCATAGCTCATTTGAAGATAGCATTTTCCTTCTGTATACTGTGAGGCCAGGAAATCGGCCTTATCCTCTTTGGATTTCAAGTAGCAGATTATGGAAATTGTTCCCTGGCCATAGGATGGAGCGCTGATCAGGTATTGTAACAGCAGCTCCGGGCTGTAATATGCCTGGGTCTCTTGCTTCCTGGCTCTTACAGAATACTGTGGCTCGTTTGGAAAAATGCTTAAGGCGTAGATCTGTTCCCCTTTTTTAAGGATCAGATCAGCTTGCGCAGATAATTCTGATATTGCTACGCGGTTGCAGCTTGCATTGACCGAGATTGTTGAGCAGAGCCTGGTTTTTAAAATCTGATAACCCTGGTCAAAAAACCAGTCGGCAAAGCGATGCCACCTGGTAAAGTCCTGGTCCCGGCAGGTTTCATACTGGCGGTTGTTAAGAAACCAATCCCTGCTGTATTCCAGAAATGCTTTTTCAAGCGCTTCTGAGAATGCGGTATACCCTTTGGATAATGCTAAAATTAAAGAGTCCTTCTTTTGATAAAAAAACTGAGTACGCTTTGATGCAGGATATAATCCCAGTTTTCCGAGACGGTAGTGGCTTTCGCAGTGGCGGAGCCGAATAAGATCCTTGATTGTAAGTTTCATAGGTGAGTCCTCCTTTTTGGGCACGAAAAAAGGAACCTCCAAAAGGAAGTTCCTCCAACGTACATAGTTATTCTGTTTATTTTCCAGAATTCCCCCACTCATTCGGCCATAAAATGGCGTGCGCTTTGTCAGAGACAAAAGTTGTTGAAATGAAAGAATCTATGAGTATTTTATCATTGGATTTGGGGCAAATCAAGGATTATCAGATGATGGTATGACCATTTATGTAGATCAATGGGAAGAAATGTGCTATGCAAAAAAGGCTGCAGAACCTTCAGCAGAAAATGAAGTTCGGCAGCTTTATGGTAGGATTGCTCACCATATTTTTTGTCTCTGTCTTAGCAAGAGTAGTTAGCTAACAACATCGTATTTTATTTTCACTGAAAAGTCAATATTCCTATGAAAAGCTTTTAACTTTCTACTTCCTGAAGAATTTCTAAGGTTTTGCTGTCTTTGACTCCGCCATAAAATTTTTGGAGTACCTTTTCAAATACATCTATTTCCGGTGCAACAGTGGAAAATAAGGTCATACAGGATTGGAGCTTTCTATCATCTGGTTTACCCATTACTTTCTTTGCATCGTTGTCTTTAATTTCCAGCAGGACAGTAGATATTTCAATCAGATTATGACCGATGGTCGGATCCGTAATATAGTTTTCAGCTTCCTCACGGCTTTCAATGGCATAATATTTCGCCATATCACTGTATCCGAGGCCACGAATCTGGGGAAATATGAAACACATCCAATGGCTTCTCTTTTTACCGGCTTTTAGTTCCGTATAAGCGTCATAATAATAATTTTGCTGCGCTATCAGGAAACGATCTAATGATTTCTTCATGAATGACTCCTTAAAAATCAAAATATTTACTTTGGCGAGGTTTCTGCAGCCGACAGTTGTTCAATTTTCGCCTGCAGCTTCGCATTTTCTTTATCTGCTTCTCTGAGACGATCCTGCATTTCACGCTCTTTATCCATGACGGCACGCTCCTTATCAATTTCCGCACGCAGTTGGCTTTCATTCAGCTGAGACTGCAGGGCTGAACATTTTTCTTGGAGTTCTTTGTACTGTTCCTGTAAATCCTTGTATTTTTCCAGATCGGCTTCCATACCAGTCATTTTTTTGAGAAGAAGATCATTGCTAGCAGTTTTTTCATTGGCAATCGTGCGGGCATCATCACGCTCACGGTATGCATGCTCTTTTTCACTCATTACTTTTTCAATTTGAGCAGTGGTTTCTTTTTTTATGGCTTCAATCTGGGCAGCGGCATCCTCCTCTGCTTTATTCATCGTATCCATGGCCTCTTTTTGGAGCCTGTTAGCCAAATCAGTATTTTGCTGGGCCTTATCCATATCAATTTTGGCCTTTTCAATAGCCTGTTCTTTCTCTGTAATCGCAGTATTTAATGCTTCCTGAAGCCTAGAAATTTTGGCATCCTGACCGACTGCTATACCATTAAGTTGTTTAATTAATGCAGAGATCGTGGCTTCAACTGCCAGTAAGGGGCCTTCTAACTCAGGATGTGTCCCTCTGACATTGTCGGACTCTGCAATATCAAGAATGCGCAGAATAGCATTCTCCTGCTGCTCGCCTTTTGGGTCTTCTAGATTTTTATACAGTTCAATGATGTGCATCAGCCGTTCCGATGCTGTTGCGGTCAAGCGCATGCTAACCGGTTTTTTTGCAGATTTTTCTTTGATTTCTTCCATAGGATGCTCCTGATTGATATAAATATTTACGTTTACATTGTTTATGTTTACTCTAATTGTATTATAGCATCATACAGGCCACATAACAATTAAAAGTTTACTTTTTAGTGAAAAACGTAAACTTTTTATTGCGAGAAATGTAAATAAAAATAGCCCTGGACATTTATGCCCAAGGCTATATCATGCAGCACCAATTTTACTTTGTAATTAAGCGAATACACAATGAATTTCACGATATATGTTGAATTTAAATCGCATGTGATCACAGATTCTCACATGTGATAATCCTGCAGACAAGTACGGCAAATATTTTTGATTTGTGTCTGTTTAGGTATATTGAAATAAAAAGTTTACGTTTACGCAGTAAACGTAAACTTTTATGACGATAAGCAGCGATTATAACATATAGAACGAAAAATTCCATAAATGATGCTATTCTGCTGTTCCAGTGTAAGATCTAATCCAAGATCTTTTCAGGCGTGACATACTCCCACCACTTAGCTAGCGCCTGAAGTGGGGGCTTCTCGTTCGATTGCCCGATAGGGCAAAGCATAAGCGAGCTATCCCTGTGTGTCCCACGGTTTTATTAGACATTATGATGGTATGGAATTTCTTCCGCAAGGATCAGGAGATTTTCTTTTCTGTATCAAGTATCATTCCAGATATTCGAATACCTTCCCTGCATATATTGATTGCTGCGTTTTGATCCCGGTCCATTCGATTTCCGCACGCACACTCATAAATGCGATCACTCAATTGCAAATCCTCTTTTATGTTTCCACAACAGCTGCAGGTCTTGGAGCTGGGATACCAGCGGTCAATACGGACCAGTTTCTTCCCGGCGCGTTCCATTTTATATGCCAGAAAATCCGTGAACATTCCCCAGCCATTGTCATGAACACGCTTTCCAAAACACATATCCTGGCTCATTTCTTTCATATTCAGATCTTCCATGCACACGATATCATAGGAATTGGCTATCTTCCTCGACTCCTTATGCAAAAAATCCTTTCGCTGATGTGCGATATGGGTATGGATCCGTGCCACTTTCTTCTTTTGCTTTTTATAACGGTTCCGTTCTTCTTTTCGTATCTCCATATATTTCATCAGTAGATTGGGAAGAAAGACAGCTTCCTCCGCTGCTTTTTGTGCAAGCAGTTCTTTCCGTTTTTCGCCCAGCTCGGTAATCCAGTCTTTGAGGTTATGAATGAGCTGCCGGATGGACTGCATTAAGCTGTTGGCGGCTCTGATTTCCCGGTTCAGGTTGCCGATATTCGTCTTGATACCTCGCTTTTCCATCTGCCGGACAGCAGCCCCCTCATGGACAGTGGGGACAATATCAAGCCCCTGTCTGGCATAGGAACGCAAGTCCACACGCTCCGGGCGGTCATTGGCTTCCAGATAGCGGTTCTGGATGACTTCCCATTCATGCCGCCAGATTTCACAATACTTCTGGTCGTTCCAGTCAACGGTATCTTCCTTATGGCTTTTCCACCTGCCGGATGACAGCTTTATCCGTTCCCCGTTCTCGTCAAGGTCATAAACTTTGCGGCTCTTGGAAAGCCATTTCCCATGTTCGTCCATTGCCCTCATAGTGAGCAGGACATGGGCGTGAGGATTGTGTCCCGGCGGGTGGGGGTCATGGATGGCAAAGTCAGCAATCATGCCTTTGGAAACAAACTGTTGCTGGCAGAACTCCCGGACAAGGACAGCGTACTGGTCGGGCGGTATCTCTCTGGGAATGGTAAGCACCCACCGCCTTGCAAGCTGGGAGTTCCATTGTTTCTCCACAGCTTCGGCGGCGTTCCATAAAGTATTGCGGTCTGCATACTCCGGCGGGGCATTTGCCGGGAGCAGGATTTCATTGTGGACGATACCTCGCTTTTCTGGGTAGTGCTTCACTTCTTGGTCGTATTCACAGAACAGCTTTTCGCCGCTCTGGTAGGCAGCGGCGGCAACCGCAGACTGCTGTTGGCTACGCTGAACAATCGAGATTTCGTTGTGTGGACAGGGCATTTCGTATCCCTCCTTTCTATGCTTGGTGGATGTGGTGGCGTTTTACCACCTCATTTTGGGCAGAAAAAAAGCAGGAGACCTTTTTCAGATTTCCTGCTCGGTGTGCCGCTGTGTAAGCGGCGGGTATTTAGTTGTGAAAGTTCGGGACAAGTTGACCCGATGTGTGTAGAATAACAAACTGGATTTATTTTTCTTTACATTTTATGCCGTAATTTCCCCTACTACCATTTTCGTAGCCCCTATATATTTCGTATCTTTTTCCATTTATCTCCACTTCGTCATCGTTAATAAATGTATAAGACTTACCATTTTCTTCACAATACTTTGAAATTGCTTCCATAGTTTTTGCAAGAGTTGGGTAATTGGCACTATCCTCATAAGGAACCCAAAAAGCTTTTTTAAACATATAAAATACCTCCTTCTAATTTGTTAAGTAATCCACGAATTTTCAAATTTGTCTTACTTCTTGTCATTGAAGTAGATGATAAAAGCACCCATTACTGCAATAGCAATGAGCAATCCAAACTCAACCCAATTACCTAAAAGTTCAAGTCCTACGACCGTACCTAAATAACCAACAATCAATGTAACGATTGCTGCCAAAATCGCTTTACCCATATAATCACACTCCTTTGTCAAATTCCGATTGAGATTTCACCTGTTTTAAGAAATTTAATAACTGTTATATTTTGTTATTAAATTCTCCGCAAACCATTGAAAACACTGGATTTGTCGCAGGTGAGCTTTCCCTTATTGTTTCCCTTGTGTTATATCGTCCCACCAGTGTTTACGAACTCTGATAAGGGAAAATACAAGGGCAAAAAAATTATATAAAACAGTATAACACAAAATAAAAGTGAAATGGTGAACTGATTGAAATGCTTCTGATTTTTGTAGCAAATAATTGATTGAACGATAAGGAGATAAGATACGATGAGAACAATATTTGCAGAATATAATCCCGGACGAAACAGCATTGATGTTTATACCAGTGCAGACTATATGCTTCGCATTGACTGCTGGGAAGCAGAAAAGAATTTGAGAACCACACCCGGATCAGATTGTGCATTAAACACACTTGCCATTGATGAACCACTAGAATATCCCTCGCTTTCTCTATCTGCTGTTTAAGGTCAGTAATTCGCTGTTCTGTTTCAGCAATAAGCTGTTCTCGTTGTTCAGCTTCTGCGTTAATTCCTGCCATTGCTGATTCTCGTTTTCCAACTGTTCGATTCTGTTTTTCTGCTGCTCGATCTGTGAGAGCAGTTCTTCTGTATCTGGCAAGAGATTCAGCAGCCCGGATAACTCGCTGTTTAAGGTCTGCAAACTCTGGTTCTGCTCCTGAAAGGACAGAAGCTGTTTGTCCCGTTCCTGCAATTCCTGTACCATCTCTGCCATAAGGTTCTGCTGTTCCTCAATCTGATTTATCATTGATTCCATTATGGGAATAACTTCCCGACTTTCTTCTAAGGTCATTCAATCGCTCCTTCCACTGTGATAATGCACCAGATACTTTTCCAAAACTGTTCTGTATCTTTTTCAACAGTGCGTTTTGTCTTTTTATGATCTGGTTTTCCTCTACTTTCCATGAAGCGGTCTGTACCTGTCCGTTCTGAAATTTCTCATCAATTTTTCTGGCATCCGCACCCTCATGGATTGTAGGAATTTCCAATTTCCCCTGTCTTGCATAGGAACGGTGGTCAATGTGATTTTCCGTCTTCAAATGTGCATTACAGACGTTTGCCCATTCGCTCCGCCATAGTTCACAATTTTTTGGATTGTTCCACCCAGTAGCATCGGTCAGTATTCGTTTCCATTGTTTGCGGTTCCTTGCACCGATTTTCTGATTGCCATTTTCGTCCAATACCGGGATTTGGATTCCATGACGGGCAGGGTTCTTTTTATCCTGCCACCAGTCCGGATGGGATTCATCAACTACAATATTTCCGTCAGTATCTCTGACAAACTCCCAGTCTTTGACTTCTTTGTTCCCCCATGAGTGGTCTGGATTGAATGGTCTCATCGTCACAAGTAAATGCACATGTGGGTTTCCATCGCCCTTATCGTGAATGCTCCAATATGCACACATGCCTTTGTCTACAAAGATTTTCTGAATATAATCCGTTGTATATTCAATCTGTTCCTTTCGGTTCCATTCTTTCGGTAGTGAGAACTCAAACGACCTGCCAAGCTGTGCATCCGCGGTCTTCTCAATCTTCAAAACTTCATTCCACAAACGCCGTTTCTGAAAAGTGAGTTTGAATTTTTCCAGAGCATCTTCTTTGTTGTCTGCCCTTTTATACCGGACAGATTTCTGAAATCGTTTGATATTTTCAGCAGGTACGCTCTGCCATTCCTGCGGTGGATTTTCGCACATCATCAAACTGGTATAAACAACTTCTTTCTTGGAAGTGTAGTAGCTGATCCTGCCTGTTTCTTCGTTTTTCATCACATCGCCATGATCCGTTTCCCCCTTTCTGTCGTATCCGGCATTGATTTCCGGCAGGTAACACTCCCCGTAAAAGAAAATGGTATCTGCCGGAACGCCCTCTGTGTAAGAGTGCCCTGTGCATAACAGCCTGCATGGAATGCGCCCCTCTGGCGAAGAGTGCCTCCTGCGGCATGAGCAGATCTGCATGAAATGCCCGCCGACGGAACGAGCCCGGCAAGCGTGAGCGCAGACCGGTTGCCACTTGTGGCAAACTTATACGGACGACCTCTGGTTGTCCATAAGTGCGCCCTATCCCAGAACTCGGATAGAACGCAATTATACACCACCCAAAAGTTGGTGCATTGCGTTCTCCGAAGGCTCCTCGCCGGAGGACTGTGATTTTCCGCAGTCATGGTCTGCTCCAAATCATACAGGAGACGCTACGCCGTCTCCGCTCCGCTTCGGTCGGTGCAGGGCAAACGTCCACTGGACGTTTTGCACCCCTGCGCTGGCTGCCGCCAGCTACCCTTTTGTGGACTTGCTATCTGGGGACACCTTGCTTTGCAAGCTGTTCCCAGACGCCAAGTTTCATAAAATATGCTATCTTTTCAATAGGCAATAAAGTATAATAGAATCAATATTAAACTGGACTTGAATAACGGGAGGGACACCTATGTTATGGTCTATTAGTGGTGGAGTTATAATTTTTGTTTTAGGTATGTTTATTTTTTTGAAGCCAGATTTAGTGTGGAAATTAACAGAAGCATGGAAGTCTTATCGTGCAGATGAGCCATCTGAGTTATATCTGAAAACCACAAAAATTGGCGGTATTTTATTTGCTCTATTAGGAGTTGTTATGATAATACTTCCCTTTATTTTGAAATAATAACTTTCAGATTGCATGACGAGCGACAAATCAATTTTAGGAGGGATATAGATACCGGTTATCGAGATTATAACGATTGTATTTGCAGCGATTACAATTTATTTGTGTTATGACGAATATAAAAAAGGAAAAATGAGTTTGAGGAATTTCAAAATAGTTTCTATATGCGAAAGTCTTGCGATTTTAGGAATGATATTTTTGATAATTTGCTTATATTCAAATATGAAATTATAAGGGGGAACTAAAAATACGAAATGATGAAATATCAATGTCCTTGTTGTGGATATTTTACCTACAATGTTCCGGCAAATGAAGATTGTGGGTATATTTGTCCTATTTGTTTTTGGGAGAATGACCCATTCATTGCTTCTGATAATGAACCAAGTGACTCTAGCGCCTTTGTTGATTGGAGGTGAACGAAAATGAAAAACGACACGATCTTTTTATATTTAATTGCGTCAGTCTCTTTTCTTTTTTGTAGCAACTGTGCTGGCAGACACAACAAGACCGTTGAATTCGGACTTGCGGCGCAGAATGGCGGTTTTGAAATAACGATTTCAGAGCCGCCGTTTTCCTTTTGAAAAATTGGATTTACGGGGGGGGGCGCGGTGTGGTAAAGTCGCCCTTTTTAAGGATACGGCGGTGTCCGAGGAGGTATCGCCGTGTCCTTTTTGCTTTTTCGCAACGCCCATGATCTTCACCAGCTAAAAAAAGCGTAGCTCCCCCCTTCGTGATGTTCTAACCACGAAGGTACAATATATCAGTACTATTCAGATAATATATTTTCATGCGCCCGAGCGGCTTCATGCCGCCCGGGCGTTTTTGCGTCTATATGGAGCCTCGGGCCAACTTGGACCGAAGTTCAGCTCCGCTGCCGCTCACCGCCGCCTCTGTTTCGGCTACTCGTCAATACCCAACACCGAAACGGAGGTACACAATGAAGGAAAACAAAAAAGTTTACATTTACAGCGTAAAAGTAAAATTCCAAAGAAAGTGGCAGATATTTTATGCATCATCTGTAAATGATACGACATCGTTGGGCGTGCAAGACAGATATTTGCATATGCGTTCTAGGGTTACAAGCGTTATATTTTGATCCTTTTTAAGTCGGTTGAGCGTATGATTGTCAAGGACTTTATCCTTCAACAGAGTATACTGTGTAATTTTGCGTTTCTGCATCGTGTCCCATAACGGGCTGTAATCAACCATTGAAAAGTCCTCCTAAGAACAATCATAGCTGATTTACGGATAAATCAACATTGTGCATATATGCACAATGTTGTATACTGATTAGAAGGAGGTAAGAGAATATGCAGGAATTTGACTATAGTAATGAAACATCGAATGATTTGTATGATGTGGTGGATGGGCTGTCTTATGAGGAAGCGGTATCTGCCAAGGCAGCTATTGAAAAAATAAAAGAGGAAAAAGAAGAGAAAAAGGTCATGAAATTTAAAAAATGGTTTAATGAGGCTCTTTTCCCGATTCTTAATGAATTTGCAGCTGCTTCCGGATGCTGCCTTAAAATTGATCAGGATGCGTGTGGCGGTATGACAGTAACATTAAGGAGCAAGTATGGCGTTGATATCACTGCCAACCAGAAACAGATGCACATGGCAATAGCATTCGCAGATCACATTGCTGTAAACAAGTGGTCTGGAGCTGATGAGGTGGAACTTACTCTCATATATGGTATTCCTGAAGAAGATTAAGAATTGAATGGATGAGAAAAGGTTCATCCTATTAGCAAAACACTAATGAGATGGACCTTTCATTGAATTCTCTTAATAAATGCAGTATTGAGGTGCTCCCCCGGATGCCAGAAGATCATCAATACCTTTTCCATTTTCTTCTTTCCAGTTTGCAATTACGACTGGGATGCCAGCGGCTTTTAGTCCGTCTGCCAGTGATTTTTCGCACGATAAAACCCGCTCATTATGAAGCTTGTCTGCATCAAATGCAACAACAACCATTTTCATTCCCAGTTCTTTCATTTGAGAAAGGACACCGTCATCTAAAATAAGAGAATAGGAATTGACCCCGGGAAGAGTTACCACCGGAGTCGATAAGGCGTTGGATGCAAATAGTCCTTTTGGCTCACCTTCCGTGATGTACCAAAGGGAGGATGTCTTGGCAAAAGGAAGGCCGTAAAAACTGCATTGGTTTGCAGCCGCGCAGCCCTTTTTATAGATGTTGGCCAATATTCCACGTGTTGCAGCCTGAGAATCCTGATAGTAGGAAGCCAGGGTTCTGTATTTTCCTCTTTGCGGGAGAAATTCTTTCTCTCCTCCAGGGGTTACAAAGTAAACGCCCTTCATGCTGATGAAATATTTTTTACCTTCGGCATAGTAGAAACGATCCTGGCCGGAAGTGATTACGGTTGCATCAATGTCAGAAAAATCTTTCCGGATCCGAAGACGAAAGGTGTTCCCATCGAGGTCATACATCGGAAATACCAGTCCACTTGGGCCGGCAAAGGTCCACTGCTCTCCTTTTAAATACGCCCCGGGAATTCCTTCGAGGGAATTTGATCCAAATTTCTGTAGAATTAGATCTGCAAGCCTGGCTCTGGTTATATTCCTGGTGCGGTATCGGTTATGGTACTTTACCCGCAGGCTGTCCTCTTCCGGAAATGATACAATATGATGCTTTTCAATCAGTTCATCCGTCCAACCCTGGCTATGAAGATAAGTCTTGTGTGCCGGGTCAAGGATCAGCAGATTTTGCATATAGGTGTAAATACCGCTGCAGTTTTCATTGCTTTGGGGCACAATCTGATCAACCGGTTTCAGTTCCCTCTTTTGTGGTTTTGAAATATGCGAATAATTTATTCCGGTTTTCTTTTTCCGGAGCAGTTCGTACTGAGTGCGTTCTTCATAGATGGAACTGCCGGAACCTTTTGCGCTTCCGATAAACACATATTCCTGGCCATCGGAACCGATCATATTGCACTTTTCTTTATCGCGCTGGCAGCAGATGAGCTCACCACCGTAATCTTCCGGTGTCCAATAGCCACACCAGTCTTCATGCTGACAAATGGGGCATTTTCTGGCCCTGCTTACCCCTTTCCATGCATCGCTCATGTTCTTCTCCTCCTGTAAATATAATATTTGTTTGCTTTTTACCGCCATGTAGCGGAGTATGTCAGTCCTGCTGACGCATATGATTGCCTGTCGGCATCATTTTTCGCATAAAAAATGGCATATCAATCCCGGATGGGATCGTATGCCTTTCACATAGCGAATTATATTTGAAAAAAATGAGTACCGTCTTATTATATCTGCTTCACAAATGCTTGTCAACAGCGCTGAAACCCTGTTCGGCGAAGGGAAATCCTTTGAAAGGACCGCAAGTTAGACACTCATGGGAAGGTTAAGAGATGCAGACCAGTCAGATTAATTCCAATATCTGTTGGATGTTCTTTTTGCCAAATGAGGTTTTATCCTGATTGATAATCAGACAGGGAACGCTCATAACATGATATTTTTCTTTTAAATCTGGAAAATGGGCAATATCATATACTTCAGCCGTTACGAGCGGGTTTAGGGAAGCAATCCTCTGTGCGGCCGTTACAAGATCCGGGCACATGGTACAGGAAAGTGATACCAGGATCTGCAGATGAACGTTATGCTGGATTGCCAGTATTTTTTCTCTTATTACAGGATCGAGTGGCTGCCCAGGCCCTGCAGTATTGTATAATCCCAGAATAAAGGACGTAAATTCATGCCCTCCGGGGACGCCGTGAAAAGCCAGCCCTGTCTTCTCTCCGCTTTCGGTTAATACATCCACAAAAGGAAGCGAAGCACCGGTATCGGCAGAAGGGGCGCTTTCATGCACAGTCAACTTATCTGTATATTTTGCCAGTTGTGTCATATAATTTTCTAATTCCTGGCTCACGGGCCGGGAATCCAGATGCAGCTCAAGCTGCAATTTCCGTTCCATTTTGGAAAATACTGTATTTAACTGGTTTATGATATCCTGTGAGAAAAAACCACCTGAGGATTTCACGTCTGGCGCGGCACCTTTTTTGACCACCTGTTTTGCATAGATACCGGTTCTTCCCTGCATGGCAGCCGCATATTTTTCCAGCTCCGTAGCGGCGGTAGCGCCATCTCCCACTGCCGTTACTACCTGGCGCAGATTTTTCTGGCACACATCACCGGCTGCATAAATTCCTTGGCAGCTGGTCTGCCGGCTCTTATCGGTTATCACATATCCATGGGGATCCAGATTCACCAGCTCTTTTACCAGTGAGGTGTTTGGTTCATAACCTGCAAATACAAACACTCCGAACGTGTCATTGGCAGAATCAAAGAGAGTTTCCTTTCTGGTATTTCTATTTCTGTAGCGGATCCTGCGCAGTTTATGGTCACCTTCAACGCACACAACTTCGGTATTTGTCAGGACGGTAATCTTGGGATGATTTATGGCTGCTTCTGCAACAGCTTTTGCGCAGGAAAAATCATCGTCCCGGATCAGAATGGTCACATGGCTTGCGAATTTGGTGAGGAATACACTCTCTTCTGCCGCTGCAAATCCTCCGCCGATTACAAAGATTTCTTTCCCGTAGAAGAATTCTCCGTCACAGGTTGCACAGTAAGCTACTCCATGACCGCGGAACTCTGCCTCACCTGGAAAGCCGATCATTCTTGGATGGGCGCCTGTTGCAAGCAGAATTCCAAAGCTTTGGAAGCTGCCCTTGTCTGTAGCGCTTTTCCAGAGTTCTGCTCCGGATGTAGTTTCTTCTTTTTTCAGCGCAGTAACTTCCCCTAATAGAAATTCAGCTCCAAAAAACTCGGCCTGTCTGCGCATGGTTTCTGTCAGTGCTCTCCCGCTGGTTTTCTCAACGCCTGGATAATTTACCACTTCATCAGTGATGGTGACCTGGCCGCCGAATTTCTCTTTTTCAAGGATAAGGACACGATAGCGGGCACGTGCAAGATATAATGCGGCGGTCAGTCCGGCCGGCCCTCCGCCGATCACTACTACATCATAGAAATTTTCCTTTTCCATCAGAGCATACCTACCAGATCAAGGCTTGGTTTTAAGGTTTCTGCACCAGGTTGCCATTTGGCCGGGCATACTTGATCGCCATGTTCTGCTACGAACTGGCATGCCTGAAGGCGGCGGAATAGTTCATCCGCATTACGGCCAACATTCCCCGCATTTATTTCATATACAACGATTTTCCCTTCTGGATTTACGATGAAGCTTCCTCTCTCGGCCATTCCGTCAGACTCAATCAATACATCAAAGTCATTACAGAGTACATGCGCTGGATCGGCAAGCATCGGATATGTGATCTTGCCAACCCGCTCAGAGGAATCATGCCATGCTTTGTGCACGAAATGAGAATCTGTAGAGACTGAATAAACTTCGCAGCCTGCCTTTAGAAAATCAGGGTATTTGTTTTGCAGATCTTCCAGCTCTGTAGGGCATACAAAGGTAAAGTCTGCCGGATAGAAGAAAAAGAGACTCCATTCTTTCATGATATCGTCCCTGGTTACTGTTTTAAATCCACCATTCTGATAAGCCTGAACAGAAAAGTCGTTTATTTCTTTATTGATCATTGACATCTTAGCATTCCTCCTTTATGGAGTAATGGTTCCCGGAAGCACATAAATTTATGCGAAGACCGCGCTTCAGCAATGATGTTTGCATAGAGGAAGGTATTAATCTTATGGTCATCCGAAACAAAAAAGACATACAAAGTCCATTGGGCTTATATGTCTTTTACCTGCAGTTTCTAAAACCAGTCTGTTACGATGTGGTACGGATCCATGGTTTCTGCGGTGATATAGTATTCGCCTGTTGCTGGGACAGGCTGCCCGTCCGGGCCAATGATCTTTGCATTAGCACTTATTTCTGTCAGGGGAAGTAAAGTTGTGCATGGTTTGATTAAGCACAGTGGGTTGATCTCAACAATTCTATATAAATATTTTCTTTTGTCTCCGAACCGCTCTACTACGACACCAGCTCTGGGACTTCTTAAGGTCACTTTCATCTTCATATCCTTCTTAAGGCCAGTATTTAAAAAGGGCTCATGCTGCAAATGATACACGTTGCGGTGAGCTATTCGGCAAACATGTTAATCCTGCTTCACTCCATTTTATCATTATTTATGAGTTACATCAATAGAAAAAGAGATATCAAACACGGTGAGGAATGCCCGGCCTTCATCACCTATTGTAGCATTGTTTTGTATGGGTTAATCAGCGCTATTTAAGTGTTGCGATGTACACAATGCTGCGCCAGAAAGGTTTCCTGTGCTGAATCATCAATAGCTTGGTCATATGGGGATTTGTTCTGTATTATGCAGAAAAGAGGCATTGCAAAAAATAGAAAAAATAAGAAAAGTATCAAATACATCGTAATTTTTGTCCTCCTGTGGTATTGAAACGGTTACGGGTGTAAGCTTCAATCTTCCTTAAGTATCGGAAAGTTCCAGGCATTCCATATGCCTATCCGCGAATTGGTATAAGTGTTTAAGAAGTGGAATTTCCGGGTTCTTAAGTGAAGCATCGGTGCTAAAGAGTAAAGGTGTTTTAAAATGGTTGCTGTCCAGAAAGTGGTTCAATTTCCTTGCATCATCCAAAGTTTCGACAATCACTATGTATGCTTGAAAGGAAGCGACATTTTGACGATCCAGGTCCGCTTTTAATGCCTTTTTATTTGAACGGTAGGGAAATACTAAGATCTGTCCCTGCAAACGCGTCTTAAGGCAAATATGGGGAATAGACGGGGTATTCTCGATGGCCTGCGCAAGAAATATCTGGTGACCGCTTTTCAGAATATTGATGCAGGCGCTATTGCGGACCAGAACTGCTAAGATTAGAGGTGGATCATTTGCGATACGGCTGGGGAAATGATCAAAAATTCTGGGATTTGGCAATAATAATTCCATTAACTTACTGCTAAATGAGCTTAGCTGCAGGATGGACGGCCCGCTTGCTTTTCCAGCTCGAAATATGGAAAGAGGGATTAACAATCCTTTGCGTATCAGAGCATGAATGGGATTTCGATAGGGATTACCGTCCCCAGCAGAAAAACGCTTGAACTTGTTTGCGCACCCACCAAGCAATAGAAAATCTCTTACCTGAGCTGCAGTGCAATACTGCAGCTCATAGACTATGGATAGGATGAGCAGTTCCAGATCAGACAATTCATTTTTTGAGATGGAATGCCATGCTCCGGATGATTTTGAGGTATGAATGGATTTAATGGTTGTGGTGTTATCAAATCGAAATGGGGAATAGGACATGGCATATGCGGTGGTATCCGCGTTCCTTTCATTTTCATTCACCGAAGAAGATGCCATCGGTGTGTTCCGTGGTGCTTATGGCCTCGGCTGGTGCTTCCGGCGTTTGCTCTTCTGAACCTGAGACTGCTTTGGTGGTTTCTGCAGTCAGATTCATCTGGGCTTGAGGTTCTGGCCTGGATTTTTTATTTCCTGCAAGGAAGTAATTTCCTGGTTTGCCGGAAGAAAAATATCCGTTTGAGGATATGTGAGCAACGCTGTATTTCTTTTCAAAAATGGATGGATGCAACGGTTCCTTCATAAATGGTCCCCATTCGATCTTCAGTCTTGGGGCACTCTTCTCTCGCGGTTTGGGCAGAAAATTCACTTTTCCCCTAAAGGGATAAATGGGTGAAGAATTGTTTACGGAAAAGAATATAACTTCCTGAAAGCCCAAATACCGGAATACCGTGCCAGAAAAACGTTCGGATAAGGTAGGTGTAGAGCGCCTGGAATATGAGTAAGCCGGTAGCTCTGCGGTGATTGCTGTTTCCGTAACAGTTTCCTGTGTGACGTGTTCCAGGGTCTCGCCAGCCATTTTGGAAAAGATATCCATTTCCGTGGTGCTTACGCGTCCAAATATGATCTGGTGTGCGCAGTTACCGAGCATGATGCTGTCAAGCTGTATCTTCTTTACCTGATCCAGTGTCTGGATGGCACAGATGACAGCAACCCGGTACTGGCGGAACAGTGTGAAGAAACTTTGCAGTTTCGGATGCAGGAGCACAGGAAGCTCATCGATGTAAATAAAATTTTTGATACGGTCATTTTCTGATCCAGGACGCCTGAGGACGGCCGTTTCATAGGAAAGCAGGAAAAACAGGCCAAAACCGGTTGCCACAGAATCGCCTCGCTCAAGGGCATAATTTAATATGATGATCTCACCGTACTCCAGGGCTTTATCAATATCAACGGTCTCTTCTGCTTCAAAAACATCGCGGACCAGAGGATCATTTAGGAAATTGTTGATCAGGTTTCGCAGACCATTGCAGCGATCGTACATATTTGCTTTATTTTCGCCCAGAAGGTCATTGTTGATAGTGGTGTATACCTGCTGCCACTGCCCTACATCCACAACTTCAGCAACCTGTTCTGTGCGGTCATTTCCGCTGTCTCTGACGCTGTGAACGGAATAGTGCTTAATAAGTGCATCCAGATATGGGCGGCAGCGACTACAGTCGTTGATCAGGTTCTGCACATCGGATGCTTTGGGAACCTGTCCGGGGTGCACCAGATGGTAAGTCAGCATTAATAGTTCTGCTATGCTGACAGTTACTGTTTCGTTGAGACTCGAAAAATAAGGATCGGATACGCCTGACTGGTCATAAATGGACTGGACTACGGTAGCGAAATTGGAGGCCTGGGCCGTGATGGTGGTTGCCAGCTCCTTTCCGGTCAGTGCGGGATCGATTTTAAAAGGATTGAAGCCGGTGAAACCTTCTTTGTGTTTTCTGTCTTTTAAAATCGGGTCAATCCTATGGATCTTCAGTTTGCGGTTTTTGGCCATATGGTAGCACTGATCCGCCCATGCCGCATTGGGCGCAACCACGGTGATGCCAGCGGATTGAGAGTCAAACTTGAGATGCCGGTACAACTCTCTTCTGCTGGCATTTTCTTTTTCAATCTGTTTGTCTGCGTTTGGATTTTCTAAAAGTATCGGCTCAAAGTAATTGATGGAAAAATCAGTTCCATTGAATGGGGCGCAAATCCGTAATTTCCCCTCTTTCAGGGCTTTGTAGCAGGCTTTTTTCTGATAATCCTCGTTATATACTTTCTGATCAAGGTCGTCCGCAATGGCAACCGTGAGCACACTGGATGTTTTTGCGGTGCCGGTTGTACCGTCACAGTACATATGCAAAAATCGGTCCAACTCTTTTACAACAAACTGGGATCCCGTTGAAAGATAGCGGACTGCTTTAAAATCATAAGCAAATTCTTTGGATTTCCGGAAATCTATGTACTGATCGAGTTTAAAGCGATCGATTTCATCCAGGACTAGGTCCGAAGAGAATGTGCCATATAACTTGCATCCGATATAGATGGGGATCAGAGGCGGAAGTCCGGCAAATAAGAAAACGCCCAGCTGCATGATCATGTCCTTACCAATGTACTCTCCCACCGGAATAATTGAGAGAAAATGGATCAAGGACGGATAAAAGCTGCTCATTATGAACTTCTGGATGATTATTAGATCATTCAATGCTAGGAGGATGAGACTACCATATTTATACAGATGGTAGTTCCAAAAAACGTATCTGGTAGAATACATCCAGATAATCGGAGGCACAAATAGCCAGAAAAGTGCCATTACGAGCGATAATAAATGATTTCTTAAGCAGTGATTGGAAAGATTAGAAATGGACATGATAATAATAAATAAATTTATTATTATGTTGAGAAGTAAAAATACATAAAATACACCGATCAGAGCAGGGCTCTGGCTATACTTTTTAAAATCCTTCCAGAAATCGGATACAGTTACGGTGTCGGAATCAAGGATATAGTCCTGATCATCCCCAAATGGTAAGGGCTGCATCTTTCGATTGATGGAATTGTACAACTCTCCTACTTTATCGCGTAGTATTTTTAAAATCAAACTGAGCATAAATGCATTCCTGCCTTTTCATTGAAAATATGTTACTGGTTACTGAATGAGACTGCCATCGGATTGAAAACTATAGGTTTTCCCTTGGATCACTACCGTGTTAAGGTTTAGAGATCCGTTTTTATGGAACAGATATATCTTTCCGTGAATTTTTTGCCAGCCCGTGACCATGGCTCCAGACTGATCGAAATAATATCTTTGATGATCGATCGTCCGCCAGCCGGTGGTCATAATGGATGACGTGGGATCAAAGAAGTATTTTTTGCCTGCTTTTGAATACCACCCGCGAACTGCTCTTCCGCTGTTTTCATCGTGATATGTCCATTGTTCATTGAATGATTGCCATCCAGTCAGCAGCTCGCCGCTTTCGTTAAAAGTGTAATAGTCTCCGTTTATGAGGTATCGGCCACTTATAAGGTATTCGCTATCATATTCAGCGCGTTCGGTGGAAGCAAGTTTATAGAGTTGCGAACCATTTTTCTTCTGCCAGTATCCTGTATAATAGCCGATATCTTCAGAAGATAGATATTTTGAATGATTATAAGCCAGCTCTGCTTTTTTACTGGTATACAGGTACGTTTGGTCGCTGGCAGCTTCGACTTTAAAAATATAATCTCCTGGTTTTGAATATAGAATTTCTCTGGTGTTGATAGAGGTTGTGTTGCATGTAAGTTCTTTTCCACGTTGGGTAAGACGGCCGTCCTTTTCGATGGTGTATATAGTCACATGATATGAGTCGGCATGCTCAACAGGATCCCATTCTGCGTCCGTCCCTTTCCAGCGGAGTTGCTGTGGCTGATTTAAAACCATTGGAAGCGGATAGGCATGAAGGGTAAAACTGCAGGATGAGTAATCTTCAGATATAGAGAGTCCCTGTATTGTCCCGGAATCTGAAAGACAATTTCGCTCTTTTAACCATTCGAAATCATACCCTTTTTTAGCATTAAGGGTAATCTTATAGTCCATATAAGAACCGATTGGTAAATCGCTGGCATCATACATTCCCTGATAAGTGATGGTATACTCGGAACGGCCGGGCTTAAAAGATACTTGATCTGGATTGATTTCGCCCTCCTTTGCTTTATAAATTCTCTGGATGTTTACGCTGGTGATCTTTTTGGTGTCAGCGGCATATGCTGGGATCGTCAATATGATGAACATGAATATGAGGAAAATAATGGGAACTGATTTCATTTTTATCATCTTAAAATCCTTTCACAAATTCAAATTTTGGGCACAAAAAAGCATAACATAATCGGCTGCAGCAATTCTGCAGATTGATTATGTTATGCCGGAAAGCGGGTTTTGTAATAGGTATTTTATCACATCAGATGAGCTTTGTAAATTCTTACCTGATCAGAAATACTTATCAACGCTCAAACGATAATTTTTCACTTACCATATTGAATTCGCGAAAAAGCTTTTCACTATCATCTTTTTTGATAATGGATGTAATGGTGGTTCGGTTGAGACCGCTAATGGCGGTCAGAAGTTCGATCGACTCGCCCTGACGGTGCAGTTTGACAATTGCATCTCGTTTTTTCTTTGTTATATGCATGGTCATCATCCTTTTTATTCTAGGCCAGCAAATGCACTGTTCATGAATATATTATCGGAATTATTTTCCTCGGTAGTTCTACTTGAAGCGGTTTCGGTATCCTTATTTTCAGAAACAACTTTTGAGGTATCCTGTTTCATGGAAGATGTTGATTTCGTTATCGCTTCATTGGAACTATTATCAGTAGGATTTTCGTTTACCACCGGTACATATGAAAGTGCCACACTACTCTTCTCTTCTCGGGCTGTTGATCCGAAAGTAAGCTCGGCTATTTTCATATCCATTTCTGCTTGTGTATAACGGATGGGCGTATCTGTACTGATGGATTGTTCCAATATATACTCAATCGTTCGGCGTTTATTGAGGCTTGCCATTTTTAAATCGTTTTCCCATTTGACAAGTGATTCATTGCCTTTAATGCGGATCTGAAATACTTTTGGAAGCTCTTCAAGGGAAATGTCTTTCGGTGCGTAGCCGATTAAGAGAAATTGCCGCTTGATTGCGTAATTTAGTACGGCAGCGGTCAAGAATGACATTGCTTGACCGCTGCGGTTATGATACCACGTAGCGAAATGTGGCGCATTAGCTGTATTGATGTTGATTTGAATGTAGCTAGCCATTATTTGTACCTGTTTTTGAGCTGTTTATGCAGTCCGATTACAATAGCGTACATTGGAGAAATTTCGGATCCATCATCAGCACGATTTGTTAAAACCACTTTTGTAAGTCCATGATGTTCAGCCATGTATTTTTTTATGTGAGGATAATATGCGATTCCGGTGCCGCCGGTTATGAACATATTTTCAACGTCATCCAATGAATATTTTCCTTCTAATAGGCTACACAGTTTGATAGCTTCTTCTGCCAAAACTTTTTCGTAGATATCCTTTACATTGATCACGGTTGTGTTCTTACGAACTGCTGGATTACCTTCGCCTCTGGCATGATACTGTACCTGAAGATAACTAAAGTCCTCTCTTCCAGCATCTTTTACCTTCTCTTCAACATACTTATCAATGTTGTACATTGCATGATCTGTATCACTGAACGCGGTTTCTGGATTGATCGACAGATTCTTTGCCAGTTCAAATAATCCAACTGTTTTATATCCAGCATCCATCATGATACACGGTAAGGCCTTCTTATCAATAGTTAAATTACCGTCTGATGATGCACCTTGGAAAAGAAAAGCTGTGATTACCTGTGCGTTACATAAGAAATTCGCGTTTGAAAGATCCAGGTCAAAATCAAAAGTACAGGATTTGCTACCACGGCGGATTTTGAAATGATGGCGCTGCTTCAAAAATTCCTTGATCTGTGGCCATTCATTCATGCTGCCATAAGGCAAACCAATACCGATAAAATACTGCAAGTTACTGAGGTTTCTAAAAAGATGTTTGTCAACATCTTTTTCAGGATTATAGACGGTATCATATGCTACTATCGAGTATCCGATTGCTGCGAGTAAACTAATATGGAAAGTTCTGTCTTTAAAACGTTGTTTGTTTCGGTTACTATCAAGTTCTTCAGCATACATTTTTAAATTGGATTTCATACTGATGATTTGATCGATACTGTCACCGAACATGTATACAGATCCCTTGTATTCTATGTAGGTGTTGTCGCCATCTGCTACTGATAAAGCATTAATAGAATTGGTAACATCAATCATTTTAGATGAAAAGGCGAGTAAATAGTCGCCGATACAGCACTTAAATTTATCAAATCCGCAGTCAACACTCAAATATAATTTCTGGTCCATTCTTTTTCCTGCTGCTCACCCTCTCTTTTTATTACATAGATGGCAGCTTTCCCTTTCTTTTTAATTAACATCAATTTTATTATTATATCTTATGTTTTCGATGCTGTAGAACTACTAAGCCAATTTATTATTATCAAAAATAATAATGAACGTTACCATTATAATACTGTGTATTTACGGAAATGTCAATATTATTATTCTTCTTGAAAATAGGATTTGATCTAAAATAAAATGGCGCAAGAATTGCGTATTAGTGGCACTATAGTTGCACT
>QUFC01000037.1 GCA_003478355.1 Lachnospiraceae bacterium AM48-27BH
ATGCAGTTTTTCCTTATCATACGGCTGATAATAGGCTTCCATTATCATATGACCATGCCTGGCCATCAAAATACTGTGAACCGGTAGTTTCTGTTCTTTTAATTTATCCACAAACCGCTCCAATGCCTTACTTGGAATTCCCTGTGCTTCTGGTGTACTGATTTTCATATGATTCACACTCCTATTTTTTTAATCAGTCGATCGTTTCTGGTACATCTACTAAGAAAAGATTATCATGCCACTCATCGGTATCTGCCGCATATAACAACTTCTTCCCATCCCAGCTGAAAGTCGGATGGCAGTGTGACCTCTGGTAATGCCAGGTAGTATTGTGATTTGCCAGAACTTTCATTTTCGCATTGCCATCCTCCTCCGGCTTGATCAGCAGAATATCTTCCACCGCATCACCAACAAACAAAGACATATCACCATTTGCAAAATAATGATTACAGTAGAATGGCATATCAATCTTTCGATATACATTTCCATCTTTATGGGCAAACCCAAAGTAAGGTGTTTCCGTGCTGACATTCTGAGAGGCATATACCTGCCCTTTAGAATTAGAAATCGTTCCATCATGGCCGCCACGGCGATTGTCAAAAATAATATCACCTTTCTGGGACCAGAATTCATGACCAACACAATCATCCTCATTCTGACGGAAACATGGCCAGAAATCTCCAGTTTTTATATTAATCAGCCAGATTCTCTGCTGAACATAATTCCACGGTCCCTCATGACAGAACATCGCAATCTCCGGATCATCTGGTGAAAACTGAAAATGACTCAGCCAATGAGTATCCCGGAATACATCATGGAATTCACTGCCATCTAAACGGATCATAGAAACTCGACCATCTTTGGTTGCAAACATTTTCTCCTTAAAACCAGCATAATTAGGACCACCGTCTGGAAGTGCGTCCACATCCTCGTTCCGGTTGAACCCGATCCACTGCTTATCGCAGCTAAAGGACAGGTTCTGGAGCAGCTTATGCTCTTTCTCCTCATAGATCAGTTTATTTTCTCTTGTTCTTGTATGATAAAGCCGGATATTATTCTCCGTTACATAAGCTACATACTCGCCATCCGGCGTCTTCGTGATTCTCCCAACTTCAATCCCTTTTGGGTCATCCGTCAGTTGTTCCATCTCACCACTTTCCAAATCCATTTTAAATAGATTGCAGATCTCCGTTCCTTCATGTCCCCGATTAGATAAAAAATAAATCGTTTTGCCATCTAAATCAAAGGAGTTTTCTGTAAAATAAAAATGATAATTAATTCCCTGATTAGTCAGCTGGGTAATCTGTACTCCACTTTTTGGATCTGTAAATATTCTCTTCTCAGATGCGTATTTCGTTCCCACCATGTCCGTCTCTCCCTTCTCGATCATACTCAAATGATACAAAAATGCAAGGGCACATCTTTACTGGTGTGCCCCTGCATTTCTTCATTTAGTTTTTACTCTTTTGCCTGGCACCTATTCTATTTTAGTTTGCCATGTAATTTGCATAAGCCTCATTCAGATGTTCAGCCCACATATCAAGCAATTCTTTTGCTGTCATATCACCAGACATAACAGACTGGATACCTGGCTCGATGTAAGTAGAATTGATACTGCCCCAATCTGGAAGATAAGATGGAGAAGTATAAGTCAGGCAGTTATCCTGACTGGTTGTTTCGATTGCACACTGAATATGCTGCATATCTTTCATCCAGTCATCATTATAACATGCTTTATTAGTTGGAAGCTGACCAATGGACTTATTCCAATAGCTGTTTGCTTCCTGTCCGCACATATAGGTAATCCATTTCCAAGCAGCTTCTTGATTTTTACAGGTATCAAACATACACAAACCAGTTAAAGCACCACCATAATTTACATATTTTCCATTGTCTGCAGTAGGAAGAGGATTCGCTGTAAATCCGGTTGTTCCACCAAATGCAGTAACATGGCTTCCATAAGAACCAAGATTATGAGTAAACATGGCTGCCACACCAGAGTCAAAGTTTGCAGAAATCTCTTTATAACCAGCTGTAATATCGCTTTCTGGTGTATATTCACCATACAGGTTAAAATATTTATCCAGGAATTCTACTGCTTTATCACAATTGATGGTAGTCTTACCATCTTTGTCAAATACTTCGTTCGTTCCTAAATAAGAATAGATAAAGTCAATCAAAACGGCTGGTGATGCAGAGCCGCCACGGATTGTATAACCATACTGTCCATTATCTTTATCTGTTAATACTTTTGCATCTTCAAAAAACTCATCCCAGGTCTTTGGTGCTTCTAAACCAGCCTTTTCAAACATTTCATCATTGGTCCACAAGGTAATAAAGTTGGCTGAAGTTGGCATCATATAAATTTTTCCATCTTTATTATAAGTACGGCATGTCTGCATATAGCCATCTTCCATATCTTTGGACCCATCCCATGCAGCAAACATATCGTCCATTGCCACACAATGATTCTGACCAATTACAGTTGCTGCCCAGGAGTTATTTAAACCACCTACATCTGGTGTTTCGCCTGCTGCGATTGCTGTCTGATATTTAGAAAGCGCATCTCCAGAGGAAAGTCCTAAATACTCAATGTGGATATCCGGATTTTCTTTTTCAAAATTCTCAATAATATCCATATAATACTGTGTTCTTTCATCGCCTGCGTTCTCATCCCAGAAGGTCACAGTTACTTTCTCACCTGATGCCGCTGCCGTAGTATCCTCTTTTGCTGCCTCAGTGGCGTCTGTTTTCTCTGCCGCTGTTGGAGCAACAGTCTCCGTACCATTTCCAGAACTACAAGCTGCCAATGATGCAGTCATAGTAGCCGCTACTGCACATGCCAATACTTTTTTCATTTTTTTCATAGTCTCTCTTCTCCTTTTTATAAATTTTATAAATTTAAGGGATCAACCCTTTACTGCTCCAGAACTAAGTCCACCAACCAGGTTCTTCTGTACATAGCTGAACAGGATCAAAGTCGGCACAACTGCAATGATAGCACCGGCCGCCAACTGCCCATAATTGATACTGAACTCACCAACCAGGCTCTTTAAGCCGACCGGAAGTGTTAATTTGGCCTGTTTACTGATAAACATGAATGAGAACAGGAATTCATTCCAACAGGAAATAAATCCATATGCCGCAATGGTAGCAATACCAGGCTTTAAAATTGGCAGTAATACGTGACGGATTGCTCCCAGTCTGCTGCATCCATCTATCTGTGCCGCTTCTTCAATCGTATAATCAATACCACTGATAAATCCTCTCATTAAAATTGAGTTAAATGGAAAATGAAACGTAGTATTAACTAAAACCAGGGCAAACAGACTGTTTAACATATTCAGATTCTTAAAAATGATGAAGATCGGTGTAATCAGCATCGCCCCTGGAATAAACTGAGTACAAAGTAAAATCAGCATAAACGCATTTTTCCCTTTGAACTTAAAACGTGCCAACGCATATCCGGTAAGAATGGAGAGGATTACAATAAATACTACTCCAAATACGGCAATAAATAAGCTGTTCTTAAAATAGTTGCTGAATCCACTTCTGGTCCATGCTTCTACATAATTCTGGAATGTAAAAGTTTTTGGCCAATAAGTAACGTTTTTCGATGTAATCTCTGCCGATGGCTTAAAGGAAGTCACCAGACACCAGTAAATCGGAAACAGGATAAATACCAAAATTGCCAACAGTGCTGCTGCAAACAAAACGCCGGAAAGTATTTTTTTTCCATTGCTATGTTTCATGCTATTCATCCCCCTTTCCATATCCAGAAGCCTTCAGATAGATTCCAGCAAACATCAGTAAAATGAAGAATGCGATAACCGCCAGTGTAGAACCATATCCATAATTTCCGTTCTTCACTGAAGTATTCGTCATATACATCGTCAATGTAGTGGTCCGGTAAGAAGGACCGCCTCCTGTTAAAGTAAAGATCAGATCTACATTATTAAACTCCCATACTGCCCTTAATAAGGTTGTCAGGATAATCGTATCTTTCAGGATCGGAATTTTGATAAGAAAAATTTCCTGTAAGGTATTTGCTCCATCCATAACAGATGCCTCATGCAGATCTCCTGGAATATTCTGCAGAGCAGCTAAGATTGTGATGGCAAAAAATGGGATACCTCTCCACAGCTCCGCAACTGCTGTAGATTTAAATACCGTCTTCATATTACCAAGCCATGCCATATTCTTGGTGATGAGTCCAAAATCTTTACAAATAGAATTTAAAAGGCCAATATTTTCATTGTAGATCAAGGACCAGAGCATGGAAGTCAGTACACCAGATACTGCCCAAGGGAAGAATACGATACAACGATAAATTCCTCTTCCTTTGAATTTCTTGTCTAAAAGCAATGCCAGGATCATACCGATCACAAGCTGGGAAACTACCTCTGTCAAAACCCATTTTACCGATACGCTCAAAGAACGGTAAAAAATTTTGTCTGCAAATAATGTTTTAAAATTCTTAAACCCTACAAATCCCTTATCTGCGATTTTTGTTACATCGTAACTCTGAACACTGTAAAAAAATACCGTCAGCAATGGATATGCTAAAAATGCCAGAATAAAAAATACAGCCGGCGCCAGGAAAAGATACGGCATCAACTCTTTCTTTTTCATCTCTGTTCCTCCCTTCTGGTAAAATTATATAAAATCTGCTACCACTTTTATAGCCAATTTCTTATACGAAATGTTTAAAATTTTATATAAAAAAGACACTCCCTCGTTATGAAGAAATGTCTTTTGCCTGCTCCCGGTAAGCTCCCGGTGATGTTCCAGTATATTTTTTAAAGCATACCGCAAAATACTGCGCTCCACTATATCCTGTTTTTTCTGCGATCTCTCCAATCGTATCACCAGTGGTACAAAGCAGTTCCTTCGCCTTTTCCATACGAATTTCCAACAAATGTGCGCCAAAATTCTGCTTTGTCTCCTGTTTAAATAAAACTGCCAGATACGGAACGCTGATATTTAAATAATCTGCTACTTCATTTAAGTTCAGCTCCACCTTCATATAATTCTGTTTCAGATATTCCAGCGCTGCTACCGCAATCTTTTTCTTATGATTTCCGCCCTTTTTACGCTTCTCCGCAATACTCGTGGCAAACTGCAGAATATCTTCTTCCATCTCATCCAAGGTTGTCAACTGTTGGATGTGGTTTAGATAATACAAATAACTGACTGACTCATTTTGAGAAGCCACTTCTCCTTTAAATGCCGTAATAGCCAGCTCCGTTGTCACCATCTTAGCTGATTCCAAAGAAATATATTCTTTATGCCGGAATGGTTCATAAATTCCCCGGATATCCTGTTTCACCTCATCAATCATCCCCAGGCGAATATGATGCAGCAGCGTATCCGTAGGCAGCACTACCTGAAGTTCTTCTTTTTTGTTCTGAAGGGCATCAGAGGTATGTATCACTTTCCACCCATTTCCTTTTAAAATATGCCGGTTATCTGCCGCATGGCGCACCCGTTCAAAAGACTCCGGAAGTTCTTCAATGGTACACCTGCTTCTTCCAACAGCAAATGTCACCCGATATTCCGGCAGTTCCTTTTCCAAAGCCACTAAAGAATCTGTAAAATCATGGATAAATTCCGGTGTAAACAGATCTTTTCTCTCTGAAGTCAATACCATCTGCAGGTGGATGCTGACTGTCCTTGCAAAATAAATCTGAAATGGTGCCTCCATAAGCTCTTCCAGTTTCTTCTTTTTCTCTAATATTTTCTCCTGGAGCAGCCGCTTCACCTCGCTGCCTTCTCCCTCCGGGATCTTTTTTCCCTCTCTTGTGTCCACTACTGCCATCATTGCCAGCCAGTTGACCTGATCCGCCGGTATTTTGACATTCTTTGCCTCCTCCCGGATCTCCATCTTGTTTATTTTCCCATATAAGAGCTGGCTGATAAAATTACTTCTCAAAAATTCCCGATTCTTTCCCACTGCCTCTTCTGAAGACTCTTCTTTTTCAATATCTAATGCCGCTCTCTGCACTGCTTTTAAAAGTTTCTCTGTAGTCACCGGTTTTAATAGAAAATCAAATGCCTGCAGCTGCACTGCCTTATGAGCATACTCAAAATATTCGTAACCTGTCAAAAACAATACCCTGCTTTTTAAGCTGCGTTCCCGGATATGTTCCAGAAGACTGATTCCATCCATAAACGGCATATTAATATCTGTGATGATAATATCCACCATATGATTCTCCAGATACTCCCATGCACTCTCCCCATTTTTAAATATTCCTGCAATATCGAATTGATATGCGTTCCAATCTACCAGTTTCTGAAAGCTTTCCCGCATCAGTTCCTCATCATCAATAAATAAAATACTGTATCTTCTCATAGCCTCCCCTTACTGCCATTTTTCTACGATGTCTCCCCCTTTTGCCTTTTCATCGCAAAACGGATTCGAACACATGTATCCTGGCTTGCGGATTCAATCTCCACACCTGACTCATAACCAAACTCTAATTTTAATCTAGCATTCACATTTTTCATACCAAAACTGGATGTCTTCTCTCCTGGTTTTCCATCTTTCAAATAAGACCGGATTTCTTCTAACTGCTCCGTTCCAATTCCTGGTCCATCATCATGTACTTCCAGGTACGCATTCTCTCCATCATAAGTTCCACCCAGAATACAGATATTTCCAAATTCATGCTTCATCTTAATTCCATGATAAATCGCATTTTCTACTAATGGCTGCAGTGACATTTTAGGAATCAGACAATCCAGAATTTCTTCATCGCAGTCAATCGTATAATCAAACAAATCCGAATAACGGAAATGCTGGATAAATAAATAATTTTTCACATGTTTTATTCTTCTTTTACTGTAATGATCGTTTTTCCCTTACTTAATCCAATCCTGTAAAATGCTGCTAAAGCGATCAACATTTCACTGGCCTTTTCCGTCTTTTTTAGTTCACATAGCTGACTGATCGAGTATAGCGTATTATAAAGAAAATGAGGATTGATCTGCTCCTGTAAAAGAGCGATTTCCATACGTTGCTTCGCATCCTGCTCCTCCTTTATCTGCTTTAAAAGCTGGTTAATATGCACTCTCATTTTCTCCAGTTTCTTACTTAAGGTTGTAATTTCTTCATAAGAATGTACAGATATCTCATGTTCCAAAATATCTTCTGCCTCCACCTTTCTAGCCAGTTCTCGAAGTGAATAACTGACCGCATTGGATAAAATTCCAATGATCACCGCTGATACTGCCACTGCTATCGCTACCAGCACCATTGCATCTCGAACAATATAATGCGCATTGGAAATGCTGCTTTCCTTTACATTATACACCAGCTTCCACCCAGTCTGCTTAATCGATTTATATAAAAAATAATATCCATCTAAAATTTTTGTCTGCACTTCTCCATCAGAATATTCATGATTCATCAAATATTCCCGTTTATCCTGTACCACATCCCAGGCATCCGGAGCACCAAATTGCATGGTTCCATAATCTGTCAAAATACTCAAAGATGCCTCCTGATCCAAAGCTGTTACATCCAGAATATCTTCAAAAAATTTTTGTTTCAATGCGATCAAAATAATTCCGCTTCTATTATCCTTTCCTCCTTCATACAGATGAAATAACACCGCCCCTACTTCCTTATCCGGAATCAGATCACGAAAAGAATCTGCATCTACCCAGTAGTAACCATTATCAGGAAACCGTTCTTTCCATGTCTCATAGGTATAATTTATTTTCAACAGATCCTGTTCATAAGCCTGCTGAAGCACTTTTCCATTGCCAAAATTCAGATAAACATTATAAACGCAGGTCTTATTTGCATTAAATAACTGCGTCAAAAGTCTGTTTAAATACACATAATTAGCTGCTGCATGAGGAAGACTCTGATTTCCTTCTCTCATACTTCGCAAGTGTAGAAGGCTCTGGTTCGATTCCAGTGTCAAAAATCCAGAATAAACATTTGCAATATAATTATCCAGATATACATCAAACTGTTTTACCACTATGGACATATTATCCTTCACATTCTTCCGAATCTTATTCTCTGACAGACTTGTCACAATCAGACTGAAGCTGATAAACAGAATACTTACTAAAGTCACCATCGACCAGGTCAATAACTGCCGAAATGTTGTTTTTTCATACAACCCCCGAAAACTCTTTAATTTTTTCATATTTTCCCATTTTCACCCCTGCTTACATGGACTCTCCCATAAAGTAAAAACAGGCGACATACCCAGCGGTATGTCACCTGCGCAATTTCTTTCATTATAACATAGTTTCTCGTCATCCTGCAACCATCCTACAGCTCATTCTTAATATATCCCGCCAGGTTATACGCATGATCAGAGATCCTCTCCAGGTTGCTGATGATATCTAAGAAGATCACACCCGCGGAAGCAGCGCACTGGCCATTGGACAGACGCTCGATGTGTTTCTCTCTTAACTCTTCTTCCAGGGTATCTACCTTGTCCTCATACTGGCTTACCTTACGGACGGTATCCATGTTAGCGTTGCTTCTGGCGTCAATAGCGTTCTCAAAGGCCTTAAATACATACTCGCTGATTTCACGAAGGTCATTAGCTCCAGTCTCAGAGAATTTCAGATTCCGTTCTACCAGATACTGGGCACATTCTGCCAGGTTTTCTGCGTGGTCGCCTACACGCTCGATGTCGCTGACACTGTAGAATAAGTCGTTGACCACCAGCTTCTGATGCTCGGTCAGCTGCAGATTATCAATCTTGATCAGATACTCAGTCAGCATCTTCTCCATGCTGTTGATGGTTTTCTCCACCCGGAATACCTCTTCGATCTCCTCTAAATTACCATCCAGAATCGCATCGATTCCTTTTCTGACGTTACCCATGGTGATCTGGCCCATATGGACAACTTCAAGGGCTGCAGTCTCCACTGCAAATGCAGGAGACTCGAAGATACGCTCGTCCAGATGTTTTAAAGTCGCTGCTGCCTCATCATCCTCGTCCTTCACTTTGTTTTCTTCAGTATCCGGTTTTACCAGAATTCCAGATAATTTTACCAGCTGATTAGCAAATGGGAACAGCAATGCCGTATTGGTCAGGTTAAAGATCGTATGGAAAATGGAGATCTGTACTGCATTAATATTGGATGCCGCAAATGCAGGACGCAGGGCAAATAGTATAAAACCGGCTGCACCAAACAAAATCGCACCAATCACATTAAAGCTTAAATGCATGACAGCCGCACGTTTTGCTGTTCTGGAGCCTCCCACACTGGATAACAGAGCAGTCACACAGGAACCGATATTCTGTCCTAATGTAATATAAATGGCTGCGTTCGTCGTTACGATCCCATTTAATGCCAGGGTCTGTAAAATACCAACAGATGCAGAGGAGCTCTGCAATAATGCCGTTACCAGGGCACCGATCAGCATACCTAACAGTGGATTGCTTCCCAGCACCTCAAATGCCTTGGCAAAAATCGGAGCATCTGTATATGGTGAAATCGAACCGGACATCAGTTCCAGTCCCATAAATAACAGTCCAAGACCTACCAGGATCTCACCGATGGTATGGTACTTCTCTTTTTTGGAAAACAGGATCATGATCGCACCAATACCGATCAGAAGCGGCGCATAGAACACCGGTTTCATCACTTCCATGGCACTTCCCAGCTGGCTTAAGGATACGATCCATGCGGTGATGGTGGTACCGATATTAGCACCCATGATCACGCCAACCGCCTGGGTTAAATTCAAAACTCCTGCACTTACGAAACCAACTACCATGACCGTGGTAGCGCCACTGCTCTGAATAATTGCCGTGATCAACGCACCCAGACAGACTGCCATAAGACGGTTATTGGTCAACATGCTTAAAAATTGACTCATCTTACTTCCTGCGGTTTTCTGCATACCATCGGCCATGATATTCATTCCATAAAGGAACATTCCAAGACCACCCAAAAAACCAAAGACATTCGACACATCATTAATTGTCATGATTTCCTCCTACATATACCCCTTTGTATATTGTGTGATATCCATACGATATAGTACTGCAAACCGCATATAGTTTAACTATAGCATAGATCTTTATCATTTGACAAGAAGTTTAAAGTATCGGTTAAATCTTTGTCAAAATCTGGTAAAATCTGTATTTCAGCAGGACCATTTTTCTACAAGGACAGACCGCCTCTCGCCCTTGCTTTCCGTGAACGATAGGATTGTACCACCGGAACCATGAAAATCGCCACCAGACCACCCGCAAATCCATTATTATAAAGGTTCATTCCTCCATAAACAATCCCAACGTTCAAAGCCACGGATGAATGCAGAAATCCGGCGATCAGTCCTGCCATCACTCCAAATTCTCCGGCAATCGGCGCCAGAGTTGTGGAGAATAACAGGGCCAGTGTCGCCGATGGATCGGTAAGTTCCCAGTGTTTTGTCATTCCGGCCAGGCAGACACCGCCCATAACCGGCAGAATATTACGAAGATGCTTTCCTGTAGCGCTGAAACCAACGATGGTCATGATTCCGCCGATGGTAGGGCCGTTCAAATCTCCACCTACCAGCACCAGAAATGCTGTAGCAACCATACCATTGATTCCCATATTAAACAGGATCACCGCACCGCCTTCGTCCCTCAGATAATCCGTTCCACCGATTCCCGGAGTTTTCAGAATCCGTCTATATCCTGCAAAGACCTCACGGCCTCCGGCCAGCAGACCTGCCGCAATCATTCCCAGAAACAGCCCGGATAACAGGATGGCAAACAGATGATTGCCGCCGCTATACCAGATCTGTCTGGCTTCAACGGTAATACCAAAGGATTTTAACACGGACACGATCACCGTCGCGATAATTCCCCCCGCAAATCCCACATTATACAGGGAGTAACCCTGATGGGCGTAATGGGCATGGGTCGCCAGTGGAGGAAGCACGAAGCCGATCAAAATACCAAGAGACATAGAAAGAAATACTCTTAACAGAACTGGCATTGTCTCAATCTGCATCATCTGAGTGATGATGGGAGATAAACTGGTTCCATAGAGCGCAATATAGATATATCTGGACGGAGCAGTCTTATGATACTTCGCATAAAACCAGACACCTAAAAGGATCATCCAGATATTCAACAGATTTTTACCAAATAACGAAAAACCGAACATCAAAAACGTAGATGTGACTGTATGACCGTCCACATCCAGCCCTGATTTGTATACAATAAACAGACACAATAACGTTAAAATCCCGGCATTAATAAACGCCGCACCGATACCGCCCACCACAAAATAATCAGTGATCAACACATCCGGCTCCCGGATAATGATCCATAATCCGGGTAAGATCGTAGAAACCGGCTGCACCAGCAGCCCCACCAGAATAAAATACAGCGGCATTGCCGCCAGAAGGAGAAACTTCTCACTTCTTGTCCATTTCTTTTTCCGAATTTTCTTTAACAAAGGTTTTCCCCCGTTTTCACACTTTTCTTAAATTATATCCCGAACCGGCAAAAAAACACAAATATATATTGCCCTATTGAATCCATAAGAAAAAACCTATAAAAATATCGAACAGGCGATCCTCTAACACAAAAAGAGGCCGCTGCAGAATCTCTTTCGTCAATTCTGCAGTAGTCTCTTCTTGATTGAAAGCGGAGATAAAGGGATTCGAACCCTTGTGCCGGGATGAACCGACAAACGCATTTCGAGTGCGCCGCGTTATGGCCACTTCGCTATATCTCCATATCAGCGATACAAAAAGCATCAACTACTGTAGTATACACGAAAAATCATATTTTGACCAGTAGTTGATGCCTTTTTTCTAAATTTTCTTAATTATTTTCGCTTCAAAAACAGCTCATTCTGCCAGCTGCCCGATTCACGGTTCACTCATCAGTAAAAAAAGAATCCTGCTTGCAGGATTCTCCGCCTGCGGCGGGTCGCTTTAGCGACACGCTTCCACTCCGCCGCAGTGCGATCCCGCGGAGCGTATTTTGTGTCATAGGGTGAAGTTCCCTATGACATAAAATAACGGTTTATGCCGTCTAATAATCCATCTGCCAGCTGATTCAGCACAGCGTCAGAATGATCAGATTTCTTATCGCCCAGCTCAATGTCAATGGATGGGATCGTGGAAAATGACGTCTGGGTCAGATCCATCTCCATGGATCCGGAAGAAAAGATCTTCACCCCTGCATTTTTAAGACCTGCCACCAGACTCTCACCCAGGGCATTGTGCTTCTGCCAGTTGGAAGCCACCGGCTCCATGCTGCGGTAAGAAGCCACATTCGGAACACTCATATAAAATGCACCCTTATCCTTTTCCGTAGAATCCCAGTGAAGGGCAATGTGGCAGTCCGCCATGTTGTTGGCCATGACGGTACGGGCGATATTATCTAACTGCACATCATCAGTTTCCCGGATCATCAGCACATCATATCCTGCCGCCAGAAGCTTCTCCTTCAGTTTCTTCGCCATGGCTAAGGTTACCTGGGATTCCGGTGTTCCATCTGCAAATGTCATACCAGAAGAAACTGCCACTGCGCTGGTTGCTCCTGCGCCTGTCGTTCCGCCTGTCACTTTCGCACTTCCATCAGGATGGCACTGGGTCTTCACACTGGAACCGCCCTTGGTGCCGTGTCCGGCATTGACACAGATCACATGATTCTTCTTAACAGCTGCTGTGGAACGGTATAAGGTGGCTGTGCCAGAGGAAATCTTAGAAAATTCCGCATATTTCCAGGAGGTATTAAATGTCACAGTCTCAGAAGACGCCTGATTGCCCGGACTGCTATTCTGGATCGTTTCACCAGATTGCTGATCTGCCGCCGGACTGTTACCCTGTCCTGCTGCCTTCGCTGTAATATAGCGATTGGAAATATAAGCTTCTTTCCCATTATAGACAACCCGGCTCCAGGAATCTCCTTTGCCAGTCCGTTTTAACGTCTCCCCCTGGCTGACAGTTCCTAATCTCTGGGATGCCGTTGTGGCGGAGGAACGGATATTGACCTGACTTCCTGTTACCGTCACCATATCATCTGTATTGGTCATGGAAACGGCAGGCTCGGAAGTGATCACAATCGGTCTGCTGCTACGGGAAACCTGATCTGTTGCATCAGCGCTGTTTACATAATTTCCAGACGCAGCGGTATCTCCTGCTCCGCTTTCACGGACGACTGCCTGATTTTTTGTACCATCAGCGCCATGAAAAGTTCCGGCCTGACAGCCTGTTACCAGAAGCGCTGCCATTGCTGCGCCAATCCATAATTTTCTCATCGGATCACGCCTCCTCCCACAACATAATCTCCATCATAGAATACAACCGCCTGTCCTGGGGTAATGGCCCTCTGAGGCTCCTCAAACTGCACTTCCACCAGATCCGGCCCGATCTCACGGATCTCACATGGCGCGCCCTTATGACTGTAGCGGATCTTGGCGGTTACCTTCATGGTTTCTCCATGAAGCCCGTCCACGGACATCCAGTTTAAGTGATCACAGGTCAAATGATCGGAAAATACATCTTTGGAATCACCGATCACCACTTCATTAGTCTCTGGCCGGATCTCTACCACAAACACCGGTTTCCCCATAGAAAGGTTCAAGCCCTTTCTCTGTCCTACGGTATAATGGGTGATCCCCAGATGTTTTCCTAATATATTGCCATCCAGATCTACGAAATTGCCCGAAGGCAGTTCTGCATCTGTATTTTCCCTGATATACTTCGCATAATCATGATCCGGGATAAAGCAGATCTCCTGGCTGTCCGGCTTATGAGCTACCGGAATACCGATCTCCTCTGCAATCTCACGGATCTGGTCCTTCGTATAGCTTCCCACCGGCATCAGTGTATGGGCAAGCTGATCCTGGGTCAGATTATATAGAGCATAGGTCTGATCCTTCGCCGCTGTCACAGATTTTTTCAGGGCATATCTGCCGTTTGGCAGCTTCTCAATGCGGGCATAATGACCTGTAGCGATGTATTCTGCCCCGATATCTAAGCTCCTGTGAAGCAGAGATTCCCATTTCACATAGCGGTTGCAGGCGATACACGGATTCGGTGTTCTTCCTTTCACATATTCGTCTACAAAATAATCGATCACGTGGTTTTTAAACTCTTCCCTGAAATTCATCACATAGTAAGGGATGTCCAGACTCCAGGCCACTCTTCTGGCGTCATCCACAGCGCTCAACCCGCAGCAGCCGCCATTTTCCTCCTGGGTCTGGTGATCCTCGTCCTGCCAGATCTGCATGGTCACACCCATGACATCATAGCCCTGCTGCTTCAACAGATAGGCTGCCACGGAGGAATCCACGCCTCCGGACATACCTACGACTACCTTCTTCTTCTCCATTAATACTCCTCATCCTCATCGTGCTCGCTGATATCGCTCTTTGGCTTATCCAGTCCCTCGATCACAATGCCGTGTTTCTCTGCATAATCCCACAGAGCCGCATGGATCGCTTCCTCTGCTAACAGAGAGCAGTGCACCTTTACTGGCGGAAGTCCGTCCAGAGCCTCCATAACCGCCTTATTGGTCACTTCCATGGCTTCCTGAACAGTCTTTCCTTTTACCATCTCCGTAGCCATGCTGCTGGTTGCCACTGCCGCACCACAGCCAAATGTCTTAAATTTTACATCCCTGATTACCTGATTGTCATCGATATCCAGATAAATTCTCATGATATCGCCGCATTTTGCATTTCCTACGGTACCAACACCACTGGCATTCTCAATCTCACCTACATTTCTTGGATGCTGGAAATGATCCATAACTTTCTCTGTATACATAATTTCGTAATTCCTCTCTTTTTCTTTCCTTAGTTTTTCTTGGATTTTCTCACAAAATCCTCATACAGCGGGGACATACTTCTTAATTTCTCTACGATCTTTTTGATCTCATCAACGGTGAAATCGATATCCTCTTTGGTGGTTTCCTCACTTAAGGTCAGCCTTAAGGAGCCATGGGCGATCTCATGCGGTAAACCGATGGCTAACAGTACATGCGATGGATCCAGGGAACCTGAAGTGCAGGCCGAACCGCTGGAACCGCAGATGCCCTGCATATCCAGCATGATCAGGAGGGACTCACCCTCAATGAACTGGAACGCGAAGTTGGCATTGTTTGGCAGACGATTGGTACGGTGTCCGTTCAGTCTCACGTATGGAACTTCACTTAACACACGGTCGATCAAGTAATCTCTTAATTCTACCTCATAAGCCGTGCGCTCTGCCAGATTCGCCATAGCGATCTCTACTGCTTTGCCCATACCAACGATACCAGGTACATTTTCAGTGCCGCCACGGCGTTTCCGCTCCTGAGATCCGCCATGGATGAAGGAACGCAGCTTTAATCCGGTACGGATATATAAAAAGCCAATTCCCTTCGGACCATTAAACTTATGGCCGCTGACACTGAGCATATCAATATGGTACTCGTCTACATTGATCGGCACATGGGCATAAGCCTGAACCGCATCCGTATGGAAAATGATCCCGTGCTCTTTTGCGATCTCTCCGATCTCTTTGATCGGCTGAATGGTTCCGATCTCGTTGTTAGCGAACATAATGGAGATCAGGATGGTATCCGGACGGATCGCTTTCTTTAACTCATCAAGCTTAACCGTACCATTCTCATCCACATCCAGGTAAGTGATCTCAAATCCACGCTTCTCCAGGTACTCGCAGGTATGAAGAACCGCGTGATGCTCGATTTTGCTGGTGATGATGTGTTTTCCTTTGGATTCATATGCCTCAGCAGTGGCTTTGATGGCCCAGTTATCAGACTCAGAACCGCCTGCTGTGAAATAAATTTCGTTGGTTTTGGCTCCCAGGGACTTTGCGATGGTCTCGCGTGCCTCTGCGATGGCTTTTTTCGATGGAGTTGCAAACTCATACACCGAAGAAGGGTTTCCATAATATTCTGTGAAATATGGCAGCATTGCCTCTACGACCTCTGGTCTGGTTTTGGTCGTTGCCGCATTGTCAAGATAAATTGTTTTTTTCATGTTGTTGTGATCCGCCTTTCTGTAGTAATAAAGTTAAAAGCTTCATCTACCCACTTTATTATATTTGCATATTCCTATCATTGCAATAGGATTTCCTCGTATTTTTTCTTAAACAAAGTCATACTCTGTAATAATCCCCATCTGCGAGGCCCGTTCTATGAGCGATTTCTTCCGCAAGCACTCCATGATCACTGGAACTTTACTTCTGACTGCGGCTGGATTTGCCGTCCGGATCCTTGGATTTTTTTATCGGATCTTTTTATCCCGCACCATCGGGGCGGAGGGACTGGGGCTTTACAATCTGGTACATCCTCTCTACGGTATCTGCTTTGCACTCTGCGCCGGTTCCATCCAGACTGCCATTTCCCGCTGCATCGCGGCCAATCTGTCCCGCCGGAAGCTGTTTCTCCGCACCGGACTGATGATCTCCCTTTCCATCGCTGTGATTTTAGCCATGATCCTGTCTGCCGGTTCCCAGTTTCTGGCTGATCAGATTCTGCTGGAGAGCCGCTGTGGGGAATTTCTTCGTCTGATGGCACTGTCTATTCCATTTTCAGCCATCCACGCCTGCGTCAATGGCTACTATTATGGTATGCAGCGGACCAGAGTTCCGGCCGCGTCCCAGATCACAGAACAGCTGATCCGTATGGGCGTTGTCTTTCTCCTGGTCCTGTTTTTCCAGGCAGAGCAAATCCCCATTACCACGGAACTGGCCGTTCTGGGACACCTGGCTGGAGAAGCCGGTTCCTGCTTTTACGCAGCGCTCACCTTTCTGATCTTCGACCATACTGTTTCCTCACTGTGTCTGCCGCTCACCTCACCGATCGTCCTCTCCACGCTCTGCGCAGGCCGTGAACTGATGTCCATGGCTCTCCCTCTCATGGGAAACCGCCTGGTCTTAAACCTGCTCTCCAGTGCAGAGGCCATCTGGATTCCCAGCCGTCTGGTCCTCTCCGGTCTTACTTCCAGGGAAGCTTTTGAGCTCTACGGTGTTCTGACAGGAATGGCACTTCCCTTTATCTTTTTTCCATCTGCCATTACCAATTCCATGGCAGTGATCCTGCTGCCTGCAGTGGCAGGGGCCCAGGCGGACGGACGGGAACATCACATCAGGGAAGCTGTCCTGACTTCCCTCCGCTACAGCCTGTACATGGGAATCCTGTGCATCGGTGTCTTTACCTGCTTTGGGGATTTCCTGGGAAATATCGTGTTCCATGAATCTTCCGCTGGATATTTCATGAAGGTTCTGGCCTGGCTTTGTCCTTTTCTCTACCTGGCTACTACCACAGGAAGTATCTTAAATGGTCTTGGAAAGACCAGCGCTGTATTTTTACAAAATACCGCCGCCTTAAGCCTCCGCCTGGCCTTTGTATTTTTCGGCATTCCCCGGTTTGGCATCCACGGCTGTCTATGGGGGATGTTAGCCAGCGAACTCTTTCTGTCTGCCATGCATCTGTATACATTAAAAGGGCTGGTTTCTTTTTCTATCCAGCCATGGGATATGATTCTGAAACCAACCCTTTATTTACTGATTTCTGTGGGAATCTGCCGCTACGCCCTGCCATCTGTTTCCTGGTTTCACAGATTTCCGGCCTTTTTCACAGTCCTGATCCAGATTTTCCTGCTTCCTTCCTGCTACATCGGCTTGCTGGCCCTGTCCCATTTTTCCAGGCAAAGGACCGCCGCACTTAATTCATAGCTTCAATCGCCGCCTGCAGCTGATTATCCTCAGACAACTCCACAACGGCTTTCTTCTGCAGCTCCTCATCCATCTCAACTACCACATCCGGCTCCAGGCCCTTTCCATGAAGGTCAAATCCGTTCGGGGTATAATAATGGGCAGTTGTCAGCTTGATCGCTGTACCGTCTCCCAATGGAATCAGATTCTGGACAATACCTTTGCCAAACGTAGTGGTTCCAACCACAATTCCCGCATCATAATCCATGACTGCACCGGTAAATACCTCGGAAGCGCTGGCAGAATTGCCATTGACCAGAACTGCCAGCGGAACATCCAGCTCATGGTCATCTTCCTTTGGATAACGGCTGTCACGGCTTCCATCGTCACTTTCTCTCTGGATCTTTCCATCCTTGCAGAAATACCGGTCTCCTTCGCCATTTTTATCTGCAGTATAGACTAACATACCGTCCAGCTTGTCCTCTGGAAGCACGTAAGCTAACATCTCTACTGCCGTATCCAGAACGCCGCCTGGGTTATTTCTCAGGTCGATCACCAGTTTTTCCATGCCCTGATCTTCCAGATCATCAATGGCATCTTCAAATTGTTTCGCGGTCACCTCATCAAACTGGGTGACATAAATGTAACCCACCTGATTTTCCAGCATCTGATACTCTACCGTTGGAACCTCGATGGAACGGCGTTCCACATGAAGCGGTGTTTCCTCTGCATTTTCACCACGAAGAACGGTGATATCTACATAAGTACCTTCCTCACCGCGGATATTTTCTTTTACCACCAGGTCCAGATCTTTGCCTGTGACCGCTTCACCATCTACCTGGTACAGGATATCCCCCGGAAGCATACCGGCTTCAAAAGCAGGAGAATTGGCGAATACCTTGATCGCCGTGATGATTCCAGTGGTCCGGTTCTGCTGTACCATCACACCGATCCCACAATATTCACCACTTGTGCTCTCCATCAGGGACTGATACTGCTCCGCATTGTAATACACGGAATATGGATCATCCAGGCCATACATCAGGCCAGTATAAATGCCGTCTTCCACCTTCTCGGTGTCTTCATCAAACAGGAAATACTGGTCGATGATCCCCTGGATATACTTCATTTTGGATGAAATAAATTCCAGATTCAGTTCCTTATTCTCTCCGTCTTTTCCATCGCCCTGTACCTGCTCTACCTGGGCCCGGTTGTCAATAACTGCTCTTCCGATCAGGAAAATCCCAGATGAGACGCCTACGATGATCAATCCGGCAAATGCCATGACCAAAGCGCCTACCAGCACGCCTTTCCAAAATTTATTTTTCTCTTCTCGATTGTCCATGTTACTCTCCTCTCAACGCCTCTACCGGCCTCCAAAGCCAGAGGTAATCCATCCACTGGAAGGACACGGTCAGATAACCTTAATGTTCCCGATGTTGGCCGTATTATACGTTTTTCCGGCTGCCGCAGCTGCTTTTTTTGTCCCACGGTTCCGTTCTACGCATGCCCGTAAAAACCTTCCAGTTAAATCGTCTTTCATGGAAAATGCCGCCATACCACGCTGTCCAAACAAACTCAGGCAGCCAGGCACTGACGGCATCTCAAAATGAAAGAAATTTTTATACCTTCAAATGCTTGCGAATGGTAAAGAAACTTGCAAAAAATCCAATTCCAAGCCCCAGAAGCATCGCTGCTCCCGCCATATATGGAAAAATCTGGTGCAGTGGAAGGAACTGGAAGATTCCTGACAGGATCTGGAATTTCTCCGCCACAAATCCGATACACTGCTGATAAATATAGGACATGAAGCTCAGCGGAATGATCGCTCCCAACAGGCCGATCACCATACCTTCTACCACAAATGGCGCACGGATCATGTAATTAGTCGCTCCAATATAGCGCATGATCTCATTCTCACTCTTACGAAAGGCTGCAGCTACATTAATGGTGTTACTGATCAGGAACACCGATACCGCCAGCAGCACACCGATAATAACCACTGACAGGATACCAACCATTGTGTTAAAGCTGCTTAAACCAGCTGCTGCGCTGTTGGAATAGTTCACTCTCCGTATCCCATCCAGATTCTGCAGATACAGTACAAACTCATTCTGTTTGGAAATATCCTTCAAAAAGATCTGGTAAGACGCATCACCTGCCAATGGATTATCATCTGCAAATCCATCTGCCAGCTCTTCCATCCCTTTAAAATAATCATTTTTAAAGCTTTCCCATGCCTCTTCTCCGGAAGTAAACTCCATCCTGTCTACCTCTGGCCGTTCCGCGATCTTTTTTCCGATGGCTTTCATCTCATCTTCCGACATACCCTCATCAAAGAAAATAGTGACTCCAACGGTACTTTCCACATTCTTGACCACATGCTGTACATTGGTCATAATTCCAAAAAACATACAAAACAAAAAAATACATGCAGAGATCGTCGCCACTGACGCAAGAGAAAACCAGATATTTCTGCATATATTAATAATACCCTGTTTCAGGCAATACCAAAACGTACTAATTCTCATCTGACTCTCCGCCTCTTATCTCATCACTGATGACGCATCCGCGCTCCATGGTGATAACTCTCTTATGCATTCTTGCCACAATCTCCTCACTGTGGGTAACTACCACAACCGTAGTCCCCATGCGGTTGATCTCCTCCAGAAGCCGCATGATCTCATCGGCATTCTGACTGTCCAGGTTACCAGTCGGCTCATCAGCCAACAGTACCTCTGGACGGTTGATCAGCGCTCTTGCAATGGCAACACGCTGCTGTTCACCACCGGAAAGCTGCTGCGGAAACATCTTATACTTTGCGGACAGTCCAACCATCTGAAGCATGGCCGGAACCGACTCCTTGATCCGTCTGGTAGATACGCCGATGACTCTCTGGCAAATGCCACATTCTCATAGACGGTACGGTCCCTTAACAGACGGAAATCCTGGAACACCATGCCAAGTCTTCTGCGATACTTCGGTACATAATGTCTCGGCATCTTTCCAAGATTCATGTCATTAACTACAATTTTACCGGAAGTAGGCTCTACTTCCTTCAGCAACAGTTTCATCAGCGTAGATTTACCAGAGCCGCTGCGTCCCATAATGAACACAAACTCTCCATCTCCGATGGTGATGCTGACATTCCGCAGAGCCTTATTGCCAGTCTCATAAGTTTTACATACATTTGAAATCTCTATCATTGTAACTCCCTGGTTCCTTAAAAATCAGAATTCTCCATATATTTCATATATTTTACTACCATAAGAGCAATCTTAAATGTAATCGCATCCTCAAAGACACGCAGATCCAGCCCTGTGCTCTTCTGCAGCTTATCCAGCCGGTATACCAGGGTATTTCTGTGAATATAAAGCTGTCTGGATGTCTCGGAGACATTCAGGCTGTTCTCAAAGAACTTGTTGATGGTAGTCAGAGTCTCTTCGTCAAACTCATCCGGGGACTTGCCATCGAAGATCTCCTTAATAAACATCTTACATAACGGGATCGGCAGCTGATAGATCAGACGTCCGATTCCCAGGCGATTATAGGCCACTACATTCTTATCGCTGTAGAAGATCTTGCCTACATCCAGCGCCATCTTCGCTTCCTTGTAGGAACGGGATACTTCCTTGATCTCACCAACCACCGTACCAAATGCCACATGCACCTTGGTCATGGCCTCTGTATTTAACATATCCAGGATCGTGTTGGCAGTCTTCTCCAGATCCTCATAGGTCTCGCCCGGTTTTACTTCCTTCACCAGAATGATGTTCTTCTCATCCACAGCGGTGATAAAGTCCTTGGTCTTTCCTGCAAAAATGCTTCTGACCGTCTCTAATGCGTTGGTATCTTTTTCATACTTGGTTTCAATGATATAAACCACACGCTTCACACTGGTCTCAATATGCAGTTTCTTCGCCCGGTTGTAGATATCCACCAGAAGAAGGTTATCCAGCAGAAGGTTTTTGATGAAGTTATCCTTATCAAAACGTTCCTTGTAAGCCACCAGCAGATTCTGGATCTGGAATGCAGCCAGCTTACCAACCATATACACATCATCACTGCCACCCTTAGCCAGCAGGATATACTCTAACTGATGCTCGTCAAATACTTTGAAAAACTGGTATCCCTGAATCACCTGACTGTCTGCTGGAGAATCCACAAACGCAAGGATCGAATTCTCATATTCCTCTGCATCCGGAAATGTTGTTGCCAGCACTTTTCCCTCGGTATCGCAAACACAAAGATCAATTCTGGTGATTCCCTTTAAACCATCAATGGCGTTCTGGAGTATCTGATTTGAAATCATAGCACACTCTCCTTTATTTTCACTTTATCGTAATCAAAATTCTTTTAAAGTTACCCTTATTTTATATTAAAGCAAAAATTAAAAAAAAGCAAGCAAGTATGACTACTTGCCTGCTTTTAATTCTTAAAATATTATGTACTTTCACCAGTATCTGTCAACTAGTTGCAGATGATCAGCTCAGTTTCTTTGTCGAATACATGAACTTTAGACATATCCAGAGCAATCTTAACAACACTGCCAACTCTAGCGGTTGTACGTGGATTTACTCTTGCGATGAACTGTGCATCATCGATATCGAAGTATAAGTTAACCTCAGCACCTAACAGCTCATATACACGGATAGTAGCTTCGATCACGCTCTTTGGAGAAGCCTGTAACCAAGCCTCGTCATCATGCAGATCCTCTGGACGGATACCGATGGTAACAGTCTTTCCTACATAACCTTTTTCTTTTACAATTTTTGCTTTCTCTGCTGGAAGAGTGATAGTATGTCCGCCAAATGTTAAAGTAACATCAGCGCCGCTTTCTTTCACATCAGCATCGATCATATTCATCTGAGGAGCTCCGATGAATCCTGCAACGAACTTGTTGCATGGTTTGTCATACAGATTCTGTGGAGAATCTACCTGCTGGATCACACCGTCTTTCATAACAACGATTCTGGTACCCAGTGTCATAGCCTCGGTCTGGTCATGTGTTACATAGATGATAGTTGCCTGCAGTCTCTGATGTAATTTAGAGATCTCAACACGCATCTGGCCTCTCAGTTTTGCATCCAGGTTGGACAGAGGCTCATCCATCAGGAATACCTTAGGATTACGAACGATAGCACGTCCCATAGCAACTCGCTGTCTCTGACCACCAGACAGAGCCTTTGGTTTACGATCTAACAGATGCTCCAGATCCAGGATCTTAGCTGCTTCATGAACCAGTTTATCGATCTCAGCCTTTGGAGTTTTTCTCAGTTTCAGACCAAATGCCATGTTGTCGTATACAGACATATGTGGATACAGAGCGTAGTTCTGGAATACCATTGCGATATCTCTGTCTTTTGGCTCTACATCATTAACCAGCTTGCCGTCGATATATAACTCACCAGAGGAGATATCCTCCAGACCTGCGATCATACGAAGGGTTGTGGACTTACCACATCCAGATGGTCCTACGAAAATGATAAACTCTTTATCTGCAATCTCCAGATTAAAGTCTTTTACTGCAACGAATCCGTTTGGATAAGCTTTTGTAACGTTCTTCAGTGATAAACTAGCCATAATAGAAATCCTCCTGTTATTAAGATAATCTGAAAACCTGCCAATCCCCACAATCTCGGGTTTTCATATCTGTGCTCTTTATAGTACCTATCATACACGAAGGAGGATTATTTTGCCATATTGTAAATCACCAAAATAAATTTTTGATTTTGTCTAATCTGTATATTGAATTTAAAAATTAATGGAAACGTCAAAGAACCCCTCTTTTTTCCCTCTTTTTTCTGTCAATATTCTATAAAGCCTTCTCCAAAGACTTCTCTTACATCACTCACAATGACGAAAGCCCCCGGATCGAATTCCCGGACAATCTCCCGGATCTTGACGATTTCCTTTGGAGCCACCACACAAAACAGGATTTTCCGCTCCTGTCCGGAGTACATGCCATTGCCGTCCAGACTGGTAACCCCACGCTCCATCCGTGTCATGATCGCATTGGCAATCTCCTGATAATGGTCAGAAATGATAAATGCCTGCTTGGAAAATTTCATTCCATCTAAGATCCCGTCAGAAATCTTCGATACACAGAAAATAGCGATCAGGGCATAAAGAGCATATTGGACGCCAAATACCGCCGCACCGGCCAATACCACCATCCCATCTAACACCTGCATGATCTGGGCAATGGAGTACTGGCGCAGCTTTCTCTGAATAAGAGCTGCCAGCATATCAGTTCCTCCAGTAGTTGCCGAAAACATAAATACCAGTCCGGTGCCGATTCCCGATATGATTCCGCCGAATAGCGCCGCCAGAAAAATGTCATCCATCAGAATATGTGCTTCCGGAATCACATATAAAGAAACGGACAGGGCGACTGTAGCCACCGCCGTCCGTTTGATAAATCCCCATCCTTTGATCTTCCATGCTGCAAGGAAAAGCGGGATATTGAGCACAGTATTGGTGACCCACAAAGGAACACGAGCCAGTTCCTTCATAATAATTGCCACGCCGGAAACGCCTCCTGTTACCAGATTCACAGGATCATACATATTTTTGATCGCAAATCCCATAATAAATGCGCCTATGATAATCATGGTATAATCCACCCATACCGGTCTCTTTTTCATATTTAGTTTTCCTCCCGCCAATCCATATGCCTGCATTTCAAATCCCTAACATCCGCTGCCACCTTTTTCGCTGACCGCTCCTAACGTTTTCTTGCCAGCAGATTCACCCACACCGTATCCGGGTGGCTGGATCTGACATCATCTGTCTCCCAGACCTCCAGAATTTCAAACAGACCAGTCTTTTCCAGCATCGCTGTCAGACTTTCTGCAGTATAATCGCAAAAATATCTTTCTCCGCGGAATCCTTCTGTATCTCCTTTTTTTACCGAAATATATAAAATGCCATCACTGCACAAAGCGTCATGGATTCTCCCCAAGATCTCCGGCATCTCATTTTTCGGAATATGGATCAGAGAACCGCATGCCCAGATTCCATCAAATACATCCTCAAACTCCATGTCTTCGAAATTCATCTGGAGTACATCTAAATCTGTATGGATCTCTGCCAGCTTGCACATCTCCTCCGATGCGTCAAGGGGAGTCACATCATATCCCAGATCATACATGGTCTTGGAATCCCTGCCTGAACCGCATCCCAGATCCAGGATCGTATCTCCCTCATTTAAAAGGGACAGAAATTTGTTCAGGATCTCACTCATATCCACATCCACGGTATCTTCGTATATCTTTGCCGCATACTTGTTATAATATTCTATCGAGTCCAAAATATCCTCCTACACTCTTTCGATGGTTTTATCTGTGATCTTGATCTTGCCTTCTTTTAACAGATGTCCCACAGCCCGCTTAAACGCATTCTTGCTCATATGGAACTCTCTCTTAATGGTCTCCGGTGATGCCTTATCGTTAAATGGCAGCACACCGTCAAACTCATCAATCACCTTTAATACCAGTTCAGAATCTGCATCCATCTGCAGATATGCTTTTTCTCTTGGGCACAGATCCAGCTTGCCGTCCTCACGCAGTTTCGTGACTCTGGCTTCCACCACATCGCCCTCATGAATATCTCCAAACAGCTCTCTCTTCGGAATCAGACCGTAGTACTTATTGTCTACTGCCACAAAAGCGCCCAGGTTTTCATTGATCTCATAAACAGTACCGGTTACCTTATCATCCTTCTGATATGGGGATTCACTGCTCATATGAGAATATACCTTCATGGTTGCAGCCAGACGGCTGCTCTTATCCACATAAACTGCCACCAGGCACTCTTCGCCCTGACGCACTTTATGGCTCTGCTCCTTAAATGGAAGCAGCAGATCCTTCTCCAGACCAAAATCCAGAAAAGCGCCTATTTTTCCTACTTCCTTTACCTTCAGTACGCCAACCTCGCCAACCTGGAGCTTCGGCATCTGAGTAGTCGCGATCAGACGATCCTCAGAATCCTTGTAAATAAATACCTCTATACTGTCACCAATCTTGGTTCCCGCAGGCACCTGCTTTTTGGGCAGAAGCACCGATGCCTCATCGCCTTGCTTCTCTGCCAGATAAATACCAAAGTCCTTCTCACGGACTACTACAAGAGTCTGTTTCTTTCCTAATTCAATCATTTTTTCCTCCATCTTGTCTGGTCATGCCTTCATAACCGCCGATACTTTCTAATCCCTATCTTTTCTCTGCCAGCCAGATCACCGCATGAGGCTTTCCTTCCTCATCACATAAGGAAGCTACATAGCCCTCCGTGATCCTGCTGATCCTTGGGTACATCACATCTCCCAGCACTGCCGCTTTCTTATATTCTACCCGCATCTCCCCGATCTGGAAATGTTCCGGCAGAAATTCGCGGACAATCTCCACGTACTGCGCGTTATTCACATGATGGTTAGTGTCTAAGTGATGTTTCATCACCAGAACCGGCTCTTTTTCTTCATACTCCTCAGGAACCGTAATCCTCCGGGGCGCATACTCCATATCAAGCCTTTCTTCTCCTGTTCCATACCGTTCCACATCCTCCAAACGGATACGGGCCGGTCTCTCAGCCTCCAGATCATAGAAAAACCAGATGGAATTGGCTCTTACCAGAAAATTACCGGCTTTATCCTGGATCGTAAAATTACGATAGGCGTAAATTCCCTTAAAATCGTAAGGCCACGTGCTGATGACGATCTCTTCTCCCAGGACCGGATATCGGTCAATGATGATCTGCCAGGAAGAAAGCCACCATGCGTGTCTGGTCTTTTTCAGATATTCAATACCAAGGCCAATATCTTCTGACTGAAGGGTAGAACAATCCTGAAGATAGTTGAGTATCCCGGTCACACTTAACCTTCCCTGTTCATCGGTCTCACTGTATCTCACTCTGCTGTCAAACTGGTACATTTCTTCTGTTCCCTTTCACTCAAAATTAGCTCTAATTATATAGCATTTTCCCGGAAATGTCCACACTGAAACCAGGGAATCTGAGGGAAATGACTTCTTTTCGCCATTGCCTGCCCATCCACATTCCCCGCTCCAGCAACAGTCCGGAAATTGTGGCAATTTCAATCAGAATGATGTTTGAAATTGTGAAAACTCAGTTGTATATTTTATGTTTATAAAAAACATGTTTAACACATTGTCGCGGCAAACTGATAGAGGAGGATACGATTATGGAAAAACCTGAGAGAAATACTGCTGATCTTCTTGTGGAATGTCTGATAGAAGAAGGAGTCGAATATATTTTCGGCATTCCGGGTGAGGAAAATCTGGCGCTGATGAACGCCATCTACGATTCCCCCATCAGTTTCTGGATCTGACCAAGATGTTTGAACCGATCACCAAACGTAGCAAAATGGTGGTCCGCCCGGATACCATCGGTGAGATCGTCCGTCTGGCCTTTAAATATGCCGAGAACGAAAAACCGGGCGCTACCCACATTGACCTGCCGGTCAATATTGCTAAAATGCCGGTACCGGAACATGAAAAACCATTAAAAAAGAAAATTGCTCCAAAAGAATATGCGGAATTAGATACCGTGCAGGACGCAGCTGGTCTGATCTTCCAGGCGAAAAATCCTGTCATCTTAGCCGGAAGCGGCGTTGTCCGCGGCCATGCAGCCCAGGCGCTGACTGAATTTGCCATGAAATTAAAGATTCCGGTCATCAACACCATGATGGCCAAGGGCGTCATCCCATTGGATAACAAATATTCCATGTGGACCGTTGGAATCCCGCAGAAAGATTATCAGAACAAGATCCTGGAGGAAGCAGATCTGGTCATCGCTGTCGGCTACGACATCGTGGAATATGCCCCGGCCAAATGGAACCCGGAAGGCAAAGTCCAGATCATCCATGTAGACATGCGCCCGGCTCACATCAACAAGCTGTACCAGCCAGAAGTAGAAGTAGTCGGTGACATTTCCGATTCCCTCTTGCAGATCGGCCGCCGTACCGCACGCCATCAGGAGCCGGAAAAAGCCCTGGAGATCAAAGCCTGCATGGTTGCCGAGCACGAAAGCTACGCCGGTGATACTTCGTTCCCGATGAAACCCCAGCGGATTCTTCAGGATGTGCGGAAGGTCATGGGCAAGGATGATATCGTCATCTCCGATGTTGGCGCCCACAAAATGTGGATTGCCCGCCACTATCAGTGCTATGAGCCAAATACCTGCATCATCTCCAATGGCTTCGCCACCATGGGCATCTCCGTCCCAGGAGCCATCGGTGCCAGACTGGTCTACCCGGATAAGAAGATCCTGGCCATCTGCGGTGACGGCGGCTTCATGATGAACTGTCAGGAGTTCGAGACTGCCCTGAGAGCTAAAACTCCGTTTGTCACCCTGATCTTCAACGATTCCAGCTATGGACTGATCAAGTGGAAACAGATGGATCAGTACCATAAGAACTGCTATGTGGACTTCACCAACCCGGATTTTGTGAAATTTGCAGAGAGCATGGGCGCCATTGGATACCGGATCGAGAAAGCCGAGGATCTGGTTCCAACATTGGAGAAGGCCTTCCAGCAGAAAGTTCCCGTGATCATCGACTGTCCGGTGGATTACTCGGAAAACACGAAATTGACAGCGCATCTGGAAGAGCTGATGAAAGAGCTGTAAAAATTTTTCTAATTTTTTTACTTAAATAAAAGAAGAGCATCCAATGAATTTTTCTCCATTAGATTCTCTTCTTTCATTTTTATGCGTTATTCCCTTGATTACTATAGCCACCAGGCGTTGGCCAGTGATAACCTCTTTGATTGTAAAGGCCATAATCTGCTTTCGAGTGATATTCTCCCGGAGCAAATCCGGTTAACTCTCCATCCGTAATCCATGCAAGGTCATTTCCATAAAGATTTTCAATCAGCATCTGCTCCATCGTTTTCCGTGTTTCCTGATATGCCAGATCTGCTGCACAGTTATGTGTCTCTTTCGGATCTTTCTCCAGATCAAACAACTGCCGAATATTACCACATGGATAATAGATCAGCTTATACTGCTTCCACCGGATCATTCTGGCTGCTTTTTCATTCTCATTGACCTCGCCGTAAATATACGGATGCTCTTTCTCAGAAACCAGTGAGATTCCTTCTACAGTTTGGGGGATTGGAAGGCCGCACAGATCCAGGAGGGTCGGCATAAGATCTGCCATCTGTCCTAATTTTTTCTCTACTGTTCCACGTTTTGAAACAACCGGTTTACCGGAAATAATCAGCGGAATACAGGTTGCTTCCTCATAAAAAGCCCGTTTTGCAACCATCTCATGATTGAACAGCATATCTCCATGGTCACTTGTAAATACAATGATCGTATCGTCTAACAGATTGCTTTCTCTCAATGTTCCAATCAAAAGGCGAATCTCATAGTCGATATGGGTACACTGGGCGAAAAATGCTCTTCTGGCACGTTTTTTCTCTTTTTCTGTATAAATCCGCTCCGCTTCACACATGGCTTTGAAAATATAGCTGTCATCCAGCCAGTCCTGTCCCGATGGTTCTTCGATCTCATCCTCATTATACATATCCCAGAAGGTAGAAAGCGGTACCAGCGGCGGATGCGGGAACTGATAAGAACAGTAGAAGAAAAATGGTCTGGTCGGATCTTTTCTCTTGATCTGCGCCATCATCTGTTTGGTTACCCAGTTGGTGGGATGCGCCTGTTCATCCAGATGCCAGGTTCTTGTATAATAGGTGTTATTGCCCATTCCATGCAGGAATTCCTGTCCCAGATACCCATGTTCACCCAGCCAGATCTGATAATCATCCACAGCTCCCATTTCGTATCTTCCTTCTTCGGTTAAAATCACATCCTCAAACCCGATCCGGTTTCTCTGTGGATACACATGAAGTTTCCCTACTGCCATGGTCTGATAACCATTTTCCCGAAATGTTTCCGCCAGAGTCGGAACATCTGGCATTGGCATTCTGTCCGCATACGCCCTGTCTCCATGGGTTTTAGGCGTCAGTCCTGTCATCATAGAACGTCTTGCCGGAATACACACGGGACATTCACTATAAAAATTCTCATAACGGATACCATTATTTGCCAGATAATCCAGTGTCGGCGTCATAATATCTTTTCGTCCAGCGCACCCAAGTAAAGAGCCTGACCAGTGATCCGTACAGATCATCAATACATTTTTTCTGTCACTCATAAAGACCTCCATATCTTTACAATAATCCCAATAATCCCGGAAGTGTCAGCGTAATTGCCGGAATATAAGTAATCATCAGCAATACCAGAAGCATCATCAAAAGGAACGGCACGGTATGTTTAAACAACCGTTCAATCGGCACTCCTGAAATGCCGCTTCCAATAAAGAGAACGCCGCCTACCGGAGGTGTCAGAAGGCCAATACCACAGTTTAAGATCAGTACTGCCCCAAACTGGATCGGACTGAAACCGATGCTTAATAATACTGGCATTAAAATTGGAGTAACGATCACGATGATGGACGCCATTCCCAGAATTGTACCAAGCACCAGGATGATCAGATTGATCAGTAATAATAACAGGAATTTACTGTCAGTTAGTCCAAGCATCGCATTAACAACCATTTCCGGAATTTTCAGATAAGTGATGCAAAATCCAAAAGGACCGGATGCAGAAATCAATACCAGTACGGTTGCTAAGGTTTTCAGACTGCTTTTTACTACCTGTATCAATTCCTTAAAATTCATTTCCCGGTAAACACACATAGAAACAATCAGTGCATAAACACAGGCAATGGCAGCGCTCTCAGTCGCTGTAAAAATTCCAAATACCACACCAACCACTACAATCAGAACGGTTCCTAAACCCCAGATGGATTTCTTTAATGCAGTCCAGAGTCCGGACAAGGAAAATGGCGTCCCCTTTGGATAATTCCGCTTTACTGACAGATAGTAGCTGAAGATCATCAATACAACACCAAGAAGTACTCCAGGCACAATACCTGCCATAAACAGCGCGCTGACGGAAATTCCGCCTGCCGCCATGGCATAAATGATCATGTTATGGCTTGGTGGAATCAGTATTCCCTGTACACTGCTGCTCATGGTAACTGCTGTTGAAAATTCCTTATCATATCCCTGTTTATGCATCATTGGAATCAGAATTGCACCTAAAGATGCCGTATCCGCCGTTGCTGAACCAGAAATTCCTCCAAAGAAAATGGATGCCAGAATATTTACCATAGCAAGTCCGCCTCTCATCCATCCGATCAGAGCATCTGCCAGAAGAATCAGTCTGTCCGAAATTCCTCCATGAGCCATAATATCTCCAGATAGAATAAAAAATGGAATTGCCAAAAATGTAAAACCATCAATTCCATCTACCATAGTATTCACCACCTGTGTAGGAGAAAGCCCCAGGTAAAGGATCGTAACTGCCGCAGAAGCCATCATGGAATAGGAAATATGGAATCCCAAAAAGATCAGCGCAAAAAAAGTAATCATTAAAATTAAAATTGCTGTCACATTCATGGCCTAAAATCCCCCTTTCCAGACACGGTACAGAGACATCGCCAGACCATAAATGCCCCCAACTACCACAGAAAGATACGTAATTCCCATAGGCCATCCAGTTGCTGACATTTTCGCTCTTTTTGTCAGCTCCAGAAGCTGGGTTCCATAGATGATCCACATGATATTGACTGCCGCCAACAATACATAGGCACAGCAGTGAAGTCCGGAAGCCAGTTTTTTCGGCACAATATATTCGATCACGGTCATTCTCACATGAAGCCCTTCTTTGATTCCGTAACCAGAACCAAGAAAGCAAAGCCATACCATACACAGAATCGCCAGTTCCTGAGTCCATCTTGGGTTTTTGATAAATGGGATATATCTTCCAATTACGCCATAGGAAACTGCAAAAACCATCACAGCAAAAATAATGACACAGATGATTATCATGATCCCGGACAAGCCATCTGCAAGCTTATCCGGTAATCTTTTTTCTTCTTGATTTTTCATAGACGCACGCTCCATTTAATAGGATGTGTTTTTAACCTCAGAAATGATATCTGCATATTTTTCACCGTATTTATCATATACGCTGCTGCAGGCATCCTGCCATTCAGACACATCTACCTGTACGATTTCTGTACCAGCATCTTCAATTGTCTTTAAATACTCAGCATCTTTAGAATCTGATAACTCCTCAAAATACGGAACGGACTCCTGGAAGCTCTCTTCGATCAGATCACGGTCTTCCTGGCTTAACTGATTCCATGTAGCTTCAGAGAACAGAATCAGGTTTGGACTGATCTCATGCTGATCCATGACATAATATTTTGCGACCTCCTGGAATGCATTATTTACAAATCCGGAAAGCGGCTGCTCTGCACCATCTACCACACCGGACTGCAGGGCACTGTATAACTCAGAAAATGCAACAGACTGGGCATATGCTCCCATGGCCTCTACTGCATCATAGTAAACAGAACCTTCCTGACAGCGGATCTGCATATTTTTCATATCAGATGGATGCTCTACTTTCTTCTTGGTAAAGAAATAATTTCTGGCAGATTCCTGATATGCTCCAACACAAACTACGGAAGTTCCAGAGGACTGTACTTTGTCTAATAACGCTTTTCCGGCATCGCTCTTCTCAAAAGCTCTTGCATGTGCAACAGAGTCAAATAAATATGGAAGAGTAAATACCCCCAGCTCTTCGCATCCATAATCTGCGATCACACCACTCATCAGCATTCCGCCATCAATGGTTCCTGACTGAAGTCCCTGCACCGTTGTCGCTTTATCTCCCAGAGCACCCCCGTAATATAACTCCAGTTTCATACGGCCATCACTCTTCTCTTCCAGAATTTTTCCGAACTTTGCAACGCCCTGGCACAGAGGATGGTTTTCTCCGTTCTGCAGAGCAAATTTAAACACATAGTTTTCTCCAGATGCCGCCGTCTCTGCTGCGGAGGTCTCTTTTGACTCTTCTTTTGCTGCCTCTGTTGTTGCAGCTGCTGCCGCCTGGGTTGTCTCTGTGGTTCCACCTGCACCACTATTTCCACCACATGCCGTTAATGCTGCTGTCATACTTCCTGCCAATAACAATGCCATTACTTTTTTCATAGTAAATCCCCTTTTCTCCATTGAATTTTATCCATCTTTAGGCGCGCACCCTTTTTGATGATCTGATTGTATCATGGCTCTTGGCTTTCTAATATTGACAAAATCGACCCATCCTATAAGAAAATCGACTTTTTATTCTGCATGATGATACTCCCGGTATCTGGATGGCGTAATCCCCATTTCCTGCTTAAAAATCTTCGCAAAATAGGCCGGATCTGCAAAACCAGTCTGCATTGCTACCTCACTGGCCCCCATACCACATAAAAGAAGTTCTTTTGCCTTTTCTATCCTTATATTTTTTAAATATCCCATGACTGTGATTCCACATTCTTCGCGAAACACCCGGCCAAGATAGGATTTATCCAGATTTACCTTTTCTGCCACATCCTGTAATGAAACATTATCCATAAAATGGGTCTCCAAATACTTTTTCACCTGCAGCACACTTCCTGTTTTTCCATAAAAAGAAGGTTCTTCCCGTTTATTATCTATTCCCAGACCTCTTTTTACCGCCTCCACAAACGTTTCTACCGAATATGGCTTCACCAGATAATCCAATGCATGTTCCCTCATGGAGCCTCTCAGATGCTCATAATCAGAATACGCGGAAACCATGATCACTGGACAGTCTTCTAATTGTTCTCTTATTTTTTTCATTGCACTGATTCCATCTAACAGTGGCAGATTGATATCCATAAGGATCAGATCCGGTCTTTCCTGAACTGCCATTTTCACTGCCTGTTCTCCATTATCCGCCGTCAGTACAATGGAAACCTGCTCAAACTCTGTTTTCATCAGATGTATCAGGGCTTTCCGCTCCAAAATTTCATCTTCAACAATGAGAACCTTCATCTGTCTCCCCTTTCTGTGGAAGCTTTAAGCTGACACACGTATATTCTCCAACTACACTCTCAACCTGAAGCCAAGACTCTTCTTTTCCATAAAGCAGTTCCAGCCGCTTTCTGATATTTTCAAGACCGATTCCACCCGGCTTTTTCTGTTCTGTATCAAATCCGATGCCATCGTCCATCACACTGATCAGGATACTGTTATCTTCCTGAGTTATGGTGATATGGATATTTAATTTCTCTTTATTTCCAAATCCATGCTTAAAGCAGTTCTCCACGATCGGCTGGATCGACATGGTAGGAATTTCAATCTCTTCCCCCTCAAAATCATTCTGGATCTCACTCCGTACCGCCTCGCCAAACCTACATTTCTGCAGGAACAGATATTGCAACACCACATCCAGTTCATCATCCAGGTTAGTCATGAGTTCCTGATGATATAGCGAATATCTCAAGATCTTTCCTGTCGCCTCCACCATCTGCATAACCATCTTAGAATCCCCCACAAGAGCCGTCACGCCAATCGTATTCAACGAGTTAAATAAAAAATGTGGATTTACCTGGGCTCTCAATGCCGCCATCTGGGCAGCAACAACCATGCTTCTCTGTTGCTCATTTACCAGTTTTTCCTCTGCCAGTTGTTTTTCCAACATCGCCTGATTCTGGATTTCCTCAATGGACTGCTTTATTTTCTCTTTCATACGGTTTGCCGTCTGCGTGATCAGTGTAAGTTCCCGATATGCCGTTTCTTTCAGATCCGGTGTTTCCCATTCGCTGAATGCCAGATGATTAAAATACTCCGTCATATGATTTAACGCCAGTCTCGTCACAGCCGAAAATCTGGTCAATGCCACAGCGGTAAGCGCCACACTCAAGCCGAATGCCAACGCCACAATCAGCATCCCTCTGGCCATCTTCTCTGCCCCAGTCTCATATTCCGCCTTAGCATAAGCCATATCTCCTCTGGCCATTGCCAGAGCTTCCTCCTGGTGTCCATCCAGACCACTTAAAACATAAAGGTATGTGTGATATCGCTCTTTCAGTTCTATCATTGCAGAATCAATCTGTTCCATCTGATAAATGTTAAAATTATTCAATCTCCGGATATAATTCTGTGTCTGGGAAGAATCCTTCGACATTTCCCTAAATTCTGCCAAATCATTCTCCAACTGCTTCACCTGTTCTTTATAAACGGAATAAGATTCCTCTCCCCACTCATGACCAAACTCCCGAAAATCCTGCTCCATCACATAGAGATCTTCCAAAATCCGGTCACTTACCTCCAGCCGGTCCATAAAACGCACCTGCAAATGATTCTGTACCGCAATTCCAAATGCCATAACCGTAATAACTGCTGCTGCCATAGAAAATAATAAAACCTGCATCATCGTAATCACTGAAGTCATGCTTCTCTCTTTTCCCATTCCATATCCCTCTTTTCCGAATATGTAAAAAACCGCAGAACCTTGAATTCACAAAGTCCTGCGGCCTTTTCCAGCTGGGCTACAAGGATTCGAACCTTGAAAATGACGGAGTCAGAGTCCGTTGCCTTACCATTTGGCGATAGCCAATAAGTTTTGCTTGCGGTGTGTTTACCGAAGCAACGAATTGAATTATACACGATAATAGAAAATTCGTCAATACCTTTTTTTACTTAATTTTAAATTTTTACGCATCTTTCCTCCCCAGGGAAAAACAACCTCACGCATTTCACTCCTGAAACAAACCAGGAGCAGGTTCAAAAAAGCCAAACCTGCTCCGTATCTTCATGGCTTTAATATCTTCCAACCGGTGGTTTCACATCATCCGGCAGCGGACAGTGATACACGCCTCCTGTCTTCGCCACAAACTCCGCCTTGGCAGCCTCCATCACCTCTGGCGATTCCATCGTCCTGATGGTACTTAACGCCAACGCTTTTGCCGCCGTCAGAAGTCCCTTATGTCCCAGCACGCTTCCCGCCTGGGCTGTCATCTGCCAGGTATGTCCCACATTGCCGATACAGCAGGTAGACACATTCAGATTCAGCGTTGGAGCTGCATATCCTACATCACCCACATCTGTAGATCCGGACTCGTACTCATGCACACCTGCCACATATGGATGTACCTGATCATCCAACGGCCGCTCCAGAATCTTTGCCAGCTGATCACCACCGTAAGTCTGCACAATATCCTCTTTAATAGTCTCCAAAGTCACCGGATCGTAAGAATTCAAAAACTTCTTCGCCAGTTCATAATCAGAAGTCTCCCATTTCGGAGCCCCAACCTCCATCATACACTCCGCAGCGATCTTACCCAGCGTATCATTTGGTACATAATCAGAGAATGCCATGGTGATCTCATATTTCATAGTGGTTCCAGTCATGAGAGCTGCACCTCTTGCCACATCAACCACTCGTTCAAACAATTCCTTCATCTGGGAAACCTTCGGCGCACGAACCTCATATTTTACCAGCGAGTGATCCTGCACTACATTCGGAGACGTTCCGCCTGCATCTACATAAGCATAGTGGATCCTTGCCTTATCGATCATATGCTCTCTCAGATAATTCACGCCCACGCTCATCAATTCCGCTGCATCCAAAGCACTTCTTCCTAAATGCGGACAAGCTCCCGCATGAGCCGATCTTCCGAAAAATTCAAAATTTGCACCCATAATAGCAACGCTGCAGGTTGGCTGTACCTCATTGCGGTCCGCCGGATGCCATGTGTATACAAAATCCACGCCGTCAAATAATCCGGCTCTGGCCATAAACTGTTTCGCTCCTGCCCCTTCCTCTGCCGCACAACCATAATAAATGATGGTTCCGTCCTTCTGGTTCTGCACCAGATACTCCTTTACTGCCAATGCTGCCGCCAGCGCGCCGGTTCCCAGACAGCAATGACCACATCCATGACCGGAACCGCCATTCTGAACAGGATCTTTCACCGTACATCCCGCTTTCTGGCTAAGAGTTGCCAAAGCATCAAACTCACCTAAAATTCCCATCACTGGTTTCCCGGTTCCAACCACGTAACGGGCCACAAAGGCTGTCGGAATCTCCGCCACGCCTGTTTCCACCGTAAATCCCTCTGACTCCAGAATGGAGCACAGCAGTGCCGAAGACCTGGTCTCCTCATATGGAAGTTCTGCGTAACTCCAGATTTTATCATTGGCATCTAAAATCACTGCCTCTTTCTCTTTGATGATCTGTTCAATAAATTCCAGTTGTGTCATACTCCATCTGTCCTTTCTGAAAGATTTCGATTCTCGTAACGCTTCTCTTAATTAAAGCACTTTGCTTAAAAATTCTATCGTTCTCGGATTCTTCGGATGCTCAAAGATCTCCTCAGGCGTCCCCTCTTCCTGGATACAGCCGTCATCCATAAATAACACCCGATCGCTGACCTCCTTGGCAAACCCCATCTCGTGAGTCACAATCACGATGGTCATTCCAGAATCTGCCAGATCTTTAATGACATCCAGAACGTCCTTTACCATCTCCGGGTCCAGGGCGCTGGTCGGCTCATCAAACAGGATTACATCCGGCTTCATGGCCATGGCGCGGACGATCGCAAGACGCTGCTTCTGTCCTCCGGATAATTTTCTCGGATATTCGTCCTTCTTCTCCAGAAGCCCTACTTTCTTTAACAGTTCCTCCGCTTCCTCCTGCGCCTGCTCTTTCGGCACTTTCTTCTCCAGAACCGGGGCCAGGGTGATATTTTCCAGCACCGTCATGTTTGGAAACACATTAAAATGCTGGAACACCATGCCCATTTTCTGGCGATGTTTATCAATATCGATCTTCTTATCGGTGATTTCTACCCCTTCAAATGTGATTTTGCCGCTGTCCGGCACTTCCAGAAGGTTCAGACACCGCAAAAAAGTGCTTTTTCCACTTCCACTGGGGCCAATGATGGACACCACTTCCCCCATATTCACATGCTGGTTGATGTTGCGGAGCACCTTCAATTCTCCAAAACCTTTGCATAAATTTTCTACTTTGATGATCTCACGATCCTGTACCTGCTTAGTCACTGGCCTGCAGCTCCTCTCGACAACCTTTAAGATCTTGGTCAGAATAAAATTCAGGATAAAATAAATGATACCTACGATTGTCAGGGACGGAATCGCCAGGAATGTAGTAGACTGCACTGTCTTGTAGGAGGTCATCAACTCTCCAACAAAGAATACGGAAGCCAGAGAAGTCTCTTTTACCATCACGACAAACTCATTACCTAAAGCCGGAAGAATATTCTTCACTGCCTGTGGAAGGATCACATAGCGCATAGCATTTTTATTGGAAAGACCAAGGCTCTTTGCCGCCTCCATCTGCCCTTTATCCACTGCCTGGATACCTGCACGGATCACCTCTGCCACGTAAGAACTGCTGTTGATCACCAGTGCCACGATAATACATGCCGTATCAGACACCTTAAACGGCAGTACCTTTGGAAGCAGCAGCCAGAAGAAATATAACTGGAGCAGGATCGGAGTGCCCCTGAGAACTTCTATGTACGCTCCTGTCAGTGCCTGAAAGACTTTGCATCTGGAAAGTCTTAACAGAGCCACCAGAGTTCCTAAAATAGTTCCGAACAGTACGGTGACAAATGCCAGCCATAAAGTTCCCCACAAACCATTTAAGAACACGTAATCATATTTTGCCCAAATCTTAACGATACTCTCAATCATCCTGCTCCATTACCTTTCTGTCGGTTTTTCGTCTAATGCTTCTTTTCTTTACTCAATACCAAGAGATTTTGCGTACTCTTCGTACTCGTCATACCATGCTTTGTACTGTCCGGACTCTACCAGTTCATCAACGATCTCATTGATCTTATCGGTCAGTTCTTTTTCTCCCTTTGGAATGCCGATTCTGGTTCCATCCGTTTCCTTATCCACTGCAAACCGGAAATTATTGGCAACTGCTACACCAGGATTGGCCTCTGCGTACAATCTTGCAGTTCCCATAGCGGTTGCCGCCACATCTGCTTTTCCTTCCTGGACCATCAGGAAACCATCGGTAGTAGCCGATACCCGTTTCAGTTCCTTATATGCCGGAACCTGTTTCGTCACCATCGCCTCCTGCAGCGATCCGCTCTGGATCACGATCACCGCATCTGCCAGAGACGCTGCATCCGGATATTTATCCACATCCTCTTCTCTTACCAGAAGACCATAGCCATCCTCTTCATCATCAAAATAATAGCCCTTGGATAAGTTCATAGCTTCTGCCCGCTCTGGTGTATATGCCAATGCAGAAATAGCTAAATCATATTTTCCTTCTGTCACACTGCTTAATACTGCCGCAAACTCCAGTGGAACGATCTTCAACTCCACACCAAGTTTATCTGCGATGTATTTCGCCATCTCAATATCACTTCCCACATACTGCTCATCACCACTCTTGGAAGAATCAATAAATTCATTTGGTGCGAAATAAGGTTCGGTAGCAACTTCAATGTAACCTCTCTGCTGAATCTCTTCCAGCCGGTTAGCTGCCTTTGTCTGTGTATTACTGCCGCAGCCGCTTAAAAAAGCTGCCGCCATGGTAAATGCTAATGCTCCAGCTACGAATGTCTTTTTCATAATCGTTACCTCCTCAAACCTAAGTATTAGTTTATCATGGTAGCATGATAAAGTGATAATTGAATAAAATAATTAAACACTGAAAATCACGATTTGTCAACTACTTTTTTCAATTCTTTCCCATAATTTTTTCATAGCCCGGTGATAAACCGATAAAACCGTGGAGATTGGCATCTGAAACATCTCCGCGATCTCCCGGTGTTTCATGCCGGATACCTTGTGGAGCAGAACGATCTGCCGTTCCTTCTCATTTAACTGCATCAGGGCGTCTAATAACGTCTGCCTCTCCGGAGCCAGTTCCAGCTCCTGGCACAGTTCCCCCGGCTCTTCCTTTCCTTCCTGCTCCTGGAGCTCCTCAAAGCTTTCCTCCGAAAGCCTCTGACGCTTTCTTAAACTCATGTAACAGTAATTTCTTGCAATGGTAAATACCCAGGCCATTGGCTTTCCATCGGATTCATAGGACGCTGCCTCCTTCCATATCTTCAGATACGTTTCCTGGACTACCTCCTCCGCATCCTGGAACTGTTGCAGCATGCGGTAGGCATACCCATATACCTGCCCCCTGGTTTTTTCGTAAAATTCACCAAATGCCTGTGTGTTTCCTTTTTTTACCAATAATAAAAGCCGGTCGTATTCTGACCGGCTTTCCGTCACATCCTGCCCGGATGCTGTTTCTTCTATGTTCTGTTTTTCTTCCAAACACGCCTCTTCTTCCCGGCGCTTACTCTCATGAGCTTCCTGATTTGTTTTCTTCCCTTTCACGGGATCACTTCCATTCTATTCTGCATTCTTTTCTGCATTTTTTTCCGAAGCTTCCACACAAAAACTATTCTCCACAGTGATCACGCAGCTGCAATCTGGATTCTTCTTCGCTATTTCATCGGAAATCTTCTTCTTTATTGTCCCCCGCATGGCATCATTATACTCTCGCGGTACCACCAGATCAAAAATCACATTTCGATGCTTCTGACCATTCACCACCCGGAAATCATGAAACGTCAGCCTGGAGTCCAGACCAGCTAAGATCTCTTGAACCATCATTTTCAAATGGATGGTTTTTTCATCCCGGATCTCCACCGGATCCATATGGATCACCAGGAAAATCCCCAGCTGTTTCGCACAGTCCCGCTCGATCTTGTCGATAATTTCATGACTGTTTTCAATTGGCTCATCATTCGGTACCTCCGCATGAATGGAAGCCATACTGCGGCTTGGTCCATAATTGTGGACGATCAGATCATGCGTCCCAATGATTCCATCATACTTTTCCACAAATTCCGTAATCTCATGGTAAATCGACGGATCGATCGGCTCTCCGATCAATGGTGTCAGAGTATCTTTTGCAATATTCACTCCGGCGATCATAACCACCACTGACACTGCCAGACCAAAAAATCCATCCAGATTCCAGCCTGTCACACCAAAGATGATCACGGAAAGAATGGTTGCCGAGGTGGTCATCACATCACCCAAAGCATCTGCTGCGGTTGCCATCATCACCGTAGACTGAATTCTTTTTCCTAAAGAACGGTTAAACAATGCTAACCACAGTTTTACACCGATGGACAGCACCAGGATCAGCACTGATACCAGGCTGAAGGTCATGGACTCTGGATTGCGGATCTTGTCAATAGAAGTCTTAAATAAAGAAAAACCGACCTGTATGACGATAAACGCTACAATAAAAGCAGATATATACTCGATCCTTCCATGTCCAAATGGATGGTCCTCATCTGCCGGCTTTTCTGCCATTTTCACTCCAACAAAACCGATGATGGAAGAAGCCGCATCAGATAAGTTATTAAATGCGTCTGCCATAACGGAAATACTGTTGATCACCAGTCCCACTGCCAGTTTCGCCGCAAACAGGATCAGATTGCACCCGATCCCCACAAAGCTTGCAAGTATCCCATAAGCGGTCCGGACCTCCACATCCGAAACCTTTTCATAGTTTTTTACGAAATGTTTTACCAGAAATTCTGTCATTTTCATTGATTCCCCTATTCTCTGTCCCACAGTTCTTTCCAGCCATTTTCTTCCACCTGGTCAGAAAACACCCAAAACCAACCGTCAGACAGGTACCAAACAACACACCGGACATATCCAGCCAGACATCACTGATCTGTCCCGAACGTCCTTCTGTAAACAACTGGATCGTCTCATCTACAAACGGAATCAGCATAGCCAGCCACAGAAAGGTAACCCCGCGCAATTTACCACGCAGTTCATAAGTCCCAAGACAATTCCACAGAAGCACCCCATAAAGGCTGTACTCCAGAAAATGGGCTGTTTTCCGAATCAAATGCTCGCTCAGCCATCCGCTTTCAACTCCCAGACCAGCCAGACACTCCTTCGCAAGCGCCAGCACCCGGCCACTCTGCCTGGAGGATTCCACCGCTACAGTAGCAGAATTGTGGAAAATAAACAGCACATACAACATCGTCACCGCTGTCCATAACCATTTTCTGCGGTTCATTTCCCTTTGCTTTGTCATTCGATTTCTCACTTTAAGATTCCGCTTTCATCAATCGCCTGGATTGCAGCATGAAGAGCCTCATCATCCTGCACCAGTGCCATCCGTACATGTCCTTCTCCAGATGGCCCAAATGCGCTTCCCGGCGTTACCAGAACTCCCGTTCTTTCTACCAGCTCCATGGCGAACTTTTCAGAATTTGTGAATTTTTCTGGAATCTTTGCCCAGACAAACATGGTCGCTTCCGGCTTTTTCATAGTCCAGCCGATTCCGTTTAAGCCATCACACAGTACATCGCGGCGGTGCTCATAAGCTGCTCTTGTCTCTGCCACACAGGACTGGTCTCCGGTAATCGCCTCGATAGCTGCCTTCTGAATTGGAAGGAACATTCCATAATCCATATTGGATTTCAAAGTTTTCAGCTTCTCTACCACCTCATGATTGCCAACACAGAAACCGATCCTTGCTCCTGCAAGACCGTAAGTTTTAGAGAGAGAATTAAACTCCACACCTACCTCTTTTGCTCCTGGGAACTGCAGAAAGCTGCCGCAGCTCTTTCCGTCAAATACCAGTTCACTGTATGCATTATCATGAAGCACAATCATATCATATTTTTTCGCAAATGCTACCAGTTCCTCATAGAAACTGGCCGGTGCCATCACCGCCGTCGGGTTATTTGGATAGGAAACCACCATAAATTTCGCCCGTCTTGCAATCTCTTCCGGGATCTCCTTTAACTGGATCAGATAGCCATTTTCCTTTTTCTGCGGCATATAATAAAGCTCCGCACCAGCTAACACTGGCCCATCCGCAAATACCGGATAGCATGGGTCCGGAACCAGCACCAGATCTCCATCATCCACAATGGTCATCGCAATATGGGATAATCCCTCCTGAGAACCAAGTAAAGAACAAACTTCCGTCTCCGGATCCAGTGTCACACCATATCGTCTCTGATACCAGTCAGAAACCGCCTCCAAAAGCGCTTTCTGATCACTGATGGCATAAATATAATTCTCCGGTTTCATGGCCTCTTCGCTTAAAATTTTACGAATCCGCTCTACTGGAGGAATGTTCGGAGCACCGATGCTCAAATCGATCACCTGCTCTCCTGCCTCCAGTTTTCTTTTCTTGATTTCAGCTAACTTTGAAAATACTCCTTCTCCAAAACGATCCATCCTCTTTGCGAATTTCATTTGTCATTCCTTCTTTATTTATGTTTAGTTATATCAATTCTCAAACATTACGCCTGCCGTTCCGGCTTATTTACCACATAAATTCCCAAGCTGACCAGTACCAGGGCTGCCAGAGCATAAATAGATAGCGCTTGCGCGCTTTCGCCCAGAATCAGTGCAGAAAGCAGAACTCCAAATACCGGGTTCATAAACCCAAACACCGATACCCGGCTGACTGGATTATATTTTAACAGTACGCCCCATAATGTATAGGCTACAGCAGAGATCATCGCCATATAAAGGAGAAGCGCTACCGCCGGAACTGCGATACTCATGGTAAATGCACCATCCCGCACCAGACCACCTGCGATACTTCCACCTCCCATGACTCCGATCAGAATCAGGATTACACCACCTGCCATAAACTGGTATCCGCTCATGATCACTACATTATATTTTTTCGAATACTTCTTAATTAATGCACTGGAAATGGCATAAAACAGCTGAGCCATAAATACAAATCCCTCTCCCATAAATGAGAAACGGAACATATCGTCTCCACCAGCCCCCTGCAGATTCATCACGACGATTCCTGCAAATCCTAAAATACAGCCAATCACCTTTTTCTTAGTCAAGGTCTCGTAATGAAAGACCAGACTTGCCATCAAAATCGCAATAAACACATTCATTCCGGTGATGATCGCTCCATGGACACCTGATGCATGAGCCAAGCCTACATAGAAGAAATAATACTGTCCCACCGTCTGTGCCAGGGAAAGCTTGATCACCGACCAGCCAGAACCTTTCTCTGGCCAGATCCAGCTTCCAGTCTGCACACTGTTAAATAAAATCACCAAAAAACCAGCCAGCAGAAATCTTACACCGGCAAATAATAAAATTGACATGGTATCTTTTGAATCGATCTGAAACAACTGATACCCTGTCTTGATGGCCGGTGTCGCACTTCCCCATAAAAAGCAGCACAATCCCGCCAACACTAATACCACATACAGATTTGTCAGGTCAATTTTCCCTGCCTTTTTCTCTCCCATCTCTTCTTTCCCCTCCTTTTCTCCATGCAATCCTTTTGACACTCCCCATAGCTAAAGCTAAGGCTTTTACGACATATTTTAATACACAAAAACAGGCAGATTACCCGCCTGTTTTCATTTTTACAAATGCTTCGTTCAGCATAGCACATCCCTATACCGTAAGTCAATCCAAACCATGAAGACTTTCTATCAATACGTTCTTATCCCTGCTCTCCATTCTCCTGTTGCAGGCAGATGTCTACAGAAAATACAGACACAAATTCTAACCACCCGCAGAGCAGGTGGTTTATTTGTTCTCCAAAGTTCCGTTTTTCGGATCAACGAAAAACTCCTCAATGGAGAACAGGGCCCTGCCCTAAGAATAAGAAAAAGGATATCCAGAAACGGATATCCTTTTTCTTATTCTTAAGAGCGCGAGACGGGACTCGAACCCGCGACCCCAACCTTGGCAAGGTTGTACTCCACCAACTGAGCCACTCGCGCATTATC
>QUFC01000038.1 GCA_003478355.1 Lachnospiraceae bacterium AM48-27BH
ATTTTCTGAACTGAAAATGCCGTATGATACAGTGGTGGTAACAGATTTTGCCGATTTAGAATGCGAAGCATCGGCAAAATCCGTTGCTGTTTGCGCAACGCGTGAACAGTAACGGATAAATTTAGCAGAAAAGGAACGTAACAGGGATTCCTTTACAAACACGAGAAATCTTGTTATCATAAGGAAAGAACAGAAAATAAGTTCGGAGAGGAAAGAAATTTATGCAAAAAGGACATACGATCAAATCTGTCGATCCGGGTTCCATTGCAGATGAACTGGGACTGGAGCCGGGGGACCGTCTCTTGTCTATAGATGGACATGAACTGGAAGATATTTTTGATTACGAGTATTATATAGAAAACGAATCGATTATGGTGGTGGTCGCTAAGAAAAATGGAGAGGAGTGGGAACTGGATATCGAGAATGATTATCAGGACCTGGGTCTGACCTTTGAAAATGGGCTGATGAGCGATTACAAGAGCTGCCATAACAAGTGTGTGTTTTGTTTCATCGACCAGATGCCAAAGGGGATGAGAGAGACCCTTTATTTCAAGGATGATGATTCCCGCCTTTCTTTCCTGCAGGGTAATTATGTGACGCTGACCAACATGAAGGATAAGGATATTGAGCGGATCATCAAGTTCAAATTGGCACCGATCAATATTTCTGTGCAGACAACGAATCCGGAACTGCGGTGCAAGATGCTCCACAACCGGTTTGCCGGGGAAGCGTTAAAGAAGATCGATCGTCTCTACGAGGCGGGAACCCCGATGAATGGGCAGGTGGTTATGTGCAAGAACCTGAATGATGGCGACGAGCTGGACCGTACCATCCGTGATCTGACGAAATATATCCCATGTATGGAGAGTGTGTCAGTGGTGCCGGTGGGACTTTCCAAGTACCGGGACGGCTTATATCCATTGGAGCCGATCACGGCAGAGGATGCAGCAAAAACCATAGACATCATTGAAAAATGGCAGAAGAAGGTCTATGCAGAGCATGGAATCCATTTCATTCATGCCAGTGATGAGTTCTATATTCTTGCAGGACGGGAACTGCCAGAAGAAGAACGTTATGACGGCTATATCCAGTTGGAAAATGGAGTCGGTATGATAAGACTTTTGACGACAGAGGTTCACGAGGCTCTGGATGAGTTAGAGGGTGATGAGGAAGAAGAGGAATTATCCATTGCCACTGGAAAGCTGGCAGCCGTTTATCTGGCTGGATTTTTAGAGGAGATCAAGAAGAAATTCCCAAACCGCAAGGTTCATCTCTATCCTATCCGTAACGATTTCTTTGGGGAAATGATCACCGTAGCTGGTCTGATCACGGGACAGGATCTGATCGCCCAGTTAAAGGACAAGCCTCTGGGAAGCCGTTTACTTCTCCCAGAGTGTATGTTCCGGAGCGGAGAAGAGGTTTTTCTGGATGACATTACCAGGCAAGAGGTAGAAAACGCTTTACAAGTACCAGTGAATATTGTAAAATCAAGCGGTCAAGATTTTGTGAACGCAGTATTGCACGCTTCAGAGGAGTCAGGCGCTTCTTATGAGGCTTATGAATTAAAGGAGATTTCATATGAGTAAACCAGTAGTAGCGATTGTAGGACGGCCAAATGTTGGCAAGTCTACCTTATTTAATGCAATCGCAGGAGAGACCATTTCCATTGTAAAAGATACACCAGGTGTGACCAGGGACCGTATTTACGCGGATTGTAACTGGCTGAACATGAATTTTACCCTGATCGATACCGGCGGTATTGAGCCGGATACCAGTGATGTGATCCTGGCACAGATGCGGGAGCAGGCAGAGATCGCCATTGCCACAGCAGACGTGATCGTGTTCATCGTAGACGTACATCAGGGACTTGTGGATTCTGATTTCCGTGTAGCGGATATGTTAAGAAAATCCAAGAAACCAGTCGTTCTTGCAGTAAACAAAGTAGACAGCATCAAGAAATATGGTAATGATGTTTATGAGTTTTATAATTTAGGAATCGGTGATCCGATCGCTGTTTCTGCTGCCTCCAGACTGGGGCTTGGAGATTTATTAGATGAGGTGGCAAAGCATTTTGACACAGACAATATGGAAGAAGAGGATGACGACCGTCCAAGGATTGCCGTTGTTGGAAAACCAAACGTTGGTAAATCTTCTATTATTAATAAGTTAACCGGTGAGAACCGTGTGATCGTGTCTAATATCGCCGGAACTACCAGAGATGCCGTGGATACCGAGGTGGTATATCAGGGCAGAGAGTATGTATTTATCGACACTGCCGGACTGCGCCGGAAGAATAAGATCAAAGAGGAATTGGAGCGTTACAGCATTATCCGCACGGTGACCGCTGTAGAGCGTGCAGATGTGGTCGTTGTGGTTATTGACGCCACTGAGGGTGTGACGGAACAGGATGCCAAGATCGCAGGAATTGCCCATGACCGTGGAAAAGGCATCATCGTGGCAGTGAATAAGTGGGATGCCATTGAGAAGAATGACAAGACGATCTATGAGTTTACCAGAAAGGTAAAAGATACATTGTCCTTTATGCCGTATGCGGAGATCATCTTTATTTCCGCTGAAACCGGACAGAGACTGAATAAATTATTTGAGACCATCGATATGGTTCGTGAGAACCAGACTATGCGTGTGGCGACGGGTGTCCTGAACGAGATCATCACCGAGGCAACCGCCCTCCAGCAGCCACCGGCTGATAAAGGCAAACGTCTGAAGATCTACTATACAACACAGGTAGCGGTAAAACCGCCGACTTTTGTAAACTTTGTCAATGATAAGGAACTGATGCACTTCTCTTATGTTCGTTATCTGGAGAACCGGATCCGTGAAGCTTTTGGTTTCCGTGGTACGGCCCTGAAGTTTATCACAAGAGAACGTTCCGGAAAGGACGCTGAGTAATGGAAAGAATCCTTTGTCTGGCAGTGGGATATCTGTTTGGACTGTTTCAGACCGGTTATATTTACAGTAAGCTGCATCATGTGGACATCCGCAAAGAGGGCAGCGGCAATGCCGGAAGCACCAATGTTCTGCGCGTCATGGGTGTGAAGGCGGGAGCTACCGTATTTCTGGGAGATTTTTTTAAGACACTGATTCCGTGTATTCTGGTACGGCATTTCTTCCAGAATCAGCCGGAGATGGTGAATCTTCTGGTATTATACACGGCGTTTGGTGTGATCCTGGGGCATAATTATCCGTTTTATATGGGATTTAAGGGCGGAAAAGGAATTGCTGCGACAGCTGGCCTGCTGGTTGCCATGGATCTGCGGGTGACAGCGGTCTGTCTGATCGCTTTTATCCTGATCGTGGCAGTGACACGTTATGTGTCTCTTGGCTCTTTGGTAGTGGTAACCTTATTCCTGATCGGCATGGTATTTTTCGGAAGCCACGGCGCTTATGGACTTGGAAACCAGTATCTGATGGAATTTTATCTGGTTTCGGCGGCAGTAACGCTGATGGCATTCTGGAGACACCGCTCGAATATTGGCCGTCTGCTTCATGGAACAGAGAATAAGATCGGAAGTAAGAAAAAATAAGCGGCAGAGCATGCCGCCTGGGAGGACAAGCATGGCAAAGATTGGTATCATCGGAGCAGGAACCTGGGGAATCGCCCTGTCGGTACTTCTTCATGACAATGGGCATAAGATCAGTGTCTGGTCGGCATTGCCGCAGGAAATCAAAGATTTACAGGAGAAACATGAGCATAAAAACCTTCCTGGCGTAGTACTGCCGGGGGATATGGAATTTACAGCGGATCTAGGGCATGCCATGGACCAGAAGGATCTTCTGGTACTGGCAGTTCCCTCTATTTTTACCAGAAGTACTGCTCATGCCATGAATCCTTTCTGTAAAGAAGGGCAGATCGTGGTCAATGTGGCAAAGGGCATTGAGGAGAGCACGCTTATGACACTGTCAGAGATCATCGAGGAAGAACTTCCTATGGCAGATGTAGCGGTGTTATCTGGTCCAAGCCATGCGGAAGAAGTGGGACGGAGGATTCCTACCACCTGTGTGACTGGAGCAAAATCCAAAAAGACAGCGGAATATATCCAGACTATCTTCATGAGTCCGGTGTTCCGCGTGTATACAAGTCCGGATATCTTAGGAATCGAATTAGGCGGGGCACTGAAAAATGTCATTGCTCTGGCAGCCGGAATTGCAGATGGACTGGGTTATGGAGATAATACAAAGGCTGCGTTGATTACCAGGGGGATTAACGAGATCGCAAAGCTTGGTGTCCGCATGGGCGGGGCCTTTGAAACGTTCTGTGGCCTGTCCGGAATCGGGGACCTGATCGTTACCTGCGCCAGCATGCACAGCCGTAACCGCCGGGCCGGTATTCTGATCGGTCAGGGAAAGACCATGCAGGAGGCCATGGATGAAGTCCATATGGTGGTCGAGGGTGTATATTCTGCCAAAGCTGCCAGGAGGCTGGCTGAAAAATATGATGTTCCAATGCCGATCGTTGACCAGGTCAATGAGGTCTTGTTTGAAGGAAAGCCTGCTGCAGAAGCAGTGCAGGAATTGATGCTTCGTGATAAGACGAAAGAGGCTAACACTTTAACATGGTAAAATAATAACTTGTTATACCTAAAAAGTGTTGACATTTAAAAATAATGTACTTATAATAAAAAAAAGTTTTTGAATGTTATTTATGAGGAGGAAAGCATTATGAAAAAACTGGTAAGTGTAAGTTTGGCAGCAGCTATGGTTGCTTCCATGACTGCTTGTGGTTCTAACAATACCGCAGAGACAACAGCAGCAGCTGCAGCAGCAGAAACTACCGCAGCAGCAGGAGAGACAAGTGCAGCAGCAGAGTCCCAGACAGCAGCAGACGGTGCCTCTTTTAAGATTGGTGTTACCGGACCTTTAACTGGCGCAGCAGCAGCATACGGCAACGCAGTTGTAAACGGCGCAAAGTTAGCAGCAGATGAGATCAATGCAGCAGGCGGTGTAAATGGCTATACTTTCGAGGTAAACGGTCAGGATGATGAGAACGATACTGAGAAAGCGATCAACGCATACAATACCTTAAAAGACTGGGGTATGCAGATTCTGGTTGGTACAACCACTTCCAAACCATGTATCGCAGTTGCTGCAGAGACAGCAAATGACAATATGTTCCAGATCACACCATCTGGTTCCGCAGTTGAGTGTGTAGCAAATGACAACGTATTCCGTGTATGCTTCGCTGACCCGGATCAGGGTACTGCTTCTGCAAAGTACATTGGCGAGCACAAACTGGCTACTAAGGTAGCAATCATCTATGATAGCTCTACAGAGTATTCCTCTGGTCTGCGTGAGGCATTTGTTAACGAGGCAGCAAACCAGGGTATCGAGATCGTTGCTGACGAGGCATTTACCGCTGATACCAACACGGATTTTTCTGTACAGCTGGATAAAGCAAAAGACGCTGGCGCTGAGTTAGTATTCCTGCCAATTTACTATCAGGAGGCTTCCATCATTCTGAAACAGGCTTCTGATAAAGAGTTTGCTCCAGTCTTCTTTGGATGCGATGGTATGGATGGTATCCTTTCTGTAGAGAACTTTGATAAGTCTCTGGCGGAGGGGCTGATGCTGTTAACACCATTCTCCACAACTGAGGAGACCAGCAAGGCATTTACTGACGCTTATGTAGCAGCATATGGCATTGAGCCAAACCAGTTCGCAGCAGACAGCTACGATGCTGTTTATGCAGTAAAAGCAGCAATCGAGCAGTCCGGTGTAACACCAGATATGAGCGTATCTGATATCTGCGAAGGCTTAAAGATCGCTATGACCGAGATCAAGATCGATGGTTTAACCGGTTCCGATATGACATGGAACGCAGCTGGTGAGCCAAACAAAGCTCCTAAGGCTGTTATGATTGAGAACGGCGAGTATGTAATGCAGTAAGTTTTGAATGGACATTCAAAATTGGATATGATTTATCAGATCCAGAGCGGGGTCGTCTTCGTGACGGCTCTGCTTTTTGGTTTCAAAGGGGATGTTGCACTTGTACATCAGTTTTGCCGGTGATATAATTTTGAGATAAAATTAGAAAAATAAAGAGGTGGGGATTCATGAGTTTTCTGTCTTATTTAATCAATGGAATCAGCCTGGGCAGTATCTACGCGATCATTGCGCTTGGATATACTATGGTTTATGGTATTGCCAGAATGCTGAATTTCGCCCATGGTGATATCATCATGGTTGGTGGCTTCGTCGTGTTTACCATTGTCAGCACCCTGGGGCTTTCTCCATGGCTTGGGCTTCTGGTGGCAGTGGTGATCTGCACGGTGCTGGGTATTGTGATCGAGAAGGTTGCTTATTGCCCGTTGCGTGGCGCATCTTCGCTGGCAGTTCTGATCACAGCCATTGGTGTCAGCTATCTGCTGCAGAACGTAGCGCTTTTGATCTTTGGTTCCAATGCCCGTCAGTTTACTTCGATTATCAATCTGCCGAACTTAAAGCTGGCAGATGGCAGGCTGACCATTTCTGCAGTTACCATTGTAACGATCATTACCTGTATCGTGATCATGGTGGGGCTGACAGCTTTTATTAATAAGACCAGGATTGGCCAGGCTATGTTAGCTGTGTCTGAGGATACCGGTGCGGCAACCCTGATGGGAATCAATGTAAATAAGACTATTTCCATTACTTTCGCCATTGGTTCTGCTCTGGCAGCCATCGCGGGAGCACTTCTTTGTTCCGCATATCCGTCCCTGACTCCTTATACAGGTTCCATGCCTGGTATCAAGGCGTTTGTGGCAGCCGTGTTTGGCGGTATCGGTTCCATTCCAGGCGCTCTGATCGGCGGTGTGATCCTGGGTGTCATCGAGAACCTGACAAAGGCATATATTTCTTCCCAGTTATCTGATGCAGTTGTATTCTCTGTCCTGATTATTGTACTTCTGGTACGTCCTACCGGAATCCTGGGCAAGAAGATTACAGAGAAAGTGTAGGTGGGAGATATGAAAAATAAGAAAGCATTGAAGCAGAATGTCATCACCTATGGTATGGTGATCGCGTTCTGGGCAGTGATCCAGATCATGATGAAGACTGGTAATTTAAGCAGTCTTGCGAAGGGACTTCTGGTTCCAATCTGTATGTATGTGATCCTGGCAGTTTCTTTGAATTTAACCGTTGGTATCTTAGGTGAGCTGAGCCTTGGACATGCAGGCTTTATGTGTGTGGGAGCTTTTACAGGCGCATTTTTTACAAAGGTTGCAGAAAGTGCGATCCCGAGTGTCGGCGTCCGCTTTTTCATCGCCCTTCTGATCGGTGCTGCAGTAGCTGGTTTATGTGGTTTCCTGATCGGTATTCCGGTACTTCGTCTGAAAGGCGATTATCTGGCGATTGTAACCCTGGCATTTGGCGAGATCATCAAGAACCTGATCAACGTCATGTATGTAGGCGTTGACCAGCATGGTTTCCATTTTTCCATCAAGGATACTACATCTCTTGGCATGGATGATACCGGTGTGGTTATCATCAAGGGCGCCCAGGGCATCACTGGTACGCCAAAGGCAGCGACTTTTACGGTCTCCATTTTATTGGTTCTGTTAACCCTGGTGATCGTATTGAACCTGATCAATTCCAGAACCGGACGCGCGGTCATGTCTATTCGTGACAACCGGATTGCGGCGGAGTCTGTTGGCATCAATATTACCAAGTACAAATTGATGGCATTTGCCATTTCTGCTTCTTTAGCAGGAGTTGCAGGGGTTCTGTATGCCCACAACCTGTCCTCTCTGGCAGCGACACCGAAAAACTTTGGTTATAATATGTCCATTATGATCCTGGTTTATGTGGTTCTTGGCGGATTGGGCAATATCCGCGGTTCCATCATCGCAGCGGTGATCCTGACAGCTCTTCCAGAGTTATTACGTGGATTGAATGACTATCGTATGCTGATCTACGCGATCGTACTGATCGTGATGATGATCTTCAACTCCAGTCCAAAGGTATTGGAGAAGAGAGCAGTAATGAAAGAAAAATTCAGAAATAAGAAAAATACGGCAAAGGAGGCTGCTTAATCATGGCAATGTTGGAAGTAGAGAATTTAAGCATATCCTTTGGCGGTCTGAAAGCCGTAGATGGTTTTCACATCTCCATTGAGAAGGGACAGTTGTACGGTCTGATCGGACCAAATGGTGCAGGAAAGACTACCGTATTTAACCTGCTGACAGGTGTGTATAAGCCGAATACCGGAAGTATTGTTCTGGATGGTCAGAATATTACCGGAAGAAAGACCATCGAGATCAACCAGGATGGAATCGCAAGAACGTTCCAGAATATCCGTCTGTTTAAGGAATTAAGTGTGCTGGATAATGTAAAGGTCGGACTTCATAACCATTTCCAGTATTCTACTCTGGATGGTATCTTAAGAACACCAAAGTATTTTAAGGTAGAGAAAGCCATGAATGAGAAGGCCATGGAGTTATTAAAGGTCTTTGACCTGGATGGCGAGGCAGATTTTAAAGCATCCAACCTTCCTTATGGTAAACAGAGAAAGCTGGAGATCGCCAGAGCTCTGGCTACCGAGCCAAAGCTTCTCCTGTTAGATGAGCCGGCGGCTGGTATGAACCCCAACGAGACAGCGGAGCTGATGGAGACCATCCGTTTTGTCCGCGATCATTTTGGTATGACCATTCTGCTGATCGAGCATGATATGAAGCTGGTTTCTGGAATCTGTGAGAAACTGACTGTATTAAACTTCGGACAGGTTCTGACGGAAGGACCGACTTCCGATGTATTGAATGATAAGCGGGTTATCACCGCATACCTTGGAGAGTAGGAGGAGAGTACAAATGGCAGCAATTTTGGAAGTAAAGGATCTGCAGGTGTATTACGGCGTGATCCAGGCGCTGAAGGGTATCTCCTTTGAAGTAAACCAGGGAGAGATCATCGCGCTGATCGGCGCTAACGGCGCAGGAAAGACTACCACCCTTCAGACGATCACTGGTATGATCCCGTCTAAGGGCGGAAGCATCATTTATGATGGACAGGATATCACCAGGATGCCAGGTTATAAGCTGGTGCCGATGGGAATTGCCCATGTACCGGAGGGCCGCCGTGTGTTTGCGGAGATGTCTGTACTTCAGAACTTAAAATTAGGTGCTTATACAAGAAGCAATAAGAATGAGATTGAAGAGACCATTAAAATGGTATATGAGAGATTCCCGCGTCTGGAAGAGAGAAAGAACCAGATGGCAGGAACCTTAAGCGGTGGCGAGCAGCAGATGCTGGCTATGGGCCGCGCCCTTATGTCCCATCCAAAACTGATCGTGATGGATGAGCCATCTATGGGCCTTTCCCCGATCTATGTCAATGAGATCTTCGATATTATCCAGGAGATCAACAAGTCTGGAACTACTGTTCTCTTAGTAGAGCAGAATGCGAAGAAAGCTCTGTCTATCGCGGATAAGGCATACGTTCTGGAGACTGGCAACATCGTGTTAAGCGGCGATGCCAAAGAACTGATGAACAATGACCGGGTAAAGAAGGCATATTTAAGCGAATAGAATCCGAAAATCATAAGTCCCGAATAGGGAGACACCCCCTTGCATATACTTTAACAGCATAGCAAGGGGGTATTTTTATGGATCAGTATTCTGTATACAGGGACATTGAGGCGAGGACCAGAGGGGAGATTTATCTTGGCGTGGTTGGACCGGTGCGGACAGGAAAATCCACCTTCATCAAGCGTTTTATGGAACTTTTCGTGCTTCCGGCCATGGAAAATGAACACATGAAGAATCAGACAAGAGATGAACTGCCCCAGAGTGCAGCCGGTAAGACTATCATGACGACAGAACCCAAATTTATTCCGAAGGAGGCAGCGGAAATTCCGTTGGATGAGGAGACAAAAGTGAAGATCCGCCTGATCGACTGCGTGGGGTTTATGGTAGAGGGTGCTGCAGGACATATTGAAAATGATAAGGAACGGCTGGTAAAAACGCCATGGTACGAGGAACAGATCCCATTTACCAGGGCGGCGGAGATCGGTACCAGAAAGGTGATCACGGATCATTCCACCATTGGTCTGGTAGTGACTACAGACGGTTCGATCGGGGATCTGAAACGGGAGGCATACATACCGGCAGAAGAGAAGACTGTCCAGGAATTGAAGAGACTGGGAAAACCATTTGTGATCCTGTTGAATTCTGTGAAGCCTTATTCAGATGAAACGGAAAAGCTGGCGGAGATCCTGGTGCAGAAATACGGAGTCAGTGTGCTTCCGGTTAACTGTGAGCAGTTAAAGAGGGAAGACGTGATCCGGATCCTGAATCAGGTGCTGAAGGAATTTCCAGTGACCCAGATACGGTTTTCCATTCCCGGATGGCTGGAGGTGCTTTCTTCTGACCACTGGCTGAAGGCTAAGGTGATCCGGCTGGCAAGACAGATTCTGGAAAAGATCACCCAGATGAAGGATGTGGCAGCGGCTATTCCAGAGGAGAAAGAAGAGGGGATCCAGGAGATCCGTCTTGGAAAAATGAACCTGTCAGATGGCACCGTGGATATGGATATCCAGATGGATGATCATTTCTATTATCAGATCTTAAGTGATTATGTCGGGCTTCCCATTGAAGGGGAGTATGAGCTGATGCAGACGTTATCCCAGCTGGCTGCCATGAAAAAGGAGTATGAGAAATTCCGGAATGCCATTGCCCAGGTGCGGCAGAAGGGTTATGGAGTGGTGACTCCGGAGCGGTCTGAAATCGTCCTGGATGATCCACAGGTGGTCCGTCATGGAAACCGTTATGGGGTGAAAATGAAGGCACAGGCCCCATCCATCAACATGATCAAGGCCCACATTGAGACGGAGATCGCACCGATCGTAGGAAGTGAGCAGCAGGCGGAAGACCTGATCACTTATATTAAGGAAAATGCGGCGGAGAGCGAGGACGGTATCTGGAATACCAACATTTTCGGAAAGTCCATTGAGCAGATTGTGGAGGACGGCATCCAGGCAAAGGTTTCCCAGGTGACAGAGGATTGCCAGATCAAATTGCAGGATACGCTGCAGAAAATTATTAATGACAGTAATGGCGGCATGATTTGTATTATTATTTGATCTGTGATATAATTAAGTATTAAAAAATATGATAACTGTGAAGGAACTGAACAGTTACAAGAATACTATGAGGAGGCGGTTCTATGAGATTAACGTTCATAGGTGCGGATCATGAGGTAACAGGAAGCTGCCATTATCTGGAATGTGGAGAAACGAAGCTTCTGGTGGACTGTGGTATGGAACAGGGCGTGAACGTGTATGAGAACGCGGAGCTTCCGGTGAGTTACGCACAGATCGATTATGTGCTTCTGACCCATGCCCACATTGACCATGCAGGTCTTCTGCCGTTTATCTATGCCAGAGGATTCCGCGGCAAAGTGGTGACTACGATGGCTACGGTAGATCTTTGCCGGATCATGCTGAAGGATAGTGCCCACATTCAGGAGATGGAGGCTGAGTGGAAGAACCGGAAGGCCAGACGTGCCGGTGAAAAGGAGATCCCACCATTATACACGTTAAATGATGCAGCCGGGGTCATCAACCTTCTGGAAGGTTATGAGTACGATGAGATTGTGGAACTGAATGATGATATTACGCTTCGTTTTATTGATGCAGGTCATCTGTTGGGATCAGCCTCCATTGAGGTCTGGTGCAGGGAAGGGGAAGAGACCAGAAAAATCGTATTTTCCGGCGATATCGGCAATATCAACAAGCCTTTGATCCGTGATCCACAGTATATTCGTGATGCAGACTATGTGGTCATGGAATGTACATACGGAGACCGAAGCCATCCAAGATCTGAGGAGCATGTGGAGGAACTGGCACAGATCATCCAGGAGACTCTGGACCGGGGCGGCAATGTGGTGCTTCCGGCTTTTGCAGTAGGCAGAACCCAGGAACTGTTATTCTTCCTGCGTAAGATCAAGCTGGATCATATGGTGACAGGACATAGCGATTTTCAGGTATATGTGGATAGTCCGCTGGCAGTGGAGGCTACTCATGTTTTTAAGCAGAACCTGCTGCGGTGCTACGATGAAGAAACCAGAGAACTGGTAGAGAGCGGCATCAACCCCATTGAGTTCCCAGGCCTGAAGGTGACAGTCACCAGTGATGAATCCAAGGCTATCAACTTTGATTCCAGGCCGAAGGTGATCATTTCTGCTTCCGGTATGTGTGATGCCGGGCGTATCCGCCATCATTTGAAGCATAACCTCTGGAGACCGGAGTGTACGATCGTTTTTGCCGGATATCAGGCAGTGGGAACCCTGGGACGTAGTCTGGTGGATGGGACCGATCAGGTAAGGCTGTTTGGAGAAACCATTGAGGTGAAGGCCCAGATCCGGATGATGGAGGGCTTAAGCGGGCACGCAGACCAGGATGGTCTGATCAGGTGGATCCGCGCATATAAAGAAAAACCGAAGATGACCTTTATCGTCCATGGAGATGATAAGGTGTGTGATATCTTTGCAGACCGGTTGAACCGGGAAGAGGGAATTCCGGCGTCGGCGCCATTCAGTGGATCTGTGTATGATCTGGCAGAGGGCTGCTGGCTGAAGGTAACCAGGGGTATCCCGATCCAGCCGGAGAAAGAGAGCAGACGCAGAGCAGATGGCATCTTTGCCCGTCTGGTGGCTGCTGGCGAACGCCTGTGCCGTGTAATTAAACGGAATGAGGCGGAGCCAATAAGGATCTGGCGAAATTTACCGATCAGATCCATGCTCTTTGCGATAAATGGGATCGATAGGATTGATAGAAAAATAACAAAAAAATTCAAAGAACCGCAGGGCGGTAGCGGAGGACAGACATGACAAAAGTACAGATATATACCGATGGATCAGCAAGGGGAAATCCAGACGGCCCAGGCGGTTATGGGGCAGTGCTTCATTTTACAGACCAGAAGGGGGTGCTTCATGAGCGGGAGCTTTCCGCCGGATATGTGAGGACAACCAATAACCGGATGGAGTTAATGGCAGCAATCGCGGGCCTGGAGGCACTTACCAGGCCCTGTCAGGTGGATCTGTATTCCGATTCCAAGTATCTGACAGACGCCTTTAACCAGGGATGGATTGACAATTGGGTGAAGAATAACTGGAAACGTGGCAAAAGTGGTCCGGTGAAGAACATAGATCTGTGGGAGAGACTGTTAAAAGCCAAGAGCATTCACCAGGTCACATTCCACTGGGTGAAGGGACATGCGGGCCATCCGGAAAATGAACGGTGCGACTGCCTGGCGACCACGGCAGCAGATGGAACGGATCTGTTAGTGGATTCTGGCGTATGATTTTCTTACAATATATTACGAAATTTTCCTGGATATTCCATTTTCAATAGGTTTGTGTTATGGTAATCACATGAGAATGTGAGGATGACCATATGAAACATAAAGGATTGATTGCGCTGGCTGCGATCTTTGCAGCCGGGATCCTACTTACGACCTTTACCAGCCAGATATTGGGGGTGAAGGAGCCGGTTGGGACAGTTATGATAACGAATGAGGCAGATACGGAAGGTGTGCCGATGGCAGGAAGGGCAGCGGCTCAGGCTGCGATTGATGAGGATCCTGCATCACAGGGACAGAAAACAGCAGCAGAGGAAGCCGGTGTGGCGGTTTATGGACTGGATGCAGGCGCAGATGGAGCGTCAGCTCCAGATGGAGAGGCTGGCGATGGCACCATGTCCAGGAAGATGGCACAGGATGAGGCGGCCAGGCCGGAGATGGCTATGGAAGAGTCCCCTGATGCGGATGGAGAAGCTGTGTCGATTTCTCCATTAGATCCAGAACCGGCATTGACCGGTGACAGCGATGGTGCCAACATAGAAATGGAACTGACAGATGGATCAGGGAATTCTTCCTATTACCGGAACCGTCTGGCAGAACTGGAAAACCGGATTCAGAAAAACAGGGAAGCCCAGACCGCATCCAACAATAGTAATTCTGCCAAGACACTGGCAGACAGTGAGTTAAAGCTGTGGGATAATGAACTGAACCTGATTTATAACGCTGTCAAGGACGATCTGGATGACACAGAAGCAGCCGATCTGGTAGAAGAAGAACGTGCATGGATCCGTGAGCGGGACCGGAAGGCGATCGATGCAGCTAAGGCAAGCGCCGGAGGCTCTCTGGAGAGTGTGGAATACACAGCATCCCTGGCAGATTCAACCAGAGAGAGGGCATATGAACTGTTAGACCGGTATGAGGACCGGATCCAATAGAAGAAAAAAGGTGCGGAGCCAAAAGTTATGGTTCTGCACCTTTTTTATTTACGCTTTTAAAATGTGCCTTCAAAAAACTGCCAGAGGCGGTGAATTATTTGTTGGCAATGCTTTCTGTGATCAGTTCCACACAGCGGTCAATTCCAAAATGGCTGCTGGAAAGCATCAGATCATAGCTTTCTGGATGTCCCCAGATGGTGTCAGCGTAGAAATCAAAATGACGTTTTCTCATGCGATCGATTTTATGGATTCTTTTTCTGGCCTCAGCCTCACTGATCTGGTTCCGGGCCATGACACGCTCTATACGGGTTTTCTGGTCTGCATAAATGAAAACAGAAATCATATGTTTCCGACCGGACAGGATAGAGGAAGCGCATCTGCCCACAATGACACCGCCGCCTTTCTGGGCAATTTCCAGAATGGTTTTCCGCTCAATATCAAAAGCAATTTGGCTTTCTGAATAGAAAGAATGAGCCATGGTGACAGTGTCAGAAAATGGATTGCCGGCCAACAGGTTGTTGATGGACAGAGGCCGCTCTCCATACTCATTTAAAAATTCTTCAGAGCAACCACTTTCTTTTGCTGCCTTCTGGATCAGCAGTTTATCGTAACATGGTATATTTAATTTCTGGGCAAGTGTTTCGGCAATTTCCCGTCCGCCGCTGCCATATTCACGGCTGATGCAGATTACGGTATCGTTTGGTATGTTCTGGCTCATGATGTTGTTGCCTGCCTTTCTTTTGTTTTTTTATGAAAAAATTTTTCTGTCTTTATTATAGCTTGCACTGGAAAAAGAAGTTAGTATATAATTAGTATATTAGATATATAAAAATTATATAGCAAGGCGGCAAAGCATGAAGAATATCAATTTTGAATATTATAAAGTGTTTTATTATGTGGCCCGCTATGGTAGTTTCACACAGGCGGCCAAGGCCCTGTATAGTAATCAGCCCAATGTGGCCAGAGTGATCAATCTGTTAGAACAGGAACTGGGATGTCAGCTGATGATCCGAACCAACAGGGGAATTCATCTGACAGAGGAGGGAAAGAAACTGTATAAGCGGATCTGGGTGGCATACGAACAGATTCGTCTGGGAGAGGAGGAATTGTCTGAACGTGAGACGGGTCAGGGAGTGGTGGTCCTTGGTGCCAGTGAGATGGCGTTGCACCTGTATCTGATGGAGCAGATGCAGCAATTTCACAAATTATATCCGGCAATCCAGATGAAGGTGCATAATTATTCAACGCCAGAGGCAATCAGGGCATTAGAGTCGGAGAGTGCGGATGTGATTTTTGTCACAGCAGAGACTTCCAGAAACAGAAATCTGGAACGTGCCGGATGGCAGACCAGGCTTCTAAAGACCTGCTCCGATGTTCTGATTGTCGGACCAGATCAGAGAAAGCTTGCAGAAAGTGTTCATTCCTTAAAAGACCTGCAGCCTTATTCTATGATACAGCTGGGGGCTGATACCAGCAGCTACCATACCTACAGTCAGTTTTATTTAAAACATGGTCTGACGATGCATGCAGATATTGAAGTGGCAACAGCGGATCTGATCCTTCCGATGGTGGAAAAGAACCTTGGAATCGGATTTCTGCCACTGGAACTGACCCAGACAGCACTGCAGCAGAAAAGGGTGTTTCAGATTCCTTTACAGGAAGAGATTCCAGAGCGGGGGATCTATATGATCTACAAAGCAAGAAAAGAAGAAAACCAGGCCAGGGAAAAATTCCTGGATATGTTAAATTTTTCTCAAAAAGAGTCTGGAAAAATTTGAAAAACGTGATAAGATATAGGACACGAACGGGCTTCACTACAAGCCTGCGACAGAAAGGCAGAAACATGAAATGGTTGAAGAGTAAACGGGGACAGATGTCAGATGCGATGCTGACGATCACATTTCTGACGTTTTCTGGAGGATTGCAGGATGCATACAGTTATTGCATGCGAGGAAAGGTATTTGCCAATGCCCAGACAGGCAATATTGTCCTGATGAGCGGCTGCTTCTTTGATGGTGATTTTCACAAGGGACTTCACTATCTGATTCCTGTACTTGCTTTTGTATGTGGCGTTTTTGTGGCAGAGCAGGTGCATATGCGTTACAAAAACATGAAACGGGTGCACTGGCGGCAGCTGGTGGTGTTAGCTGAAGTCATTATGTTGTTTAGCGTAGGTCTGATGCCGGAGTCAGCGAATATGGCGGCCAACGCCCTGACCTCTTTTGCCTGCGCCATGCAGGTGCAGACGTTCCGGAAGGTTAATGGTTATACCATCGCCAGTACCATGTGTATTGGTAATATCCGGAGCGAGATCGAGTCTCTGAGCGCTTATTTAAAGACCCATAACCACAAGCTGTTGGATCAGACTTACCGTTATCTGGGGATCGTTCTGATCTTTGCGCTGGGAGCCGGCACTGGATTTAAGCTGGCGGAATCTCTTGCGTACCACACGATCTGGGTCTGCTGCCTGATGCTGATGGTCAGCTTCGTCCTGATGCTGATCCCGGCAGACGAATTTGTATTGCCCAAAGATATTCCAGAGGGCGATTATCTGTACGGAGGAAGAAAATAGGCATGTCTGGGACGCAAAATTTTTTCTCCACCCTTGATAAATATTTCCACATATGATAGGATTAAAACGATCATGCGTTTATTAAAAAACAGAATGTAACTGTGAAGAAATGAAACAGTTGCCAACAGATTTACCGCAAAGGAGGTAGCTTATGAGTGCTGTATTAGCAAGCCTGGTTCAATATATTGTGAAGGTTCTTATTTTCGCTGCAGTGGCGTGGGCGGGCATCACCTGCGGAAAGAAATTCCGTGATAAAAAGGACGCTGCAAAAAATTAAGTAAGAAAAGAAGAAAGAAATTTATGCGACGGATCATGAGAGCATGATGAAGGTTGCAGGTAATTCGGAGGACAAGAAGTTGAAGAAATACGGTGTAAACGAATTAAGAAGAATGTTCCTGGAATTCTTTGAGAGCAAGGGCCATCTGGCTATGAAGAGCTTCTCACTGGTTCCACATAACGACAACAGCTTACTGCTGATCAACTCTGGTATGGCTCCATTAAAGCCATATTTTACCGGACAGGAGATCCCGCCAAGAAGACGTGTGACCACCTGCCAGAAGTGTATCCGTACTGGCGATATTGAGAATATCGGTAAGACTGCGCGTCACGGCACATTCTTCGAGATGTTGGGAAACTTCTCTTTCGGTGATTACTTCAAGACAGAAGCCATTCACTGGTCCTGGGAGTTTTTAACAGAAGTAGTCGGGCTGGATCCAAACCGCCTGTATCCATCTGTTTATTTAGATGATGATGAGGCGTTTGACATCTGGAATAAGCAGATCGGCGTTCCGGCAGAACGCATCTTCCGGTTTGGTAAGGAAGATAACTTCTGGGAGCATGGCGCTGGCCCTTGTGGTCCATGTTCTGAGATCTATTATGATCGCGGCGAGAAGTATGGCTGTGGTAAGCCAGGCTGTACCGTTGGCTGTGACTGCGACCGATACATGGAAGTATGGAATAACGTATTTACCCAGTTTGAGAATGATGGACATGGCAATTATACGGAGTTAAAACAGAAGAATATTGATACTGGTATGGGTCTGGAGAGACTGGCTGTGATCGTACAGGATGTAGATCCCTGTTCTGTGTAGATACCAACAAAGCACTTCTGGATGAGGTATGTGCACTGGCTCATACGGAATATCAGGCTGACGCGAAAAAGGATGTTTCCCTGCGTATCATCGCTGACCATGTGAAATCTTGTACCTTCATGATCTCTGATGGTATCATGCCTTCTAACGAGGCCGTGGATACGTGCTGCGCCGTCTGCTGCGCCGTGCAGTCCGTCATGGCCGTCTGCTTGGCATTGAGGGACGTTTTATGCCAGAACTCAGTAAGACTGTGATCGCTCTGTCTAAGGATGGCTATCCAGAACTGGAAGAGAAGCAGGTCATGATCTTAAAGGTACTGGCTGAGGAAGAAGAAAAATTCAATAAGACCATCGACCAGGGTCTTGTGATCTTAGGAGAGATGGAGCAGAAGATGGTAGCAGAAGGAAAGACCGTTCTTTCCGGTGCTGACGCATTTAAACTGTATGATACTTACGGATTCCCGTTAGATTTAACATTGGAGATCCTGGAAGATAAGAACTTTACCGTTGACGAGGATGGTTTCCAGGCTGCGATGAAAGAGCAGAGAGAGAAAGCGCGGAAAGCACGGAAAGTCAGCAACTACATGGGCGCTGATGTAACGGTATACCAGTCCATTCCGGCAGCCATCACCAGTAAATTCGTTGGATATGACCGTCTGGTTCATGATTCCAGGATCACTGTCCTGACTACTGAGGATGAGATCGTAGAGGCGCTGACCGATGGACAGACTGGTACGATTATTGTAGATGAGACTCCATTTTATGGCACTATGGGCGGCCAGCAGGGTGATGTTGGTACCATCGTAAGTGATCATGGTCAGTTTGAAGTAAAAGAGACTATTCATTTACAGGGCGGCAAGATCGGTCATGTGGGTGTGATGACCAAGGGCATGTTCCAGACAGGCGAGACCGTTACCTTAAAGGTATGTGAGAAGAACCGTCTTTCTACCGCTAAGAACCATAGCGCCACCCATCTGCTTCAGAAAGCACTGCGTATGGTACTAGGCGATCACGTAGAGCAGGCTGGTTCCTATGTAGATGCCGGACGCCTTCGTTTCGACTTTACCCATTTCTCTGCTATGACTCCAGAGGAGTTACAGAAGGTAGAGGATCTGGTCAATGAAGAAATTCAGGCAGCGCTTCCGGTTATTACCGAGGAGATGAGCCTGGATGAGGCAAAGAAATCCGGAGCCATGGCACTGTTTGGTGAGAAATATGGTGAGAAAGTACGCGTTGTGAAGATGGGGGATTTCTCCGTAGAGCTTTGCGGTGGTACCCATGTTTCCAACACGGAGAAGATCAGTGCATTTAAGATCATTTCCGAGGCTGGTATCGCAGCAGGTGTCCGCAGGATTGAGGCGCTGACCGGCGAAGGACTGATGGCTTATTATCAGGATACAGAAAAAGAACTTCACGCAGCCGCAAAGACTGCGAAGACGACTCCGACAGAGCTTCAGAAGAAGATCGAGGCGATGTTAGAGGAGATCAAGGCTCTCCATTCTGAGAATGAGAAGTTAAAGAGCAAACTGGCCAACAGCGCCATGGGTGATGTGATGAGCCAGGTAGTTGATGTGGCAGGTGTTAAGGTTCTGGCAACCAGAGTAGCTGACGTTGATATGAACGGACTGAGAAATCTGGGAGATCAGCTGAAAGAGAAGCTTGGTGAGGGTGTGATCGTCATCGCATCAGTTCAGGATGGTAAAGTAAACTTAATGGCAACTGCTACAGATGAAGCCCAGAAGAAGGGCGCGCATGCAGGTAATCTGATCAAAGCGATCGCCGGACTTGTAGGCGGTGGCGGCGGCGGACGTCCAAACATGGCACAGGCTGGTGGTAAGAATCCGGCAGGTGTGGACGAGGCCCTTGTAAAAGCTGTTGAGGTAGTAAAAGAGCAGGTTCAGGCATAAAATTGAAAAAAATTGGAAATCCATAAAAAAATCAGTTGACGAATAGAGATTTTATGCTATAATCATAACAGTGCTATAAAAATACCCAAACAGTTGTATTATGCACAAGTACACAACTGGAGGGAGGTTAGGTGTGAGCTATGTCAAACGTGATCGTTAAAGATAATGAATCATTAGACAGCGCTTTACGCAGATTCAAAAGAAACTGCGCAAAGGCTGGTATTCAGCAGGAGATTCGCAAAAGAGAGCATTACGAGAAGCCAAGCGTAAGACGTAAGAAAAAGTCTGAAGCTGCTAGAAAGCGTAAATTTAACTAATTGCTGAGAATGTCAAGAGTCCTCAATCGGAAAGATTGAGGACTTTTTTCGTGTTCTTCCACATAGGATAAAAATGATAAAGTGTCGGAAGTGATCCTATGCCCAGACAGTTTCAGGAGATGGCAGCCAAATCTCTTCATATACCGGCAGATGTGGCTCTTGGGGAGCCGGTGATCACCATCACCGGGCGCAGGCGGGTGTATCTGGAAAATTATGAGCGGATTGTCAGTCTGGATCCGGATGAGATCCGGCTGCAGACCCGGACCTGCAGGATCCAGATTCTGGGTACCTGCCTTGGAATTGAATATTATACCAGGGACGAGATGATGATCACAGGTCAGATCATTTCCGTGAATATGGAAGCCAGGGGAGGGAAAAAGGGGTGATCCGTGAGGCGGGGCAGTGGAAGAGGGGATATCTGAAACTGAAGATCTGGGGCTATGGCGTGGAACGTTTTTTGAATGTGTGCGGGAAAACGGGGATTGATATCTGGGGCGTCCGGGCAGAGAGAACCTCTTGCGATCCCGTATGTTTTTGCTGCATGGAACTGAAAGATTTCCACAGGATCCGCCCGGTTGTCCGGAAAACCAAAGTCCACATCCGGATACAGAAGCGGCTGGGCCTGCCATTTTTCCTTCACAGGAACCGGAAACGATGGATTTTATTTGCGGGCCCCTTACTGATCGTAATGATTTTGATGGTATTATCCATGTTTTTATGGAAAGTGACCTTTGAAGGCAATAACCGTTATACAGACGATGCCTGATGACATATCTGGAGAAAGCGGGTATCCATCCCGGGATTCTGAAACGCCAGGTTTCCCTCAGCCAGCTGGAGGAACAGATCCGTCTGGACTATCCAGAGATTCTGTGGGTGTCGGCCCAGATCTCCGGTACACAGCTTTCCATAAAATTGCGGGAAAATGACGCAGTGTTTTCTGTCCCGGAAAAAGATACCAGTCCCGGCGATCTGGTGGCTTCTTCGGACGCGGTTATTACCAGGCTGGTGATCCGCCAGGGGAAGGCTATGGTAAAAGAAGGGGATCAGGTGGAACAGGGGCAGGTATTGGCGGAAGGAACCCTGGAACTGATGAATGACAATGGAGAACTGCTCCGTAAGACCTATGTCCGGGCAGATGGGGAAGTGTATGGAACGGTGCGCCATACCTATCGGAAACGGCTGGCTCCCATGAAGAAGATCCAGATAAAGACTGGCAGGAAGAGCGGCGGATTTTGCTTAAGTGTTGGAGCGAAAGCCTGGGGATGGGTGATGCCGGATTTTCAGAAAGCCCAATGGATCAGCCGGACGGAGAAACGGCAGCTGCGTCTGGGACGCGATTTTTATCTGCCTGTCTGGTATGGGAAGATCCAGAGGGAGGAAATCCAGGTTTCGGAACGTCCTTACACCAAAGCAGAAGCAGAAGCGGAGGCAGAACTGGAAAAATGGGCCGCAGAAGAAAAATTATTGGAAAAAGGGGTACACATTATTGGAAATAATGTTAAAATACAAGAGAATGGCTTTTCTTTTTCCATAGAGGGAGAGATTCTCTGTGAAGAACAGATCGCAGTCTTCCGGCAGATTTCAGAGCCAGAGGATGGGGAAGAAAAAAGTTCTATGGAGACAGGTGAATCATAGTAATTGGGAAGATATGGAACAGTTACGAAGAATAAAAGCGAGGAGACGATGTAAAACAGCATGAGTATCATCGAAACTATGATCGACATTCCGGCAGAGCATGAGAAAAATGTCTGCGGACAGTTTGACAGTTATTTAAAGAAGATAGAGCGGACCCTGCATGTGACCATGGTATCCAGAGATGGGGCGATCAAGGTCATTGGACCGGAGGTCAGTGTCAGAAAGGCAAAAAGTGTATTTAACAATTTGATCGAGCTATCAAAGCGGGGCAATGAGATCACCCAGCAGAACGTGGACTATGCGTTGTCCCTGTCATTTTCCGAAAGCGATAACCAGATCCTGGAAATTGATAAAGATGTGATCTGCCATACCACGAACGGCAGACCGGTAAAGCCAAAGACCATGGGACAGAAAAATTATGTGGACGCGATCCGCAAGAAGATGGTGGTGTTTGGTATCGGTCCTGCAGGAACAGGTAAGACTTATCTGGCCATGGCTATGGGAATCCAGGCGTTTAAAGATGGCGAGGTGGGAAGGATCATTCTCACCAGACCGGCGATTGAGGCGGGAGAGAAGCTGGGATTTTTGCCAGGTGATCTGCAAAGTAAGATTGATCCTTATTTGAGACCACTTTATGATGCCCTGTATCAGATCATGGGTGCTGAAAGTTATCTTCATAATGCAGAAAAAGGATTGATCGAGGTAGCGCCTCTGGCATACATGCGGGGACGCACCCTGGATAATGCCTTTATCATTCTGGATGAGGCCCAGAACACCACACCGGCCCAGATGAAGATGTTCTTGACGCGAATCGGTTTTGGCTCCAAAGTGATCATCACCGGAGACCAGACCCAGAAAGATCTTCCGGGCGGAGTAGCCTCCGGTTTAGATGTGGCGATCAAGGTTTTAAAGAAAGTGGATGACATCGGTTTCTGCTATCTGACCAGCAGCGATGTGGTGCGTCATCCACTGGTACAGAAGATTGTACAGGCATATGATGATTATGAGGCTAAGAATCAGGCGAAGGACCGCCAGCGGGGAGAACGGAAGAATCCCCAGGAGAAACGACAGCCCAGAAAAAGAGAATGGTAGCTTACAAAGTGAAGGACTATGTCAGGAGCATGGTGAAAAGCTACCAATAGGAGGATACCGATGACAGTAAATATTGAATACGAAGCAGAAAAACAGTTGGGAATCCCATATGAGGAGATCATCAATGAGGTGGTATGCGCGTCCCTGGATTACGAGGGCTGTCCTTATGAGGCGGAGGTGAATGTGGTTCTGACGGACAACGAGGAGATCCACCAGGTCAACAAAGAGTACCGCAATGTGGACGCACCGACGGATGTATTATCATTCCCAATGCTGGAGTACGATACGCCATCAGATTTTGAACACGTAGAAGAGGATTTTGCGGACTGCTTTAACCCGGAGACTGGGGAACTGATGTTGGGGGACATTATGATCTCAGTGGACAAGGTGGAAGAACAGGCAGAAAAGTACGGACATTCCACAACCAGGGAACTGGCGTTTTTAGTAGCCCATAGCATGCTTCATTTATGTGGTTATGATCACATGGAAGATGAGGAACGTCTGGTGATGGAAGCAAAGCAGAATGAGATTCTGGAGGGAAAAGGATACTGCCGATGAGAAAAATGAGGGGTTTATGGGTCACTGTAGTGGTAACTATTTGGCTGCTTACCGCCTGCGGGAAAAAGGAAGAGTATGTGGCAGCTCCGGAAAGTAAGGTTTCTGTGGAGATGGCGCCGGTTCAGGTGACTACTGCGCCGGAAACAGAACATGAGACGGAGGAAGAGACAGAGGAGACCGTGGAGGAGCCGGAAGAGAGGATTGCTGTTGATGGAAAGATCAAAAGCTATCTGACCGGAGAGATGGTGGATGTGGCGAAGGCAGACCGCCGTCCGGTGGCTGTGATGATGAGTAATGACAAGGCAGCTCTTCCACAGTACGGCATCAACCGGGCAGGTGTGGTTTATGAGGCCCCGGTGGAGGGCAGTATGAACCGTTACATGGCTATTCTGGAGGATTATGACGATTTAGACAGGATCGGTTCTGTTAGAAGCTGCCGCACTTATTATACGTATTTTGCAAGGGAATTTGATGCCATTTATGCACATTTTGGACAGAGTACCTTTGCCCTCCCTTACCTGGATAACGTGGATAACATTAACGGAATTAAGGAAGGAAGCCAGGCTTTTTACCGCAGCAGTGATAAGAAAACGCCTCATAATGCCTATACCAGTGCCCAAAAGCTTCAAAAGACGATCGAGCAGCTTGGTTACAGCCAGACTTATGACCCGTCCTACCACGGTCATTTTCATTTTACAAAAAATGGTCAGCAGATCCATCTGGATAATAGTCTGGAAGCCGAGAAGATAGTTCCTGGCTATGCGTTGAATAACGCCTATTTCCAGTATGATGAACAGGATGGCCTGTACCACCGTTATCAGTATGGAGGGGTACATAAAGGTTCAGAAGGACCGATCACAGTAAAAAATGTTATTTTTCAGTATTGCTCAACCGGGCATTATGCTACGACAGAGTATCTGAATATTGATGTCCACACCGGCCAGTATGGCTATTACATCACCAATGGACGGGCAATCCCTATTTCATGGAAAAAAGATGGTCAGTTCGGTGTGACCCATTATTATAATACGGAGAATGAGGAAATCACCTTAAACCAGGGTAAGACCTGGATCTGTATCATTCCAACGGCTGATTTCCAAAAGACGGAGATTCATGGAAAGAACAACTAGAACAGTACGCAGCAGAAGTAAATACAAAAAAGGGGAAGGGACAGCAAAGAGAACTGCGGTTCCAGAGAAAAAGGCAGGCTCCAACTTTATTATCCAGGGGAGTATTCTGGCCATCGCCGGAATTATCGTCCGGCTGATCGGTATGCTGTATCGGATTCCTCTGGCCAATTACATTGGGGATGAGGGAAATGGTTATTACAGCGCAGCTTATAACATTTATTCCATTATGCTGATCCTTTCTTCTTACAGTCTGCCGGTGGCGGTTTCTAAGATGGTTTCTGCCCGGTTGGCCAGGGGGCAGTACCGGAATGCCAGAAAGATCCTGCGGGCCGCTTTATTTTACGCAACCATTGTGGGAGGCGTTGGATTCTGTGCTTTATGGTTTGGCTCCGGCTTTTTTGCGGAGCATGTGATCAAGATGCCTTACAGCGCCTATGCTTTAAAGGTACTGGCGCCGACGGTCTGGGTCATGGCTTATCTGGGAGTCCTCAGAGGATTTTTCCAGGGACATTCCACCATGGTACCAACGGCTGTTTCCCAGATTTTTGAACAGATCGTCAATGCGGTGATCAGTCTTCTGGCTGCAAAGAGCCTTTTTGACCTGGGTGTGAAATCCAATCTGGTTTACGGTTCTACAGAGTATTCTTATGCGTTCGGCGCGGCTGGAGGCGCTCTTGGTACGGGAGCAGGAGCTTTGACGGCGCTGATCTTATTCGTTGGCCTGTATCTGATGTACCGTCCAAAGATGAAGCGGCGGATACGCAAGGAACAGGGGACGTCAGCAGAAAGCTATGGTATGATCACCAGTACCTTGTTTCTGACCGTTGTGCCGATCATTGTCAGCAGCAGCCTTTATAATAGCAGTACTGTCATTGACAATGTACTGTTTGGCCAGATCATGACCGGGCTGGGGGAGGCAAAGCAGATCGCATCCCAGTGGGGTATTTATTCTGGTAAATATCATCTGCTATTTAATATTCCGGTGGCAGTGGCCAACTCCCTGTCCTCTTCCCTGATTCCGGCATTGTCCAGAGCAGTGGCGGAGAAAGACCGGAAACAGACCTTAAACCGGATCGCCAGCGCCATCCGTTTTTCGATGATCATCGCGATCCCATCGGCAGTGGGACTGGCAGTGCTGGCGGCACCAATCAGCAATCTGTTATTTCCTGGAAGAGACAATACGGATTTGATCAAAATGACCTGTTACGGGTCTTCGGCAGTAGTTGTTTATTCACTGTCTACAGTAACCAATGCCGTGTTGCAGGGCATTAACCGGATGAAGACGCCGATCCGTAACGCAGGGATTTCTCTGGTGCTTCATACGGTGATCCTGTTTGTGATGCTGAGATACTTACACATGGGTATTTACGGCGTTCTCTATGCCAATATTTTATTCGCCCTGTTTATCTGCATCTTAAATGCCAGATCCATTGCCCGTTTTAAGCGTTACCGCCAGGAGGTGAAGAAGACCTTCCTGATCCCGATGGTGGCATCCGCAGTTATGGGCGCAGCGGCATTCGGTGTATATCGGGCTGCTTACAGCATCTTTGGCAATCTGATCAGCACCGGGATTTCTGTTCTGGTGGCAGTGGCGGTTTATTTTGTCCTTCTGATCCTGTTGAAGGGTGTGGACGCCCAGGAACTGAGAAGTATGCCTGGCGGGACCAGACTGTCAGGATTGGCAAGAAAACTGCATCTGATGAGATAGACGCTATGGAACTGTTACAAATAAGTTTAAAATAAACCAGATAAGCAGATACTATGCTCATAAGGAGGAAAAACTTATGAGAAATTATGGTATCTGCTTATTGTTATTTTTTGTGTTGGCGGCAGCGTGTTTTTCAGTAGGATATGCGGTGACAAGGACAGAATCTGTCCGGGAGAGCGCAGTTCCGGCAACAGAATATGAGACGGAAACGGTGGATGAGCGCCCTGTGGCCAAGGTCAATGCTGATGCCCAGGCGGATACAAAGAAAGAGGAACATTACTGCCTGGTGGCGGAGTCTGGTTATCTGATGGTGTATTCCAGAAAACGGAATGCCCTGTATCTGGATACCCATATTCCGCTGACAGATTTCCCGGATACAGAAAAAGAGCGGCTTTTGGACGGGATCTGGTTTCCCTCTATGACAGAAGTGTTTCAATATCTGGAATCTTATACCAGTTAATGGATCGTTACGAAAAAATAAACTTGCATTGCAAGGGCAAAGTCGATACAATGGAGAACGAAAAAAGCAGGAGAAGAGGAAAACGAATGAAAAAGAAGGTGTGGATTATTGGAGGCGGTGCCTCTGGAATGATGGCGGCCATTACGGCAGCGAAAGAGGGGATGGATGTGACCATTGCGGAGCATATGGACCGGGTGGGCAAAAAGATCCTTCCACAGGAAATGGCAGATGTAATCTGACCAATTTACATCAGGATGCCAGATGCTACCGTTCCAGCCAGCCAGATTTTCCAGGACGGGTATTAAAACAGTTTTCGGTGAATGAGACCATTTCCTTCTTTGAAGATCTGGGAATCGTGATGAAGAACAGGAACGGATATCTCTATCCCAATTCTGACCAGGCTTCTTCTGTGCTGGATGTTCTGCGGGATGAAGTGGAACGAAGAAAGATCCGGGTGTTCTTAAACTGCCAGATCAGGGAGATCCGAAAGAAAAAAGACGGTTTTCAGATCGTGACAGACCAGGGCGTAAAGGAGGCGGATGCAGTGTACTGGCGACAGGTTCTAAGGCGGCTCCGGTCACAGGATCGGATGGCAGTGGATACCGCCTGGCGGAGAGTCTGGGTCATTCTGTGATTTCTCCGCTTCCGGCGTTAGTACAGCTCCGGTGCGCGGAAAAACATTACAGGCAGCTTTCCGGGATACGGACAGATGCCAGAGTTGAGATCTATTCTTCTGCGAAAAATGGGTTATGGAACTTTGAGGCAGAAGACCGGGGAGAGGTGCAGCTGACAGACTACGGCATCTCCGGTATCCCCGTATTCCAGGTGAGCCGTTATGCAGCAGTGGCTTTACATAATAAAAAGAACGTAAAAGCGGTGATTGACTTTTTCCCTCAATTAGATATGGAAGAAACGAAAACCATGATGGCAGAACGGAAGAGAAGGCTAGACGGACGCAGCGCCGAAGGATTTCTCACCGGAATGTTAAATAAAAAGCTGGCGCTGGCATTGTTAAAGCTGTCCGGCATTGCAGCGGCGGAGCCTGTGGAAGCGGTAGATCAGAAGCGTTTTCAGAGATTGATCCAGGTGATCAAGCAGTACGAGACCGTGGTGATTGCAACGAACCCTTATGAAAATGCCCAGATCTGCTGTGGAGGCGTGGATACCAGACAGATCGATCCGGCAACTATGGAGTCGAAGCTGGTAAAAGGGCTTTATTTTGCAGGAGAGATCGTGGATGTGGACGGCATCTGCGGCGGTTATAACCTGCAGTGGGCCTGGTCCAGCGGGTACGTGGCAGGAAGAAGCTGCGCAGCACAGCATTGCAAAACGGAGAAAAAGAAAGGAAACAGATAACCAGATATGATCCGGATTACCCAGTTAAAGCTCCCGATTGAGCATAAAAAACAGGAATTATACGAAAAAACAGCGAAACTTTTGCGGGTTGCACCATCGGAGATCAAACAGCTAAAGATCGTCAAGCAGTCAGTAGATGCCAGAAAAAAGGAGCAGATCTTATTTATTTATACCGTAGATGTGGAAGTGGCAAAAGAGCAGCAGATCTTAAAGAAAGTGAAAAATAATCAGGTGTCACAGGTGAAGGAGGTTCCGTACCAGTTTCCGTCTGGCGGTGAAGAACCCCTGAAACATCCGCCAGTGATCATCGGCAGCGGCCCGGCGGGACTATTCTGCGGTCTGATGTTAGCCCAGGCCGGTTACCACCCGATTCTTCTGGAACGCGGTCAGGACGTGGAACAGCGGCAGAAGGATGTGGAATGGTTCTGGAATACGGGAATTTTAAACACCAGATCCAATGTCCAGTTTGGCGAAGGCGGAGCGGGTACATTTTCCGATGGAAAATTAAATACATTGGTGAAAGATCCGCTGAAGCGGAACCAGAAGGTATTGGAGATCCTGGTGGAGCATGGGGCTGATCCGGAGATCCTTTATGTGAATAAACCGCATATCGGAACGGATGTGTTAAGCAAGGTAGTGAAAAATATCCGGGAACACATCATCGACCTTGGCGGCCAGGTGTTCTTTGAAAGCCAGGTAACCGATATGACGATCAAAGGCGGGAGGATCACAGCATTGGAGATCAATGGGGACCAGCCGGAGAAGCGGAGAGTTCTGGAGGCAGAGACGGTGGTTCTTGCCGTGGGACACAGCGCCAGAGATACGTTTGCTATGTTGTTAAAGCGGGGAGTGCCCATGGAGAAGAAGGCATTTGCTGTGGGTCTTAGGATCCAGCATCCACAGGCTATGATCAATCAATCCCAGTATGGTATGGCTCATTCAGATATTTTAGGTCCCGCTTCTTATAAAGTGACTCATCAGACCAGTCTCCAGAGAGGCGTGTATTCTTTCTGTATGTGTCCGGGCGGTTACGTGGTCAATGCCTCATCAGAGAAGGAACGGCTGGCAGTCAATGGTATGAGCAACCATGACCGGGGAAGCAGAAATGCCAACAGCGCCCTGATCGTGACAGTGACTCCGGCAGATTTCGAGGGGGATTCCCCGCTGGCTGGTGTGGAATATCAAAGAAAATTAGAGAGCCTGGCCTATGAGTATGGACATGGCAGGATTCCGGTGCAGCTTTACGGGGATTTTAAGGCGGGACTGGAGACGAAACAGCTTGGTGAGGTGGACGCGGAGTTTAAGGGGGCGTATCAGTTTGCCAACTTAAAAGAGATGCTTCCGAACTATCTGTCCCAGTCTATTATTGAGGGTGTGGAACATTTTGAGGGTATGATCCACGGATTTTCCCGCTATGACAGTATTCTGGCTGGTGTGGAGAGCCGGACGTCTTCCCCTGTGCGGATTCACCGTGACGAACGGTTTGAAAGCCAGATCGCCGGGCTATATCCTTGTGGAGAGGGCGCAGGCTATGCGGGCGGTATCACATCGGCGGCTATGGACGGATTAAAAGTGGCAGAAGCCATTGGACGGCGCTATGTTTTCCGCGGATGATGCAGGTGTTTCCGGTTTGACGGATAGATAAAAATATTGTATGATAATAGAACCGCAATTGTGAAGAAACAGAACAGTTACGGATGAAACCTAAGACAGACCAACCGGCAAGAATTTTATCTCAGTCGAGAAGACTCCCACCTCTTTAGGTGGTGAGTAATAGCAAATTTGTCTCAGTGGGAGGTGGGGCTTCGACTGAGATAAACGCTCCGCGAGGATGCGCAGTGATTCTGTAAAGAATATGTCAGCTTCGCTGACCAGAATCACGCACCAAGTCTCACGGACGTTCGACTTGAATGCCGCGGATATAGGAGTGGATAAAGATGCTGGAGAGAGAAAAACTGCAGGATAAAAAACGAATTGTGATCAAGATTGGTTCTTCCTCGCTGACCCACGCGGTCTCCGGTGATTTAAACCTTCAAAAAATAGAAAAATTAGTGCGGATCATCAGTGATCTGAAGGGGCAGGGCAAGGAAGTGGTATTAGTGTCTTCTGGCGCCATCGCCACAGGCAGACAGGCCCTGCACCATCCGGGAAAACCGGAGAGTCTTGCCCAGAAGCAGGCATTTGCGGCAGTAGGTCAGGCCAGGCTGATGATGGTGTACCAGCGGTTATTTGCGGAGTACAATCAGGTGGCGGCCCAGGTCCTGATGACCAAGGACACCATGACCAACGATGCCTCCCGCTACAACGCCAGAAACACCTTTGACGAACTGTTAAAATTAGGGGCAGTTCCGGTGGTGAACGAGAACGATACGGTTTCCACCTCCGAGATCCCTTATGTGGACAATTTCGGAGATAATGACCGGCTTTCAGCTATTGTATCGGCATTGATCGGCGCGGATCTTCTGATCCTGCTTTCAGATATTGACGGGTTATTTACCGATGATCCGAGAAAGAATCCAGAAGCGAAGATGATTCCATTTGTGCCGGAGATCACGAAAGAGCTTCTTTCCATGGGAAAGGAGACCTCGGGAAGCGGCGTGGGAACCGGCGGTATGGCGGCAAAACTGGCGGCAGCCCAGATTGCCACAGACAGCGGATCGGATATGGTGATCGCCAATGCGGATCAGGTGGATGTGATCTACCAGATCATGGAAGGCAAGGATGTGGGTACCTTATTTTTAGCCCATAAAAATAAAGATTTTGACCTGATCCATTATCTGAACCACGATTATGAAAGAAAAGAGTAACTGTTCAACTGGTCGGTGTGCATCTGCTGCACTGACCGTTAGAAGCATAGGCTGGAAAAGAATCACTTTAAGGAGGTGTAACAATGGTAACACAGGAGATGATCGATCGGATCAATACCCTTTATCATAAATCCCAGGCAACGGGACTGACAGAAGAAGAGAAAGCGGAGCAGGCAGAACTTCGGAAGAAGTATGTTGAAGCGATCCGCACCAGTATGCGTTCCAACTTAAATAATATTTCCATCAAGGAAAAAGACGGAACCATTACAGATCTGGGCAAGAAATATGGCGGTGTAAAGAGCGAATAAGTTCATCTCAGTCGAGAAGACTCCCACCTCTTTAGGTGGTGAGTAATAGCAAATTTGTCTCAGTGGGAGGTGGGTCTCCGACTGAGATAAACGTTCCGCGAGGATGCGCAGTGATTCTGATAGGAATATGTCAGCTTCGCTGACCAGAATCACGCGCCAAGTCTCACGGACGTTCGACTTGAACGGAAAAAGGGGGAGTTCCTATGAAGCTGGAAGAGATTGGCAGCCGGGCAAAAGAAGTATCCAGAGTGTTAAACAATCTGGGATCTACACCGAAAAATGAAGGCTTGAAAGCAGTTGCCCAGGCTTTGCTGGATGGAAAAGATAAGATTCTGGAGGCCAATCAAAAGGATGTGCAGGCGGCGCTTGCAAAGGGCATGAATCCAGGACTAGTAGATCGTCTTTCTTTAAATGACGCCAGGATCCAGGCTATGGCAGAGGGTCTCTTACAGGTGGCCTCCTTAGATGACCCGGTTGGTGAGGTGATCTCCATGAAGCCAAGACCCAACGGATTGTTGATCGGACAGAAACGGGTGCCGTTAGGTGTGATTGGCATGATCTACGAGGCGCGGCCCAATGTAACGGCCGATGCCTTTGGCCTGTGTTTTAAATCCGGTAATGCCGTGATCTTAAAAGGTGGAAGCGATGCCCTGGAATCCAACAAGGCCATTGTGGTACAGATTCGGGAGGGGCTGAAAAGCGCCGGACTTCCAAAGGATGCGGTGCAGTTGATTGAAAGTACTGACCGGGAAGTGACCAGACAGTTTATGCGGCTGAATGACTATCTGGATGTGCTGATCCCAAGAGGCAGCGCCGGACTGATCCGTTCCGTGGTGGAGAACAGTACCGTTCCGGTGATTGAGACAGGGACCGGCAACTGCCATATTTTTGTGGATGAATCTGCGGATCTGGACATGGCGCTGAATATCATTTTCAATGCCAAAACCCAGCGGATCGGTGTCTGTAATGCCTGTGAGTCCCTGGTGGTCCACCGGGCAGTTGCAGAAGAATTCCTGCCGTTATTAAAGGCCAGACTGGATGAGAAGCAGGTGGAGATCCGGGCGGATAAAGAAGCCTGTGCTATGGTGGATGGTTTTGTTCCGGCTGCAGAAGAGGATTGGGGAACAGAATATCTGGATTATATCCTTTCCCTGAAACTGGTGGATTCCATCGATGAGGCTATTGCCCATATCAACCGCTATAATACGAAGCATTCTGAGGCGATCATTACCTCCGATTATGCCAATGCCCAGCGGTTCTTAAATGAGATCGATGCGGCGGCAGTGTATGTGAACGCTTCGACCCGTTTTACCGATGGCTTTGAGTTTGGCTTTGGCGCGGAGATCGGCATCAGCACCCAGAAGCTTCACGCCAGAGGTCCTATGGGATTAAAAGAACTGACGACAACCAAATACATCATTTATGGGAATGGACAGGTGCGCCCGTAGAAGTGGGCAGAGGCTCCTATAGAAGGGACAGCAATATGGAAGAACTGACAATCCGCACTGCCACAGAAAAGGACGTGGCAGCGCTTTTGGACATCTACAGACCGTATGTGGAGAGAACGGCCATTACTTTCGAATATGAAGTACCGACATTGGAGGAATTTCGTCAGCGGATTTGTCATACACTGGAAAAATATCCGTATCTGGTGGCAGAGGTAGCTGGAGAGATCGTGGGATACGCCTATTTAAGCGCCTTTCACCCAAGAGCCGCATATCAATGGTGTGCAGAGACTTCTATATATGTCAATACGGACAAGAAGAAAATGGGCATTGGCGGCAGACTTTATGGTGCTTTGGAGCAGATCGCAAAAGAACAGGGTATTTTGAATCTGAATGCCTGCATTGCAGTTCCAGAGCAGGATGATGAGTACCTGACTTCCAACAGCGAATCCTTCCATAAGCATCTGGGATACCGGATGGTGGGGAAGTTCCACAACTGCGGATATAAATTCGGCAGATGGTATCACATGATCTGGATGGAGAAAATGATCGGCGGGCATGTGGAACAGCCGGAAGAGATCATTCCGTTTCCGGCGATAAAGAAATAGAAAAGCTGATCCGGGTGATGCCGGATCGTTACAAATAAAGATAGAAAAGGATAAAACATGAGTGATTTAACCGTACAGGCACCGTTAGAGGAGCCGGCAAGACAGGAATATTTTATGGAAATGGCCAAGAAACAGGTGACACAGCTGAGCAGGGAACTGGGACGTCCGCTGACCTGCTGCATCAACACCTTTGGCTGTCCTATTGTTTAAGTAACAAGACGTTAAAATCTATTTGAAAATACAAGGCTTTTTCCAGAAAGGAAATAAGCAAAAATGAGCAGAGAAAGGAAAATACCGATCGACGAATTCGGTGAAGGGAACTGTTGTCCTGTTTGCGGATCCGCAAAAATACACATATATTACCAATTCCCTTTGTATGTTTGTAAAGACCTTAACGGACGCGAAGTGTTCCGTGATTGCAAAACTGGAAAATGGACACGGAAAATATCAAACAGAGAAAAAGCCCGTCTTTATACATTAAGTCAGCTCGACGCTCAAATGTGGAATTTTAAATGTGAAAGTTGCGGATGGGTAAGCGAAAACTTTGTTCCATAGGAGACGCGCATGGAAAATAAATATATTTTAAAAATTGATTTGAATAAATATTTCCCTGGCGGTGTCATTCCTGATTCGTTCCAGGCGGCCAGACGCCACATGATGGAAAGACAAGTTCGCTATGATAAAGCCATAACGGAACTAAATAAAATTTCCGGATCTGATAAATTAACAAAGATCATCGAAGCAGAATCTGGTGATTACGATCGGCGCATGGCATTTATTAAAACGACCACACAAGAACTTCTTTCTGGCGCTGATTATTCGAAATGCGAAACGATCGAAGATATGGTAAAAGTTTATTTGGCTTCGCTTCTTCGGCGTCTTGGTTTTTAGAAAAGTGAAAAGGAAAACTGTATGATATTTACATTCAAAGAATATAATCGCCTTTTTCACGGCGATCCGATGTCTGATTTTCGAAGAAATAGAATTGTTGAATTTCACAAAAAGAAATGGATAATTCACCACGTTGCAGTCCAGGCGGTCAGGCGTAAAGAATGTTGTATTTGCGAATATGGATTAGTTATGCTTGAAGAATATGCATCAAAAACAAATATAGAATCCCAAAAAGCAGAAATATATTATTACTAGAAAGAAGCCGCCTTGAATAGCGGCTTCTTTTATTTCTTCCCGTTCGGCCCGTGTTCACAAGCGATTAACTGTTCACCGCAGATCGGACACCGTTCAATTCCACATTTCCAATGGTGCCAGCGGCCGGCCTGGGCGGAACATTCAGGACACACAGCACCGGAGACGCCCTGGAACTTGTCGCCTGGATCCCCGACTTTGATCCGACGATATGGCTTGCCGGAAAAATCGAAGGTTCTTGTCCGACATCCGCACGTCGAACCGATACGGCCGCCACACTTCTGGCAGACCGGAAGATCCGCCGGGGTTGAATATGTGAATTCATGGACAAGACCGTTCACGAACCGGATCGACTGGACGCGACCTTCCAGAATTTCGATCCGGTCGATTACCTGATCGACAAAATCTTTCAGAATTTCGTTGTCCAGGTCAAGGGCCATCTGGATATAATCGACGTGTTTCTTCGAAACGATCCTTTGAGCGACCAGGAACGCCGACGCCTTCCTGATGAATTCCAGGTCGGCCAGATCGTCCTTGTCGCCCGTCGCCTGGCTGGCTTCAATCTGTTTTTCATATCCGGCGATCTTATTCACAAGATCCCTTTTCTTCTTCGCGAATTCTTCTTTCGTCATGGAATCAGGATCGTAAAGATAAAGATCTGTCAACCGGTCGATCGCGGTCTTGCACTTGTCAAGTTCGCGTTTCAGAATGGAAAGCTGTTCGGCCGCCGTGTAATCGTCGTCGCCGTCTGAAATGTCAATGTCCGGCAGATACGCGCCTTTCCCGACTTCCTGGAAGGCCAGGGCGTCGAACGTCCGGCGAAGGCTTTCTTTGCTGACCTTCATATTTTCGAATTCTGGCCCTTTCAACAGTTCCTTTTCCAACTGTTCCAGGGTTTTAATGTTCTTAAAATTCTTCTGGATCCGCGCTAGGTTCGCCACATAGTTAAAGACAAACGGGCCGATATAACTTTCGTTTACTGTCTTTGAGTTGTCGCAATCCATCATTCGCGACCGCTGGGCGCAACGGTACATTGACGGCCGCCAGCCGTTCGCCCTGGCTCTATCCTTCGACGCGATCATATTCGCGCCGCACTTGCCGCACACCAGCCGGCCGGAAAAGGTGTGAACGTACTTCCTGGCCCGAAGTTCGGATGTGTCGCGGCTGGTTCCGTTTTCATCCATTATCGCGTTGCAACGGTCGAACTGTTCCTTTGTGATAATGGCCGGGTGGTTATTTTCCCGGACGATCCATTCGCTTTCCGGCTTCAATGGGCCGCGGCCTGACTCACGCAAATTATACCTATATGTCCCGATATAGAATGGGCTTCGGATAATATCACGGATCAGCTTCGAAGTCCACTGGCCGCCACGCTTCGACGCGATCTGATTGTGGTTCAGATACCGGGCGATTTTTGTCGTGGAACGAACCCGTTCGTATTCGTCGAAAATAAACTGAACGATCTTTGTTTCTTCTGGATCTGGTTCCGGGAATTTGATTTCCGGGTTCCAGCGATAGCCAACCGGCATACGCGCGCCATTCCACAAGCCCTGTTCCGCGCGATCCAGCATGATTCCGGTTACACGTTCGGAAGTCATGTTCCGTTCAAGTTCGGCGAAAATCAGAATAATTTTCAACATAGCTTCGCCGATGGCGGTCGAAGTGTCGAATTGTTCGTTCATCGAAATAAAAGTGACCTTATGGTCTTTTAATTCCTGATACATCGCCGCGAAGTCCAGAAGATTTCTGGACACGCGATCTACCTTCCAGACGATCAGGTGGGAGAATTCCCCGTCCCTGACACGCGACATCATTTCTTGAAAATGCGGCCGATCGGTATTCTTCGCCGAATATCCGTCGTCTTCGAAAATCACAAAATCTTCAATTCCTAAAAATTTACAGTATTCCTTTAATTTTTTACGCTGAAAAGGAAGACTGTCTTTATCAACCTGATACCTGGTCGAGACGCGGACATACAGAGCCGCTTTCTTTTTCGACCAGAATTTCAGGATCTTTTTCTTATTCCTGACATAAGCCATGAAAAGCCCCTTTCTCCAGGAACCGAAAAAGGGTATAAAAAAGAAAGCCGATTGCATTTTCTGGCCTTCTTTGCTATAATATAGGGTGCTTATTTCCAATATCAGAAGACCTTTTTCGGTTGCCTGGTATTAAAGCCGGTCAGTGATTGCAGTCGTTGACCGGCTGTTTTTATTTTATTATAAAACTACTGAATCAGCCCTTTAATTAAGGCCAGCTTGTAAATGTGCTTACAAGGTAAATGATCGGCCTTGAACGTGCCACACTGACACATTCCCAGACCGCACCAGACTTCTTCCTGGTCGTCCGGCGCCTTCATCCTGGCGAAACATTTCTTTTCACTTTCAAAGTGAACGGAAATATCTTCTTCTTTTGCCTGGCGAAGTTTTTCTTTCTGGCCCGGTCGCTGGTGGACTTCATCGGCCCACCGGTGAAACGGCGCTTCGTCGCGTTCCTTTCTCTTTTGGCGTTTCAGTATATGCGGATCTTCCAGGCCCACACGGCAAGGAAGACAACCACACCGCCGACTATTACTTTCAAAATCATAATTCCCTTTCTGCTATTTATTACCAGTATCTTATATAACTCACAAAAATTATAATAAACAAGCCCGGCCTTTCTGGAAAAGGGGTGGTGCTTATGACAATTAAATACATAGATTACAACGACCGGCGTATATATGCGATCTGCTATCCGGCATTTAAGACGGTGTATTATAATTCAAATTTCGCTGGAAGAGCGAAAATATATTTGTTGATCTGGTAGTATAGCTTTATAAGCAGAAGGCCGGGCGCTTTTAGCGCCTAGCCCGTTTCCTTATTCCGATCTGGCTCTCTGGCCGGGAATTCCTTTTCCAGTTCTTCGGGCGTTTTTGGAGCGTTCACAAACGCCTGGATCAAAGAATCTTCTGAAAATCCAGCGGCGAAGTTTTCCGGGAGTGCCGCCGCGCTTGGATCGACATCACTTTCCAGGATGGCCTTCGAAATATCAAGGAAAAATTCAATCAATTCATTTCTTTTTTCTGGTTTCAGATTTACGAACTTTTCGATCGCTATATAAGAAGCGTTCGACAAATTATATTCGCTTGCCAACTGATCCAACACGTCGGACGGAGCCGGTTTAAACATTTCACCCTTGCCGTATCGAAGCCAGTCTTCGCTTACGTTGAATTCTCTTATCATTAGAGAAATGACGGAATCAACAGGATTGCTTCTTCCTAATTCATATTGCGCGATGGTGTTCCCTTTAACACCGATTCTTTCGCCGAATCTTTGTTGTGTCAGATCTAATTCTTTTCTTATTTTTTTTATTCTGTCACCAATATTCAACTTTTTCACCTCGCTTTCTGACCTGATTATATATCCAAAATTTTGTAAAGTCAATCTTAAAATATCATAAATACAAAAAACTTCATAAATACAAAAAATAAAGGTTGACAAACTTGTATATATGAAGTATCATGTTCATAGATACAAAAAACACAGCACACACAGAAAGGAAGTGATTTCATGGGTAAGACCAAAAAAGAGTCCTTAACTTCCGAACAGATCACAGACGCTAGACGTTTATGTGAAGTAATCAAAGGCGTTCCTGGTGGTAAACGCCCACTGTTCGAAATCGTCATGCTGGCGTATATGAACGGTATGGAAGCCGGCGCCGCTTATGCGAATGACTTAGCCAAAACTGCAATGGCGGTCAGATAAAGACCGCCAGCACTTCGACATATAGCCAGGAAGCCGACTGCAATCGGCGGCAGATGTTGGAAATAAGCGAAAGGGAAAATTGAATATGGATAACTTTAGAATCTATGACACAATGTTCCGGTTCAATAACGAAACCGAACGACCTTCTGGCGTATGGCGACGGAACCGGAAATTCGTCCACGACGCGTACTTTTGGAAAATTCTTAATATGCTGAAAGACGAAGGCTTCGACGTACATCACGACGAAAGCGTTTCAAAGATAATTCGAAGAAATTACATCGAAGGGATCAGAAGGGATTTGAAATTCAAGGCCCAGCGGTTCCCGGCCGGCTTCGAAATTGTTTTTTACCAGGACATTGTTCACGAAAACCCACACGGTGGTTTTTACGATTTTGACAAGCGGCAAAAAATGCCGTACCTGATCGGGCTTCAATATGAAAAATACATGAACCTGATTGTTAAGAAAATAAAAAGCCTTGTGGAAGTCGAAGACGGATCCAACATAAAGACAAAGACCGCGGAAGAATGGATAAAAGCACGATACGTTGAATCGTGTCACTATCCACAAACCGACATGAATTTCGATCTTCACGCGTTGGACGGGCAAGGCCACAAAGGCCAGTACGGCCTAGATCGCGATGGAAAGGAAATTCGCAACGGCGACATTAAATACTTCCGTTACTGGCGTGACGGCCGGATATATCGCGGCCGGGTATATTACGATCTCAACATGAACTGGATTGTCATTTTGAACAAAAAGAACACACACGTTATTTCTTGCTGGGAACTGTTCGACCTTACGCCGGAAGACAATCTTCACCGAATGAAGGATCCGACACGATCAGAAGGTTATAAAAAGTATATGGCCCACCTGGAAAAACTGAAAGCTGAAAAGACAAAGGAACTTGTGATTGAGTTAAAACGCCGCGGCTATGCGGTGAAGATAGAAAGGAAATAAGCAAATGACAAGAGAAAAATTCCGGTTCGCCGGACAGACCGTGAAGGTCAGAAACGAGATCCCAAAGTTCGGCGGCGCCGACTTTACAATCGAAGACTACTGGCAGAATGTGACCGGCGGCCTTTCCTGGATGGATAGCAACGGCAACCCGGCCGCGATGATGTACGCGATCCGTACCGGTTCCCAGGGCTTTAACGTCCCGATCGACAACGAAGTCGTTTATGGAAAGATCGGTTCGCTTGGCTATCTGTTCCATGTGTCCGAACTGATTCTTCCGAAGGAAGGAGAATAAGCACATGGCACAGGAAAAGGAAATCAAGAATTTTGTTTTCAACTACACCGACGGCACAAGCGAAACCGTCGAAAAGGGTTTCTTTTGCAAGATCAAAGACGAACCAAACGGCGAAGCAACATTAAGTTTCGAAATGGTCGGCGTATCTGGAAAAGACCTGACACAAATTGTTCTGGGTTGCGTCGAGTTGGGCGTGCGCCTGGGAATGTTCGACAAAAAAGAAAGCGAGGAAATAAGCGAATGAGTAACACAAAGGAAAGCGTTGTTTTGAAGTATGACGACATGGGGATTCCATCCATCATGTTAAAGGTTGAGAACACGGCGAAGACGCCGGAAGAAGCCGACAGAATGTTCTTCGTGCGTGGTGTTGAGTATGACGCCATATATCTTAGCCGCTTCGTGAATTGCGTCCAGAACGGCCGCGCGTATTCGTTGCCACTGATGGATCCGAAGGTATCTATCAACATGGACGACGCGATCACGGCTTGTAGAAAGAAGGGCGCCGGCTGGCACTTAATGACCGCCATCGAATGGAACTGGTTAAGAAAGCACACGAACCCGGATGTCCACGGAAACACCTGGAAAGGCCACTATCACAATGACGAAACCGAAGTCGGAATCAAAGTCCCGAACACCTGGCGGACACTGACCGGATCCGGCCCGGCTTCCTGGTTCCATAACGGGAACAAAGAAACGGGCGTCGCTGATGTGGTCGGCCTGGTTTGGAAAATGATCGCCGGTATGCGCTTAAAGAATGGCGTCTTCCAGTATATGCCAGACAATGACGCGGCACACCCGGAAGCCGACCTTTCCGAAAGAAGCCAGGAATTCAAGGAAGTTCACATTGACGATCTTCCGTTCCCAGATCCGGTAAAGATTGGCCCAGGCGAAGACGGCTTGATGATTACAACGTCCGGCGAAGTGGAAGGCTGGGACGCGGTGAGACGCCGCGACGTGGTTGTAGATCTTCCAGCAGACAAGATCCCGGAGATCTTAAAGGATTTAGGGATCATCACCGAAGGCATGGACAAAGACGACGCCTGGTTCGCGGCTGACGCAGACCTGGACGAAGCGGTGTGTTACGTCTCTGGCAGTTGCAACGACACTTCGTTCGCTGGCCCTTCCGCGTGGTACTTGTACAACCCGCGTTCGTACGTCTGGTCGAACATCGGCTTCTTCTCCGCTTGTTTAGGGGAACCTGTTATCCGGTAACTGAAATCTGTATTCCGCGCGATAGCGCGTTAATTGGCCCGTAAGGGCCGGAAAGGTGGAACCATGTATAAACCAACGATCAACACATCATACAAAGGTGTATGCAGATTATACGAAACGTGCGGCCGTTCTGATTACTGTTTACGCGCCGCCGAAGACATTCTTTTTATTCACGGCTTCGACATCACAAAAACGCCTGGATATGAAGATCTTACACCCGATCAGAAAGAACTGTTCGCCGCCCATTGCGTAAAGTACATGAATAGCGTCGGAATGAACACAAAGATTACTATGTACCCGAAAACGGTTCATTTCGTCCGCGAATATCAGTATTGTTCTTTCCCGGAATGGGACGAAGAAATTCAGAAAAATATTCGCTGGCAGATCGGGCGCGAATGGATCATCTTAAAAGCCAACGGCCGGACAAGGAAGTTCAAAAAGTACCTGGACGACGACAGGACGGAAGCTGACATCGACAAGACGGTCACGAAGGAATTTGAATATCTTCGCGTTGACTGGCGGCAGAACGGAACAAACGTCTGGTTCCACGTTACGGCCCCGGATGAATACTATTAAGGCGGTGAGAGTATGAAGAAAACAAACGAAGGCCAGAACGGCCAGGTTGAGAATTTAAAAAGCATTTTAGAGGGTTTCGGAATCAAAACGTCGAAGGAACTTGACGCCGCACTTTCGGAAACCCTGGACGCCCTTACAATCGGCATTATGACAGACCGCGCGATCGGGGCGAGAAATTCAGCATAAAGCAAAGGCGCAACGTCAAAGATTGGAACCCTGACACGTTGCGCCCGATGTTGGCCGCGTTTTGGACACAGCCTTTAATAATTATAGGGGAAACGTGAAGAAATGTCAATCGTTAGAAATACAAGGGAAGCCCCGTATTACATAGACGGAATCACAAAAGCAACGGATCCATTCTGGAAAGTCTATTGCACTTGTGGTTTCACGTTCCTTTCGTGCATTTCAAACGGCAAGTGTCCGAAATGTGGGCGCGTGGAAGGTAAACGAATGTTAGGCGATAGAACTTTCGAAGAAGTCGTCGCGGAACGCGGACAGCCGCGGCCGCTGGAAGATTAAATCAGAATAAATCAGAGTTTATCAGAGTAAATCCGACTTTATCAGAGTTTATCAGAGTTTATCAGAGTTTATCAGAGTAAATCAGAGAAAAAGGCGGTGAAACTTTGAACAGACTAGGCTTTATCGTTTTGTCAATCCTTTCCCAGAACGGGGCGACGAACAAATTATCTTCAATGTCGGTTCAGGAGATTTCCGACACGGAAGAATTCGGCTATAAGCCGAACACAATTTTTAAAAAAATCAAGGAATTCGAAGACGCCGGATATATCGGCCGCGGCTTGAAAGAAGGCCGGGCGGACACGTTCTTCATCACGGACACCGGACGGGAATTCCTGGAAGGGGCGAAGCATGAAACGAAGTGACGCCAGAACAGAAACGACAACCGGACGGAAAACGTCCGATAATACCACGAAGGGAGAATCAGAACATGAAAAATAAAATTGCTTTTGTAGCGGTCGGCCAGGCCGGCGGCAACATTGGACAGCTTTTCGAAGATCGGGGCTTTAATGTCCTTTACATCAACACGTCCCAGGAAGACCTTGACACCCTGGAACACGCAAAATATAAATACCACATTCCAGGCGGCGAAGGTTGCAATAAGAACCGGCGGAAGGCGAAACAGCTTGTGATTGACGACTTCGACCGTATCGCGGCAGAGATCGAAACCAAAATCAAGGCGGATCTGACGTTCGTTATCTTCGCCAGCGGCGGCGGAACCGGTTCAGGAGCCGGCCCGATGTTGATTGACCTTTTAATCGACGAAGGCCGCGCCATCGGAGCGATCACGATTGTTCCGGGGCAGAATGAAAGCGTGAAGGCACATATCAATTCTTACGACTGTTTTTCGGAGTTGACAGAAATCGCCGGAACGGCCGCTTGCTTCATCCTGGACAACGACCGGGCGGAAAAATTGTCAATCAATACTTCCTTCGTGGACGACTTCTGTTCGTTCCTGGAAGTGCCGGAGAAACATAAGAGCGTGAAGGGCAATATTGACAAGGCCGAAATCATGGAGACACTAAGCGCCCACGGAATGGCCCTTGTGACGTCCAGAAAGGCCCAAAACAGCGCCGAAACGATTAAGGCTATACAAGATAACCCTTACGCCCCTATCGAGGGCGACAGAGCCGTTAAATACATCACAGCGTCATTGTCGGACGGTGTAACCATGCCGGAACTGGAAAAAGCGATCGGAACCCCGATCGACACCTTCCAGACCTTCAATGACGAAGGAATCACAATTTGTTGTATTTCGGGGCTGACTTATCCACAATCACGTCTGGATATTGTGTATAAAAAAGTGGATGAAAACAAAGAGGTGATCGAAAAGAACCTGACAGCAACCAGAGAAACCCGGATGAAGAAATCAATTAACTTCTTGGACGATCTGGAACCGCCGAAGAAGGCGGCGGAAGCCCCGAAACCAAAATCAAAACGGGACATTATGAGCAAGTATTTATAAAGGCGGTGTTTTTATGGCGGAAATTAACTGGATCAAACTTCGTGTAGATATGTTTGACGACGATAAAATCAAAATCATTCAATCCATGCCGGAAGGCGACGCGATCCTGGTCGTGTGGATCCGTATTCTTGCGCTTGCCGGTAAATGCAACGCGAAGGGCCTTGTCTTGATCGAAGACGAATTCCCATATTCTGACGAAATGCTGGCGACTATTTTTAATAAGCCGCTGGCAACCGTCCGCCTGGCCCTTACGACCTTCGAGAAGTTCCACATGATCGAGAGAACCGAAAAAGGGATTTACATAACCAACTTCGAAGCGAACCAGAACAGCGAAGGCATGGAGAGAATCAGAGAACAAAACCGGATCAGACAGCAGAGACAGCGCGAAAAGAAACGCGCCCTTCTGGGAATGTCACAGCCGGAAGAAAAGTCAGAACCCCAGGAAGAACCGGCGGTTTTGCCAAAAGAAGAAACTGAAATCGTGACCGACGGCGTGACGCGTCACGTTACATCACGCGTGACAAGCCGTGAAATCACGGAACAGAATAAGAATAAGAATATAGATATATATAACTATAAATGAGCAAATTTGAAAAATTGCACAAAACTACACTGCGAATTTCATAAATGAATCAAAATCATTGCTTTCCTTTGCGCATTGAAAAAGATAACGATACTTTTCCAGCTGAATGGTATCACAGATTTCGTGATATCCAGTTTCAAACGAACAGAACCTACCAGTACCCACTGCACACATGAAATGTGCCAGTG
>QUFC01000039.1 GCA_003478355.1 Lachnospiraceae bacterium AM48-27BH
TACTGGCTACTTATGTCACTGGCACATTTCATGTGTGCAGTGGGTACTGGTAGGTTCTGTTCGTTTGAAACTGGATATCACGAAATCTGTGATACCATTCAGCTGGAAAAGTATCGTTATCTTTTTCAATGCGCAAAGGAAAGCAATGATTTTGATTCATTTATGAAATTCGCAGTGTAGTTTTGTGCAATTTTTCAAATTTGCTCATTTATAGTTATTGATGTTAAATCATATAGACACGTGAATGCTTATGAGACTGGAGAAAGCAGGACTAGATACAGGGGGTGTATTTGTCCTGCTTTCTTTTGGTTACATGCACAATTGCCCAAAAGCCCATAAGTATATGGGATTCTGGTGTTGGCGAAGCAGAAAGGGCAGAAGCTATGTCAGGTATTTTTGAGAAAGGGGAAGAATGTTATATGGGGAAGTATGTCATTGCGTTAGATCAGGGAACAACCAGTTCCCGTTGTATTTTATTTAATCAAGAGGGTGAGATTTGCAGTGTGGCTCAGAGAGAGTTTACCCAGCATTATCCGCAGCCAGGCTGGGTGGAGCATGATCCGTTAGAAATCTGGTCAACACAGCTGGGAGTGCTGGTAGAAGCAGCTGGTGGAATTGGAGTAGACTTATCCGATGTGGCTGCTATTGGTATTACCAACCAGCGTGAGACAACGATTGTCTGGGATAAAGAAACGGGGCGGCCTATTTACAATGCGATCGTGTGGCAGTGCCGTAGAACAGCGGACCGGATCGAGAAGTTAAAGAAAGACGGATTGGAGGATCTGGTGCGGGATCGGACCGGATTAATTCCAGATGCGTATTTTTCTGGAAGCAAGATTGCCTGGATACTGGATCACGTGGAAGGAGCCAGAGAGCGGGCTAAGAGAGGCGAAATTTTATTTGGAACTGTGGATACCTGGCTGATCTGGAACCTGACCAAAGGACAGGTCCATGTGACAGATTATACCAATGCCTCACGAACCATGTTGTATGATATCCGGAAATTATGCTGGGATAAGGAGCTGCTGGCGTATTTTGACATTCCAGAGTGTATGCTTCCGGAGGTAAAGCCATCCAGCTGCATTTATGGTTATACTTCCAAAGAAGTGCTAGGGCACAGTGTTCCGATCGCTGGCATTGCTGGAGACCAACAGGCAGCGTTATTTGGCCAATGCTGTTTCCAGCCGGGAGATGTGAAGAATACATATGGTACCGGCTGCTTTATGCTGATGAATACGGGAAATCATGCGGTGCAGTCGGAAAATGGTCTTTTGACAACCATTGCGGTGGGCTATGACGGTAGGGTAGAGTATGCGCTGGAGGGCAGTGTGTTTGTGGCAGGAGCGTCTATTCAGTGGCTTCGTGATGAGATGCGTATGTTAAAATCTGCACCGCAGTCGGAAGAATATTGTACGGCGGTGAATGATACAGCGGGAGTTATATGGTTCCTGCATTTGCGGGAATGGGAGCGCCATATTGGAATCAGTATGTCCGCGGAACCATCGTAGGACTGACCAGAGGAACCAGCAAGGAACATTTTATTCGTGCGACTGTGGAATCCCTGGCTTATCAGGTTTACGACGTTCTGGAGGCCATGCAGAAGGATTCCGGCATTACCTTACATACGTTGAAGGTAGACGGTGGCGCCTCCGCTAATAATTTCCTGATGCAGTTCCAGTCGGATATTTTAAATACGGAGGTGATCCGGCCACAGTGTATTGAGACTACTGCTCTTGGCGTGGCTTATCTGGCCGGACTGGCAGTCGGTTATTGGAAAGACCGGGAAGAGATCAGCCAGAACTGGAGAGTGGATAAACGATTCTACCTGAGATGGAAGAGGATGGCAGAAAGAAACGGATCCGTGGCTGGAAACGGGCAGTTAAGTGTGCGCTTGCTTGGGCAGAGGATGAAGAAGCGTAGGGGTTCAGAAAGGGTCTGAAGGTTCACAAAATAAGGGATTAAAAGAAATCTGAGATAAAAATAAAAAAGTAAAAATATTTTAAAATAATTGTTGACAAATTTAACATGCTGAGCTATAATAACTATCGTTGTAGCGATGAGTTACAACACAAACGAATATGTGTGCGTAGCTCAGCTGGATAGAGCACTTGGCTACGGACCAAGGTGTCGGGAGTTCGAATCTTCTCGCGCACGTATGAAAAAAGGCATTCTCTTTGGAGAGTGCCTTTTTGAGTTGTGTTTTGATATGAATCTTTCCCATTGGGAAAAACCACGAAAATCACTCAGGAACTTTATGGGAAGTGCATATTGCAGGAATCTGACGTGCAGAGTATAATGGAGAATATAGGGTTGTATACAAAAAATACAAAGTATCATGTATAGGAGGATGAAACATGGATATTCGCTATTCTGCAAACCAGAAGGACGTAAAACGCTACACGACAGAGGAACTGAGAAATGAATTTCTGATCACAGATCTGTACGCACCAAACGAGGTACATGCCGTATACTCTCATGTAGACCGTATGGTAACTATGGGATGTATGCCAACAACAGAGACTGTTTCTATTGACAAAGGAATTGACTGCTGGAAGAATTTTGGTACGGATTATTTCCTGGAGCGCCGTGAGATCGGTATCTTCAATATTGGAGGTCCAGGTAAGATCCAGGCGGATGACGAGACATTTGCCATGGGCTACAAGGACTGTCTGTATATCACAAAGGGAACGAAAAAGGTATTATTTTCCAGTGATGATCCGGAGAATCCGGCAAAATTCTATATGGTGAGCGCGCCGGCACATACCTCCTATAAGACTACCTTTATTTCCATCAAAGATGCTGCTAAGAGAAATATCGGTGATCAGAAGACTGCCAATAAGAGAACCATCAATCAGTTTATTCACCCGGATGTATTACAGACCTGTCAGCTTTCTATGGGTATGACAGTCCTGGATGAGGGCAATATCTGGAATACGATGCCAAGCCATACCCATGAGCGCCGTATGGAGGTTTATATGTATTTTAATATTCCGAAGGACAATGTGGTATTCCATCTGATGGGTGAGCCGACAGAGGTGCGTACCATTGTCATGAAGAATGAAGAGGCAGTGATCAGCCCATCCTGGAGTATTCATTCCGGCGCTGGTACTTCCAACTATACCTTTATCTGGGCAATGGGCGGCGAGAACCTGGCATTTGATGATATGGATACGATGCTTCCAACAGAGATGAAGTAAAAACTGTGAAGGGGACTGAGCAGTTACAGAAAGATTCTGGAAAGGAGATCCATATCATGGAGGAAGTAACTTATAAGAACCGGGAAGAGATGGTCTATCAGGTTCTGAAAAAAGAGATTCTGGACCTGGAATTGAAGCCTGGCCAGCTGATCAAAGAGACGGAGATCTGTGAGCGGTTTTCCGTATCCAGAACTCCGGTGCGTGATGCTTTGAGACTTTTGCAGGAGCAGGGCTTTGTGATCACGGTTCCTTACCGGGGAATTTATGTTACGCTGCTTAGTTTAAGCAATATCAAGCAGATGATCTACATGCGGGTGGCAGTGGAAACCATGGTGATCCGGGATTTTTCCAGGATCGCGACACCGTTAATGATGGAAGACATCTACTATATGCTGCGTAAGCAGAAGGCATTGATCCAGACGCCGGATTTTAAGCCGGAGCAGTTTTATCGTCTGGATGCCCAGATGCACGCCATCTGGTTTGAGGCAACCAAGAAGAAGAAGCTTTGGGATCTTTTGCAGGAGCAGCAGCTTCATTATACACGCTTCCGGATGCTGGATTTCGTGACAGAGACAGATTTCACACGGATCATCCAGGAGCATGAGCATATGATCGAACTTCTGGAGAAAAAGGATATTGCCGGGATGGAGATGGCACTGAAGGATCATCTGTATTTCAGCATGAAACGGATGCGGCATCAGATTGACGTGGAGTATCGGGAATATTTCGAAGAAGAAGAGACCGAAGGGAAATTTGATATCTAAGACTTGTAAAAGAGGCGGCTGTAAGTATTGAAACAGTCCGCCTCTTTTTGGTATGATAGAGGGGCGATTGCAACGAAAGCAGACATGGTGCATGACAGAGCACCGGAACATGGGGCACAGGAAAGGAAGCATCAAAAACAGCAGTATGAATGAAATAGAGATACAGATCAAACGATCCAGCAGAAGAACCCTTTCTTTACAGATAACTAGAGAAGGACAGGTGGTGGTGCACTGCCCATTTTCTACGACCCAAGAACAGATCCAGATGTTTGTGGATGAGCATCGGCAATGGATCGGAGAGAATCTGGAACAGGTGAAGTGGCGGCTGACAAAACGTCCTGTGATGACATCAGAACAGGTCTGGAAAGCGAAATCTCTGGCCAGGATGACGTTATCGGCGAAAGTACGCTTTTGGGCGGCAAAAATGGGAGTGACCTATGGGACGATTTCTATCCGTCAGCAGGCTACCCGGTGGGGGAGCTGCAGCAGCAAGGGGAATCTGAACTTTAACTGGACGCTGATCTTAACGCCTGAGCCGCTGCAGGACTATGTGGTGGTCCATGAGCTGGCGCATCGGCTGGAGATGAACCATTCGGACCGGTTCTGGAAGATTGTGGAGAGCCAGATCCCGGATTATAAGGAGCGGAGAAATCTGCTGAAAACATATGAAAACCAGGTAACCGTGATGGAATGAGAGGGTGCATCGTCAGGGCTGCCTGCAAGAAAAATCGGTCAGAGTCAAAAAATACAGCAAAAAATACAGAATAGATATGACCAGGTGGAGGGATACAAAATACATGACGACAGCAAAATGGATGCTCTACGCAAAGAAGGCAGATTTTAACGGTATTGGAACTCATTTCCATATCAGTCCGGTGATCGCCAGGATTATCCGGAACCGGGATGTGTGCGGGGATGAGAACATTGAAAAGTACCTGAGGGGAACGTGGAAGGATCTATATTCGCCTCATAGATTAAAGGATGCGGATCTGGCGGCGGGTCTGCTGCTGGAGAAGATACGGCAGGGAAAACGGATCCGGATCGTGGGTGATTACGATATCGATGGCGTGTGTTCCACTTATCTGCTATATAAGGGGTTAAAACGACTGGGAGCGGCAGTGGATTATGAGATTCCAGACCGGATCAAGGACGGATATGGGATCAATATCCAGATTGTGGAGGCGGCTGCTGAGGATAACATAGATACAATCCTGACCTGTGATAATGGAATTTCTGCCATCGATCAAATGAAGCGCGCCCGGGAACTGGGCATGACGGTGATCGTGACGGATCATCACGATATTGTCAAAGTGGGAGAAGAAGATGTATTGCCGGAGGCAGATGCCATCGTCAATCCGAAGCAGTCGGCGGATACCTATCCGTGGAAAGAGATCTGCGGCGGTATGGTGGCTTATAAGCTGATCCAGATCCTTTATGAAAAAGCTGGCATTGACCGGGAAGAATGGCTGGCGATGATTGAATTTGCAGCCATTGCCACGGTGGGCGATGTGATGAAGCTGCAGGATGAGAACCGGATCGTGGTGAAAGAAGGGCTGCGGCGGGCAGCGCAGACGAAGAGTGTGGGACTTCGCAAGCTGGTGGAGAAAAACAACCTGGATATTACGGCGTTGAGTGCTTACCACATCGGTTTTGTCATCGGTCCGTGTCTCAATGCGGGAGGGCGGCTCCAGACGGCAAAGCTGGCGCTCAGACTGCTTTTGTGCGAGGATGAACAGCTGGCGGATGAACTGGCACAGGAATTGAAAGATTTAAATGACCAGCGAAAAGATATGACAGCAGACGGACTGGTGCAGGCGGCAGAGCAGGTGGAAGCAAAGTACATGGATGATAAGGTACTGGTGGTATTTTTGCCAGATTGTCACGAGTCTCTGGCGGGGATTATTGCCGGACGGCTCCGTGAAAAATATCATAAACCATCCTTTGTGCTGACCCGTGCAGAAGACGGTGTCAAAGGTTCTGGTCGATCCATCGAAGGTTATCATATGTTTGAGGCATTGGTGGAGGTAAAAGGGCTGCTCAGCAAATTTGGTGGTCATCCCATGGCAGCCGGGCTCTCTCTTCCGGAAGCCAATGTGGAGCAGTTCCGCCTGGAGTTAAACCGTCGGGCAGCGCTGACAGAGGAAGACTTTGTTCCGAGGATCTGGATCGACGTCCCCATGCCCATGAGCTATGTGACGGAAGAACTGGTGCAGGAACTGGAATTGTTAGAGCCATTTGGACAGGGCAATGAAAAGCCGCAGTTTGCACAGAAAGATCTTCGGATACGGAATGCCAGAGTGCTGGGAAGAAATCGGAATGCCGTGAAATTATCCCTGGTAACGCCGGATGGAACTCCGGTAGAAGCTATGGTATTTACGGATGGGGACGCATTTTTAGAGGAAATGGGAGGCAGCCGACAGATGGACGCCATCTATTATCCGGGAATTAATGAGTACAATGGAAATCGTACCATTCAGATGGTCGTGAAAGAATATCGTTTTGTATAAATTTTCAAAAAATAAACACTTAGCCGCTTTAATGCTTGACAAGAAAAAAGGAAACAGATATAATCACGAATAATTACAAGTTTTACAATATGGAAAAGGGAGATGGCACTATGGTAAATGAGGTAATGGATTTTATTGAGAAGTATGACCCTGAAGTCGGTGCAGCCATTAAGGATGAGGCAGCACGCCAGAGACGTAATCTGGAGCTGATCGCTTCGGAGAATATTGTCTCAGAACCAGTGATGATGGCCATGGGAACGGTATTGACCAATAAGTACGCAGAAGGATATTCCGGGAAGCGCTACTATGGCGGCTGTGAGTACATCGATGTGGTAGAGACCATTGCCATTGAGCGGGCGAAGAAGCTGTTTGGCTGTGATTATGCCAATGTACAGCCACATTCCGGCGCACAGGCCAATATGGCGGTATTTATGGCGATGCTGGAGGCAGGAGATACAGTTATGGGCATGAGCCTGGACTGTGGCGGACATTTAACCCACGGTTCACCAGTGAACTTCTCCGGAAAATATTTCCACATTGTACCTTATGGTGTCAATGATGAGGGCTATATCGATTATGATGAGGTTGAGAAGCTGGCGATGGAGAATAAGCCGAAGCTGATCGTGGCAGGAGCCAGCGCTTATGCCAGAGTCATTGATTTTAAGCGGTTCCGTGAGATCGCAGATAAATGCGGTGCTTACCTGATGGTTGATATGGCACATATTGCAGGTCTGGTGGCAGCAGGACTTCATCCAAGCCCGATTCCGTATGCAGATGTGGTGACTACCACGACCCACAAGACCTTAAGAGGACCAAGAGGCGGTCTGATCTTAGCCAATAAAGAGGCTGCTGAGAAATTTAATTTCAACAAGGCGATCTTCCCGGGAACCCAGGGCGGTCCGTTAGAGCATATCATTGCGGCAAAGGCTGTATGTTTTGGTGAGGCATTAAAGCCAGAATTTAAGGAATATCAGCAGCAGATCATCAAGAATGCTCAGGCATTGGCTGCAGCCCTTCAGAAACAGGGCTTTAAGCTGCTGACTGGCGGTACAGACAACCATCTGATGTTAGCAGACTTAAGAGGCATGGATGTATCCGGTAAAGAGCTTCAGAACCGTTGTGATGCCGTTTATATTACCCTGAACAAGAACACGGTACCAAACGATCCGAGAAGCCCATTTGTCACCTCCGGTGTTCGTATCGGTACACCGGCAGTTACTTCCAGAGGTTTAAAGGAAGCAGATATGGATAAGATCGCAGAGTGCATCTGGCTGGCTGCTACAGATTTTGAGAACAAGGCAGATTATATCAGAGGTGAAGTAACCAAGATCTGTGAGAAGTATCCGATTTATGAGTAGAAAAGAAAAACGCGGATCAGGGCGTTGATGTGACCACATAAAAAAGGAAACATTGTGTAATAAAAAGACTGGAATGAAAGAATATGAAAACTCTTTCATTTCAGTCTTTTTTGTGAAAAATTCCATTACCTTTTGGCACCAGGATCTCCATGTTCTTTCAGATAAGCCTTCGCATCTTTAAAGAAGCTTCCGATGATCAGCAGAATGATGATCCCGATCGGAAATGCAGCGATGATGGATACGGTCTGCAGATTTGCCATGGAATTATCGGAGAAGATCAGGGCGATGGGCAGCAGCATCAGCAGGATCGCCCAGAACAGCTTCACATTCCGATGAGGTTCTTTACCGGATGGCAGGGTCTTATAGGAATAGGAGGCAGCTACCATGGTTAAAGCGTCGAAGGAGGTGGCATAAAAAGCGATCATGGTCAACGCTAAGAGGATCAGCCCGGCTTTAGCCAGAGGCAGTGTTCCTAAAATGGTGATGATGGTCTCGTAGAGGTCACCAGATGCCTGGTAGAAGGCGATCAGATCCATTTTCCCGGTCATCTGAAGGTTTAAGCCGTAGTTTCCCAGGATAATAAAGGAGGTGAAGGTGCCGGCCAGACCCCAGAAGTAGCCGCCCAGGATGGTCTGCCGGATGGTCCGGCCACCGCTGATGGAACCGATGAAAAATGGAGTTGCCACGCACCACACCATCCAGTAAGCCCAGTAAAAAATAGTCCAGGTCTGTGGAAAGGAGGAGGTGCGGAGGGCATCAGTCCAGGTACACAGACCGATAAAATTTTGGGTCAGGTTGCCGATGGCGGTGATGCCGGTCTCGATGGTGTAGCGGGCTTTTCCACCACCGATCAGCACGTAAAGCAACAGGGCAAAGAACAGGTACGTGCAGGAAGAAGCCAGCTTTGACACGCCTTTCATACCGAAATACACGGCGATGGTGTAGGTGATGCCGATGATGGCTAACAGCCCGATGGTCAACAGATTAGAAGCCGGGATGTGGAATACGTGGCTGATGGCCATGGAGAGCAGTGGCGTTGCCAGGGAAAAGGTAGTAGCAGTTCCTGCAAGCAGGGCAAAGACTGCCAGCAGGTCGATCAGTTTTCCCCAGAAGCCATCCACACGGCGTCCAAGGAGAGGACGGCAGGCTTCAGAGTATTTCTGTTTGTCACATTTGCGGACATGGAGCATGAAGCCGAAGGCAGAGGCCAATACCAGATAGAAGCTCCACGGGATCGGACCCCAGTGGAACAGCGGATAGGTGGAAGCCCAGTCCTGGATGCTGCCCATCTGGCTGATCCGGTCTTCGCCTGCATACAAAATCCATTCACAAAGAGAGTAGAATAAAATATCGGCAGCCAGTCCGGCAGTAAACATCATAGAACCCCATTGAAAAGAGGAATACTGAGGTTTTTCCCGGTCACCCAGACGAATCTGTCCATAAGGGGAAAATGCGATATAGAGGGAGCAGAGGAACACTCCCAGGCCGATCAGCAGATAGTAGCTGCCCAGTTCGTCTCCTAAAAAGAAACGGATGGAGGAGAGTACCTGACCGGATTGTTCCGGCGCCAGGAGAAAGAGCAGACACAGTACCAGAATCGCCCCAAAGGGAATCAGGGTGGTGACCCAGTCCAGTTGTCTGTGTAAGTGGGATGATGAGTTGTTGTGATCCATGTGTAATGCCTCCTAAACAAAATTGAATGTTCAAAAATATCAAAAATCATTTCATATTGAACATAGTAGCACTTAAAACTGGAAAATGCAAGAAAAAAGTATGAAGATTTTCTGACATTTTGGAAAAACCACTACAAAAATAAAAGGTTTTCTTATATAATACAGAGGTTGATGAAAAGAGGAGGATTTGAACTATGAAATGGACAAAACGTTTTGCTGTGATTCTGGCTGCAGTTTGCTGCCTTTGCGGTTGTACAAAAAGCACCATTATTTCCCCGGAGGCACCATCTGATGTAGAACTGGCTGGTGAGGATGGAATCGTATGGGGACAGTTATGGGAGGATTTCCAGGATAAGTACGATGATTCTGATGCATATCCATTTGTGGAGTCTGTCAGCGCAAGCTTCTTTGATGATGAGAATACAGTAAAATTCTTTATTCTGACCAATGAAGAGGTTTCTAATGAAGAAGCAGCAGAGTTCGCAACAAATGTGGTAAAGGGATTAAATGACCTGATCGCAGACCAGAATCCGGATTATGCCCCATCTTCTGATGAGTCTTATGGCGGATATTTAAGCAAATACAATATTTATGTGATGGTTTCTGAGGACAGCAAGAAAGCTGAGAAAGCAGACTGGCTTCTGGAGGATACCATCCCTGCAGGCGAGTACCGTGCGGTAGATCCCAATGCATTGCCTTCTGCAGAATAAGGCAGACAGCAATAAAAAAGCGGAATGTGTGTGGAAAAACATACATTCCGCTTTTTATGTCATAGGAAACTTCATCCTATGACATAAAAACGCTCCGCGGGATGCGCACTCGCGCGAAGAAGAAATATGTCGCAAGCGACCGCGCTCGGCGCGAGAATGTGCCAAGGCACATTCTTTTTCAATTTCATAGGGAAACAACCGCTGCAGCTCAAGTCGAACGTTCGCGATTTCTTTTAATCCACCGGCAGTCCGCTGTGGAAGGAATAATTTCCCAGTTCGTGCAGCAGCGGCGCGAGATCCAATTCATCAGGAGCAGCACCGGAGGTGATCAGCTGATTGAACAGGTAGTATACGGTACGGCATTTGGTAAGACACTGATAGAAAAGATCCGGGAAAGACTGGGTGGAGGCCATCTGTTTTTTCCAGGGGTTACACCAGATCTCGTGATCCAGATTCAGGCTCCAGCGGGTATCGGACACCTGGTCGGTCACCAGCTTCCGGGAGGCCACATGATGGCGCCGGAGCAGGGATTCCATGAACTGGAGCCCTGTTTTCTTCCGCCCGGAGGGATCAGATAATGTGCGGCAGCCAAAACGCAGGGCCAGAATGGAGCGTTGTACCATGCGGGGACTGATCTGGAAATTGTTCCGGTATGTGATGGGATAATAGGCATCGTTGATACATTTGGCCAGATGGCGGGAGATAAACTGGGTCTCCAGGCCATTTAGGCAGATGGTGGCCGCCTGGTTAAATTCGGATGGTTTTTTCTTCTTATAACGGCGCAGTAAAAGAGCATCAATATCATTTTCCAGCTCTGCATGTTTGCCGTGATGGGCCATGCTGGGGTTGTCAATGTCATACTGGATCCGGCCGTAAACATAAGGGTGACAGATGGAATCTCCGATGTAATGGCAGAGATAGCCGCAGAAATAAGCAATAGCCTGTTCGCGCTGCTGGCGGAACGGGATTTTTGCAGTTTCTTTTAAATAACATTCAAAAAATTCCTGTACATGATGCTCGTGCATGTAGGATGCAACATTCCGGTAGTCCCGATGGCGCAGGGCTGGGATGTAGTAAAAGAACATATCCGGTCCCTGAAGGCCAAGCTGGTAAAGCCAGCGGTATTTGGAAATGATGTGCTTTAAAGTGTTGGATGGCATATCGTTGTAGGCTTTCATACCCATGATGTAGTGGGTGGTAAATCCAGGCATAGTCGTGATCCTTTCTTGGAGGATTGCGGGAGCAATGACCCCAACATCTTTGTGTGTGACGGTTTCTAAAAAGACATGATTCTTGCCGTCCGTCATTGATTCCAGTATAGCACAGTGGATGGAGAAAAACGAGGTAAGACACAAAAAGTTTAAAAAAATTAAAAAAGTGAAAGAAATGGAAAGGAAGGGAATAGAACGTAGAAAAGAGGAATGATGGATTGGCGGAGGCTGGATGGAAACGGGAGCTGCGTTGGAGATCATGGAGATAGCTGGAGAGCTGTTGGAGAGAGTTCACCGGCTTGTGTGGGGACCAGGACTGTTGATACTGATGCTGGGAACAGGGATACTGTATACAGGAAAATCGAGGGGCTTTCAGATATTTGAATGGAAGGTCTGGTGGAGTGAGACAATCGGAAAGGAAGACCGGAATTCGGGTTTTCAGACGGCATGTACGGCACTGGCAGCTACCATTGGAACAGGAAATATCGTGGGAGTGGCAACAGCTTTGAAAGCAGGTGGTCCTGGAGCTGTTTTCTGGATGTGGATCTCAGCGCTTTTGGGAATGATGACAGGATATGCGGAGGTGTGGCTGGGAATCCATTACCGTTACCGGAATAAGAAAGGAAGATGGATCGGAGGTGCGGTGACTTACCTGACAAAAGGATTAAAAACTCCGTGGCTGGGGACGGTGTACGGCTTTTTTTGTCTGCTTGCATCCCTTGGCATGGGCGGGATGGTTCAGTCTAATGGAGCAGTGCAGACGCTTAAGTTTACCTTTGGGGTTCCGGCTGCTGTGGGAACATTGGCTGTGGGAGGAATGACTGTGGCGGTATTAGCCGGTGGAAATGAGCGGATCATGCGTGTGACAGAGCGGCTGATTCCATTGGCTTCAACGGTGTATGTGGTGTGCGCAGGGGTGGTGATCCTTACTTCTTATGAAAGGATTCCAATGGTGTTGGAAGAGGTGTTCCGGTATGCGCTTTTACCCAGGTCTGTAGCAGGTGGCGTGGGTGGTTATGGAATCCGCCAGGCAGTCCGGTATGGAATCGCCAGGGGCGTGTTTTCCAATGAAGCGGGACTGGGAAGTCTGGCCGGGCTTCATGGGGAGGCGAAAGAGGAGAAACATCTGGCAGTGAATGGAGCAGGTGATCAAGGTGGATATGGTACAGAAGAAATTCAGGGAATGTGGGCAATTTTTGAGGTATTTTTTGATACCATTGTGATCTGCACCATGACGGCGCTGGTGATCTTATGTAGCAGTGGTGGGGCAGCAGGACTTTGCGTGGCGCATCTGGACGGAGCAGCCCTGGCAGCCTGGAGTTTTGGAGCGGTGTGCGGGAAAATGGGAGAGTGGTTGATCGCGCTGGCCATGCTGGTGTTTTCCTTTGCGACCATGATCGCCTGGTTTTATCTGGGGAGGCAGACGCTGGAGGCGATATTGGAAATGGTGGAAACGATGGGGAGAACAGAACGGATCTATCAGTGGTATTTCTATTTGTATTCTGTATGCATTGTGCTTGGCGGCCTGACAAGACTGGAAGCTGTGTGGAAGCTGTCTGATATCTGGAATGGCTTGATGGCGTTTCCAAACTTATTGGCGCTGCTCTGGCTTCAGAGGCAGGTACATTTCCCATGGACAGCTTCGAGGGTCCGTGATGCAACGGGGAAACCGGAATTCCGTTTTCGGGCAAATGGAAAACAGCGGGGAAAGCCTTGACAGAATGTGGCTGTTTTTCTATACTCGAAAGAAGCAGTGATTTTGCGGAATGGCTGCAAGAAGGAGACATAAGAAGATGGAATATATTTTATTAGTAGTTGGTTTTGTGCTTCTGGTAAAAGGAGCCGATTTTTTTGTGGAAGGAAGTTCCTCCGTGGCGAAGCTGCTGCGGGTGCCATCGGTGATCATTGGACTGACGATCGTGGCATTTGGAACCAGTGCCCCGGAGATGGCGGTGAGCATTTCCGCATCCATAGCTGGAAGTAATGATATTGCGGTGGGAAATGTGATCGGCTCCAATATTTTCAACCTTTTGATGGTTGTTGGCATCTGTGGTCTGATCCTGCCTATGAAGATTGACAAGAGTATCCTTTATGGAGATTTTCTCTTTACCATCGTGGCAGCGGTGGTGATGCTGCTTTTATTTGCTTTCGACTGTAACTTAAGCCGCTGGAATGGTCTGGTGCTTCTGGTCATGTTTGCATACTTTATGTTTAAGACGGTGAAGAATACCCTGGCAAGCCGTGCAGCAGGCGGTTCGGGAGAAGAAGAGGAGATCAAGGTATTAAGTCCATTCTTAAGCATCGTGTTTATCATAGGCGGACTGGCTGCTATTGTGATCGGCGGTAATCTGGTAGTAGACAGTGCCAGTGCGATTGCCATTTCCTTTGGTATGACGGAGACTCTGGTGGGGCTGACGATCGTGGCATTTGGAACCTCTCTTCCGGAGCTGGTAACCTCCATTGTGGCATCGAAGAAAGGGGAAAATGAGCTGGCGTTAGGCAATGTGATTGGCTCGAACCTGTTTAATATCCTGTTTGTTCTTGCTGCTTCCTGTACCATTTCCCCGATGAAGGTGGACAGGCTTTCCATTTTTGATGGAATTTTCCTGATCGTTTCCAGTATTGTGACCTGGATCCTGGCGAAGCGGGGCTATGAGATCGACCGGAGAGACGGAGCGATTATGGTGGCGCTGTATGTGGCGTATGCGGTGTATATTGTTGTGAGATAGAAAGATATGAGATAGAAACGGGTATCTTGTTCATATTTTATTAACAAAACATTCAAAGAACCGTTACACCATGCACACGGTTTCTTCACGTTTTTCTCATATACTTTAACCATAGACAACAAACAAAGTTGTCGAACACATGCTTATAAGATTTTTTTCATAATACTTGAGCTGATAATGGACCATTATCAGCTCTCCTCCCTTTAACCAGATGGACAGTCACGGATGGCATACATATCGTGTCTGTTTTTTTTGTTGCTATTTGTTGTTTTTGGGATTTTTTTGTTTTACAGAGGTGTTGGGGTGTGATAGAATAAAACGTTGTTGCAGGCTGGTTATGAAGGGATTATCCGGCATGGATTCTGCACAGTGAAGGCGGATCGTGGATATCTGTCTGACATATTTTTTAGAGAGAATGAGGTAGAAGGTTTATGGTGGAGTATTTGAAGAACATTAACTGGAAGCATGTTCTGATCATGTGTATCGGAAATGTTTTTATGGGTATGGGAATCGGGATTTTTAAGCTTGCAGGGCTGGGAACAGATCCGTTCAGTGGAATGAATATGGCAGTTGCAGATATGATTGGTATGACTTATGGTAACTTCCAGCTGATTGTAAATATCGTGTTGTTGATCATTGAAATTGCCTTTGGCAGGAGGTTCCTGGGAATTGGAACGGTTGTGAATGCAGTGTGCCTGGCGTATATTACTACGTTCTTTTATAATATTTATACGGTGGTGTTGGGGGTGGAGCTTACAGCTTTGCCGATCCGCCTGGTGGCACTGTGCGTTGGTGTTGTGATCTGTTCTCTGGGCTTGTCTATGTATCAGATGCCGGATGAGGGAGTTGCACCTTATGATAGCCTTTCTCTGATCATGACAGAAAGATGGCCGAAGATTCCCTATTTCTGGCACAGGATGTCTAATGATGTACTTTGTGCGCTGATCTGCTATCTGGCCGGCGGTGTTGTGGGTATCGGTACACTGGTGACGGCTTTTGGGCTGGGACTTGTGATTCATTTCTTTAACAGAGTTTTTACCGGGAAGCTGCTTGCCTGGGTCGATGGTGAGTGACCGGGAGTTGGATGAGCCGTCAGCATTGCGCATTGTTAAAACATAAACAATATTGATCAAATCCCCTTTTCGTTAAAAATAGAAAGTTTATAAGCTGCGTCAAAAAGGCCGACATGGAAGCTTCCTGGAGTGGAAGCGGTTTGAGCGGCAGTTTCAGCGCAGAGTTTCCAAAAATGGGCTGCGAGACAGGCGGAAGAGTAGTAATCCGGCTGTGAAGTGGCAGATTCTGGAGTGGCTTCGAGGAAGGTGGTCTCAATGGACGCAAAGGCTCCGCACAGAACGGATAACATACATCCGGCTCCGGTGACGGATCTGGTTAATGGGCTTCCTCCGGAGATCCGTTTCAGGCGGATACCATCAGTGACCAGGTCTTCTTCTCCGGACAGGAGTACGACGGTGTGGAGGGCGTTAGCCAGTTCTCTGGCACAGGAATCCGTTTCTGTGCGCCGGGAGCTTTCCAGGCTGTCTACGCCGTGTTCCGTACCGGTCTGCCCTAAAAGGGCTCTGGCTTCTCCTAAGTTAACCCGGAGAATGTCTGGATGAACCTGGGATAAGAGATCGTGGATGTGGTTTAAGCGCCAGGTACTGGCACCGATGCCGACCGGATCTAGGATTACTGGGATGTGAAGCCGGTTAGCAGTTTTTCCGGCGATGGCAGCTGCCTGGAATTTGGCCTCATCAGGAGTTCCAGTGTTTAGGACGATTGCCTTCGCAAGAGCAGCGATCTGAGGCATTTCCTGGGGCTCCTGGGCCATGATGGGGCTGGCGCCTATGGCGAGAGCCAGGTTGGCGCAGTCGTTGGCCGTCACAATGTTGGAAATACAGTGTAAAAGCGGATGAACGCCCTGGATCTGTTCCAAGGCGTTTTGTAAGGTTGTATGGAGTACGTTCATAATCATATCCTTTATATAGGGCAGGCAGGTGTCCGGGGATTAACCGGTGATACTGGACTGCATTCTCTGTAAAGCGTTATTTTTCTCAAGAGTCAGAAGAACGGCTCCTGCGATCAGGGAACCGCCGATGGTGGATATCAGGAATGGCACCACATAAGCGTAGAAGGCGATGCTTCCGGCTGGTTTTCCCATGAGAAGAACAGCAACTGGCCATGCTAAGAGACCGCCGATGATTCCGGTACCGAATACTTCTGCACAGAGGGTCGGGATCAGATTACGGAAACGGTCATAGACCAGACCGCATAACAAGGCACCGCACATGCTGCCTGGAAAAGCCATCAGGCTGCCAAGACCAAGCAGATTACGTAGCAGGCTGGCAGTAAAAGCGACTGCAACACCGTACCACGGGCCTAATAAAACGGCGCATAAAATATTGACCATGTGCTGGACTGGGGCGCATTTGCTGCCGAATACCGGGAAAGAGAACATACTGCCGACCACTGCGACAGCACAGAGTACGCCTGCGAGAGTTAATTTTTTCGTGTTTGTTTTCATGATAGAAATCTCCTTGTATTTTCTTCGTTACGAATTTTCTCATTTATTCGGTCGAAACTTCCTGGTTTCCTCTCACGCCGGAACACGGCTTCCCATCGCAGACTGAGTCATTACAGAGCCCAGGGCGCTCCCCCTCGGCTTTGCCCGGTTTGTCGGCACATTCCCCCTTTTAACAAAAATTAAGAGACACCCAATGTGGGCATCTCTGTAAAAAAGGCGTATGTTAAAGTCCTTCCTACGGTGGCATAATCCACATCAGGTCTAAGGGTCGAAATCTGATTTCCTCTCAGCCGGATATTCGGCTCCCCTGTCTTTCTTTGTTTGTATCATAAAGTGTTTGAGAAAATTTGTCAAGGACTTGCGTAAATGAGAAAAAAGAGGTATATTGAAAAGAGAAAGCTGAAAATTACAGTAAGCTGATTGAAAAACAAAATGGGGAGCCGGTGAGGCTGAGAGGAAGCAGATGCGCTTCGACCCGAGAAACCTGATTTGGATAATGCCAACGTAGGGAGAATAGGAAGATGCAGATACTGGCGGATATACCATTCTTAGTTGGTGTATCCGCTTTTTTCGTGTTGGCAGTCGCGCCTGCATGAACTGACATAGGATGCCAGTTGATCGGAGTGGAATGTGCAGAATGCATTTTGCCTCAGTTATGTAGATTTGGAGGAATGAAGCATGAAGATATTACTAGAGCAGATGCGGTTATATGCCGTAACGGACCGCACCTGGTTACATGGAAGAAACTTGATCGATGTGGTTTCTGAAGCCATTGATGGGGGAGCCACTTTTGTGCAGCTTCGGGAAAAAAGCCATCTGGAGGGTATGGAGCTTTCGGGAGAGGAACTGCTTGCAGAGGCGAAGAAACTGGCGCAGCTGTGCCATGAACGAGGGGTTCTGTTTGTAATTGACGATGATGTGGAGCTGGCGCTGGAAGCTGGCGCGGATGGCGTCCATGTGGGCCAGGAAGATATGGCAGCAAAGAAGGCCAGGGCGCTTCTGGGACCGGATAAGATCCTTGGTGTGTCGGCCCATAATCCGGAGGAGGCAAGGAAAGCCCAGGAAGACGGTGCAGATTACCTGGGATGCGGTGCAGCTTTTGTGACAGGAACCAAGCTGGATGCAAAGCCCATTACGGCGGAAATGATGAAAGCCGTGACAGAATCGGTGAAGATCCCGGTGGTAGCGATTGGCGGGATCACAGAGGATAATATTCCTAAGTTGACGGGTCGCGGACTGGCTGGCGCAGCAGTGGTCAGTGCGATTTTTGCGGCAGAGGATCCCAGGAAAGCCAGTGAGCGGCTGCTGGAGAAGATCCGGCAGTGGGAGTAAGGAGGAAAAAGATGATGAAAACAGCACTAACCATAGCAGGAAGCGATTCCAGCGGTGGAGCTGGTATCCAGGCGGATCTAAAGACCATGACCATGAACGGGGTATTTGCCATGAGTGCCATCACAGCGCTGACGGCACAGAATACTACGGGGGTTACGGGGATTTTTAATGTGACGCCGGAGTTTTTAAAAGCCCAGCTGGATGCGGTATTTACCGATATTTTCCCGGATGCAGTGAAAATCGGTATGGTAAGCAACGGAGAACTGATCCTGGCTATCGGAGAAACATTGAAAGAATATCAGGCGCGCCATATTGTGGTGGATCCGGTCATGGTAGCCACTTCAGGGGCGGCGCTTCTGGAGCCGGATGCAGTGAAAATATTGAAAGAAAAGCTGCTTCCACTGGCGGAAGTGATCACGCCCAATATCCCGGAGACACAGATTTTGTGGGGACGCGGGATCCACTCTGCAGAGGAGATGGAACAGGCGGCGAAGGAGATCAGTAAGGCATATGGCTGCAATGTCCTTTGTAAAGGAGGACATAGTCTGAATGATGCCAATGATGTGTTGGCGGAGACCGATGGAACAGTTACCTGGTTTGTAGGAACCCGCGTGGACAATCCAAACACACATGGAACTGGCTGTACCCTTTCCAGTGCGATTGCAGCGAATCTGGCTAAGGGATACGACTTAAAAGAGGCGGTAAAACGGGCCAAAGAGTACATTACCCAGGCATTAGAAGCAGGACTGGATCTTGGTAAAGGCTCCGGACCGATGGATCACACCCTGGGTGGTGTGAACACGGCAAAGTGGCTGAACCACGAGAAAGAAGTCTGAGATAGTAACGATTCAGTAGGTCTGCGCACATGCTGCGCTGACCGTAAGAACACATAGGCTAGAAAGCAAAAATCCCATCAGCGAAGCTGATCTGGAATGGATTTTTGCTCGTAACTATGAAGGTACTGAATAGTTACCTGAGATAAAAAGATAACATAGGAGGAATCACACATGAACCAGAATTACACCACCCAGATGGATGCCGCAAGAAAAGGCATTATCACGGAACAGATGAAGATTGTAGCAGAAAAGGAATATATGCCGGTGGAGCAGCTGCGGCAGCTGGTGGCAGAGGGCAAAGTAGCCATCTGTGCCAATAAGCATCACACCTGCTTAAACCCGGAGGGCGTGGGCAGTATGCTCCGCACCAAGATCAATGTGAACCTGGGCGTTTCCAGGGACTGTAAAGACTATGATGTGGAGATGCAGAAGGTAATGAGCGCTGTGAACCTGGGAGCGGAAGCCATCATGGATCTGTCCAGCCATGGCAATACCCAGCCATTCCGTCAGAAACTGACCCATGAGTGCCCGGTTATGATCGGAACGGTTCGGTTTATGATTCTGTGATCCATTACCAGAGAGACCTGGCAGAATTAACTGCCCAGGATTTTATTGATGTGGTGCGCCTGCATGCGGAAGATGGTGTGGATTTTGTAACCTTGCACTGTGGAATTACCAGAAAGACCATTGAGCAGATCCGCAAACATAAACGGAAAATGAACATTGTCAGCCGTGGCGGAAGCCTGGTATTTGCCTGGATGAGCATGACCGGACAGGAAAATCCATTCTATGAGCATTTTGACGAGATCCTGGACATCTGCGAAGAGCATGATGTGACCATTTCTTTAGGTGATGCCTGCCGTCCAGGTTGTCTGGCAGATGCAACGGATGTATGCCAGATCGAGGAGCTGGTACGATTAGGAGAACTGACCAAACGGGCATGGGATCACAATGTCCAGGTTATGGTGGAGGGTCCGGGCCATGTGCCGTTAGACCAGGTGGCAGCCAATATGGAAGTGCAGAAGAGCATCTGTATGGGCGCTCCATTCTATGTATTAGGACCGTTGGTTACCGATATTGCACCTGGATATGACCATATCACAGCAGCCATTGGCGGTGCAGTGGCAGCCATGAGCGGCGCAGCGTTCTTATGCTACGTGACTCCGGCAGAACATTTAGCACTTCCTAATGTGGAAGATGTGAAAAATGGTATCATTGCCTCCAAGATTGCAGCCCATGCGGCCGATATTGCCAAGGGAATCCCGCATGCAAGAGATATTGATGATAAGATGGCGGATGCCAGAAGAGTGCTGGACTGGGATGCACAGTTTGCCTGTGCACTGGATCCGGAGACTGCCAAGGCTATCCGTGATGCCAGACTGCCAGAGGATGACCATAGCGATACCTGCAGTATGTGCGGAAAGTTCTGCGCAGTCCGCAGCATGAACAAGGCGCTGGCGGGAGAGCATATTGATATTCTGTAGTTTGCGCAACGCGTGAACAGCAACATTCTGTAAGTTGGAATTCTTACATTCTTTTGCGATACTTGAAAAATTCGTGGAAATGTTGTACATTCGTAACCAGACAGTGAGAGAATATTACGGTTCGCATAATGCGGAAGCTGTAACAGGAGAACTGGCAAAGGAGAATGTGCGATGAAATACCGCTGGTATTATATAGAAGTCTTTCGTGACGCGAAAGAACGTTTTGAGAAGCAGAAGACAGCTGGGGCAGAGATTCCCCAGCAGAGTCTTTTGGAGGGCGCTTTTGAGTATCTGGATCAGCGTCACAGCCTGGGCGAAGAAGAACAGTATGACCAGGATCAGACCTGGAGACACCGGATGGAGAGCGGCTGTGGTGACAGTGATCTCTGTACCGATCTGTACTGGGTATTGACCTTCTGCTCCATGATGTCAGATCTGGGTGTTTATCTGGACGGCATGGTCCAGGGAAATGCTGAGGGCTTTAAGCGTGGCTTAAACAAGGTGATGGAGCCATTTGACGGGCGGCTTTCCTATGGAGAGCAGGCGGCGTACCGGCTGGATGTGATCTGTTATGTGGTCATGACCATGAATGATCACATGGATTGTTCGGAAGAAGCCTGTCAGAGAATCGCTGATATTCTTGGAAAACTCTGGAGCGCTTTGGATCAGCAGATAGAAGACAATGGAAAAATTGCCCGGATTTCCAGGTACGTGGAAAACAATCAGGAATGTTTAAGAGATTCCACCATGTTGACGGAACGTGTGCTGGCACAGGATAATGGGCCGGAAGAGGGCGAGGAGCCGGAAATGCCGGTCAAAGCCATTGACGAGCCAGAAGCTGACGATCTGGATGAAGCAGAGGAAGATCATGATGCCAAGCCAGATGACCAGGACAGCCGGAGGGGCGATCGTGCAGTGATGGATACGCAAAGCCGTGGGAAATCCCATGGCTTTGGCAAAAAAATCGCAGGAATCGGAATTGCTCTGGTGGTGATCGGTCTTGCTGCCATTGGTATCAAGAGTATCGCTGGAAGTCTGGTGGCAGGCATTGGAGGAACATCTTTTGAGCTGGCTTCCGATGAAACAGCTGCATTAAGCGGTCTGGAACATCTGACCGGAGGAACCTTGAGCGTCAGTTCCCAGCTGACAGGCAAATCTGGTACTGTCTATGGCGCTGCGTTTTTAAACGATGGTGATACCTCGACTCCATGGGAAGAAGGGGTAGAGGGGGATGGCATCGGCGAGCAGATCACCTATGAGCCGGAGTCTGGAACGAAGCTTCAGGTCATCCGCATTTATCCTGGAAATGGCAGAAGCGATAAGGCATTTCAGGAGAATAACCGTCCGAAGGCTATAACTTTGGAAATAGATGGAAAGAAACAGGCCTTGAACTTTGATGATGCAGGTCATTTTTATACATTTTCCAGTAAGAAACCGGTGACGGCGAAGCAAGTGAAGCTGATCATCGATTCTGTATATCCGGGAAGCAAGTGGCAGGACACCTGTATCTCCGAAGTGGAGTTTTACGGAACCAGATAGCTGGTGTCTATTGGAATTCCTTAATGGAAAATAAGGAATCCTGTTAAGGAAATGTAAAAAAGAACATAGAAATCAAAAAATTGCTGTTATACTGTAGATATCAGGAAATTCATAGAAATCCAGAATGGGAATGAAGGAGGAAGGAATTTATGAAAAACTACCGTATTGCAGCAATTTGTTTTTTATCAGCAGTTTCCTTGGCGGCATGCAGCCCGGCAGGAACCGATGTCAGTTTCCCCAATACAATCCAGGTTGAGAATGGGGAAAGCCAGAGTACCATCGAGGTCAGCGGACGGGAGACGGTCAAGATCGAGCCGGATAAAGCGTCCATTACCTATGCCATCAGCACCCAAGACGCAGATTCTGCTATCTGCCAGCAGGAAAATACCAAGAAGATGAATGCACTGGTGGAGTATCTGAAAGCGCAGGGCTTTGAGGACGCTTCTATTTCTACTTCAGGCTTTACCATGAATCCGTTATATGACTGGAGTGGAAGCGAGCAAAGAGTTACCGGATATGAGATGCGGACTCAGATCACCGTGTCTGATGTGGAGATGGACCGGGTAGGTGAGCTGTTATCCGGCGGTGTTGCCCAGGGCGCTAATGAGATCCAGCAGGTCCAGTATTATTCCAGCGATTATGATGAGGCGTATAACCAGGCGCTGGAGAAAGCCATCACCAGTGCAAAGACCAAGGCAGAGACTATGGCTCATGCGGATAACTATCAGGTGATCGATCTTCTGCATGTTACAGAAAATGGTAATAACCAGTATGGAAGATATGTGGACGCTGGAATTTACCAGAATTCCGCTATGAAGGAAAGTGCGTCAGCGGCAGTGGACATGGCGGTGATGCCGGGACAGATGGAAGTGACGGCAGATGTTACAGTGGAATTTTTGATCCTTCCGCAGTAAATCAGCGGTTGAGGTCAGAACATAATCATGAAGCTGTATCTGGACAAGAAAATGAAGCTCTGTTAAAATAGAAGACAAAATAGTTAGAAAAGGAGAAATTCCATGAAAAATCCAGTAGTTACCATCGAAATGATGAATGGCGATACCATCAAAGCCGAGTTATACCCGGAGATCGCACCGAATACAGTCAACAATTTTATCAGCTTAGTAAAGAAAGGCTTCTATGATGGCCTGATCTTCCACAGAGTCATCAGTGGTTTTATGATCCAGGGCGGATGTCCGGATGGCACCGGTATGGGAGGTCCAGGATACTGCATCAAGGGTGAGTTCTTACAGAATGGTTTCCCGAACAGCTTAAATCACACCGAAGGTGTTCTGTCCATGGCACGTGCCATGAGCCCGAACTCCGCAGGTTCCCAGTTCTTTATCATGCACAAGGACGCTCCACACTTAGACGGCGCTTACGCTGCATTTGGCAAGGTCATCGATGGCATGGAGAACGTCAATAAGATCGCGGATGTGAGAACCGATTACAGCGACCGTCCGATGAAAGAGCAGAAGATTAAGGCAATGACCGTAGAGACCTTTGGTGAGGAATATCCAGAACCAGAGAAATGTTAATAAAAGGCGGATTATGACAGAGATACGATATGTAAGCATTGATGGCATTTCCTATCCCGTGGTTTTGTCCGATGAAACAGAGGCTCTCCTGAAAGCGAAAGCAGACGGGAAAGCCTCTGTTGGTTTCTGGGACAGGAACGGTGAGGGGCAGCAGGATTTGTCGGGGGCGTCTTATCTGGTGGAAGATCTGGAGGACGCTGACCAGAAATTTCTGGAGCAGGTAGTCAGACGGCACCTGGGGCTTCCATGGAAGATCACGGAGACCAGAAGGCTTCTGATCCGGGAATTTGCCGAAGAGGACGCGGATCAGGTTCCAAAAGAGGCAGAAGACGGACCGGCAGATGAGATTTTTTACGCCAGAGAGAAGCTAAAGGACTATATCCGGTGCCAGTATGGCTTCTATGAGTGGGGTATCTGGGCATTGGTGGAAAAGGAGACCGGGCAGCTGGTGGGAAAGGCTGGTCTGACGCCCATAGAAAATGAACATTTTGACGGGATATCTATGGAACTTGGTTATCATATTTTTAAGCCGTACCGTAGAAAGGGTCTGGCAGTGGAAGCATGCAGGGGAATCATTTCCCATGTAAAAGAGACTCTGGAAGAACCAGTATTTTTATACGCAAAAATAGACGCCTCTAATGAAGCGTCTATTCATGTGATCCAGAAGCTTGGATTTGTGTTTATTGAGCCAGAATGTAGCGGAGAAGTTCCAGAACATGATCCATCCGCTTGGTATTTACCAGAATACTGAAGTAAGCAGGTTTCAGGGTAATACCGTTGTTCTGGGCGAAGGCAGTGCCGCTGATGTCGATGGCAACCGGAATCCTGGAGCCATCGGAGGCGGTGCTGTAGTAGATCAGATCCTGTACCTGGTCCAGAAGCTCTGCAGGAAGAATCTCCTCCAGATTGCCGAAACCGTCCATCGCCTCGTAGTGGTCGATATTTTCTGCGTCAGCGATCATTACGTCCAGTTCCTGGGCAGCAACCAGGGCAGATAATTTGGCAAGAGTAGCCATGACAAGCTCAGAGGCGTTGCCATCATAAGTGGCATACAGATTTTCCACGTTCACTTCCTGTTTTTTGCCATATCCCATGGCATCATGGAAATCAACGGTAAATGCGTCCGTATTTAATTCTTCGGAGTAGTTATTGACCACAGCACAGTAGACCATGGTTTCCTTGGTGGAATTGTAAATACTGGTGCCGATGATATAGATCAGGAAAATGACGCCGATGACAGCGGCAATATGGAATTTATAATACTCCCAGATGTACCAGAGCTTATCCTGGCGGCTCATTTCTTTTAGCTTCCGTTTTTCATTTCCGGCTTCTTCTTTCAGTTCTTCTTTTAATGACATAGAATTTCCTCATTTCTAAGTGGTGATATCACCAAGTATAACATAAAACCTCTTGGAATGTTATAAAATTTCCGTAAAAATCCCATTACAAATTGATTTTTTTGTACGATTTCGATATAATAAACAGATACGGTATCAAAGAAATCTGGAAAGGGGTACATACGATGTTTTCTAACTTATTTAACTACGATAATCCAGTATGGAGATTTATCGGAAAGTTCTGGGATGTGTTGGTGGTAAATCTTCTTTGGATCATTTGCTCCATTCCGATCGTGACCATTGGCGCTTCTACAACTGCGATGTATTATGTCACTTTAAGGCTGGTCCGTGATGAGGATGGATATACGATCCGTTCCTTCTTTAAATCATTTAAGGACAACTTTAAGCAGGCAACGGCAATCTGGCTGATCTTTCTGGCTGTTGGACTGATTCTGGGATTTGATCTGTATTTTGTACTGACCATGATGGCATACTCCACCTTAAGAACGGTGATGACAACGGTATTTTTAGCGCTGTTATTTATCTGGTTTGCCATGTTTACTTTCGTATTTCCACTGCAGTCCCGTTTTTATAATCCGGTGAAGAAAACCATTTTCAATGCGTTTTTCATGTCCATCCGCCATATTTTTTATACGATCGGAATTGTTGTGATGGATGTGGTGCTGGTGCTGCTGACACTGACCATGATTCCACAGCTTCTGATGTTTGGCGTGGCATTGATCGCATTTGTGAATTCTTTCTTCCTGAATGCGGTATTTAAGAAATATATGCCGAAGGATGACAGAGAGGACGATCATGAGATGCGTCCGCTGTTTGCAGACGAGGATGAGGCGGCAGAAGAAGCACAGACGATGGAAGCGCAGCAGGATGGCGAGGAAATTGTGACAGAGAATGAGGAACATGCAGCAGCTGACCAGGTGGAAGGAGCAGCAGTTTCACAGAATAGCGAAGAAGAAAAATAGGAAACAGAGAGCATAAAAGAAGAACGGTGTTTGCCGGGAGAAATCCATCGGCAGACACCGTTCTTTGTTGTATGAAATATGAGAATTGCGGGAGTACGCAGTGCAGAGCAATCCGGTATCAGAGGGGGCAAAAGCTTTTGCCCCCAACATCATGAAATATTAAGCTACAAAACAGTACATCATAATATAATGGCACAGGCTTCCCCCCATGACGAACAGATGAAAAATTTCATGGGAACCGAAATTCTGGTGTCTGGAATTAAAGATTGGAAGCTTCAGGCGTAGATCACGCCGCCTACCGTGTAGATGATACCACCAGCCAGAAGCCAGCCAAAAGCAGGAGCAGGGAGAGCGTGGACAATCTTACCAAAAGCCAGGACGCAGACCCAGCCCATAGCAATGTAGATCATGGAAGAGAACCACTTGGGGCAGGTGATCCAGAACGCTTTGATCAGAATCCCTGCAATGGCGATCCCCCAGACAAGTCCCAGCAGCATCCAGCCGGTGTGGTCACCTAACACCACCATGCAGACCGGTGTGTAGGTGCCTGCGATCAGGACGAAGATCATCATGTGATCAATTTTCCGAAGGATTCTGTTGACCTCGGTGAGATATCCAGGGTGTGGTAGGTGGTGCTGGCTGCGTAAAGCAGGATCATGCTGACAATAAAGATAGCCAGGGACAGGCTGTTTATGGTAAAATGTCCAGTATCACGGTAGGATTTCAATAGCAGCGGTGTGGCCGCCAGGATCGACAGGACCATTGCGATGAAATGGGTGATGGCACTTCCTGGATCTTTCATATGAAGTTTAAACATAAGATTTACCTCCTTTATGTTGAAAACAAGTAACGATTCAGTACCTTCATTGGTTCGAAAACAAAACCTTTACACGTAGTATTAAAAACTACATATAGCGTTTATTGATACTATACTACAGGCGAAATGAAAATGCAAGGGTTCTGACGGAAAATCTATTACCATTTGTGTAACGCATGGCGTGAAACATAAGATATGCAGGAAAGGGAAAATGGAGAATTTACATGTTAAAAGTATTTTATGAAGATCAAGATGTGATTGTTGTAAAAAAGCCGGTGGGAACCGAATCCCAGGCGGTGCATTCCTTTGCGCCGGATATGGTCAGTGAGATTAAGAAACATATCCACAGGTTATCCACAGAAAATGGGGAAAAACCGGTGGAAGATTATGTGGGAGTTATCCACAGGCTGGACAAGCCTGTGGGCGGGATCATGGTGTATGCCAAGAATAAGAAGGCTGCTGCGGCTCTGAGTAAGCAGGTGCAGGAGCACAAGCTCCAGAAAACCTACCGGGCTGTGGTTTGTGGAAAACCTGTGGATAATGTGGGTAACTTCGTGGATTACCTGTTGAAAGACGAGAAAGCTAACGTGTCGAAAATTGTGGATAAGGGGATAACCGGGGCGAAAAAAGCAGAACTGGATTACCGGGTGATGGATACGGTAGAAAAAGAAGGACAGGAGCTGTCATTGGTAGAGATTCATCTAAAGACTGGACGTCATCATCAGATCCGGGTGCAGTTTGCCGGACACGGTTACCCACTGTGGGCAGATGCCAGATACGGGACAGCGGTGCCAAGACAGAATGTGGCACTTTCCTCCTGTGGGCTGGCATTTGAACATCCGGTGACTGGAAAATGGATGGAATTTTCTATGGAGCCGGAGGGGATGATCTTTCGGAAATTTACGAAAAAGTTTTTTGTGTAGATACATATTTCCCGGAAAACAGGGGATCATAAAGACTGTACAAAGGAAGTACAAAGTTAGAAAACAGGCTGGTCCATGGTTAAGCCTTGGAAAAAACTGAAGAGGTATGGACAAGCAGGGGAGCCGGCAGGCTCCCCGATTTCGGCAATGGGGATTACACAAGTCCATTTTTAAATGCCATGATCATTTCGTTAGTCAGACTGTCTCTGGACGGTGTCACCGGGATCTCGTCCCGTTCAAACCACTGTGCCAGAGCCAGTTCGTTTGCGTCTAAGGTGACCGTCTCGTCATCACCGTCTAAATCGCAGAAAAATCCCATCAATACGGTGCTGCTGAATGGCCATGGCTGGCTTTTGTAGTAGCGGATATTTTTCACAGGAAGACCAACCTCCTCCATGACCTCCCGGCTGACGGTTTCTTCCACCGTTTCGCCTATTTCTGTATATCCGGCCAGAAGCGCATACTTTTTGTAGGTCCGTCCGGCGTATTTGGACAGGAGAAGCCGGTTTTTGTGGGTCAGTCCGATGATGACTGCCGGGGAAATCTTCGGGAATTCCATGGCATGACAGTGGTCGCAGTACATCATCCGCTCTTTTTCATCATGACGGAGCGGGGAACCGCAGCAGCCGCAGAATTTACGGCTTTCGTACCAGAGATAAAGCTGGTAAGCAGTGATTCCGGCAAAAGCCAGATATTGTGGTTCTGCTAGACGGAAGATTTCGGTGTTTTCCATCTGGAAACCGGATAATGGTTCCGGGTTTACATGTTTTACCAGGAAAAACCGGAATTCATCAATCTGGAATAAATAAGTGGCATTTTCTAAAATGTCATCGTTGCGTTTTTTCAGATCCTGGAAGGTAGGAAAGATGATCCGGTCCTCCTGACGCTTCAAAAGCACCTGATGGGGCTGGCAATAGATGGCAAAATCTTCCTCGCGGGGGGCATAAGAGTGATAGGCGTTGTCAAAGTGGTGTGGTGCAATATCCTGTATCATAATGTAATTTCTCCATTTCTATTTCGAGAAGTATTGTAACTATGATGGTACTGAATTGTTACGAAGTATTCATGATTCTTGACACGATTATAAGGGCTTTTGCTGGAAAATACAATGAAAAACATGTATTTGTGTAAGGCATGAGCTGTAACAAATGTGTCTGGGAGTCGGCAGATTTTACTGCTTCCAGGGCTTGACAAGCGGGAAAATTTGGCATAAAATTTGATACATATGCAAAAGCGTAGAAGAGGGTTAGTAAGCTGACATACGCCTACAGAGAGGGAAGAAGTGCTGAGAATTCCCGTGTCCCTGGAAGCCCAACCTGCCTCGGAGCCCTGCATGAAAGTGCAGCGTATTTCCAGCGTTAAGGGAAGAATGAAGAGAACCGGAAGCGGTCAGTTTGTCAGACAGACCCGCCGGTTAATCAGGGTGGTACCGCCGGAGAACTTACGAGTCATCCGGTCCCTTGTCCAAGCGGCAGGGACCGGGTGGCTTTTTTTGTGTCATAGGAAGCTTCATCTTATGACACAAAACAGGAAATTCTGTTGGAATTTCTGGTTATGAAAAGAGCCCTTCGGACAGGATTCTATTTTATTTTTATTTATAAAGAGGAGAAAAAACATGGCAAACGACAAAAAGATGGTAGAAGCCATCACATCCATGGACGTGGATTTTGCACAGTGGTACACAGATGTTGTAAAAAAAGCAGAATTATGTGATTACGCAAGCGTAAAAGGCTGCATGGTCATCAAACCAGCAGGTTACGCTATCTGGGAGAACATCCAGAAAGAGTTAGACGCGCGTTTCAAAGAGACTGGTGTTCAGAACGTATATATGCCATTATTCATTCCAGAGAGCTTACTGGAGAAGGAAAAAGACCACGTAGAGGGCTTTGCTCCAGAGGTGGCATGGGTAACTCACGGTGGATTAGAAGAGCTGCAGGAACGTCTGTGTGTAAGACCGACCTCCGAGACTCTGTTCTGCGATTTCTACGCAAAGGACATCCAGTCTTACCGTGACCTTCCAAAGGTATACAACCAGTGGTGTTCCGTAGTTCGCTGGGAGAAGACAACCAGACCATTTTTACGTTCCAGAGAGTTCTTATGGCAGGAGGGCCACACTGCCCATGCAACTGCTGAGGAAGCAAAAGAGCGTACTGAGCAGATGTTAAATCTGTATGCAGATTTCTGTGAGGAGGTTCTGGCAATTCCGGTTGTCCGTGGACAGAAAACAGACAAAGAGAAATTCGCAGGCGCAGAGGCTACTTACACCATCGAGTCTCTGATGCACGATGGCAAGGCACTGCAGTCCGGTACCAGCCATAACTTCGGTGATGGATTTGCGAAGGCATTTGGTATCCAGTACGCAGCAAAAGACAACACTTTAAAATATGTACATCAGACTTCCTGGGGTATGACGACCCGTATGATCGGCGCTATCATCATGGTTCACGGTGATGACAATGGTCTGGTACTGCCTCCAAGAATCGCACCGGTTCAGGTGATGATCGTTCCGATCCAGCAGAAGAAGGAGGGCGTTTTAGACAAGGCATACGAGTTAAAAGACCGTCTGATCAACTCTGGTTTCCATGTAAAAGTGGACGATTCCGACAAGAGCCCAGGCTGGAAGTTCAGCGACTGTGAGATGCGCGGTATTCCGTTACGTGTAGAGATCGGACCAAAGGATATGGAGCAGAATCAGGCAGTATTGGTTCGCCGTGACAACCATGAAAAGACCGTTGTTTCCTTAGATGAGCTCGAGACAAAGGTTGCCGAGATGTTAGAGACCATCCAGAAGGCAATGTATGAGAAAGCAAAGGCCCACAGAGATGCCCATACTTATGAGGCAACCGATTACGAGGGCTTTGTAAAGACCATCAATGAGAAACCGGGCTTTGTAAAGGCGATGTGGTGCGGATGCCAGGAGTGTGAGGATAAGATCAAAGAGGATACTGGAGCAACCTCCAGATGTATTCCATTTGCACAGGAGAAATTATCCGATAAATGTGTATGCTGTGGCAAACCGGCGACCAAGATGGTTTACTGGGGCAGAGCATACTAAGAGAAAGAGACAGAGCGGTGCAGAGAGTGCGCTGTGCTGGTTGTAAAAACAGATAGTGAGAAAGGAGGAGAAGGCATGGAACTGACTATGCAGGTGCCAAAGCATGCGCAGGAGATTCTGGAACAGTTAAATAATCATGGATTTGAGGCTTACGTGGTAGGCGGCTGCGTCAGGGACAGTCTTCTCCACCGGGTTCCGGGAGACTGGGACATCACCACTTCCGCAAGACCGGAGCAGGTGAAAGCCATTTTCGGACATACCATTGATACGGGACTGCAGCATGGTACCGTGACCATTATGCGGGATAAGGTGGGCTACGAGGTGACCACTTACCGGATTGATGGGGAGTACGAGGATGGACGCCATCCAAAAGAGGTGGAGTTTACCTCTAATTTATTAGAAGATTTAAAGCGCCGGGACTTTACCATCAACGCCATGGCCTACAACCCGAAAGAGGGCCTGGTGGATGCCTTTGAAGGGATCCAGGATCTGAAGGAAAAACGGATCCGCTGCGTGGGCAATGCTCTGGAGCGCTTTACAGAGGACGCCTTGCGGATTCTGCGGGCGATCCGTTTTTCAGCCCAGCTTGGATTTTCCATCGAGGAAAGTACCTGGGAGGCCATCAAGGTGATTGCTCCGAACCTGATCCACGTGAGCAAGGAGCGGATTCAGGTGGAGTTAACGAAGCTTCTGTTATCTAATCACCCGGATGAGATCAGGAAAGTTTTTGACAGGGAACTGGACACCAGGATCTGCGCGGATTTCCCAAAGATTAATCCGGCGCAGATTGCCATTGATCCGGGACTCCCTAAAGAAAAACATATGCGCTGGGCTGCCCTTCTGCGCCATCAGACACCGGAGGAGGCTGTGGCGATCCTCCGCCAGTTAAAACTGGATAATGACACGATCAGCAAGGCAAAGACCCTGGTACAGTGGTGGAAACGTCCTATAGGAGCTGATCAGACCCAGATCCGCAAAACCATGAGTCAGATGGCTCCGGAGTTGTACGATGATCTGCTGGTTTTGAAGACTTCTGTGGGAGAGCTGGAGCTTCAGGCAGAAGGATGTGTGGAAGATCTGGACTGGGTGAAGACCCAGAGCAGGGAGATCCGGCAGCGGGGAGACTGCGTTTCCTTAAAAGAACTGGCAATTACCGGAGCTGATCTGATCCAGTCAGGCATGAAGCCGGGGAAAGAGCTGGGTGAGACGTTAAAGCGGCTTTTAGAGCTGGTTCTGGAGCATCCGGAGTGGAATACGAAAGATATATTAAAAAAAGTATGATTCTAAGAGAGATAGCACCAACCTTTGGGCGGGATGGTGCTATTTCTTTTTGTGTCATAGGAAACTTCGCCCTATGACACAAAAAACGCTCTGCGGGATGCGCACTCGCGCGAAAAAGAAACATGTCGCAAGCGACCGCGCTCGGCGCGAGAATGTGCCAAGGCACATTCTTTCTTATTCATTTAAGTATAATCCCCCGTCTTTTTTCATACCCTAGAGTGTAACTGCCATGCAACGCTGCAGCATGTCCGTGACAGGTATCTGTGGAGCGGCTGCGAGGCTGTGAACTTGGGGGAGGGGTGCGTGTGAACGAAAAATATCTGGAGGGGTTGGCCCAGTATGATAGAATGACGGACAGTGTGAGAAAGGGGCGCAGCGGCTGGATCTGTGAGACGGACCGGGGGACAGCGCTTTTGCAGGAATACCGGGGAACACTGCGGAGGCTGGAGTTTGAGGATCTGGTTCTGAGCCGTGTGGAAGAGGAAGGTCAGATCCCGGTGGACCAGTACATAAAAACCAAAGAAGACAGTCTGATCGCCCTGGGGGAGGATGGGACCAGATATGTGCTGAAGGAATGGTTCACAGACCGGGAGTGCAGCCTGAAAGACCACAAGGAGGTGCTTTTGGCTGTTCGGCAGATCGCAAGACTTCACAAATGCCTGGCAAAGATTCCAAGATCAGAGGAGTGGAGTTTAGGCTCCATTCATGGGGAATCTCTGGAACAGGAAATGAAGCGCCATAACCGTGAAATGACCCGAACCCGGAATTATATCAAACAGAAGAAAAAGAAAACTGATTTTGAACGGTGTGTCATGGAGACCTTTCCTGCATTTTTTGAATGTGCACAGGAGGCGGAAGCGGGAATGGCAGCCTTGAAGGAAAAAGAGCATGAGGACCGGCTGTGCCATGGCAATATGGACCATCACCATATTTTGATGGGGGAGGGCTATACTGCAGTTATTGAATTCCATAAAATGCACCTGGGTGATCAGATGGAGGATCTGTACCATTTTGTGCGGAAAACCATGGAAAAGCATAACTGGGATATCCGGCTGGGCCAGGAAATGTTCGCAGCCTATGACCGGATCATGCCGCTCTCAATGGAGAAGATCGAGAGCCTGTATTATCTGTTTTTGTATCCGGAAAAATACTGGAAACAGCTGAATTTTTACTACAATTCGAAAAAAGCCTGGTTTCCGGCGCGAAATATGGAAAAAATAAGGATTTTAATGGAGCAGGCTGAAAATCAGAAAAATTTCCTGGAATTATTGCAATGAATGATTGCAGGGATGGGGCGGGTGAAGTATAATAAACGATAGGAGACAACGGTTCAGATAACCGGAAAAAGGGACTGGACCGCTGTAAAAACATAACTGTTTGACAGGCCTGCGCATTGGCTTTGCTGATCGGAGGAAAACTGTGAAGAACAGAGCAGTTGTGTTAGAAAAAGGAGGAGGAAGTACCACCATGAAGGATTACAAAAAAATCTACGAGGAGTGGCTGAGCAACCCATATTTTGATGAGGAGACCAAAGAAGAACTGCGTGCGATCGCAGATAATGAGAATGAGATCAAAGAGCGTTTCTACATGGATCTGGAGTTTGGTACTGCCGGTTTAAGAGGTGTGATCGGCGCAGGTATCAACCGCATGAACATCTATGTAGTCCGCAGAGCGACTCAGGGACTGGCAAACTATATCATCAAGCAGGGAGGCGCTTCCAAGGGCGTTGCCATCGCTTACGATTCCCGCCATATGTCACCGGAATTTGCAGATGAAGCAGCAAGAACACTGGCTGCCAACGGAATCGTAGCTTACAAGTTTGAGTCTCTCCGTCCGACACCAGAGTTATCCTTCGCAGTCCGTGAGCTTGGCTGTATCGCCGGAATCAATGTGACCGCAAGCCATAACCCGCCGGAGTACAATGGATATAAAGTATATTGGGAGGATGGCGCACAGTTTACACCGCCTCATGATAAAGGAGTGACTGAGGAAGTTCTGGCGATCGAGGATCTGTCTACTGTGAAGACCATGTCCGCTTCCGATGCGAAAGCAGCAGGTTTATATAAGGTAATTGGCGCTGAGATCGACGACAAGTATATTGCCCACGTAAAAGCACAGGTGGTAAATCAGGATGCCATCGACAAGATGCAGGACGATATCAAGATCGTCTACACCCCTCTTCACGGCACTGGCAATATCCCAGTAAGAAGAGTCTTAAAAGAGATCGGATTTACCCATGTTTATGTAGTTCCGGAGCAGGAACTGCCAGATGGTGATTTCCCAACCGTCAGCTATCCGAACCCAGAGGCAGCAGAAGCATTTGCACTGGGTCTTGGTATGGCGAAGAAATTAGATGCAGACTTAGTTCTGGCAACTGATCCGGATGCAGACCGTCTTGGTGTTTATGTAAAAGACAGCAAATCAGGCGAATATATCCCATTGACTGGTAATATGTCCGGTTCTCTGTTATGCGAGTACGTTCTCAGCCAGAAAGCAGCAAAGAATGCGATCCCAGAGGACGGCGAAGTGGTAAAATCCATCGTTACCACCAACTTAGTAGACGCAGTGGCAGATTACTATCATTGTAAATTAGTGGAGTGTCTGACTGGATTTAAGTGGATCGGCAAACAGATCTTAAAAGAAGAGCAGACCGGCAAAGGCCACTATATGTTCGGATTAGAGGAGAGTTATGGCTGCCTGATCGGAACTTATGCACGTGACAAGGACGCTGTTTCCGCTTCCGTTGCCCTGTGTGAGGCTGCAGCTTATTACAAGACCAGGAATATGACACTGTGGGATGCCATGGTTGCTATGTATGAGAAATATGGTTACTACAAAGACGCAGTCAAAGCCATCGGCTTAAAAGGCATCGAGGGTCTGGCCAAGATCCAGAACATCATGGAGACTCTGAGAAAAGAAGCTCCAGCCAAGGTTGGTGAGTACGATGTTGTATCTGCAAGAGACTACAAGCTGGATACCATCAAAGATATGAAGACCGGGGCAGTCACTGAGACCGGACTTCCGGCATCCAACGTTCTGTACTATGATCTCAACGATGGCGCATGGGTATGTGTAAGACCATCCGGTACCGAGCCGAAGATCAAATTCTACTACGGTGTCAAGGGAACTTCCCTGGAAGATGCGGACAAGAAGTCTGCAGAGCTTGGTGAAGCCTGATGGCCATGGTTGATAAGATGTTGTAAGTAATTGCTGAGATATCATTTAAGGTTTTATGGAAAAAATTCGTAATGATTATTTTGATAATATAAAAAGTGTCCTGATCACCCTTGTGGTGATCGGGCATTTTTTGTTACCCTTAGAAAGCACCCGGTTAAAGGATGGACTGGTCAATGTGATCTATCTGTTTCATATGCCCATGTTTATTATGGTTTCCGGTTATTTTGCGAAAGGAATGTATGCAGGAAAACGATTTCGATGGGAACGCATCGGAAAGCTTTTATGGCTCTATCTGCTTTTTCAGATCATATCAGGGATGACAGAAAGTCTGGCGGCAGGACAGCCGTGGACGGCAAATATCAATTTCCTGCGGGAGAGTGGAGCACCATGGTATCTGCTTGCCATGATCTGGTGGTATCTGGAGGTGTTCTTACTGGCCCGTTTCCGAGCATGGGCGGTGCTTATGGCAGTGATTGTGATCGGAATCTTAAGCGGGTATGGAAGACATATTGGAAGCTTCCTGGTGTTGAGCAGGACACTGAGCTTCGGGCCGTTTTTCTGGATCGGATATTATCTGACAGAGGATCAGGTGAGAAGTTTTAGAAGCTGGAAGGGCAGATGGCAGATGGTCGTGCTGGCACTTTTTCTGGCTGTTGTTACGGCAGTAGAGTCCAATGGAGCTCTAAAGGAATTATTTCCCATCGTATACGGGATGAACTACGGGCGGATCGGAACCCTGTGGAGCCCGGCAAGTGCGCTGGTGCGTTTCTGTGCTTATGGCGCTGCCGGGATCATGATACTGGGAGTGATGGCTGTTGTCCCAAGACAGAGAAGGGTGTGGACATGTCTGGGAGAGAGATCACTGCAGATTTATATTCTTCACCGTCCGATTAGAGATCTGATGGAAGCGGCTGGATTTTATTGTGCTGTGACCTCACGCAGCCGCATGACGGTCGTGTTTGTTATGGCGTTTTCTGTAGCTCTTGCCGTATGCTTAAGCGCACCCAGGATCACGAAGCTCTTTCGTTATGTCCAGGATGCGCCGGAAAAAATGTTTCGTCTTATTGGTCAGAACCGTTTTTGAAGGTTCCGTATTTTTTTAATTCATTGAGTGCCTCCGCAAATTTCTTAGAATAGGCGGTAGGGTTACCATTTAAGAGACGTCTGCGGTAATGACTCATATGGTGGCTCAGCTTATGATGGGTTTCGGACAGGCTGCGGAGTTTCTCAGCCAGTACTTCGGCCCGCTGCTGACGGTCAGTCAAGGACTGGGTCATTTCGCTTGCCCGCTGGGCTGCAGTATCGGCTGCCTTCATGGCACGGTCTGCAGCCTCTTCTTTTAATTCGCTGATCCGCATGACAGCACCATTCTTGATCTCCGATACCTTCTCGGAAGTTTCTGCTTTTAATAAAGCAAGCTGGATCTGCAGTTCTTCTGCTTCGGTCTTTAGCTTTGTCATGGATTCCAGCACACGGGCAAGATCCAGAGCTTCTTTGGTGGAACGGACGGTATCGTATACGAACAACACGGAAATCACGGCAATAAAGGTAAATTCCACGATCGGATTCAGCGAAGTCACGAAATTCGCAATAGGCTTGTGGATCACTTCGGTCATGAAGATGGTCAAAAAGCCCCAGGCAATGGATGAGCCAAGACAGATATAGCCGTTGATGTTGAATTTCTTATCACTGTAATCCCAGTAACGGACCTTAAACAGGCGTTCCATCACTGCTCCAGTTACATATTCCAGGGCAGTAGCGGCGATAAAACCGGCGATATAGACCAGAATTAAGTTATCCTGGTAAGGTAATGATACCCACAGCAGCAGAATCGCGCCGCTCCGTAAAGTGGAAGCATTGGCAGACGCAGGAAACCACGGTTGACGAAATGATGTTGTTTGAAAGAAACATAGGTGGATTCAAAAATCCAGCCGAAAAAGCAATATAGATAGAAAAAGGTAATCCAGTGATACCAGGCATAGGTGTACATGCGAAAAAATCCTCCTGTTATGAGTATTCTATCATCATACCTGTTTTTATGCGTTTCTTCAATCAAAATTCATCGAAATGAATGAGAAAATGGGTGATCTGTCAGGAGTCAAAGTTTTCTGAATGGAAATCTGGTTGCACCCCATGGATTTCTCATGTAGAATGGGAATATCGAGCGATAAATAAGGAGTAATTATTTTTATGAGTATTTTAAATGTAGAGCATTTAAGCCATGGATTTGGTGACCGCGCTATTTTCCATGACGTTTCTTTTCGGTTATTAAAAGGAGAGCATATTGGACTGGTAGGCGCCAACGGTGAGGGAAAATCCACCTTCATGAACATCATCACCGGCAAATTGCAGCCGGACGAGGGCAAGGTGGAGTGGTCCAAGAACGTCCGTGCCGGATATTTAGACCAGCATGCGGTTCTGGAAAAGGGCATGACGATCCGGGACGTATTAAAGAGCGCATTTTCTTTCCTGTTTGAGATGGAAGAGCAGATGAATGAGATCTGTGACAAGATGGGTGAGGCGTCTGAGAATGAGATGAACCAGATGATGGAGGAACTTGGAACGATCCAGGATCTTCTCATGGCTCATGATTTCTATATTATTGATTCAAAGGTGGAGGAAGTCGGAAGGGCATTGGGACTGGATGAGATCGGACTGGATAAGGACGTCACGGAGCTTTCTGGCGGACAGAGAACGAAGGTACTGCTCGGCAAGCTGCTTCTGGAAAAACCGGATATCCTGCTTCTGGATGAGCCTACCAATTATCTGGATGTGCAGCATATCGAGTGGCTGAAGCGGTATCTGTTAGATTATGAGAATGCTTTTGTCCTGATCTCCCATGATATTCCATTCTTAAACAGTGTTGTAAACCTGATCTATCATATGGAAAACCAGCGCCTGGACCGCTATGTGGGCGATTATAATAAGTTCCAGGAGGTTTATGAGGTCAAGAAGGCACAGCTGGAGGCAGCTTATAAGAGACAGCAGCAGGAGATTGCAGAATTAGAGGATTTCGTGGCGAGAAATAAAGCCCGCGTTGCGACCAGAAATATGGCCATGTCCAGACAGAAAAAGCTGGATAAGATGGATATCATCGAACTGGCCAAAGAAAAACCGAAGCCAGAATTTGTGTTCCAGGAGGCAAGAACCGCCGGAAAGATCATTTTCGAGACGAAGGATCTGGTGATCGGTTACGATGAAGCACTCTCCAGACCGCTGAATCTGACGATGGAGCGCGGTGAGAAGGTTGTCTTAAAGGGTGCCAACGGAATTGGAAAAACGACATTATTAAAGAGTATTCTGGGGCTGATCCCTTCCCTGGGCGGCAAGGTGGAGCTTGGAGATTATCTGGAGATCGGATACTTTGAGCAGGAGATGGCACCGGGCAATACGACCACCTGTATCGAAGAAATCTGGAAAGAATTTCCATCCTATACCCAGTATCAGGTGCGTTCTGCCCTGGCCAAATGTGGTCTGACTACCAAACACATCGAGAGCCAGGTACGCGTCTTAAGCGGCGGCGAGCAGGCCAAGGTGCGCCTGTGCAAGCTGATCAACCGCCCGACCAATGTGCTATTGCTGGACGAGCCGACCAATCACCTGGATGTAGATGCCAAGGATGAATTAAAACGTGCGCTCAAGGCATACAAGGGCAGTATCCTTCTGATCTGCCATGAGCCGGACTTTTATGAGGGTGTGGCGACGAAGGTGATTGACTGCAGCACCTGGGCACTACGGGGATAAAAGTCAGACAAAGTAAGAACAGTTGAATAAACAAGGATAGAGAAAGTGGTGTTTGGCGATGAAACCAGACACCACTTTTTTGTGTCATAGGAAACTTTGTCCTATGACACAAAAAAACGCTCCGCTAAGGAGCGCACTGCGGCGGAGTGGAAGAATGTCGCTAAAGCGACCCGCCGCAGGCGGAGAATCCTGCAAGCAGGATTCTTTTTTGCTTTACGGTGTGACTTGTGTATATAATTGTTTTGGTATTACCTCATTTTTCAATATCTCTACGGTCTCATGAATGAGTGGAAGAAATTCGGTTTCTTCACGCCAGGCAACGGAACATGGGCGGGAGTCAGGTAAATCTGGTAATATACAGTAATCCAGAGTATTCTGTCGATCCAGTGCGGAAATGGAAATGAGGATTGCGGCAGAAATAAATTGGACGCCAAGTCCTTCTTTGGTCAGCCTTAGTCCAGTTGTCATCATATCGATCACGATGCTGCTTTTTGGATGAATGCCGTAAAGTCCGATCATGCGCTGAAAAGTGCGGTACATTCCATTGGCAGGAGGCGGGGCAATAAATGGAAGGTTTTGTAACTTTTCTGGGTCTAATAAATAGGGATGATCTGGTGAATTATGTTCTTGTTCTTCTTCTGGCACTAATCCATATTTCTTATGTGCTACCAGCAAAATTCGTTCTGTTGAAATTGGCTCTATGACCAGGGGAACTTCGCTGCTTGGGATTTCTGTAAGGGAGCCAATAGCCAGATCAATCGAAGATTTTTCCAGCAGCCGCTGCAGATGCCGCTCTGTGCCAAGGGAAATAACAAAATTCATGTCAGGATGTTGTTTTGACAAAATCCGTAATAAAGGTGGAAGACAATAGTGCCCCCTTACACGGGAAGAACCGATGCGAAAGGTCTGTGCAGGATTCTGGACACTTTTTAATTCTCCTCGCAGAATCTGTTCTTCTTCTGAAATTTCTGTCATTTTCTCAATGTATCGTCTGCCGGCAGGGGTGATGGTAATTGGGTTCTTTTTTCGGTCAAAAAGCTTGACTCCCAGGTTTTCTTCCAATCGGTTCAGGTACATCGTCAGCGTTGGCTGTGAAATATATAATTTCTTTGCGGCGCGTGTCAGATTCTGCTCTTCAGCAATGGCCAACACATAATCCAACTTCTCATATAACATAAAATCCTCCTATTTTTGTGTATGTTGTACAAATAAAAACCACTTATTTTGGTAATATTACTGTAAATATAGATAAATTATAAAATTAATTTATAATTCGCTCAAAAAAATGATATTGGACACTCTTTACACCCTATATTATGATGGATTTACAATAAAAAAGCAACAGAAATATAAATATTTTTGATTGCGAATCAGCTTGAACTGCTGTATTGGGAAGGGAGTGTAACTATGAAAATTACAGATGTACGTGTGGAACATTATCGTTGGCCGAAGGCAAAACCAATCGCCAATGGAAAACACACTTACACCCACAATGACTTAAACCTGCTTGTAATCGATACCGATGAAGGAATTACCGGTTATGGATGCAGCTGGGCCATTGAATTTGCCGAGAGTATGGGGAAAGCCATCATTGGCATGGATCCTCTTTGCAATGAACAGATTTTTGCAAAGACCTATGTTCCTAAATTTATTGGACGTCGTGGAACCAGCGCAAAGACGGTATCTGCCATCGATATGGCCGTCTGGGATATCAAGGCAAAAGCGGCGAATCTTCCGCTTTACAAACTTCTTGGAGGTGCCAGAGACCGGGTGGACTGCTATGTGGCAGGCGGTTATTATGCACCAGGAAAAGGTATTAAAGAACTCCAGCAGGAAATGGATGAATATTTAAGCTGGGGAATTCATGCGGTCAAGATGAAAGTCGGTGGTATAAGCATGCGTGAGGACGCAGCTCGTGTGAAAGCGGTTCGTGAGGTGATCGGTGATGATACGGTTCTGATGATGGATGCCAACTGTGCTTATCGGTTCTATGAAGCCATTGAGTTTGGCAAAATGGTGGAAGAATATCGTCCATATTGGTTTGAAGAACCGGTGGATGCAGATGATTATGATGGATACAGCAAAGTTGCTGCGAAGTGCAACATTCCGATCGCCGGAGGCGAGAATGAGGTTACCCGCTTTGGTTTCCGTGATCTGTTAAAGACTCAGGCAATCAGCATATTAAATCCAGATGCGGCCTGCCTTGGTGGTGTTACAGAATTTATGAAAGTAGCAGCTATGGCAGATGCCAATGGCATTGTTATGAGCCCTCATGGCCAGCAGCAGATTCATGTGCACCTGGATTGTGCAGTTCCTAATGTAAATTTTGCGGAATTTTATCCGCCACAGTACGATGCGAAAGTATACGAAGCATTTAAAAATCCAGTTATTTTTAATGCAGATGGTACGGTAAGCCCTTCTGAGGCTCCAGGTGTAGGCTTGGATATCAACCGGGAGGCACTGGCGGATTTCCGGATTAAGTGAGGTGGTTTTCGATGAGGATTACAGATTTTAAAGTATTGCGTGCAAATCGTGCGGTTTATTGCAAGATCTATACGGATGAAGGAATTGTTGGTCTGGGCGAGAGCGGTGCATGGGGATTTTTGGAAGCTTCTGCCCAGGCGATGATTACCATGTCAGAATATTTGATTGGAAAGGATCCGCTGGATATTGAGCATCATTGGCAGTATCTTTACCGTTTTTCCCATTTTCGTGGTGCAGCGGTCATGGGAGCTATGTCTGCCATTGATATTGCCCTTTATGATATTGCAGGAAAATATTTTCATGTGCCGGTTTACCGCCTGTTAGGTGGAAAATGCCGTGATAAGGTGCGGGTTTACAATCATACAGCAGGACGCACAGAGGAAGAACTGGTTGAAAATGTAATGAAAGGTGTGGAGCAGGGTTATACAGCTTTAGGCCATTTGAATCCTTATCTGGATGAGCCACGGACAGAGCCATTTAAAGATGGAAATGCCGCTCTGTTATATAAGGCAGAACATCGTATTGCGAAGGTTCGTGAGGCAGTTGGTGAAGATATTGATCTCTGTCTGGAACTGCATCGCCGCCTGGAGCCTGGTCTTGCAGTTCAGCTTTCGGCAAGACTGGAACCTTATAATCCGATGTTTTTGGAAGATCCGATCCGGCCGGATAATTTTGACGAGATGGGACATGTTGCTGCACAGTGCCGTATCCCGATCGCAACTGGGGAACGGATCAATACCTACCATGAATTTGAAATGCTGTTAGAGCGCAACGCCTGCAGCTATGTGCGCGCGTCTCTTGGCGTATGCGGTGGATTTACCGGCGCAAAGAAAATTGCAGCGATTGCGGAAGCTCATCATAAGAGTCTTATTCCCCACAATCCGTGCAGTCCGGTTATGACAAACGCAGTACTGCAGTTTGTGGCGGCAACGGACAATATCGCTATTACTGAGTATCCGAATCCATTTGCTGCTTCTACGGCAGATCACTTGACAGGCAGTGGTGTGAAACTTCGCCAGTGTGATATGGTAGACCATATTCCTGAATTTAAGGATGGTTATCTGTTTGTTCCAGAAGAGCCGGGCATTGGTATCGATGTAATTCCGGATTTGGAAGAAAAATTCCCGTTCCGTCCACATAAGGTTATGACTCGTTTAAATATTGACGGATCGATCTGCGATCAGTAATTTACTTGCAAATATTTTGTTACGAAAGGAAGAAGAAATATGAGTACACAGCTTATTATCTGTCTGGTAATTTTTGCTTTAACCTGTATTGGTTATATGACTGGCGTCTGGAGTCTTGGGACAGTCGCTATGGCTTCTTTAGTTGCCCTGTCTTTAACGGGATGTCTTGCGCCGTCTGAGGCACTTGCTTATTTTTCTAATAATAATGTGATCATGATCGGTGCCATGAGTGTTGTGGCAGCGGGTTTTAACCGCACTAAATTCTGTACCGACCTTGCAACTGGCATTTCCAAAATGGCAAAAGGAAGTCTTTCTAAGGTTTTGTTAATGTACTGTATTCTTGCCATGCTTCTGACCCAGATGGTGCAGAGCCCGGTTGTTGTTTTTGGTATTGTGGCTCCTCTTTGTATGGCTTCTGCAGAAAGCCTGGGGATTTCCAAAACCAAAATTTCTTTACCACTTGGCATTGTTGCCATATCAACCTGCTGTACACTTCCAATTGGTACCGGTGCAACTCAGGCTGCGGAACTGAATGGTTATATTATTTCCTATTATGATAAGATTGCGAATTTTACAGGCACAATGCCTGAGGTCGGGTTCTTTGATCCAATGAAAGCCCGTCTGCCAATGCTGATTTTCAGTGTTCTTTATTGCGCGTTTGTCATGCCGAAGTTTTGTCCAGAAGCTCCTTCTGTAGCAACTGCAGAAAGCAGTCAGAAAGAGACTGCAGCCAGAGAACCACTTCCAGCTTTTGCAGAGGTGGCTGGTATTGTGATTTTCTTCGGTGTTGCTATTGCCTTAATGCTTCAGGCAAATGTGCTTAAGATGGTTCAGATTTGGCAGATCTGTATCATTGGCGCAGTTCTCATGATTATCTTTGGTGTTTTAAAGCCAAGAGAAGCACTGCAGTCCATTCCTGTCAGTATGTTGCTCTTAATTGTAGGTGCTCTTGCCATGGCTGGCGCTCTTTCTGCAACTGGTACTGGTGATTTTATTGGTGGCGGTATTGCCAAGATTGTTACAGCTGTGAATAACAATTACATTGTTGGTTTGATTTTCTTTGTGGTTCCGTTCATCCTGACGCAGTTTATGTCAAATCGTGGCGCAATGTTGATTTTCATTCCGATCGCCATTGCCACTTGTTATCAGAATGGCGGCGATCCTCGTGGCCTGATTATTCTGATCCAGGCAGGTGCTCTGACTGCGTTCATGACCCCAATGGCTACTGGAGCAGTTCCTTACATGATGGAATATGGCGGATATGATCAGAAAGATCTTTTAAAGAGCGGCTGGCTTTTTGCTATTCTTGGATGTATCATTTCTGTTGGATGGATTATGACCATCATGCCAGTATTATAATGATACCAGGGTCAAAAGGTCAGAAGTTCGACGCAAGCTTGCTTGCAGGAGAATTTTTGACCTTGGGACCCGCCAAAAACATGAGTAAGTAGCCATTTTTCAAAGAAA
>QUFC01000004.1 GCA_003478355.1 Lachnospiraceae bacterium AM48-27BH
TGAGACTGCCCAGGGTATTTTCGTAAACTTCAAGAATGTACAGAGAACTTCCCGTAAGAAGATCCCATTTGGTATCGGCCAGATCGGTAAGTCCTTCCGTAATGAGATCACACCTGGTAACTTCACCTTCCGTACCAGAGAGTTCGAGCAGATGGAGTTAGAGTTCTTCTGTGAGCCAGGTACCGATCTTGAGTGGTTCCAGTACTGGAGAGGCTTCTGCCGTGACTGGTTACTGTCCTTAGGCATCAAAGAAGACGAGATGCGTCTCCGTGATCATTCTCCAGAGGAGCTTTGCTTCTATAGTAAAGGAACTACCGATATCGAGTTCCTGTTCCCATTCGGCTGGGGCGAGTTATGGGGTATCGCAGACCGTACTGACTATGACCTGACTCAGCATCAGAACGTATCTGGTCAGGATATGACTTATTTTGATGATGAGAAGAAGGAAAAATACGTACCATACGTTGTTGAGCCATCTCTGGGTGCTGACCGTGTAACTTTAGCATTCCTGTGCGCAGCTTACGATGAGGAAGAGATCGGTGAAGGCGACGTCCGTACCGTTCTTCATTTCCATCCGGCACTGGCACCTGTAAAGGTTGGCGTGCTTCCATTGTCCAAGAAGTTAAATGAGGGCGCTGAGAAGGTATACGCAGAGCTTTGCAAATATTATAACTGCGAGTTTGATGACAGAGGCAACATCGGTAAGAGATACAGAAGACAGGATGAGATCGGTACTCCATTCTGCGTGACCTACGACTTCGATTCCGAGACTGATGGCGCAGTGACCGTCCGTGACCGTGACACCATGGAACAGGTTCGTATTCCGATCAGTGAACTGAAGAGCTACTTTGAGGAGAAATTCAATTTCTAAAAGAAATGTCATATAATAAAGATGGGCGAGTGAAAATTAATTGTTATTTTCACTCGCCCTTCCTGTTATCGGGTTTGATGGTAGCCTGCTTTGTGGAGTGCTTCTAAAAATTCTTCCACAGACATGTTCAGCTTTTTAGCACCAAGTTCGACAGGGATATCACCATCCTGAACTAAAGAGTAGATAGTTTCGAAGGAGCCTTTCCGGATTCCATTCTGCTCTCCAGCTTCCCAGCTTTCCCTCAATTCCTCTTCCCGCTCTTTTTCTTCGATGATACGCTGTTTTTCTTCATCATATTCAGTCAAAAACACTTCGATCACCTCCATCTTATTTTTATACAAAATCTCTGCCAGAATCCCTTTTCTAATGCACTCATCAACAGCCTGTCTCATAGCTTCTTCTTTGTCATCAGCCTGCTGGAGTTGCTTGCGCACCAGGTCTATGAATTGGGCATATTCTTTCAGCTTCTGGCATTGCGCCATCAATGCGGCATTTTTCTCTACATTGATATTGATCATGTCCGCGACGATTTCCACTGCAGGCTGCTTATGTCTTTTTTCACCGCCTTTGGTAAAGAAAGCGTCCGACAACCGAAGCTCCATCCGCTCCGGCATATCTTTTTCACCATTGTAGAAAACGATATATTGCGGAAATGGAAGCTTCTTCTGCTTGCTGCTGTAGAGATTAACTCCGTATTTTTCGATGTACTGCTGATATAACTGAGCAAAATATCCTAGTCCTCGCGCAGGCATGTTAGGGTTAAAAGTGCTCTGATGTTCCCATAAATTCAAAAGATCACTCAAAAGAAACGCCACATCATTCTTCATATGGACATAAATAACGTCTTCGATCGTCATGATCTCCAGTTCATCGGGATTATCGTAATCACTGCCATTTACGGCATTGTAAAGATCCAGCAGATCTTCTTTTTCCCGAAAAACAATGCGAAATAGCCGGTCTTTGTACTTCCTGTTCACTTTCATAATAAAATGATTTTCTCCCTTCATTATAACGATTTTCTGTAACAAATTCAATCTTGGATTTTCGGTCAAAGGACCTGCGAAGGATGCTTTACACATCCCAGAATTACTGATGTTACTTAAAAGTAAAACTAGATTAATAGAATGTTGAATCGATTCTTTTCTATTATAATGGATTCTTTCCATCATTGCAACCATAATCACCGGGCAGCGATAACCACAATCACTGGGTAATGATAACCATCCGGTATGATACAAGAAGAAAAAAGACAGGAAGAAGATAGAAAAAAGATGGAAAACAGTCGATTTATCGACGGTTAGAAACGAATGACGCAAAAATAGACATGAAAATATCAAATTTATCCCTGTCGAATATTGACGTATCGCCCCAAAAAGAGATAAAATAAAATAGACTATATAGAGTCCAGGCCAGAGAATCCATAGAAAAGAAATTATGGGTTCTATTTTTGGAAAATTATGGAAATTTAGGAAATAGGGAAATAAGAAAGGAAGAAAAAGACCATGCTTAAGAGAACTATATTTTCTTATATAGTACCTGTGGCGGCAGTGGCAGCGTTTATTGGCGGTGGTGTAGGACTGGCAGGAAGGAATACCAGCTCTTTTAATGGAGATGGCTATGTCCTGACAGCAGCAGATGAGAGCGCCAACGGAGGAGTGGTGGAAACTGTCGGAGCAGCAGAACCAACCAGCGTTTATTTTTCAGCAGGAACCAAGTACCGCGTGCAGTATCCATCCACTGCGGTATTTAAAGATATTGAAGGCTCCAAACAGAAGATCAATTTTGACAGCTTCATCCATTATGGGGATGATTCTATCAGTGCACTGACTTCAGGTGTTCTGGTGAATATGGATGATCTGGGAACCGGTGTGGTCAATCACTACGGTACAGATGCCAATGTCGTATTGGTATCCGATGGAGACGGCTATTATGTGGAGAATAACGGGAACCAGGTTTCTTTTACAAACTTTATGTGGAAACTGTCGGACACCCGTTTTTTGCTGTCCTCTCCATCCCTGGCATTGACACTGCCGGATGGTTCCAGCCAGAAGGTCAGCGGCTATGTGGAAGCGGAGTATGTCGAGGATGGAGTCATCCGTCTGACCAGCCATGACGCTTCCTGGATGGTAGTCGCAGACGGAACTGCTGCAGAATTTTCTGATGGTATCAGCTATGATTTTGGCGATAAGATCGTGAAGGATTCCGCAGGAAATAACCGCATGACATTCCAGGAACTGTTACTGAACGCAGATGATAATATCAAGGTCCAGTCTGCGGAAGAGTGGGTGGCACCGGAATTTGATTTCAGCGTAGAAGACGGTAAAGACGGAGCAGCCGGAGAGGCCGGAGCAGCCGGAGCAGCGGGAGCTGCTGGTGAAACTGGCGCAGCCGGAGCAGAAGGAGAAGAAGGACTGGAAGGTAAAGCCGGAGCTATGGGTGAAGAAGGAGAATCCGGTAGCGATGGCAGGACCGGTACTTCTGGTTCCAATGGTAAAGGCGGAGATTCCGGTACCAACGGTGGTAATGGTAATAATGGTAATAATGGTAAATTGTTCGATACCGAGACCAAGTATCAGGCTTATTTCAATATTACCGAGTATGAGATGGACGCAGGTTCCCTGACGGTTACCTTTACGGTAACGGATGAAGACGCGGTGCTGTCGCCGGAGAGTGGTAAAATTGTTCTGCAGAATCCGAATGGCTCTGCGGTTGAGTGGACTTCCCCAGATGGCAGCTTAGTGTATACACCAGATGCGAATATTACGTTCGATGGCGATGCAACTTATAAGGTTCAGTGGAACAACTTAAATCCGGACACTCAGTATCGTCTGGTTATTTCATCCGGTTATGAGCTTCAGAATGGAACTGGTACCAGAGATTATATCAATCGTACATTCTATACGGACAGTACCGGACTTCAGTTAGATAAGATAGAAGCAGCTGATGATGGATTCACCATGAAGGTAACAAAGAAGAGTTTTTCTACTTCTTCCTCCATGCGGGTGGTGATTTCGAATAGTTCAGGGCAAGATCTATTATATAAGACCATAAGCAGCAGCGATTTTAGTGATGGAAAACTGGAATTAGACAGTACTCTATTTGATCTGGCAGATGGAGGCGGTATGACCAATACAGCCCTTAAGTCCAATACCTCCTATACGATCCGTCTGGATAATATGGTAGGAAGCCAGGCGATTCCAACAGGTAATACGCAGACTTGGAAAACTCTGAAGAAGACACCTGTCATTAAATCCTCCAAACCAACCGGATATGCAGTAGAGTCCCAATATTTCAGCTTATATCTGGATGATGTAGAGGATAATGATAATGCGATTCAGGGATATCGTTTTGAAATCTATACACCAGGTGGTACAAAGCCGGTAAGAACGATCAATTCTGCAAAGAGAACCGATGTGGCGGCATATGTGGATGACGCAAATAGTACACTTCCGGATGACCAGAAGCTTCAACGCGGCGTGAAGTATCAGGTGAAGGTTGTTGTGATCTATTATGATAATGAAAAAACGGCAGAGATCGAGTCCGCCATGTCTGATCAGTTTATTATGAGCGATGCAGGAGGAATATCTGTTGTGTTTCAGAGAGATACCACAGATACCTCTGGGGATCAGACAAAGTTAAAAGGTGATGTGATCATCAATCCTGGTAACTATAAAATCGCAGTAACAGAAAAATATCCTATGGAGATCCGGGTAGATGGAATCAATTTCTACAAGGATTATAAGACTGTGAAAAACATCAGTGATTTGATCCGCAGTGCAGATACGGGATCCTATATCTACAATTTAAATCTCCAGGGTTTGAAAGCAGATTCTTCTTATACGATTTCTGTATGGGGCTATATTGAAGAAACTCCAGGATCAGAAATCTATATTTACCGGAACTTAGGAAGCTATGTAGCAACCACAACCGCACTGGATACCATCCAGTTAGAGATGGCAGCAGCAGGTAATGGTTCCGCTCTTGGCGCTTATATTTATTTAGGACCGGCTAACGATGAGACAGACCCAAATAACTACAGCACAACACTGAAATCCATCAAGGCAGTGGAAGTAAAACTGTATCTTGGCGCAACCGCCAATGATGATGACAGCAATATGGTTGGCGAACCTGCGATCGCAGTAGCAGATAACAGTCAGCCGGGCGTTCCATATACGAATTACATTGCTTCTACGTATTATGGAAAGAAAGGCCGTGAGGAGAACCGGATCTATTTTGATGAGAGCACTTTTGGTATGACATCAGCCAGCCTGACTGCATCCCAGTACTGCGTAAAGGTATCGGCAATTTATGACTATACCAAGTATTATCCATATGACAATGGAGAGAACCTAAGTGGTTATGCCAATGAGATTCCGATTTCCAAGAGCAGTATCACCAGCCTGACTATGAATGTAACCAACCGTCTGCCGGATTTCCCGAACCCGCAGAATAACGGTGTAACAGCAACTCCGATCAAATATGGTGACTTAAATAACCTCGGTATTACTTACAAGGGTTCCGATGCTGGTAAGTATCAGGATGATACCATTGTTGGATACCGGCTGCAGGCAAATTATGATAATACCGGTGATCTGGCTAAATCTGTCACTTACTATGCAGTGACACAGGCAGATCTCAATGCTTATGATGCAGACACCAATGCAAACAGGGCAGATGATGTGACACTGTGGAGGGAGGCACATACAGAACGGACTACACCGTGGATGAAACTGACGTATCCGGTGAAAAAAGGAAGCCTGGCGCCTTCTGCCATTCAGGTTCTGTTCTTTGATCAGAATAAGGTTACCAGTGCAGATGCATCTGTGGCAGATATTACAGAAAATCTGACAAACACCGAAATTGAAAATAACAAGAATGAGGATAATGGTATTGCACCGAAGTATATTAACGGAAGCATTCCAACCTTCTTCGCAACGAAGCTGGGACGTGGATGGCATTATGTATTTGCCTATAAGACACGTCTGGAATATCAGGGAAGCACAGAATATGTATATCCGAATGGCTATACAGGACGATTTGTCGCAGGACAGACATTGTTGAATTCTGGTATTCAGGATACACCAAAACAGCAGACAACACTCGAAATGTCCTTAAAGAACAATGGACTGGATGATGCAACGAATAGTACCGGATGGGCGGAGTGGAGTTATTCTTATACAGATATTGATGAAAGCATTCCGAACGAGGGGGGACTGTTCAGTGCATGGGATGCAAGAAGTACTGGGTCTTCCAGTATTTTAAATGCAGCTCATACGAATGACACCGGAAGTACCGGAAAAGTAGGTGTAACCACCAAAGGAAGCTTTACTTATTTGATCAATAAGCGTCAGCTTCTTTATAATACAGGGGACAGATTTTCTGATACGGATACCAATGATCCAGAAGTAACGGAATACAATCTGGTAAACCATGTATATACCAGACTGATTGATACGGATGTTCTGGCAGATAAGCAGATGCAGTTGGTTGTTCCCGCCAGCAATGCAGGTAATATTGCCACCTTCAGCTTTAATTTCTCTACAGATATCGCAAAAGAGATGGCGAGCCGTTTGACGTTACTGCGGATTACTGCATACGATGCGACAACCAAAAAACCGGTTGATGGATCTATGCAGTCTTATGAAAAATTTGACGGAACTGATGTCAACGGTCATCCATATGTAACCTATGATCTTTCCAAAGCTGGAAATCAGGGGGCAAAGGTCATTTTCAAAGCAACGATTGATTATGATACCGGAAAGATGGGAAGTGACCAGTATGATCAGAATAAGACTTATGCAATCCAGAATGCTACAAATGGAAGATATATTCTGTGGAGATATGTATCCGTTGGTAATAATATGTATCCGTTGAATCAGAACAGCTATGATTATGCCGGATATAATGAGTATACAGTTACGGAAACGACATCAACCTCCCAGACAAAGGCAGATACGGCATGGACGATCAAGAACCATTTCAATCAGCTTCCAACTGGTGCAACGGAAGAAAATTATCCGACGCCGGTCATGAACCTGAAAAAGACAGAGAGCGGTCTGATGGAGGTGGACAACCGTGGCATGTATCCGATCTTAAAAGAGGTGGGAAGCAAAGAACTGACCCTGAAGGATACAGCAGATATCAGCAAGGATCAGGTTGTTACGATTCCATCGCTGACTCCATCAGTAAGCAACTGGTGGGCTAATGTAGGTCTGACAACCATTAATACCACATTTACCACCAACTCCTACGAGATGATCAAGGAGACAACTCCGGCTGGAATGACGGAGCCAGGTCATTATATTCATGTGAGAGTCACCCAGGTGGATGGTAGTAAAAATGAAATTGAGGGAACAACACAGAATCACTATATTAAGCTGAATAACCAGGATACTGCAAGATCATATTCGGATACATTCACTGATTTAGAGTCAGGTAAGCAATATAAGATCGAACTGTATTGTGTACAGGCAGGAACGGATGACAGCAATCAGGAGATCCTGATCTGGGATACCTCTTCTGGAAGCCAGGGATCAGCAGCCCAGAAGTATGTTACTCTGTATTCGGGAATGGAGATCAAGAATGCAGCGGTTACATCCGTCCGATATAATTCTTATGAAGACAAAGAGATGGATCTGACTTATTCCATGGATCTGGCGACCGGATTTGATATTCAGTATTCCATTTATAAGAAAGCTCAGAGCAGCGAACAGGATACACCGATTCTGGGACCGGAGGCTACCATGGATCTGATGGGGTATAAGAAAAATGATGATGGAATCTGGGTGAGAAAGAATAATCCGGATGTACATTGGGACCTGAAGCTGAATATGACTGAGACATTGACCTTTGCACCGGGCTGTGCAGTGCTTCCGGGCGGTGATTATGTTCTCCGGATCTGGGCGCTGGATCAGAACCAGCAGGTTTTAGGAACCGCTGATGTGGACTTTACCTGGTCCCCATTATCCGCACCATCCTTCTATGTGGAGACGACGGCTCTTTCCGATGGTACTGCATTAAGTGTTAAGTTTAATCCAGTTGATCCTTATAAGACCATTGCAGGTGGACGGTATTATGTGGCTGTATGGGATGAAAACAACAACTTAAAGGATCTTTATGGTGTAGGCGAGAATCCTGTCAATGATCCGAAGCTTATCGTTCCCAACAGTGGAGAGGATAATTCACCGCAGACGATTAAAATAACCGGACTGGAGGCAGGCAAATCTTATAAGATTTCCTTCTATGGAGCAACCGATCTTTCCAATACAGGAAAAACTGCATTGGATCTGGGAAGTACTGTAGAGGCAGCCAAAGCGCAGTTATCAGGTATGAATGCAGCACAGCTGAAAGGTATCACCTTGTATGAGACCACGCAGGCAACCCTTCAGTCATGGGGTGGACGTTATTCCAGAACCTCCTTTGGCTTTAACAGCAGCCGAAGCCTGATGATCTACTTATTTGAGGCCAGCGGTCTGGATAAGATCACCAAGATCGAGGTCAGTGTTTACAGTGGTGTGGAAGGAAAGAGCTGGACCTATACCGTAACAAGACCGGAGAATGGTTCTCTGTTCAGTCTGGTAACCGGAAGTACCGTCAACTATCAGGCGGTCATCCCGACGACACTTACGACATCGGGATCGTACCAGATCACCAGGGCGAACTTCTATACAGAAACATCAGAAACAGAACCGGCATTCTATCTGACTGGCGATGCAGTCATGCCGTAATCATCGGGGCGCAATGAGGAGGAAAACATGGCAAGAAAATTAAATAGGAAAGCGAAAAGGTCATTTGCCATATTCACGGTTTCCGTTCTGGCTTCCGTAGGCATGTTCTCCACGGCAGTTGTTACCACTACCCGCGCGCAGGCAGAGCGTTTTGCTCTGACTGCCGGGACGGTAGTTTATGACAATGAGTTCCGTCAGGTGGATTTTGGCCAGGAAGGACGGTTATACCGGGACTGGGATAAGACCTATAAGCTGATTGATGAAAACAAGAAAGAATACAATTTAGGCCGCCAGACGGTGGTCTATGAACCGGCTAACAGCACCTTATCCATCTATGGAGGCGGTTACCGCTTTAACGGCGATGGAACCGTGGTACAGCTGGAAAGCAAATATCAGGTCAACGACTTATCAGAATCTGGTTTTTACAAGCTGTCAGATCGTAAATTTGTCATGACAGGAGACAATATCCGTGATGATCAGGGAGCGGTCCAGACTTCTGGATGGGCGTATCTGGTCGGTGATAAATCTGGAAATGTACAGGTCATTAACGAGAACCTGGACATGAAGGTGCTGGATTCCAAATACTTTGATAATGGCAATATGAGATTTACCATCAAGGACGAGACCTTGGATCTGGGATTGGACCGCACGGTTAATCTGGCTCAGGTGATGGGCTCCTTACAGGTGGTAGAAGATCCATATAATTTAGGACAGAAAGTATACGCCTACACCATCCGTGGCGGCGATGGCGGTTCCGGTGGTATCGGTGGAACTGGTGGAACCGGTGGTATCGGCGGAACCGGTGGCCGTGGCGGCGATGGCGGCCTTGGCGGATACGGCGGAAATGGTGGAACCGGTGGCGCTGGTGGAACCGGAGGTAACGGTGGTACTGGTGGAGCCGGTGGAAACGGTGGATCTGGCGGATCTGGCGGAAACGGTGGATCTGGTGGTAATGGTGGTAATGGTGGTGATCTGGATAACTCCGGACAGCAGGCAGTACAGGGACGACAGTCTATGGGACTGCGTCAGATCACAGCTGCTTCCAATTACGCAGATGTTACCTTTAAGATCTCCGACCCATTCGGCTATTATGGAGTCATTGACCTGGCAATTTATGAGGTAAGTGATGATATGGATGATGCTCTTCCGGTAGATTCCATTTCTGTCAGTCCAGATGATACTGAGTACCGTTTCAAGAAGGGACTGAAACCAGAAACCAAGTATGAAGTGGTCATCGGATATGTGCCAGAAGGAGAAGAAGAGTTCCGTAAAATGGATACCATGAGATTCTGGACAGAATCCGTAGAAAGCGCATTGAAGATTGAATTGCTAAGTGTGGATGAGATCGGATATTACGCAAAGGTGGCAGATGCTTACGATCAGGCAGAAGTGCGGCTGTGTCTCTATGATGACAGCGGCAGCATGTCAAAAGAGGTAGCTGTGGATACCGCAGAGCTTTATGGTGATGCCGGTGCATCAGGAACTATGGAGCGTCCAACGGATGACACCCAGTTCCAGTATTACCGCTTCGAATTACAGGTAAAGGGAAGTGATGGAAACTGGAATACGATCCGCTCCACAAAGGTCCGCAATCCGAATACGTCTTCAAACAACTCTGGCAGTGGGAGCAGTTCGACCAGCGGAGGAACCACAACAGGAGGAACTACGACAGGTGGAACCACGACTGGAGGAACGACAACCGGTGGTTCTGCTTCCGGCAATTCTTTGACGATCAGCAACGATGCGGTGAACGCCGTTTCTGCTGATGATGAGACAGAAGATACAAGTCATCTGTTACCATCAGCTGAGAACGTCGAGAATCAGAAAACAGGTCAGACAGATAACCAGACAGATCAGCAGTCAGACAACGCAGAGAATGATCTGGCTGTGCAGGATCTGGAAGCATCAGGCAACAGTCAGGAATCCGGTCAGAAGACTGACACAGACAACAAAGCAGTACAGCCATAGGGCTGAAAAAGTAACCGGGGAAGGCGACTGACCCGGTTATAAAAAGAATATATGGAGGTATGAGATTATGGAAGCGATTCTTTCAACAACAGTGTCAGCGATCGGCTGGATGCTGGGACTGGCATTTTTAGGAGTGGGCATCGGTCTTGGAATTTTAGGTTCTAAGGCGGCAGAAGCCATCGGACGAAACCCGGAGACCAAATCCGACGTGATTCAGGCAGTGATGACCGTAGCCGTGGTCTTAACCGTTCTGCTCCTGTTATTATTTGCATTTGTATTCCTGTTAATTTATTTTAATCCAATGGTGGTATAAATATGCAATATATACTTATCTTTCTTGCAGTACTGGCAGTGATCCTGTGTATGAATGTATTTATCTTTCTGGCAGTCCGTCAGGCGGCGGATAAGGTGAAAGAACAGGTGGAAGGGCGTTTTATGGATGAGCTGTCATCCTTTGATGAGCTTTATGAACAGAAGGCAGCCAGACTGCAGAAATTAAAAGAGGAGCAGGAGCTGTTAAACAGCAACATTTTCCAGAAGAAAACGGATCATGAGAAAAAGACAGAGGCGAAGGCAGAAGCACCGGTAAGGACTGCTGGGAATAAAGGCTTCGATATTCCAGTATCCAGAACGGCAAATCCGGAATTTTTTAAAGAGTACCGTTATGTGCGGGATCGTTTTCGGGTGAATGCCAGAGATCTGGTGGAGGCGGTTTTAAAGCTTCCTGCAGATGAAGAGATGAAGAGGGGAAATCTGGCGGCGAAGGCCCTGGAGGTCCTTTCACAGGAAACCGCTTTTTCCATGTCCACTCTGGAAGGTGAGGAACAGCTGCAGCTGATTGGCGAGGCACTTCCAGAAGAGTGCCATTGCCTGCTTAAGATGTATCTTGAGGAACTGGAAACAGAAGAAAAACAAGATCAGTTCTGTGCGATTGGTTTCTGGGAATATTTAGGGACCACCAAAGCCCTGTACAGCGGCGATGTGGCAGTATATACTCCGGATCCGGATGCGCTGGCTGGTGAGCCTGTAACCCTGATCCAGGATGAGACCATCTGCGAAGGAGTCCGGGTCCGCAGAGGAAGCCGGATGTATGATTTTAGTATATGAGATACCAGGGTCAAAAGGTCAGAAGTTCGACGCAAGCTTGCTTGCAGGAGAATTTTTGACCTTGGGACCCGCACAAACATGAGTAAGTAGCCATTTTTCAAGGAAAAATGAGCGGATTACGAATGTTTTGAAGATTGCGGAAGCACATAGTGCGGAGCAATCTGGTATCAGAGGGGGCAAAAGATTTTTGACCCCAACATCATTTAAGGAAGGAAAAGCAAGGCAATGGGCGAGTATATCAAAAACCAGGTAGATAAAAAGATTGATGCGATCAAGGAACAGAAAAATATCTATGCCGTGGGCCTGGTTACTTCCGTTACGGAGTATGTTCTTACGGTAAAAGGACTGGAAAATGTAGCATATATGGAGAAGGTCCTGATCGATGGAGTCAGCGAGGGGTATGTCAATTCCATCCGTCAGACTGATATCCGTGTAACTGTGGTACGTCAGCGGGGACCGATCTATATAGGAAGCCAGGTTACGGGAACAGGAGAGTCTTATAAAGCCTTTTATTCTCCTTCCAGTATTTCCCATGTGGTCGATATCTTCGGCAATGACCGGATGACGGATGGCATTTTTGAGGATGCAGAACCGATTGAGATCGAGAACGAGCCGATCCCGATCATGGACCGTGGGACGGTAAAACGTCCGTTAGAGACGGGAATTGCCGGAATTGATCTGATCTATCCGATCGGTAAAGGCCAGAGACAGCTGATCATCGGTGATAAAAAGACAGGAAAGACCCAGATCGCCTTAGATGCTATCGCCAACCAGGCGGGCAAGGATGTGATCTGTATCTATGTGACCATTGGAAAGACTAAGAAGAATGTCAAAAGAGTTTACCAGGAATTAATGGCTCGTGGGGCCATGAAATATACCATGATCGTGGCAGCTTTCAATGATGATAAGCCTCCGGTCATGTATCTGACTCCTTATGTGGCAGCGACCATCGCAGAAAAGCTGATGATGGAAGGAAAGGATGTCCTTCTGGTGTTAGATGACTTAAAGCACCATGCAGATGTACACCGTCAGATCAGCCTTCTTCTGGGCAATGTACCGGGACGAGAGGCATATCCGCCGGATATTTTCTATACCCATTCCAGACTGTTAGAGCGTGGATGCCAGCATCTGTGCGGCGGTTCTGTGACGATTCTGCCGATCGTAGAGACCAGAGGCGGTGATATTACCGGATATATTCCGACGAACATCATTTCCATTACGGACGGTCAGATCGTGCTGTCTAAGAAGAACTTCGATAAAGGACAGAAACCGGCGATCCATTATGGACTCAGTGTTTCCCGTCTGGGCGGCGCGGTTCAGACTGCGGATATGAAAAAACTGGGTGCAGTGGTCCGCCGTGAGCTGCTGACCTATCTGGAGACCAGAGAGGTATATGAGATGGCTAATATGGATGAGATGAGCAAAGAGATGCGGGCGCGTCTTATGCGTGGAGCCAGGATTGTAGAGGGACTGACCCAGTATAAATACCAGGCAATTTCTTCCGAAAACTGTATTCAGAAGTTTAAGGCTATCATGGAGGGAGACTATGAGCATTCGTAACATTGTAAAGGTTATGAATTTCCATGCGCTGATCCGTGTTGACAACGCCAAAAGAAAAGCGGACAAATACCGGATGATGGAAGAACAGCTTTACCGGATGATGGATGTGATCATGAATAACCGGAACCTGATCCTGGATAAAAAGGTCATGGAACCGAATCCCAATGCACCGGAGATCCAGATCTACATAGGCAGTGATTTCGGCTTCTGCAGCAACTACAATTCCCAGATGAATGAGCGGTTGAACAGAGCCGGTGCGGATGCAGAGAAGATCCTGATCGGAAGAAAGCTGATCAGCCATGAGGATCAGAAAATTGCCATCCGGACCACTGCCGGGGATCTGGAGAGAAATCTGCCGGAGATCCGTCAGTTTTTAGAGACACGGATACGGGAGAGAAGCTGTTCGAAGATCAGCATCATTTATAACCATTATGAAAACACAACCACCATTTATGCCAAGAATCTGACCGTATATCCGGTTACCAGGAGAGAAGAGTCCGGCCAGAAAACGGATGGGACCCAGAAGAATAATTCCCTGGATTATACAGGAGATTTTGCGGTGGAGGGTGATATCAACCAGCTGATGATGCAGCTGATTTCATCTTATGTAAACTACGAACTTCTGCTGGCATTGGTAAACAGCCGTGCAGCCGAGAATATTCTCAGACAGAATGCCACAACCGATTCTTTGAAAAAGATCGATGAGATGGAAGAAGAGCGGGTCATGGAAGAACGGAGAGAGATCCGCGGCAAGGAATTCCAGAAAGTAGTTGACAACTATGTGAAGAAAAAAATGTATTAACGAATGAGGTGTGGATATGAGTATAGGCAAGATTATTTCTGTCTCCGACCTGATGGTAGAAGCCTTTGTTGCTGGAGAACCGTTAAAGAGGAGAGACATGCTGTATGCAGAAGACGGCGGACGTAAGTATGAGTTTGAAGTACAGGATATGAAGGGCTCGGTAGCGAGTCTGATCCCATTTGGCAGCTGTAAGGGGCTTCACAGAGGAGCAGAGGTATTTAAAAGTCCAAGAGGGCTGGAGATCGAGTATTCCGACGCGATCCTGGGAAGAGTGTTCAATCCTTATGGAGAACCCATCGATCAGGCTCCGTTAGAGTCCAGGAATACCAGAACCGTCTATCCGGACAGTCTTCCATTAGGTGAGATCGACGTTAACGGACCGATCCTCTGGAGCGGAATCAAGGCTCTGGACTTTTTTGCCCCGATGCAAAAGGGCTTTAAGATGGGTCTGTTAGGCGGTGCCGGTGTTGGCAAAACCGTATTGATCAAGGAGCTGATCCATAACGTATACCAGGGATTCGGTTCTAACTCGGTATTTACCGGTGTTGGTGAGCGTTCCCGAGAGGGTAAAGAGTTATATGACGAGATGAAAGAGTCCGGACTGTTAGATAAGATCGCCATGGTATTTGGACAGATGGGCGAGAACTCCGCTTCCAGATCCCACGCAGTTTATTCTGGTCTGACTCTGGCAGAGTATCTCCGTGACGAGAAGAATCAGGACGTACTTCTGTTCATTGATAACATTTACCGTGCTGTTCAGGCTTATTCCGAGATCAGCGCCATGGAGAACCGTATGCCGATCGAGAATGGTTATCCGGCAACTCTGGATTCTGATGTCAGCGAGATCGAGGAGCGCATCAACTCCACATCCAAGGGTTCCATCACCTCTTTCCAGGCGATCTACATTCCAGCCGATGATATCACGGATGCGGCGGTTCAGACCATTATGGAGCATCTGGATGGTCAGGTAGTGCTTAGCCGTAAGGTTGCAGAGAAAGGCCGTTATCCTGCAGTGGATGTATTCCAGACTACCAGTACCCTGATCGATGCAGACAAGGTGGGAGAGCGCCATTATAACCTTCATGAGAAGGTCATCGCTTACCTGACCCGTTATCAGGAGCTGGAGGAGATCATTGCAGTTTTAGGTATTGAGGAATTGTCCAGAGAAGATAAAAATATCTTCTACCGCTCCAGAAAGCTGCAGAATTACTTCACCCAGCCAATGTTCGTGGCTCAGGACTTTACCGGAATTCCGGGTGAATTTGTGAAGATCGAGGATATCTTAAATGATGTAGAAGGAATCCTGGAAGGCAGATATGATGATCTGGATGAACAGGACTTCTTCATGATCGGAAGCTACAGCGGAAAGCACCAGAATGGAAGGGACGATGCACCATGGGAGAAATAAAAGCCAGTGTGCTGGGCTTTAAGGAAGGACTCCAGGCTTTTGAACATGTGGAGTTGGTTCGGATTGTCAGTGACAAGTATAATCTTCTGATCCTGAAGGATTATATGCCGGTGCTTGGCGAGATCCATGGAAAAGTGGAGATCGTTCTGGAAGATGGAGACCGGACAGAAACCTATGAAGAGATTGACGGATTTTTTATCCATAGAAATAATGAATTTGAATTGCTGATCACAGAGGACGATTATGTGGAATAACTGGGCAGGTTATGTGCTGTATTTTAAAGATTTTATCGTGGTGACTGCCCTGGTGGGAACTGCGTTTACCATATGGTTCGCAGTCCTCACCAGGAGGTTTTCCTGGAAAAAACGAAACAGAGCGATCTACGGGGCTCTTTTGAACCGCAGCGACAGGGAACTGGTCTGCGTGTCTGCGATTCTGATGCAGTGGCTGTTTGTATTTTCAGCGGCGGTCTGCGGTACAGAGGTAGAATTGCCTCATCTGATGTTCCTGCTCCTGATACCTCTTATAAAATTGGGAGCTGGAATGGGAATGGGTATCTGGTTCCGGGATTTTTTAAATGGCGGCCTTTTATTTGGTACGCTGTTGGTGGCCAATATCTTATCCGGATATCTGAAGGAGACCCGATTTAATATATTTGTAGTGGTCATTTTGGTACTGTTAAAGGTATTTGCGGTATTCTATGAGACCTATTTTGGAATGAAAGATATGTTTGTATGCTTTAGCCGCAGAAGCGGAGAAGAAAAACGGGAGGAGGCACAGGAGGATGGGCTTGAATTTGAAAAAGAAGGCGCAGGATCTGCCGCAGGAGACGGAACAGAAGCCTAGATCAAGAAAAGCGAAATCCAGAAAGAAAAGCGGGCCCGGCTTCAACAAACGGGATCTGCTGGTTACAGCCGGAGTGATGGTTGTAGCTGCGCTGGTCATTGTTCTGGCGCTGCAATTCCGGAAACGTGTGGATACGGTGTCTGTGGTAGATGGGGCTTACCAGTATTTTGGAGAACAGAAGCTGTCTTATTCGGGAAAAACTACCATTCACTATGAGGATGGGCAGGCTACGTTAAAGGACAGCTCCGGTGAACACGTGCTGGATCATAAACCGTTATACACCAACGATCAGGAGCTGATTCTTCCGGTGGCCTATGCCTGGTATGATATCAGCAGCGGCCGGATCTATCGTCTGGAGCATTTCAGTACCGTTACGATGGAAGGAAACCAGATCGTGCTGAAGGATGGCGATAAGAAAAAAGAAGGAGCCGGCGGTTTTATCTATGACGGCCAGAATACGTATCTTTTCTTAGAACGTGCGGAAGTGACCGTGGGAGAGCAGACCGTGAACCTTCCGGCTATGTCCTATGTGGTGTCACAGTATGGAAATACCTTGCAGTATTATGCAGTGGGAAGTGATAAGAGCGTTGTGATCCAGGCAGAAGGGGCAGACCAGATTGCCAGATTTGGCAATGGGGATGTTCTGAATCTTGGAACAGATACGCTGAATAAAGCCAACGGAAGCTGGCAGCTTCTGGTGGCAGATCCAAGCATCATGGATCGAATGGATTAAAGTCGGTCAGGAAAGGAGAACAATGGCATGAAGAAAATCTTGGGAATGGCTGGATTGCTGATCGCGGCAGTCATTTTTGCCTATACATTCCGGTTAAAAACCGTAGGCTACCTGGATACTTCTGTTATGGCAGTGACAGACCGGCAGATGACAGGTACGCTGAAAGCGGGAATCTCAGATCATGAGGACCGCAGGATCGTAACCTTACAGAAGTATCAGGCAGCGGAGCCTCTCTACAGCAGAGGCAACCGCTATTATCTGGGGCAGGAGAAGACACAGCTTGATATCTCCTACCCATTTTATGTTAACTCAGGAACTTCTCTGTATTTTATGACAGACCAGACGAAGCTGATCACCAGTGATTTTGCAGCCTTTGATTCTTATAATGGACTGTTTCTGAGTGATGGAAAGGCGTATACCAGCTTAGACGGAAGTTCTGATATGATGGAGCTGGCTGACGAGGAAGAATATATCATGACTTCCATCGGCGGTGGAATCTATCAGAACCTGCAGCCGATGAAAGTAACCTCCGACAGTAAAGAGAACGATTATCGGTTAAACAGCTTTTTATATCTGGATGACAACATGATCCGTGCTTATTGCTATGAGGATGATGCACTGGTGTATATGGAGAATCCAGTTTCGGTCAGCAGCCGTGTGTCGATCGGTTCCTTGAATATGAGCTATTCCGAGTTTCTGGGATATTTAAAGACTGCTGCAGGTAATTCTGATTTCAGTACCGGTATTGATATGGAACGACAGGATCAGCCGAATACAGACTTAAACGAAGAGCGCAGCCATGAAGAGGGACAGCGTCAGACCGCTGATCCGAAGGTACAGGAAGCGCTTCCGGCAGATGTGGCGGAAGCTGCCAATGGAACATCGGGAGCAGTAGGTGGTGAAGTAGCTGCTCCAGCCAATGATGAGAAAGGCTTGAGTCCAGAAAATAGCAAGAATGGTGATGGCATCCTGGATAGCGGAGATTCAGACCAAAAGGGCTCTACGAGTGGCGAAGGTGACGAAGGCTCCGGTGGAAGCAGGGGAGACATTGGCGGCGGTGGTGATTCCGGCGGTTCCGGTGGCGGAAGCAATGGTGGAGGCTCTGACCGGAATGATGGTTCTTCCAGCGGTAGTTCCGACAGTGGTTCAGGAGCAGCCAATGGTTCTGATAATGGCAATGGTTCCGGTGATGGCAATCAGGACGGCGGTAATCATGATGGCAACACCAGTGGCGGTAATGGCAGCAATGGCAGTCAGAACTCCGGTAATGGTTCTGGTCAGGGTCAGGGAACCGGTGGTGAAAAACCAAACAACCCAGATGACAAAGTGTTCCATGAGCCAAAAGTAACGATGGATGCGCCGGAGATGGGTGTTTATTATCTGAAGTCATCCATTCATATTGATGACCCGGATGGACGTCTGGTACGAGTAATCATCCGTGCTTATTTAAACGGGAAGCAGGGCGGCCGTAAAAACTTAAAATCTGATGCAGATTTCAAGATCCAGAACCTGCGTCCAGGCGAAACCTACGAGATCAAGGGCGAGATGGTATACCGGAACGAGTTAGGCGTGAAGGTGACTAAGCCGTTTATGGAGAATATCGAGGTAAAAACCAAAGACTTAGATACTCTGGCGCCTCTGACTCTGAATTTCGAGGATGCAGATACTTATGCGACTCAGAGTATTTCCATTAAAAATATGATTTTGACGGGACCGAAAGCAAAGGATGATTCGGATGAGGTTCTGATCACTTATGCTAACCGCGTGAAAGTAGTGGTAAAGGGATATGAAGATCAGGATGAGAATCTGGGAAGTACTTTGGTGCGGAAATTACGTCAGGGAGAAAAAGTCAGCTGGACCTCCGGAGAAGATTTTAAGTCCAACAGCAGCTATGAATATCGGGTTGATGTGCAGGACCGTTTCGGAAACAGCCTTCAGCTGACTGCTGACAGCCGGACAGAAGGACATACAAGGACCTGTAAGATTGCGCCTAAGGCAGCGATGTCTGAGATGGATAACCAGGTAGGCAGCCAGACAGTCGGTATTCAGTTAACGAATACGGATAAGGTATCTATGACGAATCTGCGTTTGAAGATCACAGATTTAGAGGGTAAGGTACTTCCGGCTTTTGCAGGCTCAGACAGCTACTATTATCCATTGGATGCTTCTGCTTCCGATCTGCAGCAGGTGGATATCACCATGCTTCCTACAGGAATTAATATTGTAGCAGTCGTAGAGGCAGATTTTGATCTGGGAGACAAACCGCAGGCCAATCTTCTGACTAAGAGGGAGATCGGAAGAATTTCTCTTTATACGGCTCCGATCAGCCGTCTTGGTTCTGTTTATACCAATATTACGACCGCTGATGTTACCGCATCATCGGTAAATATGACATTTACCATCGATCAGGACAAGACGCTGGAAGGACTTCTGGAACTGATGACCCAGGCAAGAGTCCTGATCAGTGCACCAGACGGAACCATTGTATACAACAGCATGGCAGATGCTGGAACGAAGGTTAGCGGCGTCAGCCAGTCATCGGAACTGACCAGTGGAAAGATCAGTGTTGGTCTGGCTTCCAATTATCTGTTTGATAAAGAACGGTTAAGCGGAGATGGATGGACAAAGGAAAATGATGATTCCTTCATCATCCAGAGATCTAATTCTGTCAGCAGTATCCCACAGGTAAAGATATCCCAGCCATCAGGAAAAATCTGTGATAATCCATGGGAGGCTCTGAAATCAGGAGGAAGGGTAACACTGTCCTTCCCAAGAAAGAGCGACCAATTTGCAGCAGGTTCCTTTCAGTCCATGACCCAGTATCAGATCACAGTACAGGCAGTGGCAACCCAGGCGGGAATCAGCCATTCTGTAGGATATGCAGGAAACATCAGCAGCTTTAAGACATTAAGACAGGCTCCGGAGTTTGAATACAGTGACGCATTTACGATTGCTGATCAGTATTCCATCTATGGATTCCGGATCAATGACCCGGACGGCACGATCCCGGGCGGACAGGTGCAGATGCGTATCTCCACCAATGGTAGTGTGGTGATGGCCAGGAATTTAGCCACCAATACGCCTGAACCAGAAGATCTGGTGATCTCCGATCTGCGTCAGGGCAATACTTATCTGATCACCTTTATGACAACTTTGTACAATGAAGGCTACGATTCTTCCACTCAGGGAGAAAAGACCTTCAGTCAGCAGTTCCAGTTTACTGTTGGTGAGGAGGCTTCCGGTACCATTCAGTTAAATGGTCTGAATAACAATATGTTGTCTAAGATCCAGGTATCTATGGCAGGTAACAACGGCGCCTGATCGATTATAAGTACCAGGTTCAGGTATACGGAGCAGCCGGCGTTGATACATCGAATACCAAGGTACTTCAGAGCCTTCTGGAGACATGGGATTCTGATAAGCTTCCAATGAATATGGATGGTTTTACCAAGGAGTATGAGTATCAGTGTGAGAAAAACTGGAAATATATCATGCGCCTGGTGGTCAATGTCCGTGGTTATCAGGTTATTCTGGATGATGTCAGCTTCACAACCGAGGGCGAGATCATTGCGATCACGACATGGAAAGATTATACGGATAGCAATGGCAAGAAGGTTGATGGACTTTGCTCAGCTATGAATAAGAATAAGACCGGTAAGTTCGTAGTAACCCAGGATATGGTAAAGGACAGCAATGACTGGGTAGGAAGCACAGTTGATCCATTTAATGGAACCCTGGATTTCCAGGGACATACCATGACGACGGAGGTTGTCAATGCAGACGGAAGCAAGACCTACTATGGAAAACCAATGTTTAGTGCCTTGGGCAGTGAAGGTGTGGTAGAGAACATCGTCTACGATTGGACCTGGGATAACAGCATCTATGATTCTTATTCCAGCTTTTATCGGTGGACATCTCTGGTACAATGGAACTGGGGAACGATCCGTAACGTGAAGATAAACGTAAATATGAGGGGACGTCAGTATGTCAGTGAATTAGGCGGCATTGTGTTTACGAACTATGCGTCCGGTGTCATTGAAAACTTTGTAGTAAGCCTTCAGAATGAGTACTATGTAACCAAGAGCAGTGGACCAATCTGCTATAGTAACTATGGACAGATCCGCAATGGTTATGTGTATAGTGGAGGCACAGGAGGTACGAATGGTATTACTGCAGGAAGTGGTATTTACGGTGGTAATAGCTCTTCAAGCCGTGCTCATGTAGGTGCAATTGGATATAATTACGCAAGTGGTCTTGTAGAAGATGTATTCAGCTTGATCAACATTTCCATTGAAACGGGTACTGACATGTTCTATGTAGGTGGAGTGGCAGGCTATAACGGCGGTATTGTCCGTAATTCTTTCTGGGTCGGAGATATCTATTCCTATGGATATGATGAGAATCAGAAGCAGACAGTTTCTACCCTTTACCGGACTGGCGGAGGAATCGTAGGAACTAAGTCGGGAAGCGCTGTGGTGGAAAATCTGTACAACATTTCCCTTCAGCCGGATCCGATTGATTATGGTATGGATGTATCCCTGACCAAGAGGACGAGAAATTATGCTTCAACGGAAACCATCTCCCGCTTATGGGATTTTGTATGGTATGAGTCCATGTTTAACTCTTCAGCAAATTTTGATGTGCGGGAGCAGTTGGATGCAGGATATTATCCAAAACTGCTGATGTCGGATGTGATGGGCGGTGTTCAGGATGATGTAAAACTTCCACCATCCAGCGGTGTGAATATCCCAACCTACATTTCCAATGTCGTGAAGGAGCAGGGAGCAGACTGGGCAGTGGTGGATCTGTATTTCAACAACCCGCATCTCCAGGAGATCAGGAAGCTGTATATTGAGAATCTGACAGCGGAGATTCTGGAGCAGCACAGTGAGTCCTCCTTCTATGTGGTAAAAGTTAAGCTGACAGATCCGAAGGTATTCCGGTCTTCTTACCGGTTGACTAACTTTGATTACCGGATCACGGAGACCTCTGACAGCACCTCACTTGGTAATCCATCAGAAGCGGCAGTGATCAATGTAAAGATGTACAAACAGATCATAGAACCAGAAGACTGGGCGCAGATCGGACTTGATCCGGCCAGCAATTATCAGTTAGAGGCGGACTTAGACTTATCCGATGTTCTGACAGATCAGCTGGTGGTAAAAGGAAGCTTTACCGGTGAGTTAGATGGTAATGGATATACCATTTCCAATCTGTCTCCAAGTGGTAATTCTGCATACATCTTCGAGAAGGTATCCGGCGGAACGATCAAGGATCTGAACGTGGAGAATCTGGAGCTGGTGGTCAATGACAGCCAGCAGGCGAAGGTTGGCGCATTATATGGAGGATTTATCGGAACAGCAGAAAATGGAACAACGCTTGACCATATCCGTTTAGCGAATGTTACGATGAATGGAATGCCTGGAGCAGCCGGTTCCCTGGTGGGACAGGCCAGCAATACTTCTGTGACCAGCTGCCGGGCAGAGCAGGTGGTATTGACCACGGCTTCCTATACGGGCTCTTCCTTAAACATCGGAGGACTGCTTGGTTTGGTGCTTGATACATCGGTATCGAACTGCTATGTGTCTTCTCTGAATCTGACTGCGGCACAGGGCTTTGCATCGACTGGAATCGGTGGACTCATCGGCTCCACCAGTGGAAGTGGAACCGTATCGAAGGTATATGCGCATGGTAATATGAAGGTATCCTTCACTTCCGTGGGAGGTGTCATCGGACGAAGTGAAACGGATGTCACCAACGCATGGAGCATGATGGATATTAACAGCAACATGGGACAGCTGGGTGGAATTGTCGGAGTCATGGGAAGTGGAATCCTTCAGAATACACTTTCCATCGGAGATCTGGCTACAGGCAATACCAGTAATCTGGGACGTATCTACGGTGGTACTGCCAGTGGATCGGCACAGATTACGTTGACCAATGGTGTTGCATTTGATGGCCAGCTTTATGGAAATACGACATCCTCTGTCCTGAAAGGCACGAATGCAACGGCGCTGGTAACGGCGGAAGAGCTGGAGACAGAGGTTCCGTATCGTGATCAGGCCCGTCTGGGAACTGGATTTGATATTACTGGCGAGGCAGGCGGTTATCCGGTGACTTCCGGTTATATGCCGATGCTGATGGACAGTGATGGCGGTATTCTGGCAGATCAGACTCCGGTTCTTCGAAAGGATGGAAGACTGAAGATCACCAATGTCAATCTGGCAGCCAACCAGCAGGGCAGCTATACGCTGATTGTCAATGCAGCTACCGGAGACAGCAGCTTCCGCTTAAAGGGTGTGGAGTGTGATGCTTTTGAACTGAATGGAAGCTCTGGTGTACAGGATGACGCTAAGGATGGCATCGTAGGTCAGAAGTGGGTGATCCGGTATTCAGATGTGACTCTGAAGCAGTATCTCAGCACCTACGCTGTGACGGTTGTATTTGAAAATACCGAAGGGGTAGAACAGAGATTGTCCTATCAGCTGACCGGCAATTATTATCGTCGGATCTCGAATGCCAATGAATGGGTAAGTGTGATGTCCCAGTATGGACAGAACTTTGAGAACTTCGAGATTACGAATAATATTGACCTGTCCCAGGTAAAACAGAGCGTGATCGAGGAACAGAATCTGGTGAATTTAAAGATCAACTCCTTAAGAAGCAGCTCAGGAGCAAACTATACAGTCAAAGGTCTGCATTATAATGCGGTGGTTCAAAGTGAAGCCATGATCGCATCACTGTCTGGAACCATGGAAAATATCACATTTGAGGATATTTCCATCAGTAACCGGTCCAAAGCTCTGGGTGGAAATAATGTGGGTCTGATCGGTCAGAATAACGGAACCATTCAGAATACAGTCTTCAAGAAAATCGTGGTAGACGGATACAGCGCCCAGAATGTAGGATGCGTAGGCAAGAATAATGGTGTGATCGATCAGGTTACGGTCCAGGATGTGAAGATCACCTCTGACCAGAATGGAGCCCAGTATGTAGGAGGAATGGTCGGATATAACACAGGAACGGTTACCCATATCACAGCAGAGGGTACAGAACATGGAACGACTTACCGGGCTCATTACAATGGCAATACGACTCCGCATATGGCAGACTACAGCTATGCTGTAGTTGGCAAGAATTATACCGGTGGTGTAATTGGATATTCCACTTCCGGATACAGTGATATTGCCTTAAAAGCGGCCTATGTAAAAGGAAATAAGCACGTAGGAGGAATCTGTTCCTGGATCGAGGCAGTTGTGGCAGAGAACCTGACGGTAGGAGATCCGGAGGACATGACAAAAGCAGTCCGGATCGAAGGCAGCGACCAGTATGTAGGTGGAATTATTGGTAAAAGCGCTGGCAGTGCTGGTGAGGGAGTATACAGCACGATTAAAAATGCGAAGCTGTATAATGCCTTTGTGATCGGAAAGGCCTATACCGGTGGAATCCTTGGTGGAACAGGAAAATGGTATATGAGATCCTATGATTCCATGGTTGTCCATGCAACAATCAATGGCAGCGAGTATGTAGGCGGTATTGTCGGAAATTACAACTACAATTACAGAAACTATGTGGAAGATTGCCGGATTAAGGGAACTTCTAATATAGGAGGTATCCAGGGCCAGAGCGGTGCCATTGGAGAGGGAATCAGAGTCCTGGGCTGTAACATCGAGGGAAGCGGAGACTCCGTAGGTGGTATTGTCGGAAATCATGGAAATGATTCTATCCGAAGCGCTTTGGTAGCCGACTGCGTGGTAAAGGGCAACCAGTATGTGGGAGGTGCAGCAGGAGATTCCAAAAATCCAATTTATGCAGTCAGTGTATGGAATACGAAGGTATCCGGACAAAGCATGGTTGGCGGACTTGCAGGGCGCGCGATCGGATATGATTATTATCGGTGCAGCATTGATGCAGAGGTATCCGCAGACTTAAATAAAGCAGGTGGAGCTTTTGGCGAAATCCTTGGTTTTAACGGCACGGATACCAACGCTTCCAGACAGAGGACAACGGCTTATAATTTAGTAATCGGGGGAACGGTATCAGCTGGTTCCATGGCAGGTGGTTTTGCCGGAGCCTACAGTATTACACCGGCTCTTCTGGATATGAATGGTAATGTGAAAAATTCAGGAACTCCAAAACTGGAATCGAACCAGTATTACCGGATCACGTTGATGAATCAGGTAAGCTGTACCAGTGATGCGCAGTCGGATCAGGATACCTGCAGTGTATGGGCATATTTTACCCCGATCAACTCAGTTTCCAATCTGGTGCCAGGACAAGAAGGTTATACTTCTGCAATTCGTCTGAATGGTATCGAGAAAAAAGATGGAGGCAATGACGAAGGTGGAGCAGTATGGAGTGGCGTCAAAGTGACAGCGAAGTCTTCTGGTAACGAGATTTATCCGTTAAAGACGTATCTGTCCAATGATTTCCAGAGCTGGAGTGATGTGAAGTCTGATTCTGGCAAGTATAAGAAGAACGTCGTTGCCGATATTGCGGATCTGAAGACAGAAGCGTTTTGGAAGAATAACCAGAGCATGAATAATAGTAATTATATGATTACCGGTAAAGTATCCGGTAAGTATAGTGCTGATGTGGTAACCGCAGGAAAAGCGCCTCTGTTCCACAATAACTGGTACATTGTTCAGAGTGAACGAGGGGCAGATGGACTGCCGATGTTGGATAAGGATGGAAAACCAACAGGAAATTATAAGAACCTATTGGCATTCCTGGATGGAAATGGAACCTATACGGCGATTGAAGGTGGAAACTATGTGACCAGGAGTCTCCCGGTATTTGAGTTCCCGAAGGCAGGAGACACGGACTGGAAGGGCACCGGCACCACAACCTTAACCGCTGGTGAGAACCTGATGGTTTATGCGTCTGATGTGGCTTCGCTTAACCTGGAAGTGGCAGATGAGGTGGTAGAGGCATCAGCTGGCGCAGTGGCCCAGAGCGGAACAGATGAACTGGTGCAGGCAGATACAGATCCGATCCTGTTGACTGTGTCCGATAGCCAGGGCGTGATCTTCGCAGCTCCGGTGACCCAGAAGGTATACACCATCCCGTATGACTTCTCCACAACCCTGACCGCAGAACTGACTCAGGGGGATGTGGTTCAGGAGTATGAGATCTCTGCGAGAAATCTGGTACATACGGTCATGAACTACGATGGAGATTATTATTACATGACTGGAAGCGGTATCCGAAGCTCTGCATGGGCGGATGATACAACTGCTTCTAAGGCGAAGACAACGGCTTCTGGTGCGGCTGACAAGTCTGGAAACGCAGCAAAGACAGCGCTTTCCGGCGCAGCTGGCAATTCCGCATCCGCAGATCAGGAAGAAACCGTGGTTCAGGGCTTATGTGAAGGCCAGTTCTTAAATATGTGGGCTGGTAAGGCGCTGGATGTGAACGGTGACGTCTGGGATCTGACCTCCAGAACGGTGGAAGCACGTTCCGTAGTGGACCGTGATGCCATGGCAGCGAAAGCAGAAGCGGTGCTGAATGTGGCTGGTGGTCAGGCAGTCGCAGCATTTTCCATGGATGATGCAGCAGGAGTTGACGGAACCGATAGCGCAAATGGCACTCAGGATATGGTTGATGCCATGAAGCAGCTGGCAGACATCGAAAGTCAGCCATTATACCAGTTCCAGTATGGCGATACCACTTTGGAGGTTTACGGCAAAGATACCATTTCTGTAAAGGGCGGGGAAGAGAATACTCTGGACAGCTTGATTTACGTGAAGAATGGTTATCTGTACCCGGTAGACAATGAGCTGGATGCGGTAACGGGAGCAATTCTGGCGGACGCTTACGGTGATAATCGTTATCTGTCTGTATTGACCGGCGAAGGCGTGATCCAGGATCTGGGTAATGACCTGACACTGCCAGACGGATTTAAGAACTGCAGCATCGCAGAACTGGCAGATAACTTAGCAAGCGATTCCAGAGTGGCGATCGGTCGTTACAAGAACGGTACTGCATTTGCATTTGATTACATCACAGGTAAGACGATTGATCTGTACGAGGATGAGTATGATACCGGCAATGATGTGGGAATCTTTGATTACGCAAAAGACTGGATCGTATCCAAGGCAGGTAGCTGGTTTGGTCTGAACAATTCCGGCTACAAAGGCGCCCAGAACATGATCGCCCAGTACCAGCAGGGTGGTTCCAATGGCATTCTTGGCCAGCTTCGTCAGATTGAACGTACCATTACCACATGGAAGGATGGAGCAGATACCACAGGAAATGCCGATAGCAAGGACGGAACTGCAAGTGGCGTTGATAACGCAGAAGGTACGGATGGAGCAGGTCTGACAGGCGATGCGGATCAGAATAGTGGTGCGGCTCAGACCGGTGGTTCCGAGCAGAATCGTGGTTCGGATCAGAATGGTGCTTTGGATCAGAATAGCGGTTCAGATCAGAGTAAGACTGCAGATCAGGCTTCTGACCAGAAAGATAATACCGATCTGGCAGATGATTCCGACACCACAACCGTGGATGGCAGTCAGAACAGTCTGGGTGCAGCATCTGAGAAGAAAGCTTCTGAGAAAAAGGCTTCTGAAAAGGCAGATGCCGACGCTGAGAAGGCAGATGCTCAGGAGAAAGACTCTAAGAACGCTGGAAATCAGGAACAGTCTGGAGATAAGGCGCAGACCGGAGTTCAGACTGATGCAGAGAAATCGGATGCAGGACAGACCTCTGGTGACAGCCAGAGTAATCAGGCATCTGGAGCAGATCAGACTGCAAAGGATGGTCAGCAGGCTCAGGAGATCAGCCAGTCTGAGAAGGAGCAGAAGACCGGGGCAGGAGACAAGACTGCATCGGATGAGAAATCAGAAACCGGTGATCCGACTGCAACAGGAAAGAAATCAGAGTCCAGTGATCCGGCTGTAACAGGTGAGAAGACAGAAAGCAGTAATCCGGTTGTGACAGGCGAGAAGACAGAAACCGGTGATCAGGCTGTGACAGGCGAGAAGTCAGAAGCTGTTGATCCGGCTGCAGCAGGCCAGAAAGCCGAAGCTGGTGACCAGGCTGTATCCGGTCAGACAGATGCAGATAAGACTACATCCGCCGGTGAAACGACAGAGACCGCAGCTGATGGCACAAAAGTCCAGCAGTCCCAGGCAAAGGCAAAGGATCAGCTGGTAACCATCTACAATGCGGATACCAAGTCCTACGAGGTTTATGACGTAGAAGACTTCCTTTCCAGTCCAAAGAGCGAGATCGCGACCATCAGCGAGAAAGTGAAAGAGCTGACGAAACAGGGGCTGATCAATAACGCTACGGACTTAAAGGCAGAGGATACCATAACGGATACTAACCGCTATGGAATCTGGATCTACTGTGGAATCGCAGCAGCGATCCTCCTTCTGTTAGGCTATCTTGCCGACCGGAAGCGGAGACAGTGGAAGTAAGGGAATAAGAGTCTGGTAAATTCAAAATGGCTTTGATAGATACTTGAAATATTAGTACGCTGTCAAAGCCATTTTTTATGTAAAAGACCGCACGATTTTGGTAGAATGGTAATAGGATTATTATGAGGATTGCGGGAACACGCAGTGCAGAGCAATCCGGTATCAGAGATATCATATGGGGGGTGGATTATGAGGGAGAAACAATGTATGACAGCTGTTTTACTGGCAGGTGGAAAATCCAGCCGTATGGGGTATCATCCGAAGCAGCAGCTGATGCTTGATGGGGAAAGCTTCCAGACCCGGATTCTGAAGCAGCTTCAAGGGTTTGGTGAGATTGCAATTTCAAGACGAAAAGAAAATGAAGAGAATGCAGAGGATATGCCCTATCCGCTTTGGCAGGATCAGATTCCGGGTCTTGGTCCACTGGGAGGAATGTTCAGTTGTTTACAGCGGGCGGCTTATGAGACAGTGTTTTTCGTGGCCTGTGATTATCCGATGATGACTACGGAATGTATGGATTTCCTGATCGGGCAGATGGAAGAGGAGGACGACTGTGTGATTCCGGTGGTGAATGGGAGAATCCATCCGGTGTGTGCAGTTTATCGGAAACGGATTTGTCCGGTGTTGGAAGAGCAGATCAACAATGGAGAACTGGCAGTGAAAAAACTGTTAAAAAGATTACAGGTTCATGATGTGGAAATGCCGGAGGCTTATGAGCGGTGTTTTCGGAATGTCAATACGCCGGAGGAGTATGAAAAAATAAAAAGTGAAGAATCTAAAATTATTTAATGAAATTTTTTGCAAAGAGTAGTAAAATGTTTATAAGGAGATGAAGACATAGGGAGGAAAATGTAGTAATTGAGCGGGGGTAAAATGAAAAATAGTGAAATAAAATTAACAGGAGTGGATCGATTGATCTTAAAATCGTATTCCAGTATGTTGGATGGCTTGTCCAAGTATTTAGGAACAGGTTATGAGATGGTATTACATAGTTTGGAAGATTTTTCTCATTCTGCAATCAAGGTGATCAATGGTTATCACACAGGCCGCCAGGAGGGGGCACCCATTACAGATTTGGCATTAAAGATGTTAGAGGAACTTCAGAATAACAGAAGTGCCATGGAGGTTATTTATTTTAGTAAGAATAAGCAGGGAGAACCACTGAAATCTGCTACAATTGCTATCAAAGGAGAACATGACAGAATTATTGGATTATTGTGCATTAACTTTTATCTGAATACTCCACTGCAGGAATTTATGCACGAAATGTTTGTGGGAAATATTCATATGGATTCTGATAACAATGAAGAAACTTATTCTTCTAATAGCAAAGAATTGATAGAGGAAACCTTGAACACCATTAAGAAAGAGGTCTATAATGATGCTTCTGTTTCAGTAGCTAAGAAGAATAAAGAAATTGTAAAAAGGGCTTATGAGAAGGGAATTTACAATTTAAAGGATTCTGTTCAGATCACAGCTAATATATTGATGATGAGTAAGAACACGGTATATATGCATCTTAGAAATCTTGAAAAATAAAGAAAACGAGGAAATGCACTGTTTTTGGTACACATTGAAAGCAGTGTATTTTTTTGTAATTAAATAAAAAATTAGAACATAAAAAACATTAAAAAATTTTATTGACTAAACAAAAATAATGCGCTATTATATAAATATGAGAAAAAGTTCACAAAAGGAGGGAAAATAATGAACGAAAGTTTATTAAAAGTTTCTACGGAGAAGGCACCAGCAGCAATTGGTCCTTATTCCCAGGCAGTTATAGCAGGAGGGGTATTATATACTTCTGGACAGATTCCGGTAAATCCTGAAACCAATGCAATCGCAGGGGATACGATTGAAGAGCAGGCTGAACAGGTCATGAAGAATCTGGGCGCAGTTTTAACAGAAGCAGGTACTACATTTGAAAAGGTAGTCAAAACAACCTGCTTTATTGCAGATATGGGGGATTTTGCTAAATTTAATGAGATTTACGCAAAGTATTTTACCGAGAAACCAGCAAGAAGCTGCGTGGCAGTGAAGACATTGCCGAAAAATGTATTGTGTGAGGTTGAAGTAATTGCAGTTGTGTAAACCGTAATTCAAACGAGAAGGGAAAGGGATATTTCAATACTATGGAGAACAATAAAGTGATTGAGAAAAAAAGGCCGCATTTTTTGGAAGCTATCTCGATGTTAGTGGTACTGTTGGCATTAGTAGTATATTCTGTAAAATTGGATATTTCAATCATTCCGGCCATGATGATTGCAATTGTATGGTCTATGGCAATTGCATATCGCTGTGGTTATCGGTGGAATGATATTATGGGTCCGGTTTATGAAAGAGAAAAAGGAGTTGTGGAAGTATTCCTGATCATTTTACTGATCGGTGCTTTCGTTGCTTCCATGATTTTCTCTGGAACAATTCCAACGATCATTTATTATCTGATTAAAATTATTAATCCGACATTGATGGTTGTGTTATCATTCCTGATTACAGCAATCGTTTCGGTCATCATCGGTACTTCCTGGGGAACTGCAGGTACAGTTGGTGTGATCATGTTGGCAATTGCACAGAGTATGGGCGTACCGCTTCCATTAGTAGCCGGTGCAGTTGCGTCTGGTTCCCATGTTGGACAGCTTTGCTCTCCAATGGCGGATACTTCTAACGTAGCAGCTGGATTTGCAGATGTTGATACCATGACAATGATTAAACGTATGGCTTACTATACAGTACCAACCATTATTTTAGCGATCGTTGCCTATACCGTATTAGGATTTGCAAATGGATCTTCCGCAGCAGACCTGTCTCAGGTCGACGTGATCCGTCAGGAGATCAGCAGTGTATTTAATACCAATGTACTGGTTATTCTGCCAATGGTATTTGTATTTGCACTGACCTTTACGAAAAAACCAATTTTAATGACTTTAGGTCTGGCTTCTTTAATTGGTATTGTGTTTGGTATGATCTTTAATGGTTTTTCCTTTGGTGCTGGATTAGACGCAATTTATAACGGATTCACTTTAGCAGGAACAGCAGGGATCGCAGAAGATGGATATAGCTCCATTTTCTTAAATCTTTGCAACCGTGGTGGCGCAATGAGTATGATTAATGCAGCTCTGATCGTAATTGTAGCATCTATGTACGGAACTGTATTAATGGAGATTAAAGCCCTGGATGTAATCGCAGATACGATCTTCGCAAAGGTAAAGAGCAGAGTATTATTAAATGCTTCCGCAGTTGTATTAGCTGGATTAATCGTAGGATTAACTTCCAGTTCTTTCCTGGCAGGTATGATGCCAAAAGACTTATTCCTTAAGAAGTTTGAGGATGAGGGTATGGATAGCATGGATCTGGTTTCTACAGCCGTTTCTGCAAGTACCCAGTATCTGACCTGTATTCCATGGTGTGATACTGCAATTTTCTTGGCAGCAATTTCCGGAGTTTCTACGATTGCCGCATTACCGTATAACTTCTTTGGATGGGGCTGTTCTGTAATGGCAATTATTTTATCGGTTGTTGGTATCGGATTTAAAAATGGTAAACGTTTTTTCAAATTAGAGAGTACAAAAGCAGAATAATCGTGTAAAGTGAAGAAAGAAGGATATTTATGATCGATTTTGATTTACCGTTGAACCGGAGAAATACAAATACTTGGAAGTGGGACGGCGAAGGAAAAGGTGCTCAGTTTCCAATGGGAACTGCAGATATGGATTTCCGCATGCCAGAAGAAATAAGAGCAGCGATCCATGAAAAAGTAGATCAGTGTATTTTATCTTACGCTTGCGACAAAAGTTATTTTGGAAAGGCATTTGCAAAGTACCAGAAGAAACGCTATGGATTGGATATTAAACCAGAAGAAGTAATGCCTGGTACGGCTTTAATGGCTGTATTTAAGGTGATTCTGGAGGCATTTACTGCTGCTGGAGATGGTGTGATTGTACAGACTCCTGTGTTCGGACCGATTTATACAGTTACGAAGAATAACGGAAGAATGTTATTTGATAATGCCTTGTTATACAATCGGGAAGAAGGCACCTGGTCCATCAATTTTGAAGAATTAGAAGAGATGGCAAAGAATCCTCGCGTGAGAATGTTGGTGATCTGTAATCCGGGTAATCCTTGTACAAGAGGATTTACAAAGGAAGAGATGCAGAGAATGTATGACATCTGTAATGCAAATGATGTGATTGTCCTCAGTGATGAGATTCATTCGGATGTGTATTATGATGGCAGAAAACATGTGTCTATCTTAAGTGTATGTGATGCAGAGAAGAATAACTGCGTTGTATTGACCAGTTCCGGCAAGGTATTCGGAGTCCCTGGACTGAAGACAGCAGCAGTTGTGATCCAGAATAAGAAGTTAAGAGACAGGTATGGCATTGCATCGACGAATGCACGTATGGATGTTGTTGATCTTGGATTGGTTGCTTCCACAGCAGGCTATGAGCATTGCGAGGGATATATCCTTGAACTGCAGCAATATCTGCAGAAAAACAAAGATTATATCGTTGACTGGTTTGCAAAGAATGATATTAAAGTAAAACTTACAAAACCAGAAGCATCTTATCTGTTCTGGCTTGATTTCCAGGATTGGAAGATGAATTGTCAGGAATTGACGGATCTCTTAGGTGAGTACGGAATTGTATTCTCAGCAGGAGATGAATTTGGCGGTGATCACAACGAAGGCTTTATGAGAATGAACATCGCTACCAGATACGAGCAGGTGGTTGGAGCGCTCGAGCAATTGAAAAAATGTTATGAAGAGAAAATAAAGTAATATGAAGGATTACAGCATGAGTTATTGGCAAAAACTGATACTCATGCTGTAATGTTTCTCTTAGACTAGAAAATTTTATAATGATAAAAAGGAGCATTATGAAAAAAATCGTAATCATCGGAAACAGTGCAGCTGGACTCAGTGCATTGGAAAATTTCCGAAAACATGACCAGGAGAGTCAGGTTACCGTCATATCAAAAGAAGGAAAACTACCATATTCAAGAGTACTGATTCCTTATATTTTAAGAAAAAAGATATCATATGCCGGAATTCATATTTGCCCTGAAGATTATTTTGAAAAATATCATGCCGAAATGATCTGTGCTGAAGTGATCGGCATTGACATAGAAAAACAGACAGTAAAGACAGAGCAAACAGAGTATCCATATGATGAATTATTAATCGCAACCGGTTCATATGCAGTATCTCCTCCAATTGAAGGAATCAATCAGGAGGGAGTTTTTCATATGTGGACTCAGAGTGATTTAGACCATCTGATTCCATATTTTGATCACTCTAAGAAGGTCTGCGTGATCGGTTCCGGGTTTGTTGCTTTGCAGGCAGCATGGGCTGCGAGATACAGAGGACTGGATGTGGTGGTTCTTGAGTTGATGGACCGTATTATGCCGAGTGTCCTGGATGAAGAGGGAGCAAGACTTCTGACAGAAAAGATCAGGGAGAAGGGAGTCGATCTAAGAACCGGAGTTTCTACACAGAGATTTGAAAAAATGGATGATGGAACATTCAAGATCCATTTAGCAGGTGGTGAGGAAATTGAAGCTGACTTCGTGATCGTGGGAACCGGTGTCAGATCTAATATTGGATTTTTAAAAGATACCGACATTCAGACAGAACGAGGAATTTTAGTGGATTCTCATATGAGAACGAACATTCCTAATATTTATGCAGCTGGAGATGTTGCAGCGGGACCAACCACATTTGGTGATGAACATCTGATCCATGCGTTATGGCCAACAGCATGTGAAATGGGAAAAACAGCTGGAAAAAATATGGCTGGGATCGATTTTGAGTATGAAGGCAGTTTGAACATGAATGTAACAGAAATGTATGGTGTGACTGTTGCTTCTATGGGTAAATTTTATGATGCAGATGCGGATCAGACGTATGTGTTTGACGAAACAGCAGGATATGGATATTTGAAAATCTGCTATAAAGATGATAAGGTTGTTGGAGCTTGTCTGGTAGGAAGCAGTGATGCGGTTAAAATTTTTGGAAAGATGAGACCGATCATTCGTAAGAAGGAGTCCATCGAGTGTAAACCGGAAGAAATCTTTGATTATATCAATAAAACAACGTTTAATGAGATGTGGAGAAAAGGATTATGAAGACGATAACAATAGATCCAAGAAAATGTGTTGGTTGCCGCAACTGTGAAATGGCGTGTGCATTTGAAAAAAGCCAGAGTTCCTGTGAAGTGGAATTTGCAAATATTCGTATTAATGATTATATTAAAGAGCGCTTTGTTGTACCGATGACTTGTTTCCACTGTGAGGAAGCGTGGTGTATGAAAGTATGTCCGGCACATGCAATCAGCCGTGATGAAAAGACAAATGCAGTTGTATTAGATCAGGAAAAGTGTGCAGGTTGCAAGATGTGCATTTTAGCATGTCCATATGGAAATATCCATTTTGACCATGTGAAATTAGTCAGCCATAAATGTGATCTGTGTGGTGGAGATCCAAGATGTGTAACGCATTGTATCAGTGGCGCACTGCAGTTTGAGGATGTGGAGGATGCTGTGACGAGAAAACGTTACAGAATCGATATGCAGATAGAGGATTTGACAAAGCGAGGTTAATGAAAATGGGAGAGAAAAAGATCTGTAAATCAATATGCAGAATGTGCGGTTCCGGCTGTGGAATCGAGGTGACTGTAGAGGATAATAAAGTTGTAAGAATCAGTGGCGACAAGGACAATCATATCAACAGAGGCAGGATCTGTATTAAAGGAAGCAGTGCCGTTACATGGCTGAATCTGCCGGAGCGTCTGACGAAACCTCTGAAAAAAACAGCAGATGGTTTTGTTGAGATTCCATTAGAGCAGGCGATGGATGAAATTGCCGAGAAGATGCTGGAATTGCAGAAAAAGTATGGAAAGCAGGCTGTGGCAGGCTGGAAGGGAGAAGGAACGGGATTCGACCAGAATGAGGGCCTGATGCGTAGATTTAATACAGCGATTGGTTCTCCAAACTATTTTAGTAATAACACCCAGTGTAATGCCGGTAGATTTATTGCATTCCATTTAAATTATGGATGTTGGCCACAGGCAGATTTCCGAAACACCAATCTGGCAATCTTCTGGGGAACGAACTCACCTGCGGCACATTCCTATTGGACCCAGGACCTGAATGAAGGAAGAGAAAAGGGTGCCAAATCCATTGTCGTGGATGTCAAATATAATGAGCAGGCGAGAATCGCAGATTTGTTTGTTGTGATTCGCCTGGTACTGATGCAGTATTAGGATACTGTATCATCAACGAAATGATCGAGAAACAGATCGTTAATATGGAGTTTATTGAAAAATATACGATTGGTTTTGATGAACTGAAAGAGTATGCAAAACAGTTTACGAAGGAGTACACAAGTGAAGTGACTGGTGTTCCTGTAGAGACGATTGATCAGATGGTACAGATGATTAAAGAGGCAGGACATAAAGTCTGCAGCTGGCCGGGATGTGGTCTGGAGCACCAGTCCAATGGTGTTTCCAACAGCCGTGTCACATCCATGATTGACTGTCTTGTCGGTGCGATTGACCAGAAGGGCGGTATGCTGATCAATGAGAATCATAAGAGAAATGCTTTGACACTCTATGATGAGGTGAAGTTTGATATCGAGCCGATTGGTCGTTCTAAGTATCCGATTTTTGAACATTTCAGAAAAGAAAGCCATACACTGATGTTAATGGATACAATTCTGACAGGCAAGTATGAAGGAAAGGATTATCCGTTTAAAGGGCTGGTCCTGACAGCAGGAGATCCGGTTATGACAGAGGCGAATTCTGCAAAGACAAGAAAGGCCCTGAGCAGCCTGGAATTATTTGTAGTAAAGGATCTGTTCATGACTGAAACGGCAAAACTTGCAGATTATGTGCTTCCAGCTGCTTCCAATTTCGAACGGGATGAGTTATACTTTAATGGAATCGAGCAATCTGCATATTTGGCAGCAAAATGCATCGAGAGTGATCTTCAAACCGAGTATGAATTTTACAAGGGGTTAGCAGATCGAATGGGTGCAGGTTCTTACTTCCCATGGAAGGATGAGAAAGAACTGATTAACTATATCATGGAGCCAAGTGGATATGATTATGATTATTTGAAAGCCCATCCGAGTGGAGTTCAGGCCTGCCCAGTACGCTATATGAAGCACGAAGAGCGTTTCAATGCAGGAGAAAAGCCATTTCCAACTCCAACTGGCAAGATTGAGCTCAGTTCTACATTATTAAAACAATATGGATATCCAGGAATCCCTACGATTGACAATATTCCATCTTATGTCAAAGAAAAGGATGAAGAATATCCGTGGGCATGTACTACTGGTGCAAGAAAAGTATATTATTTCCACGGAAGATATCGCAATATTCCTCAGATCAAGAAGGCACATCCATATGGCGTTGCGGAGATGAACGATGAGGATGCAAAAATGCTACAGTTAAAAGAGGGCGACAAGATCCGAGTTACCTCCAGAATCGGTCAGATTGAGATCCCGGTACACATTATGGAGTATGGCACAATGGCAAAGGGAGCAATTCAGATCACTCACGGATATCTGGAAGCAAATGCAAACTTATTGACAGATGATACAGATTGTTGCCCAATTAGTGGTTTCCCATCCCTCAAATGTGTCAATGTCAAGATTGAAAAGATTTAAATAATTAAAATCAGATAAATAATAAAAAGGCTCTGAAGTCGAATTATCTAAAAAATCCAGTCAGTCAAATGAACCAGGCTGCCATGGATTTCATGATATGAGACCGCAAACATCAAGAGTTCACGAGAACTTTTGATCAGTAGCCAGGCAGCGGCGGAAACGCTTCTGCATTCCGTTATTTGAAAAGGAGCAGATATAGAAAAACCTGTTTTTGGCAATGACAAAGACAAGGTATTTTTGATGTACAGAAAATCCGCCTTTTCAGAGACAAAGGGCGGATTTTTTATATAACAGGAGGAAACCATGAAACTGATCAAAACAGAAGACGCAGTGGGCCATGTTTTATGCCATGACATGACCCAGATCATCCGTGGCGTGACCAAGGACGCACGGTTTCGGAAAGGGCATATTGTTACGGAGGAGGACATTCCGGTGTTATTATCCATGGGTAAGGAAAACCTCTACGTGTGGGAGAAACATGAAAACATGCTTCATGAGGATGAGGCGGTAGAGTACCTGCGGCGGATCTGTTCGGGAGAGCATGTCGCTTCTGGCAGTCCGAAGGAAGGGAAGATCGACCTTACGGCGGCCTGTGACGGGGTTTTAAAGATCGATACGGAGAAGCTGTATCAGGTCAATTCCCTTGGGGAGATGATGATCGCCACCAGACATTCCTATACTCCGGTGAAAAAAGGCATGAAGATTGCAGGAACCCGGATCATTCCACTGGTGATCGAGAAAGAAAAGATGGAAGAAGCAGAAAGAAAAGCAGGTCCGGTGCCGATCATGGAGGTTGTGCCATATCAGTTAAAAACGGCGGGTCTGATCACGACAGGAAATGAGGTGAAGAAAGGGATCATCAAGGATACATTTTCGGAAGTGGTCATAGAAAAATTAAAACAATATGGTATTGAAGTGGTGGAACACACCTATCCGGGAGATTCTGACGAAGCCATTTGCCGGGACATTGCCATGATGAGGGAAAAGCAGGTGGATATGATCCTTTGTACCGGCGGCATGAGTGTGGATCCGGATGATAAGACGCCGGGCGCCATTAGGAAATCCGGGGCAGAGATCGTCACCTACGGTGCACCGGTTCTGCCGGGAGCCATGTTTTTGTTGGGGTACTTTGAGAATGGAACGCCGGTGATGGGACTGCCTGGATGTGTGATGTATGCAAAAAGCACGATTTTTGATATCATGCTGCCGAGGATCGCGGCAGGCATGAAGGTGTCGAAGGAAGATATCTGGGCGCTGGGCAATGGCGGTCTGTGCCTGGGCTGTGATCCGTGCAGATACCCGGATTGTGCCTTTGGAAAGGTGTGAAAATATGAAGGAAAACTGGGAGATCTTGCAAAATAGAATTCCGTTGGAAGAGGCTGTGGAACGGATCTATGAAGCGGTAAAACCACTTGAAGAAACAGAATGTGATCTGGAAGCGGCAGATGGAACGATTTTATCAGAGAGCTACCAGGCACAGTATGACCAGCCGCCATTTCCAAGATCGCCTTTGGATGGATACGCCCTGCGGGGAGAAGAGACCAAAGGAGCGTCAAGAGAGCATCCGGTGGTATTTCCGGTGGTTGATCAATTATGCGCCGGTGACCGGAGTAATATCTGTGTAAACCCGGGACAGGCCGTGAGGATCATGACCGGAGCCATGATTCCTGAAGGTGCCAATGCGGTGATACGGCAGGAGGATACGGATCTTGGAGAAAAACAGGTTTCCATCTGGGAAGAGGTGAAGCCTTATGGAAATTATTGTTTTCAGGGAGAGGATTATCACGCAGGGGACATTCTGGTGAAGGAAGGAACCCGTCTGGATTATATCTCCATCGGAATTCTGGCCAGCGGTGGAAAAAAACGGGTAAAGGTAAGGAAAATCCCCCGGATTTCCCTGATCACCACAGGAAATGAACTGATCGAGCCCGGGGAGCCGATGAATTGCGGGAAGATTTATAATACCAATCAATATCTGATCCGGTCAAGACTGCGGGAATGGGGAATTTCATGCAGGACCATACAGATTGCTGATGATGCAGCCAGCGTGGAAAGGGCAATCCTGTCAGAGCTGGAGCAGTCGGATGGGGTGATCACGACAGGCGGTGTGTCTGTGGGAGAAAAGGATATTTTAAATGAAGTGCTTCCGAGGATCAGTGATCGGATCCTGTTTGGCGGGCTGGAAGTAAAACCGGGCTCTCCATCCAAATGTGCGATTGTAAATGGGAAACCATTGCTGGCGCTTTCGGGGAACCCGTTTGCGGCAGCAGCAGTGTTGGAACTGCTTGGCAGACCGATGGTCAGTGCGCTGATGGGAAGCCGGTGGCTGGAATGTAAGCACCAGACTGCAGAAATGGAAAGAGATTTCCTGAAAAAATCTCCGCAAAGAAGGTTTTTAAGGGGATTCTATGAAAATGGAAGCGTGTATATTTCAGAAGGCCATAGTTCCGGGCAGATCCGGTCATTTGCGGGATGTAACTGTATGATCGATATTCCGAAGGGATCAGAAGCGTTAAAAAAAGGCGAAAAGGTGAATATCTGGATGCTGTAAGTCTCTGGCAGTACTGGGAGTTAGTACTGAGAGCCAGGGTTACTGTCTGGATATGGCGCAGATAGTAAAGAAAATGAATGTGACAGGATTCAAATGAAAATAGGAGAGCAGGTTCATGGAAGCAAAGTTCAATCATTTTGACCATAATGGCAATGCTGTGATGGTGGATGTGTCCGACAAAGCGGTTACAGAGCGGACAGCGGTTGCCAGCGGAAAGATCCGGGTCAATGACGCGGTGATGCAGGCGATCTTACAGGGAACAGCAAAGAAGGGGGATGTGCTGGGGGTGGCGAGAGTGGCAGGGATCATGGCCACCAAACAGACCTCCAGTCTGATCCCCATGTGCCATCTGCTGTGCCTGAATAAGAGCACCATAGATTTTGAGATTGAGGAAGGGCAGGGGCTGATCAAGGCCATCTGTACGGTGAAGGTGTCGGGAAAAACGGGCGTGGAAATGGAGGCGCTGATGGGCGTCAATGTCACGCTGCTGACGATTTACGATATGTGCAAGGCTATGGACCGGGCTATGGAGATCACGGACGTCCATCTGGAGCATAAAGAGGGTGGAAAATCCGGAATCTATGACCGGAAAGAGCGGAAGAAGCCGCTGGTGGTCAGTATCTGCGGATGCAAGAATTCCGGGAAAACGACGTTTATTGAAAGATTGCTTCCGATTTTGACTCAAAAACAGGTGAAAACTGCGGTGGTGAAGCATGATGGCCACAGTTTTGAGCCAGATGTGGAGGGAACCGACAGTTACCGGATCAGAAAAGCCGGAGCCTGTGCAACAGCGGTGTTCTGCGATACCCACAGCATGGTGGTGAAACAGAAAGCCGGTACGGTGGAGGACATGCTGGAAGCGGTGGATGAAGCAGATCTGGTGCTGCTGGAGGGTGGAAAAAACTGGGATTTTCCCAAAATTGAGCTGGTGAGAAAAGGCAATTCAGAACGGCTGGCAGGAAATGGGCGGAATCTGCTGGCGGTGGCAACGGATATAGAAGGCTTTCAGGTAGAAAAAGCGGCATTGGGAACGTGTGGGACAGTTTCTGAAGATGGTTCAGAGGTTCCGGTGATTGCCTTAGACGATTACAAAAAAGCCGCAGATCTGATCCTGGAGCTTCTGGCTGGCGGTCAGGAGGCGCAGCCATGAGAGATCAGTGGAACCGGGAAATCGATTACCTGCGGATCTCCATCACGGATCGCTGTAATCTTCGGTGCCGATACTGTATGCCGGAAGAGGGCGTGACCTGGTTTGAACATTCCCAGATATTGACGTATGAGGAGATTATCCGGCTATGCAGGATTTTTTATGAGCTGGGGATCTGCAAGGTGAAGGTGACCGGAGGCGAGCCGTTGGTGCGAAAGGGCGTGCCGTGGCTGATCCGGGCATTGAAAGAGTCGTGTCACATGGAGCAGGTGACATTGACCACCAATGGGGTGCTGTTAAAGGAACAGATCGGTGGACTGGTGGAGGCTGGACTGGACGGTGTGAACATCAGCCTTGATACCCTGAACCGGGAAAAATTCCTGGAGATCACCAGAAGAGACCAGCTCTCAGAGGCATTAGATGGACTCTCAGAGGCATTAAGGTATCCGGAGCTGAACGTCAAGGTCAACTGTGTGCCTGCAGCATACAATCTGGATGAAGTGACCGCCATCGCAGGACTGGCAAAGGATGATCCTCTGACAGTGCGGTTCATCGAACTGATGCCCATCGGCCAGGGACGGAACAAGGATGGAATTTCGGAAGAGAAGATTCTGGGGCTGCTGGAGCAGAAGTATGGTGTTCTTTGCCCTTATGATGGGAACATGGGTAATGGGCCTGCCCATTATTATGAGCTCCTGGATTTCGGGGAAAGATCGGCTTCATCAGCGCCATTTCCCATAAATTCTGCGGAGAGTGCAACCGGGTGCGGCTGACCTCGGACGGTGGATTTAAGACCTGTCTCCAGTACGGGGAGACCCTGGATCTGAGGAGTCTGCTGCGGAGCGGGGGGTCGGATACAGAAATTCGGGAGCAGCTTGAGAAGGAAATCCAGAAAAAGCCTCAGTGCCATCATTTTGAAAAACAGGTAGAAAATATAGAAAAACAAAATATGTCAAAAATAGGAGGTTAGGTAAGATGGGAAAGGTAATGGCCATCTGTATCAGCGAGATCCGCGGTGTACAGAAGAAAAATGTTCATACAGCCAGACTGATTGAAAACTGGGGTGTGGAGCATGACGCTCATGCGGGAAACTGGCACCGTCAGGTGTCCTTATTGTCCTACGAGACCATCCAGGACTTCAATCGCCAGGGTGCCGGTGTGATCGATGGTGCTTTTGGGGAAAATCTGGTGGTCAGTGGATATGATTTTACAAAAATGAAGATTGGAACCAGATTCTGCTGCGGCGATGTGATTCTGGAACTGACCCAGATCGGCAAAGAGTGCCATAATGGATGCGAGATTTTCAAAAAAATGGGTAAATGTATTATGCCGACCAACGGCGTATTTACGAAAGTGATCCACGGGGGCGTCATTTCCGAAGGGGATGCTTTTGATGTGATCGGGAAAGGAGAGAACTGATCCATATGTACCGAGTTGCAATTATCACCCTCAGCGACACCGCCTCCAAAGGAGAGCGGATCGACGAGAGCGGCAGAGTGATCGCTGAGATTGTCCGGAACGAGGGCTATGAAGTGGTATTTCAGAAGATTATCCCCGATGAGGGGGCGATGCTGGAAGCGTTGTTATGTGGTCTTGCAGACAACAATGAGGCGGACCTGATCTTAACCACCGGTGGAACCGGATTTTCCAAACGGGACAACACGCCGGAGGCCACCAAACGGGTGATCGAGAGAGAAACACCGGGCATTTCCGAGGCTATGCGTTACTGTTCCTTACAGGTGACGCCGAGAGGAATGTTGTCCAGAGGAGTGTCAGGAATCCGCAAAGACGCGTTGATCGTCAATCTGCCTGGAAGTCCCAAGGCAGTGAGAGAATGTCTGGAGTATGCGATTGGAGCGCTGGGCCACGGTCTTGATATCTTGAAAGGCAGTGCCACCAACTGTGCTGCAAAATAGTAAAAATAATGGAAATGAATCGCTTAACGAGCTGGTGAATGGAAGATAAGAAAAGGACAAGAAGAGATTGGGTTATGGGAAAAACATGGAAAAAGGGAATGGCGGCTGTGATGACAGCTGTGATGGTATCCGGAGTGTTAGCAGGCTGCGGATCAGGAGCAGGACAGAAGACAGAAACGGCTGCAACTGAGACAGCGCAGACCGGAACTGCAGCTGAGGCGGCAAGGGACGAGACTACCGCTGCGGAAAGCAGCGTGGCAGCGACGGAAGTGGCTGAGGAGACCGAGATCTTAGTGGCAGCAGCAGCCAGCTTAAAGAACGCATATGAGGAAGAGCTGATCCCAATGTTTGAGGAGCAGTATCCAGGCGTGACGGTGAAAGGCACCTATGACAGCTCAGGCAAACTGCAGACCCAGATCGAGGAGGGCTTGGAGGCAGACGTATTTATGTCTGCTGCGAAAAAGCAGATGAAGGCATTGGATGAGGAAAGCATGATCGACAGTGATTCCATCGTAGACCTTCTGGAAAATAAGATCGTTCTGATCGTTCCAACTGGCAGCGACAAAGGAATCCAGTCTTTTGAGGATATTGTAAAAGCAGACAGCATCGCTTTGGGCGATCCGGCCAGTGTTCCGGCAGGTCAGTATTCCGAGGAAGCCCTGACGAATTTGGGGCTGTGGGACCAGATCCAGGACAAGACCAGCTTCGGAACCAATGTGACTGAGGTATTAAACCAGGTGGCAGCAGGCAGCGCTGACGCAGGTATCGTTTACGCAACAGACGCTGCAAGTATGGCAGACCAGGTGGAGGTTGTGGCAGAGGCTCCGGAGGGAAGCTTAAAGACCAAGGTGATCTATCCGGTGGCAGTGGTAAAAGACAGCGCTAACGCAGAGGTGGCAGTAAACTTTGTGGAATTTTTAACAAGCGATGAGGTTATGGAGGTATTTGAGGCATACGGCTTCAGCAAAGAAGAATAAAGAGGAGGGAATGATCATGGACTGGTCTCCGATTCTGATATCTATGAGGACAGCGAGCCTGTCCATCGTGTTTACATTTTTTATGGGGATTCTGGCTGCCTGGATGGTGGTCCGGATCTCCCATCCTCTGATGAAAACCATTCTGGATGGTATTTTCACCATTCCGCTGGTGCTTCCGCCGACGGTAGCGGGATTCTTCCTGCTGTATGTGTTTGGGGTGAAACGGCCGGTTGGTCAGTTTTTTCTGGAGTATTTCAGCGTAAAGATCGCATTTTCCTGGGGGGCTACGGTGCTGGCAGCAGTGGTCATGTCATTTCCGTTGATGTACCGGTCGGCCAGAGGCGCCTTTGAGCAGGTGGACGATACCCTGGTACAGGCGGCAAGAACCTTAGGTATGGGAGAATGGACCATTTTCCGGAAGGTGCTGTTGGCCAATGCGGTGCCTGGCGTGGTCAGCGGCGGCGTGCTGGCGTTCGCAAGAGGGCTTGGCGAGTTTGGCGCTACGGCTATGATCGCAGGCAATATCGCAGGAAAGACCAGAACTCTTCCTATGGCGGTATACTCGGAGGTAGCGGCCGGCAATATGGAAGCCGCTTATTCGTATGTGGCGATCATTGTGGTGATCGCATTTTTATCGGTATTTCTGATGAATGGTGTCATGTGGTACAGCCAGAAAAAGAGCCGGTAGATGGGAGAGATCGTACCTATGAAAGAACAACGGCTACAGACAAGACTGGACGTAGAGATCCAGAAACAGTTAAAACGGTTCCGTCTGGATGTAAAATTGCAGGCAGGCGGTGGGTGTCTGGGTATTTTAGGGCCGTCTGGCTGTGGAAAAAGCATGACGTTAAAATCCATCGCCGGGATCGTGACACCGGATGAGGGGCTGATTTCCATTCAGAAGGGAACAGAACAGAGAATCCTGTTTGATAAAAGTCAAAAGGTTAACATAAAACCACAGAAACGAAGAATCGGATATTTATTTCAGAATTATGCGTTGTTTCCCAATATGACTGTTCAGGAAAATATCGCTGCGGGACTGGATGGGGATGTGAAAAATCCAAAGGTCGGGGAAATGATCGGGCGGTTTGGGCTTTCCGGACTGGAAAAGCAATATCCGGGACAGCTTTCCGGTGGCCAGCAGCAGAGAACAGCACTGGCGCGGATTCTGGCTTATGAGCCGGCTGCACTGCTGCTGGACGAGCCGTTTTCGGCGATGGATGCGTATCTGAAGGAGCGGCTGCGGCTGGAGCTGAAAAAGACCCTTTCGGAGTATGAGGGCGTGTCCGTGATGGTGACCCATGACCGGGATGAGGCTTTTCAGCTTTGTGATCACCTGCTTCTGATGGAAGAGGGACGGGTGATCGCGGCAGGTGAGACCAAAGCGGTGTTTGCAGATCCGGGGACGTGGCAGGCGGCCAGGCTGACTGGGTGCAAGAATCTGTCCAGGATTGAAAAGATTGGTTCCAGGAAGATCCGGGCATTGGACTGGGATGGTCTGGAGCTGGTGACGGCGCAGGAGGTGGGCGATGAGATAGAGGCTGTTGGAATCCGGGCCCATGATTTTGAACCATTAAGCAGCGGGGAAGCACTGGAATGGGAGAAAAGAGAGGATGCGAACCTGATTCCGGTGGAAGATGCGGAAATCTCGGAGATGCCGTTTGAGTGGTATGTGACCATGAAGAATCATCTTTGGTGGAAGCTTGAGAAGACGATCCATGTGCATGAAAGTGCCGGACTGGTGCCGGAATATCTGAGGATCAGCCCGGAGGCGATCGTGTTGTTGAGGACAGATCACTAGGATAGAAAATTGATAAAAAAACGCCGTCGATCCATAACTGGATCAGACGGCGTTTTGTGCGCATGGTATTTCTCTGTGTTTACGCTTCTCCCATTTTTAAAGTAAGGACCGCTCCGGCTGCGGCAAGAACAACTCCTAAGATCACAGAGCCAATCGTGAGACTGGATAACTGGCTGAATAATCCGGTGTTGTAGAAGATCGCAAATGGGGATGCGATGATCAGTCCAAGGATGGCACAGTAAGTCTGAATTCCGAATTTCTCAAACAGGAAGGTGATCAGCTTGGCAATCAGGAAGATACCAAGGAGAACGCCGATCCCGAATGGAATTAAAAGGCAGGCGCCGTGGATAAGTCCGGGCATATCAAAGGCCTTTAAGGAATCTAAGAAGCCCTTGATGGTGTTGATGACGGCATAGTAGTAACCCAGGATCATCATGACCATGGAGCCGCTGACACCGGGGATAACCATGGTGGCGGAGGCGACGACGCCGACTAAGAACAACAGGATCATGGTCATGGGGGTCACGGTAAAGCTGGTAAGCACATCCTGGTTATTTTTGAGCATCGGCAGGAATGCACAGATGGCAAAGAACAGGATAAAGGCTACGGCACCGCTGATACCGATGGATTTTTTCTGCGTGCGAAGCTCCTTACGAAGTGCCTGGAACAGCACAGGGAGTCCTCCTAAGATCAGTCCTACGAAAGTCATACAGGTCACAAAGGTGTGATGGCTTAACAGGTACTCGATGGCGTAGGTGAAGCCTACGATGCCGATCCCGCAGCCGATGAGCAGTGGCAGCAGGGTGCGGACACTGGATCTCCAGTCCTTTAACAGGTTGGAGACAGAACCGATCAGTTTGTCATAGATGCCAAGGGATACCGCCATGGTACCTCCACTGACACCAGGGATAATGTTGGCAATGCCGATCATGATCCCCTTTAAAATATCCGTAAAAAAGGTCATTTGAATTCCTCCTAAATTCTGGGAAGCCATGAAAATAGAAAGCTTCCTGACAGTCTTCCTTATTATAGTGGGTGGAGCCGGAGATGTCAATAAACGCGGGCGAAACGAAAAATGATTTTATGGACGAAACGAAAAATGATTCATTACAGTTCATGTCGTGCATAAATGTCGTGCATAAATGATTTCCATGGAGACAACCAGGGGATAGTTGTGGTAAAATAGAGGGTAGGAGCTAGAAAAAAGTCGGAGGTGAGACGATGAAGCAAAAATACTGTCCATACTGTGACCAGAAAATGAAAATCAGCCACTATTGCCAGGAGTGTCGCAGGATCGTGTGGCAGCCATATGAGCAGAACGTGGATTATTATCTGAATGAACGGCATCCGCAGTCTGAGAAAAACTGTCTGTATCATGATAACACGAAGCAGCCGGAGAAGATGGGGAAGACAAAGCCCAATGTCCCAAAGCCATTGTCGGTGTTTATGATTGTGATCGGGCTGTGTGTTGCGTGCAATATTTTAGGCGGTATTTTTATGGTGGGACGGAGTGCATTTTACGGCATATCGGATATGCTTTCTGAGCTAAATCGTCCAGACGAGTCTGTTTCTTCCTATCAGGAACTGACGGATGAAGAGGTAAAGGAGATCGGAGTGGCCTGCAATACCCAGGGGCATTATGATGTGGATCTGGAAGAGGCAGCCAGTGTGCTGCAGGATGCTTTCCATACGATGGGGTATTCCTGGGATATGTATCCGTATAGTTATAATGAGACCGACGGGGAATACAGCTGGTATCAGACAGAATACGATTACCATGTGGACACGGATGATGAAAGCGCGAATGGAACTACCATTGAAATCTGTGCGGACACTGCCACTGGACAGCTTCATGGAATCTATATCTGGAGCGAGGACGAAAAGCATTTTTTGGATATGGCAGATATTGCCGTAGAAACCATGAAAACTCTGGGCCTTCTTCCAGGAGCCCCGGAAGGCAGGACTTTGTATGCAGAGTCCCTGGAGTATAACCCATATGAAAGCAGCGAGCCCCGGTATGGCGCAGAGATCGTGGGAGAACCGGGCGGTGGAGGCGATTACTATCAGCTGCGGATCATGGCTCCAGAACAGTAGAACGAATCGTTTACCAGCTGTTTCCCGCATCATACGGCCATAAAAAAACGGCCATAAAAAATCGGAAAAACAGTATTGAATTTTTGTAAAAAAGTGGTAATATAAGCAGTGGAGGCATAGCTCAGCTGGGAGAGCACATGCATCACACGCATGGGGTCGCAGGTTCGAGCCCTGTTGTCTCCATGAAAATAATAGGATCCGAACCTTTTATCTGTGGATAATGGGTTCGGATTTATTTTTATATTTAAAAGTCAGATTTCGGGGAATTGCCAGGTTTTCCAAAAGATGGAACATGGACAGTAGAATTTGAAGGAATTCAGCCATTCTGTTGCTGATTTACGGGATAAAAAATTCTAGAATAAAGAAAGAATGTGCGGGGAGGGAATCGTTATGAAACCATGGGAGTACGGAACGCTTAGAGTCAGCGATAATCAAAGATATCTTTGCAATGGAGATCAGCCGTTTTTTTGGTTAGGGGATACAGCGTGGTTGTTATTCCAACAGTGCAGTATTGAGGAAAGCTATAGGTATCTGAAAAACCGTGCGGATAAAGGATTTACAGTGATTCAGGCGGTGCTTTTACATGAAGTTGGTGGAAAAACGGAGAGCAGTCTTGCAGATGCTGGTGGGGATGTAACAAAGAAAGAATTCTGGGAACATTGCGACCAGGTAATCAAAATGGCAGAAAATCTTGGACTTTACATGGGGCTGTTGCCGGCTTGGGGAGCAGTCGTGAAGCATGGTATTTTAAATACAGATAATGTGAATGAATATGTGCATTTTATTGCGGAGCGTTACAAAAACAGTCCAAATGTTATTTGGATTTTAGGTGGAGATATTCGTGGGGACGTGAATCCGGAGTTCTATCAAATGGAAGGAAGATTATTAAAAGAACTGACTCCGAATAAACTGATTGGTTATCACCCATTTGGAAGATGTTCCTCTTCTATGTGGTTTCATAACGAGCCATGGCTGGATTTCAATATGTTCCAGTCTGGACATCGCCGTTATGATCAGGCGTCCTTAGGAGCATGGGATGATAATGCTATAAAAGAGGGATTCTTTGGGGAAGATAACTGGAGATATGTGGACCGGGATCTTGGTTATCTGCCGAAAAAGCCGACAGTTGATGGAGAACCTTCTTATGAATGGATTTTACAGGGATTGCATGTGGTAACAGAGCCATATTGGAGAGAATGGGACGTTCGCCGATACGCTTATTGGTCTGTATTTGAAGGTTCCATGGGACATACATATGGAGATAATGCGATTCAGCAGTTTTATAATGATTTGACAAAGAAAGGTGCTTATGGTGTGCGGGAAGTGTGGCAGGAGGCTCTTCATCACGCTGGTTCCGGTCAGATGGGAATTATGCGTCGTCTGATGGAGTCTGTGGATTACCAGAATGGACGTCCTGCGGAAGAATTGCTGCTGTCTGGACAGAAAGAACGGTATGAGAGGATTGCAGTATTTGCAGGCGCTGATTATGTATTTGCGTATGACTATCTGGGCGGTGAATTTACTTTGGATTTGAAGCCGTATTCTGGAAAGAAACTTTCAGCATGGTGGTTTGATCCGGCAGATGGAGTGTATAGCTATCTGGGAGATTTTACCGAAAAAGAGCAGGTATGCGTCAAGCCGATCAATAAACAGAGAGAAGACAACGACTGGGTATTGGTGATTAAAGCAGAATAAATGTCAGCGAAAAATACGAGGGAGGAAACAAAGGTGAAATTGTATGATTTGAAAGTCAACTATCAGAAAAATCCCATGGGAATTCCAGAGGAAAACTGGCATGGAAAATGGTTGGCGTTAAAGTCTCCATCCGTTTTTTCGGGAATTTATGATGGTTTCAAGAAATGTTTCAAGGAATGTCCGGGAAAATACTTGCCATCCATATGGTTTGGTGTTAAAATATTACAGATGTGCTAAACCCAAAGGACGAAAGCAGAAGAAAAGAAGGAGAGTTAAAGATGTCAGGACATTCGAAATTTGCCAATATTAAACATAAAAAAGAGAGAAACGATGCTGCAAAGGGTAAAATCTTTACCGTAATCGGACGCGAGATCGCAGTAGCAGTAAAAGAGGGCGGTCCAGATCCGGCAAACAACAGCAAGCTCCGTGATGTGATCGCAAAAGCAAAAGCGAACAACATGCCAAACGATACCATCGACCGTGGTATTAAGAAAGCAGCTGGTGACGCAAACTCCGTTAACTACGAAGTACTTACTTATGAAGGATATGGTCCTGGCGGTGTTGCGATCATCGTTGATACACTGACTGATAATAAGAACCGTACCGCAGCGAATGTAAGAAGCGCATTTACCAAGGGCGGCGGAAACGTAGGAACTCCGGGAAGTGTATCTTACATGTTTGATAAGAAAGGTCAGATCATCATCGACAAAGAAGAGTGCGAGATGGATGCTGATGAGCTGATGATGCTGGCTCTGGATGCAGGCGCTGAGGATTTCTCTGAGGAAGAGGACAGCTACGAAGTATACACAGCACCAGAAGATTTCAGCGCAGTTCGTGAAACTCTGGAGAAGGAAGGCGTTCCGATGCTGGAGGCAGACGTTACCATGATCCCGCAGACCTGGACAGAGTTAACGGACGAGGAGTCCATCAAGAAGATGAACCGTATCCTGGATCTGTTGGACGATGATGATGATGTACAGGCTGTATATCATAACTGGGATGAATAATCAAAAGAAGATGAGTAACTATGAAGGTACTGAATAGTTACGAAGGTGAAACATTAAGAGCAGATGAAAAATCATCATGGTAATCCATGATGGTTTTTCATTTTTTGTGTTTTATTTCAGTGGGAGGTAGGTCCCCGACTGAGATAAACGCTCCGTGAGGATGCGCAAAAATCTTATTTGCCACCTAGCATTTTCAAAGCTTCTATGATAGAATTGACCCGTAAAATTTTCACAGAAATGTCAGGAAGGTAGAGGCAGGATGATGAAAGCATTGAAAAGAGAGGCTTATTGGTTAGGCAGAAGCGTGATGATGTCGCTGCTGGTGAATCTGTTCATAGAGTCAGCCAGCAGGAAATCCATATTCGCAGCTGTAGGCTATCTGGTGCTGCATCCTGTCATTTTTTTGCTTAACGGTCTGATCGTGCTGCTCCCTTATATGCTTGTTTTTCTGACCAGAAGACGGTATTTTATTATGGTGGCGGTTTCCGCAGCCTGGTGTTGTGCCGGTGTTGTGAATGGATTCCTCCTGACCTTCCGGACAACGCCATTTACAGCGGCTGATTTAAGACTGATCAAGTATGCCCTGAATATGCTGACCATGTATATGACATGGTGGCAGATCATTCTGGCTGCAGCAGGAATCATCGGTGCCGTTCTGGCCTGTGTCTGGTGTTACCGGAAAGCGCCAGTGATAGAGGAAGGTTTGAATTTGCCGGTAAAGGTGGCGGTGGCAGCTGCCAGTCTGGTGGTCGTGATCGGAACGGTCAGTCTTGCGATGGGAACAGGAGTTCTAGCGATCCACTTTGGCAATATTGGACAGGCGTTCCGCAGTTACGGATTTCCATACTGTTTTTCTGTTTCATTGTTTCACACAGGAATTTCGAAACCAAAAACTTATGATGTGGAAACCATGACCCAGATTGAAAAGGAACTGTCCGGGGAACAGGCATACACCTCGATCCAGGGGCAGAAGCCGAATGTGATCATGCTCCAGCTGGAGTCTTTTTTTGATCCGCTCCAATACCGGAATTATGAATTCCAGAATGATCCGGTGCCATTTTTCCGCTATCTGAAAGACAAATACCCGTCAGGCTATCTGTCGGTTCCGTCAGTGGGGGCAGGGACTGCCAATACAGAGTTTGAGTGTATTACAGCCATGAATCTGGACTTTTTCGGACCGGGAGAGTATCCATATAAGACGGTGCTTCAGAAAACATCGTGCGAGAGTGTGGCTTTTGATTTAAAGGAACTGGGATATGGAGCCCATGCGATCCATAATAATGAAGGAACCTTTTATGACCGGCATAAAGTATTTTCCCAATTAGGATTCGATACCTTTACGCCAATTGAATATATGTACAACGTGGAGCGAAATCCTACCGGATGGTGCAAGGACAAGATCCTGATCGGGGAAATTGAAAAAAATCTGAATTCCACAGATGGACCGGATTTTATTTATACCATTTCCGTGCAGGGGCACGGGGCATATCCAGATTTTGAGTATTATTGCAGCCAGGTCAGTGAGATGGACCAGTTTATACAGAATCTGGTGTTTGCTTTAAATAGAAGAAAAGAACCTACAGTTTTGATCATGTATGGGGATCATCTCCCTGGTTTTTCATGGGAAGCGGCAGATATGAAGAACAATTCCTTGTTCCAGACCCAGTATGTAGTCTGGAACAATCTGGGACTTCCGATCGTACATAGGACCGTGGAAGCCTATCAGTTAGCTTCTTATGTGTTGGAAATGCTGGATATCCATGAGGGAACCATGGTACGCTATCATCAGGGATATCTGACCGGACAGATCGGAGATAAGCAGCAGTATCTGGATGATATGAAGCTTTTGGAATATGATATTTTATATGGCAAGCATGATATTTATGAGGGCAATAGTCCATTTCAGGCAACGAACCTCCATATGGGCATTGATCCCATTGAAGTGACGAAAGTGGTTTACGAGGAACCGGACCTTCTGATATTTGGTGAAAATTTTAACGAATATTCGAAGGTGTTCCTGGGGGACAAACAGTTAGAAACCACCTATGTATGGCCGGAACTGATCCTGGTGCGGGATGTTGCCAGGGATACCTATCGGAAAGAAAAAGATACACTGTCTGTAAAACAGGTGGGGAAAGACAAGGTTCCGCTGGGGGAGGCACAGATCCGGCTGCCATGAGGGAGAAGCGTGCGCACAGTCATATGCGATGATGATGAAAAGCTTTGCAGGATACTTCAGATATTTTTGGAGGAGTATGGAGAGAGCAGGGGAATTTCCGTGGATGTGGAGGTATTTTCGGACGGGGAAATTCTTTTGCAGCAATTAGAGACAGGAAAGCAGTATGATCTGTTATTTCTGGATATTATTATGAAACATGTAGATGGAATCCGGGTGGGAGAGTTTGTCCGCAATCGAATGGAAGACTTTCATACCCGGATTCTTTATATGTCCGGCAGTAAGGAGCATCTGCTGGAATTGTTTGACAGCCAGCCGGTTGGATTTTTGGAAAAGCCATTGACAAGGGAGAAAGTGAACTCCGGCATGGACCGGATTCTGCGGCAGATGGAGGAAAACAACTTTTGTTACCGGAGCGGAAGGATCTCCAGGCAGGTTCCATATCGGGAGATCCTGTATTATGAGAGCTGTGGCAGGAAAGTACTGGTGCATACAAATGACGGGATCTATGAATATTTTGGAAAATTGTCCCAGATCATGGACCAGGGGCTTCCGTCTAATTTTCTGTGTATCCACAAATCTTATATCGTTAACCTTGATCATGTGGGGGAGATCCATAGGGATTGTATGTATCTTCCGGAGAAAAATCGATGGCTGTCTATCAGCAAGATCCATCGGAGACAGGTCGAGATCGCAGCAGAAGCGCATCGGACCATTTGAATTTGAGGATGGGAATGAAAAAAGGGGCTGGTTTTTATCAGTTCCCTTTTTCCACCTGAAAAAGGATGAAAAAAGTTCATCCTTATCAAACTAAGACAATGATCGCACGAGGGGTATTATGGAAGGATATTTCCTCCAGTTTGATCTCAGTTGTATTGGGTTATGTACTTGGATTTGTAATCGCACTTCCAGTAGCAATTATGATGGCCTGGTATAAACCGGTTCGTTTTATTGTTGAACCTTGGATCCAGTTCATCCGTAACATCCCACCACTTGCATATGTACCGTTGATCGTTATCGCAGCAGGTGTTGGTAGAAAACCACAGGTTATCGTTATTACAATCGCATGTTTCCTTACAATGTGTATCACGATCTATCAAGGTGTTATCAACGTCGATGAGACACTGATCAAAGCAGCCAGAGTTCTTGGTGCAACGGATAAAGATATCTTTATCAGAGTGATTGCTCCGGCAACCTTACCATTCATCTTAACAGCCGTAAGACTTGGTGCTTCTGTAGCATTAACAACACTGATCGCAGCAGAATCTACCGGTGCAGTAGCAGGACTTGGAATGAGGATCCGTTCTTTAAACAACAGCTTTGAATCAGCACCAATGCTTTTATACATTATTATCATTGGTATTCTTGGTACCACAATTGAAAAACTGATCAAACATCTGGAAAGGAGACTGACATCATGGCAGGAGAAGAGAGAAATTTAACAAATCGCGATGACAGCAGACCTGTTCGTGTAAAAGTTGATAATGTAAAGAAAATTTATAACGGAAGAAATGGCGAGATGGTAGCTTTAAACGGAGTTACACTCGATATCCACGATAATGAATTTATTTGTGTCGTAGGACCATCCGGATGTGGAAAATCCACTCTGTTAAATATTATCGCAGGTTTATTAGAGCCAACAAGCGGTGCAGTTTACTGTGATGGAAAAGAAGTAAAAGGAACTGGAACAGATCGTGGTGTTGTATTCCATCAGTATGTATTATTCCCATGGCTGACCGTAAAGAAAATACCAGTAACTAAAATAGAACAGATGGCAGGATGCTTGTTGTGAAAATAAGAAACAGCGTAACTATGAGGGTACTGAATCGTTACGAAACAGCTACCAAAAACGCAGCATAAAAGAAAAGGATTGTGGGGAGGGAAGAAGATGTCGGAAAAGAAGAAAATACTGATCGCAGACGATTTTGAAATATTAAGAGAAGATCTGACAGAGCTGATCAATGATCAGAGGGATATGGAGGTTGTCGGTACTGCAGCGTCAGGAAAAGAAATTGTAAATCTTGCTAAGACAACAGACTACGATCTGATCCTGATGGATATTGAGATGGAGACGATGAATGCAGGGATTATTGCGACAGAGATGATCCGGGATCAAAATCCGGAAGCAGAAGTCATTTTTCTGACTGCCCATGAGACGAAGGAGATGATCGTGACGGCAATGGGAGCCGGCGCACAGGATTACCTGGTAAAGGGTTGTGAGGATGAGGAAATTTTATATCATATTCGCTGTGCCTTAAAAGGAAATCCGGTCATGTCAAATAAAATCCACGAGACGGTCATGCAGGAATATGCGAGATTACAGAAGAGCGAACGGAGTCTGCTTTATTTTATTAATAATATTTCCAAGATCACGTCAACGGAACGTGAGATGATCCGTTTCCTTTTACAGGGCTACAAGGTTCATGAAATTGCAGAAGCCCGTTGTGTGGAAGTCAGCACGATCAAGACCCAGATCAAAGGACTGCTTCGAAAGTTCGGATGCAGCCGTACAAAAAAGATCGTACAAATGATCAGAGATTTAAATATAGAGCATCTGTTCTAAGCAGCAGATGCGTGTGGAAACAGACCTTTTGAGACTAAGAAAAAGAGAGGGACAGATTTTGGATATGATATGAAGATTTCCAGACCTGTCTTTTTGGATAAAGATAACAAACGTTTGCGTAAATCTTAAGCAAACGTTTGTGAAAATATGCTATAATAAAAACATCGTAACTATGAAGGTACTGAATAGTTACAAAACATCAAAAGGAAATTCGGAGATAGGATTAAAAAACTCGAAAAGGCATAACAGAAATCAGAAAACAGGAGGAAAATTAAAATGTTAGTACCAATGAGAGCAATTCTGGATGCAGCAGACAAAAATGATTATGCACAGGGGGCATTTAACGTAAATGCTGAGTGCCAGGCAAAAGCAGCGGTTGAGATCCATGAGCTGTTAAGAAGCCCTGCAATTATCCAGGGAGCAGATCTTGGAAACGGATTTATGGGTGGATGCACTGATTTTGCTAATTCTACATTAGAAGACAAAAAAGCAGGCGCAAAGAATATCGGAAACGCAGTAAAAAAATACGGCGAAGACAGCCCCATTCCGATTGCACTTCACTTAGACCACGGCAGAAACTTTGATTCCTGCGTAGCAGCGATCGAAGGCGGATATACAAGTGTTATGATCGACGGAAGTTCTCTTCCATTCGATGAAAACGTAGAATTAACTCGTGAAGTTGTAAAATATGCACACGAGAGAGGTATTACAGTAGAAGGTGAGCTTGGTGTGTTAGCAGGTGTGGAGGATCATGTATTTGCTGCAACAAGCACATACACCAATCCATTAAGCGCAATTGAGTTCTTCCGTAAAACAGGTGTTGATGCATTGGCGATCAGCTACGGAACGATGCATGGAGCAAACAAAGGAAAGAATGCAGTGATCCGTAAAGAAATCGCGATCGCGATCAAAGAGTGCATGATGCATGAAGGAATCGAAGGATACTTAGTAAGCCATGGTTCTTCGACTGTTCCACAGTATATCGTAGAAGAGTTGAATGCACTTGGCAGTGAGATCACGAATGCATATGGTATTGATGTAAACCAGCTGGTAGAAGTAAGCCATTGCGGCATTAACAAGATTAACGTTGATACAGACATTCGTCTTGCAGTTACAAGAAATATGAAAGAGCTTTTCGCAAAAGATGCAGCGCTTAGAAATAGTGCTTCTGTTGGTCAGATTTATGAGTTATTAGAGAAGAAGAAAGCAGCATATGATCCACGAGTATTTATCACACCAATCATGGATACGGTTATGTACGGCAATGTTCCGGATGATGATGTTGCAAGAATCTGCAAATGCATCGAAGATGGTGTAAAAGAAGCAATCGCACCATTACTTGTAAAATTCGGAAGCTATGGAAAAGCACAGAAAGTAGAGCTTGTTACAATTGATGAGATGGCAGAGCGCTACAGAAAAGCAGGAATTTAATCTGGAATTAGAAAAAAGGGGCTGATTTCACAGCCCCTTTAAATCAGCGTACAGCGTGAATGATCATACTGACCCGTTTATAGATCAGAGCGGTGATCAGGGAAACGATAAATCCTTTCACCAGGTTAAATGGAGCAACTGCCAGGAACACGAAGGTCCATACGTTGCAGATCGCCGGGTTAATGGCTGCACCGGCAGCGATGATGGTGTCTAATGGCATAAAGTTGGAGTAGAATGGCAGCATGACCAACGCATTTAAAACAGCGCCCACGACAGCCATGATCATGGTTCCTGCGACCATGCCGACGATGGCGCCTTTTTTGGTTTTCTTGAATTGATAGATCAGTCCGGCTGGCAGAATCAGGGAACAACCGATGCAGACATTGGCAAATTCACCTACAAATCCGGTGGAAGTCGGTTTTAAGACTAATTTGACTAAGATTTTTACAAGCTCGATCACCGCGCCAGCCACAGGTCCTAAAGAGAAAGTACCGATCAGAACCGGGATCTCGCTGAGATCCAGAGTGTAAAAGGATGGAGCGATGAATGGAATCGGGAAGTCGAAAAGCATCAGGACGGCGCTCAAAGCACCGAACATGCCCATTAAGACGACATTTTTGATGGATAACAGATTGTGTTGTTTCATAAGATAATCCTCCTAAATGAAATATGGTGCAACGATATGGAATCGTTACAAGGTAGTTAAGTTCATCGTGAGGATGCTGTAAAAAAGAATGTGCCTTGGCACATTCTTGCGCCGAGCGCGGTCGCTTGCGACATGTTTCTTTTTCGCGCGAGTGTGATCCCGCGGAGCGTTTTTTATGTCATAGGGCGAAGTTTCCTATGAAGCTTCCTATGACATAAAAAAACCCCGGGAAATAGACCCGGGGCATTATGGCATGCGAAAATACAGCAGTTCCTTCTCTCATCCAGACTATACTGTCGGTTCTGGAATTACACCAGATCAGCTGTCATAAAAAACTATGGCAGGTCGCGGACTATACCGCCGGTGGGGAATCACACCCCGCCCCGAAGAACTTATGAATTTGATGTAGGCAATTATAGTACATACGAAATGAAAAATCAAGTATTTTTATTTTTTGAATTTCAAACTATAATGATAACATGACGTTGGGGTCAAAAGCTTTTGACCCCTCTGATACCGAATTGCAGGAATGTAGAGCAATCCATTGGAGTGAACAGATTGTTTGGATTATAACGATAAAGGAGGGATTCCATGAAGAAGAAACTGAGAAGTCTGCTTCGGATCGTGTTTGGTCGGACAGCCTTTATGCTGTTATTTATCATGTTACAGCTGGCATTCTTTTTTGGAATCGTTCACTGGATCAGCAGTGAGTATTCTCTGATCTCATACGCAGGACTTCATCTGTTAGGTACGCTGACCTGTATTTATATCTATAATAAGCCGGAAAATCCAAGCTTTAAGCTTTCCTGGATCATTCCGGTGCTGGCATTTCCGGTTTTTGGAACGTTATTGTATCTTTATGTGGAATTGGAGATCAGTGGACGGATCATTTCCAAACGGGCGAACCGGCTGGTGAAAGAATCACGGATCTATCTGCAGCAGGATCAGAAGGTGCTTTCCCATCTGGAAAATGAGGATGATCGTCTAAGTGGTTTGGTCAATTATGTGGGAGAGTTTGGTGGATTCCCTATTTATGAAAACTATACGGCAGAGTATTTTCCGAGTGGAGAGCAGAAGTTTGAACGGCTGAAGGAAGAGCTGGAAAAGGCACGGAAGTTCATTTTTATGGAGTATTTTATTGTAGAACACGGTGTTATGTGGGATACGATTCTGGAAATACTGGAAAGAAAGGCAAAAGAAGGGGTAGAAGTCCGGTTTATGTATGATGGCATGTGCTCTATCGCCCTTCTGCCATACCACTATCCGAAGATTTTGGAGGCCAAAGGCATTCATTGCCATGCCTTTGCGCCCATTAAACCGGCATTATCCACGTATCAAAACAATCGTGACCATAGAAAGATCGTGGTCATTGACGGTCACACGGCATTTACCGGCGGAGTTAATCTTGCAGACGAGTATATCAATGTGAAAGAACGTTTCGGCTATTGGAAGGATGTTGCCGTGATGATCAAGGGCGAAGCAGTAAAGAATTTCACGATCATGTTTTTGCAGATGTGGAATATCTGGGAGAAAACGCCGCTGGATTATGAAAAATACTTAAGCCATGATCTGCCGCAGCAGATCGAGGGGCGCAGATCTGAGGGCTTTGTGCTTCCTTATGGTGATTCTCCGCTGGATCATGAGCCGGTCGGGAAGATGGTCTATTTGGACATTCTAAATACAGCTAAGAAATATGTCCATATCATGACCCCATATCTGATCCTGGATGATGAGACGATCAATGCCCTGCGCTATGCTGCAAAACGGGGAGTGGATGTGAAGATCATCATGCCGGATATCCCGGATAAGAAATATGCATTCCTTCTGGCACACACGTATTATCTGGAACTGATGGATGCAGGAGTGCAGATCTACCAGTTCCGGCCCGGATTTGTACATGCCAAGGTATTTACCAGTGATGATACGAGGCCGTGGTGGGCAGTATTAATCTGGATTTCAGAAGCCTGTACCATCATTTTGAGTGTGCAGCCTTCATGTATAAGAATCAGGTAGTAGGTGATATAGAGAATGATTTTCAGAGTACACTGGAGAAATGCCGCAGGATCGGACCGGAAGAGATTTTCCATGCACCGTTATGGAAAAAATTGGCAGGCACGATATTGAAGCTGATCGCGCCAATGATGTAGCGCCCAGAAAAAACAAGCGCCACCGTCCGGTGGCATTTGTTTTTTCTGGGGCGCTAACGAACGGGTCGTCTGCGCCAGCAGACAATCGAGCGCGTAAAGCGCGTGCCCGTGAGTCTTACGCCATGGCTGACAACATCGTTATATGGCGCTAACCAGAGTAAGAAAGAGAGGAAATGACAACGATGATCAACGCAGCTTTAGTTCTGGAGGGCGGCTCCCTTCGCTGTATGTTTACATCCGGAGCGTTAGATGTTTTTGTGGAGCAGGGCATCGAAATGTCCTATGTGAACGGTGTTTCTGCAGGTTCCATGTGTGGGCTGAATTATATCGCCAGGCATGTAGGCAGGAATCTGGAGATCAATACCCACTATCTCCATGACCGCCGTTATATCAGTATGAAGAATATGCTGAAGAAACGGCTGATCTTCAATTTTGATTTTTTGTTTGGCGAGTTAAGCCACGAACTGGTGCCATTTGATTATGAGACATTTGAAAATTCCCAACAGATCTTCGAGGCGGTTGCTACCCGCTGTAAGACCGGAAAGCCTGAATATTTTACCAAAGGTAAATGCAGCGATATTTATAAGGCAGTGGAGGCTTCTTCCAGTATGCCCCTGTTATCCCGCATGGTGACTCTGGATGGCAAAAAATATCTGGATGGCGGTATTTCCATGCCGATCGCCTATGAGCGCCCCATGGAGCTTGGATATGATAAGATCGTGCTGGTGCTGACACGGGAACAGGGATACCGCAAGCACCAGGAGGGCAGATGGGTGAAGCGGGCTTATGACCGTTATTTTGCACCTCTTCCGAGTCTGCGCCAATCCCTGCGTGACATTCCGGAACGCTATAACCGGATCCAGGAGGAGTTAGACCGCCTGGAAGCAGAGGGAAGGATCTTTATCATCCGCCCGGACCGTCCGGTAGAGGTGTCCAGACTGGAGCAGGATGTTCATAAGATCCAGGCACTCTACGATGAGGGACGCCGGATCGCCCTGGAGCAGCTTCCGGCTTTAAAGAATTATCTGGAACTGCCACAGTAGAAAACTCAAAAAAAGATGTTGGGGTCAAAAAGTAATAAAAATAAAATTTCATCACAGAATGAACACAGAATGAACACAAACGCCTGTTAAAGTTATCGGCAGATAACTAGCAACGAACGGTTGAAAAGGAGTTTGTAGATGAAAAAGACAGTGAGATTCATGACTTCCGTTGCCGCAGTTGCCGTAGCTACTGCGGCAATTCCATTTTCTGCGGAGGCGTCCAGTAACTTTGAGATGAGAAAAAAAGTGGTTACTTTAAGCGGTATCGTGATCAGCAAAGACACGAACCAGTACATAACCAGAGGGGAATTTGCCAGAATGCTGGTCAACGCTTCTTCGTATAAAGAGTCTGCTTCAGCGACCACTTCCATGGCAGTTTTTAACGATGTTCTGGCATCCAACGAGTATGCCTCTTATATTCGCATCGCGACCAATAACGGCTGGATGAAAGCCTATCTGGGCGGTCAGTTTAAGCCGGATCAGCAGATCACCCTTCAGGAGGCGGCAAGAGGCGTGTTAGCCCTTCTTGGCTACACCAACGATGATTTTGCAGGAGACCAGAATGGAGCCCGCTGGAATAAATATACAGCCCTGGATCTTGGAAATGAGATCAGCAAACAGTCTGACGAGGTTCTGACCTGGACGGATGCGGTTAACCTGTTCTATAACACACTCTGCGCCGATACAAAGAATGGAACGGCGTATGCGAAGACCTTAGGCTATGAGATGAGCTCTGATGGTGAGGTCAACGCCCTGTCCTTGATGGATAACACCATGAAAGGACCAAAGTTAGTGAAGAGAAGCCATCGGATGGACGATGCAGTGCCATTTGACTTATCGGACGCTACCTTCTATCTGGATGGTAAGATCTCCACGTTAAGCGCCGTAAAACAGGCAAAGGATAACGGATTTGTAGTTCTATATTACAACACCAACAGTAAGACTGTCTGGGCATACAGCTCCGAGGAGATCGGCGGTACCAATCAGACCGGTAAAGTGGCAATTGAAGGTGAGATCACCGGAATTTATTATAATTCTACCGATGTGATGACACCAAGCAGCCTCCAGCTTGACAATGATGAGAATGTTCAGTTTAAGCTGTCCAGCTCTGACGTTCAATTTGCATTTTCTATTTACGGAGATTACCAGGTCGGCGATAAAGTTGTCCTGATCTGTGACGCCACTACCAATGCAGATGGCGATGTATCCTATACGGTTGTTGATTATGTAGAATATTAAGAGGTACGAAAACATGGCTAAATTCAAGTTCCCCATACATCTTCCAGATAACATCCGGGAAAAATTCCCAAAATTCCAAAAAAATGGTGGGAAGAAAAACTGGAAAAAACTGACCAGAAAACAGAAAGGAATCCGTATCGGAGCCGGGATCGCTGTAATCCTGGTCGGCGGCATGATCATTTTTACGATGGGAAAAGGCAAGAAAGCCAGTGCAGAGGCTTCCGAGCAGCGGACAGCTACGGTTCAGCGCATGGATATCACATCCTCTCTTTCTTCCTCCGGTACGTTATCTCCAAAGGATACTTACAGCATCACTTCTCTGGTTTCCGGTGAAGTCATTTCTGCGGATTTTGAGGAAGGCGACCAGGTGGAGAAGGGGCAGGTGCTTTATGTGATCGACTCTTCTTCCATGGAATCGGAGTTAAGCTCTGTCCAGAATTCTCTGGAGCGGAATCAGGAATCCTATGATCTGGCAGTGGAGGATTACAATGAGGCAGTGGAGAAATACAGTGGAAATACCTACAAATCCACAGAAAGCGGCTATATCAAGACTCTTTACATAAAAGCAGGTGATAAAGTAGGAGCCAACACCCAGATCGCGGATATTTACAATGACAAACTCATGAAGCTGCGGGTACCATTTTTAAGCATGGACGCAGGGAATATCGGTGTAGGAAATCAGGGCGTGATCACGCTTTCTGACACGGGAGAACAGCTTTCCGGAACCGTGATCGCGGTGGCAAATATGGAAGAAACTCTGTCCGGCGGTCAGGTAGTCCGCTATGTCACATTCCAGGTGGAAAATCCTGGAGGACTGACAGAGAATATGTCTGCTTCGGCGCAGGTAGGCGATTTCCTGTGTGCTCAGGAGGGAACCTTCAGTGCAACCTTAGACAAGATAATGGTTGCAGATCTGGCTTCCAATGTGGAGGTAGAGAGTTTCCTGGTCAATGAAGGGGATTATGTCAGCAAGGGAAGTGCCATTTTCAAAATGACACAGAAAACAGGTGATAATCTGATCCGCAGCTACAAAGATGCCATGGATAAGGCTAAGGAAAGCTTAGAGTCTGCACAGAGCAAGCTGGAGAGTACCCAGGATAATTATGATAATTATACCATTACGGCCCCGATTTCCGGAACTGTGATCACTAAGACCGTGAAAGCAGGAGATAAGATCAACGCAGGCGGCAACAGCACGGTAACGCTGGCAACCATTTATGATCTGTCAGAGCTGACCTTTGAGATGTCTGTGGATGAACTGGACGTGCAGAATGTCCAGGTAGGCCAGACGGTAGAAGTGACGGCGGATGCTTTTGAGAATCAGACCTTCAGCGGTAAAGTGACCAATGTCAGCCTTGCAAGCTCCTATTCCAACGGTGTGACCAACTATCCGGTAACAGTTACCATGGATGAGGTGGGAAGCCTGCTTCCGGGCATGAATGTGGATGGCAATATTATCCTCGACCAGGCAGAGGATGCTTTAGTGATTCCGGTGGATGCCCTGATGCGTGGAAACAAGGTCTATGTGAAGGATGCTTCTGCTACAGAGCAGCAGGGCAATGTACCGGCTGGATTTAAGTCAGTGGATGTGGAGACCGGGCTTACCAATGATGATTATGTAGAGATCGTAAGCGGTTTATCGGAAGGCGATGAGGTCTATGTGGCAGAATCCACGGTTTCCAGCAATCAGATGATGATGCCTGGCGGCGATATGGGCGGCATGGGCGGAGGTCCTGGCAGTGGCGGTCAGGGAGGTCCTGGCGGCGGAGGTCCAGGCGGCGGTGGCGGCCAGGGAGCCCGGGCGGTGGCGGCGGACGCCCATAAGACCGCAAGATCGTCCGCAGAACGTTAGGAATCACAGGCAGAAATCCCCGGTGATTGAACAACTGATGTCATGCATTTGGAGGTAACATATGGCAGAGCCATTGATTGAATTAAAAAATATCTATAAGATTTACCATATGGGTGATGAGGAGGTCCGGGCCAGCGATGGCGTCAGCCTCTCCATTGACCGGGGAGAGTTTGTGGCCATTGTCGGTAAATCCGGAAGTGGTAAATCAACCCTGATGAATATCATCGGCGCCCTGGATGTGCCGACAGAGGGCGAATATATCTTAGGCGGCGAGGACGTCAGCGAGATGAGCGACGACCAGCTTGCGCAGATCCGGAATAAGATGATCGGATTTATTTTCCAGCAGTACAACCTGCTTCCTAAGCTGAATCTGTTGGAGAATGTGGAGCTGCCATTGTTATATGCCGGAGTGCCTGTCCAGGAGCGCAAGGAGCGGGCCTTAAAATCGTTAGCGAAGGTTGGACTGGAGGAAAAATGGAAAAACCTGCCCAACCAGTTATCCGGCGGCCAGCAGCAGAGGGTTTCCATTGCCAGGGCACTGGCGGGAGACCCGTCCCTGATCCTGGCGGATGAGCCCACCGGCGCGCTGGATTCCAGAACCAGCCGGGAAGTATTAAATTTCTTGAGACAGTTAAACGAAGAAGGAAATACCATCGTCATGATCACCCATGATAATTCCATTGCTTTAGAGGCAAAACGGGTGGTACGGATCAAGGATGGTAAGATCAATTTTGACGGAGATGTGAAAGACTATGCTGCAATCATTCAAGCTGGCAATTAAAAGTATACGGAGCAACAAAATGCGGTCGTTTCTGACCATGCTTGGTATCATCATCGGTGTTGCCTCGGTCATTATCTTAGTAAGTCTGGTCAATGCCTATATGTCCTATATGACAGAGAGCTTTGCCAGTCTGGGAACCAATCAGATCTCTGTCAATATGACTAATCTGTCATCCCGTTCGGTATCAGTGGATGAGATGTATGAGTTTTATGAGGAGCACACGGATCTGTTTGACCATATGACTCCTATGGTATCGGTAAGTACTACCGTAAAGCATAACAGTGATACCATGTCCTCCACCAGTGTCAGCGGAGTGAGTGAAGATTACCTGGCGATCAAGGACTATGATCTGGTCCAGGGACGGAATATCCAGTATTCAGACATTACGTCCAGACAGAAGGTCTGTGTGATCGGCTATTATGTGGCCAGCGAGTTGTACGGAAGTCCGGAGAAGGCCATTGACGAGACCATCAAGATTGGCGGATATGCTTACCGGGTGGTCGGTGTGGTGGAACGTCAGGATGAGGATGATTTAGAAGATGGCGGAACCGATGATTTTGTATGGCTGCCTTATAGCTGTGCCGTTAAAATGGCCAGAAATGCCAACATCAACAACTATACCTTTACGATCATGGATCTGACTACAGCATCGGAGGCTACGGCTCTGATCGAGAATTTCCTTTATGAAACCTTTAAAGATGATGATCTTTACAATGTGACCGCCATGAGCGAGATGCTGGACTCCTTAAATTCCATGATCGCTATGGTATCTGCCGGGCTTGGCGGTATTGCAGGAATCTCCCTTCTGGTAGCCGGTGTGGGCGTTATGAATATTATGTTAGTGTCTGTCACGGAGCGTACCCGTGAGATCGGTATCCGGAAAGCCTTAGGAGCCAGAAAAAGCGTGATCTTACAGCAGTTTGTGATCGAGGCGGCAGTGCAGAGCGCCATGGGCGGTATCATCGGCATCATCATTGGAAGCATCGCGACTACAACCGTTGGAAAACTGGCTGGCTTGAATGCTACGCCAACCCCGATGGCAGTGATCGTGTCCTTCAGTGTTTCTGTTGCCATTGGCCTGTTCTTCGGCTATATGCCGGCAAGACGGGCGGCAAGCCTGAATCCGATCGATGCGCTGCGGAGCGAGTAAATTTGCATTATCATCCTTCAGGTGGTATACTCTGGAAAAAGAGGACCATCTGGAGGATTTTTTGATTATGAAAGTTGTGGATATGCATTGCGATACGATCGCAGAGATCTATGAAAGAAGAAAAAAGGGTGAAAACCTTGATTTAAGAAAGAATGGACTGCATCTGGATCTGGAGAAAATGAAGAAAGGGGATTATTTTTTACAGAATTTTGCCCTGTTTACGTCTCTTAAGAACGTTGAACGTCCTTTTGAACACACCTGTCGTCTGGCAGAGACCTTCTATGAAGAAATGGAGGCCAACAAAGACCTGATCGGCGTGGTAAAAGCTTATGAAGATATTGAGGAAAACTGGAAGAAGGGGAAAATGTCTGCCCTGCTTACGATTGAAGAAGGCGGAGTTTGTCAGGGCGATCTGATGCTTTTGCGTTTCTTTTATCATCTGGGTGTCCGTATGATGACGCTAACCTGGAATTATCCCAATGAGCTTGGGTATCCGAACCGCCTGGCATCGAACAGCAGCTATTTCCCATCCGATGGAGAGGATGATGCCGTACATGGATTGACAGAAAAAGGAATCCAGTTCGTGGAGGAGATGGAGCATCTGGGTATGATCGTGGATGTTTCCCATCTGAGTGATGCCGGTTTCTGGGATGTGATCCGGTATACGAAAAAACCATTTGTTGCCAGCCATTCCAATGCCCGTGCCCTGGTTCCGGATTGTCCAAGGGATCTGACTGATGACATGATCCGTGCTTTATCGGAGCGTGGTGGTGTTGCAGGAATCAACTATTTTCCACCATTTTTAAGCGCTCAGGATCCGAAAGCAGACAGAAGTGCATATCAGAGCCGAATCTCAGATATGATCCGTCATATGAAGCATATGAAACAGGTAGGCGGCATCCAGTGCATCGGTCTGGGATCTGATTTTGATGGAATCCACGGAGATCTGGAGATGAAAGACGGTTCTGAGCTTCCAAAGCTGGAGTGGGCTATGCGGAAGGAAGGGTTCACGGAAAGTGAGATCGAGGCGGTATTTTATGGAAATGTGTTGAGAGTTTATAAAGAAGTGTTATAACTGTTCAGTAGGTCTGCGCACATGCTGCGCTGACCGTAAGAACACATAGTTACACATAAAAACAATAAAACAGCTGCGATAATCCGAGTAAGGGGAAATAATGAATCATTGATTGGCAGTAATCAGATTTAATATGCGGATTATATACGGCTGTTTTATTGTTTTATTTTTTATTGGGGTTTTGGTACAGTCCATATTGTAAATGGAATGCAAGAAAAATTCAAATACAAAAAAAATTATATAATCTATAAGAAAAATCCTATTGAAAACGCTTACAATAAACCTGGACGCTTTAACACTTTAAAATCATTGAAATTTAAAGCCATATAACGTTGACGCGACAAAAAATTTGTAGTAGAATATAGAGAAATCGTAGCTGTGAAGGGACGGAACAGTTACAAAATCTTGAAGAAAGAACAGGGAGAGTAATTATGAAGAAAACAGGAAAAATTTTATCAATGATTCTTGCAGGAACGATGGCACTGTCCATGGCTGGATGTGGCAGCAACACGGCAGAGACTACTGCGGCAGCAACAGAAGCAGCAAAAACAGAAGCAGCTTCTGAGTCCGCAGCAGAGTCCACTGCAGAGGCAGCAGGCGCAGCGAGTGATAAAACCTATAAGATAGGCATCTGCCAGCTGGTACAGCATGATGCGTTAGACGCAGCAACAAAGGGCTTTAAAGATGCCCTGACAGAAGCATTTGGCGATGCGGTCACGTTTGATGAGCAGAATGCCCAGGGTGATTCCAATACCTGTTCTACCATTATCAACAGTTTTGTATCCAATGACGTAGATCTGATCCTTGCCAATGCAACACCGGCATTACAGGCAGCACAGGCCGGAACCAATGAGATCCCGATCCTGGGTACTTCCGTTACCGAGTATGGCGTGGCATTAGGAATCGATGGATTTGATGGTACCGTAGGCGGCAACATTTCCGGTACTTCCGATCTGGCTCCACTGGACGAGCAGGCAGCGATGTTACATGAGCTGTTCCCGGATGCAAAGAACGTAGGATTGTTATATGCTCCGCAGAGCCAAACTCCCAGTATCAGGTAGATACCGTGAAGGCAGCTCTGGAAGAGCTTGGATATACCTGCGAGTACTATGCGTTCTCTGATTCCAACGATCTGTCTACCATCGCAACCAAGGCAGCTTCTGAGAGCGATGTACTTTATGCTCCGACCGATAACACAGCAGCTTCCAACACGGAGATCATCAACAACATCTGCCAGCCTGCAGGCATTCCGGTGATCGCAGGCGAAGAGGGTATCTGCTCCGGATGCGGTGTAGCAACTCTTTCCATCAGCTACTACGATTTAGGTGTGGCAACCGGTAAGATGGCAGTAAAGATCTTAAACGGAGAGTCTAACATCTCTGAGATGCCGATCGAGTATGCACCACAGTTCACAAAGAAATATAACCCAACGATCTGTGAAGCATTAGGAATCGAGGTTCCATCCGATTATGTAGCAATCGGCGAATAGTCATCATACAAAAGCAATACAAGACAGCGTGAATAGAAGCAGCGGAAGGGAAAAAGCCTTTCGCTGCCTTTTCGCTAAAAAGAGTGCTGCTGCTTGGCGGCATTACCACAAAAGGATGAGGTGAAAAAGATGAATATTATGAGTTTGGTGAATGCTTTGCCGGGAGCGGCGGCGCAGGGCCTGATCTGGGGAATCATGGCAATCGGAGTTTACATTACTTACCGGATCCTGGATTTTGCGGATCTGACTGTGGACGGTTCTTTATGTACCGGCGGCGCAGTCTGCATTATGCTGATGTTGAAGGGGTGCAACGTCTGGGCAGCTATGGCCGGTGCCCTGGTTGCGGGTATGTTAGCTGGTTTTGTGACTGGATTTTTTCATACATTCATGGGAATTCCGGCAATTTTATCTGGTATTTTAACACAACTTGGTCTGTGGTCCGTGAACTTGAAGATTATGGGAAAGGCGAATCAGGCCATCAATGTAGACAAATACAAGCTTTTGGTGTCTCTGCGTTTTATTAAGAACGTCCCTTTTTATAAAAATACGATCCTTCTGGTGGCAGTGATCATCGTAGTGCTGATCGCAGTTCTGTACTGGTTCTTTGGAACTGAGATGGGATGCTCCCTGCGTGCTACCGGATGCAATGACAAGATGGCAAGAGCACAGGGAATCAACACCGATTTCAGCCGTGTTCTTGGTCTGATGGTATCTAATGGTCTTGTAGGGCTTTCTGGTGCGCTGCTTGCCCAGTATCAGGGCTTTGCCGATATCAACATGGGCCGCGGTGCCATCGTCATTGGTCTGGCTGCAGTAATCATCGGAGAGGCGATCTTCGGCAAGATCTTCCATAACTTTGCACTTCTGTTATTCAGTGTCAGCCTTGGTTCCATCGTTTACTATCTGGTTTTACAGGTAGTGATCTGGATGGGTATCGATACCGATTTATTAAAACTCCTTTCCGCAGTGGTAGTTGCCATTTTCTTAGCAATTCCGGTATGGAAAGCAAGATATTTTACAAAACCTGTGAAAAAAGGAGGAAAAAACTAATGCTGCAGATCAAAGAAATATCCAAGACCTTTAATCCAGGAACGGTGAATGAGAAAAAAGCGCTTCGTTCCCTGAGCCTGACGCTGGCAGATGGGGATTTTGTAACCGTGATCGGTGGAAATGGAGCTGGTAAGTCAACACTTTTAAATGCCATTGCAGGAACCTGGTTTGTGGATGAGGGAAAGATCCTTCTGGATGATAAAGATGTTACCGGACTTCCGGAATATAAGCGTGCCAAATTCCTGGGCCGTGTGTTCCAGGACCCGATGAATGGAACGGCTGCCACCATGGAGATTGAAGAGAACCTGGCGCTGGCATTCCGCAGAGGCGACAAGCGTACCTTGAGGATCGGAATCACCCAGGCAGAGCGGAAGATGTACCGGGAAGTCCTTGCAAGACTGGGGCTTGGTCTGGAAAACCGTATGACCTCCAAGGTAGGACTGCTTTCGGGTGGACAGAGACAGGCACTGACCCTTCTGATGGCTACCTTAAAGAAACCAAAGGTATTGCTTTTGGATGAGCATACCGCAGCTCTGGATCCGAAAACTGCGGCAAAAGTCCTGGATACGACAGAAGCAATCGTCAATGAAAATCATCTGACCACGCTGATGATCACTCATAACATGAGGGATGCCATTCAGATCGGCAACCGCCTGATCATGATGAACAATGGTCAGATCATCTACGATGTGGCAGGAGAGGAAAAGAAGAAACTGACGGTAGAGGATCTGCTTCGTAAATTTGCGGAGGCCAGTGGTGAAGAATTTGCCAATGACCGGATGATGCTGGCAAAATAGTCTGTTCAACAGGTGTTGGAACTGTCATTTCAAAAGGTAGAAATGACAGTTCTTTTTTTGGACTAATGAAAATGCTGTGATGATTCTTTTCATGAGATCAGGATTTCTGGTTGCGGGATGGAAAATCCTGCGTTAGAATGAAACATGTCTGATTTCGAAATTGGAACAAGGGAGAATGGGACAAAAATCTATGACAATAGCCGTTGCAGTCACCTTAAGCCAGGGCACCTTTGCCATGAACGGCTTAAATGGCGGGCTTGTGATCCAGTGGAATCTGGTGCTGGTGGCGGCGATTCTGGGAATTTTCATCGGATAGGAGGAGAGAAAATGAATTTTAACAATCTGTTCAATATGCAGGGCATGCTATTCGCTGTGATGCTTTTGGGGCTGTTTTTGAGAAAAAAAGGGATGATCACCGATGAGGGAAAAGCCCTTTTAACGGATCTGGTCATTGATGTGACATTGCCGGCCAGTATTTTAAAGGCATTCCAGATTGAATTTTCCATGGATATTTTAAAAAGCTGCATTGTGATCTTTATTCTGGCTATTGTGATCCAGATTTTTTCCTGGGCGGTTGGATTTGTGCTGTATCCGGGCTTTGACCCGAAGCATAAGAAAGTGCTTCAGTATGCTACCATCTGTTCTAATGCAGGAATCTTGGGAAATCCGATCGCAGAAGGAATCTTCGGTTCCATGGGACTTTTGTATGCATCTGTTTATCTGATCCCGCAGAGGACATTTATGTGGTCCCTGGGACTGACTTATTTTACCGAATGTCCAGATAAAAAGACTCTGGCGAAAAAGGTACTGACCCATCCGTGTATTCTGGCAGTGTTTTTCGGATTTATCCTGCTGATCACTCAGGTACAGCTTCCAGGTGTGGTCAACCAGACGATCAAAACACTGGCCAATGCCAACACGGCTACCTGTATGATCCTGATCGGATCGATTCTGGCCGGTGTACCCTTCAAAAGCCTGGCTGGAAAAGATACGCTGTACTATTCCTTTGTCCGTCTGATCCTGATGCCGCTTCTGATCTGGGGCGGTTGCCGCCTGGCCGGGATTGACAGCCTGGTGACCAACATCTCCGTGGTATTAGCAGGAATGCCTGCGGCAAGCGTTACTGCGATCCTGGCAGAAAAATATGATTCTGACGCGGAGTTTGCCACCCGCTGCGTGGTCCTTTCCACTCTGCTTTCCGTTGTGACGGTGCCGCTGTTATGTATCTTTTTAACTGCGTTTACGGCGTAAGAATTTCGTCAGAAGTTGTCAGAAAACTGTAGAACATGCTAAGGGATTGGTAAAGTCTTATTTTCCATATTTTGCTATAATAAATCCATAAAGAACTTCAGAAATGAAGAAAGGAGCAGATATGATGAAAATGATGACATTCTTACGGACTTCCCTTTTACTGGTAATAGCAGTTGTATTCTGCTCCGGTTTTGCGTTGATCGGAAAAGGATATCAGGTATACAAAGAAGCAGAAAGCCGGATCGGCCTTTCAGAAAAGGTACAGGAGATCCGGTCGAAAGATACCTTCACCTCCATCGAAGATCTTCCGGAAACTTATGTGAATGCGGTGGTGGCAGTGGAGGACAAGCGGTTCTTTACACATCCGGGAATCGATTTTCTGGCAGTAGGACGGGCGCTGCTCCATGACATCCAGGCGGGCAGATATGTGGAGGGCGGAAGCACCATCACCCAGCAGCTGGCGAAGAATCTGTATTTCAGTCAGGAAAAGCAGCTGACCAGAAAGATCGCGGAAGTGTTTGTGGCACTGGATCTGGAGAGAAGCTATAGCAAGGAGGAGATTTTTGAGCTTTATGTCAACAGTATCTATTTTGGTGACGGCTACTATGGAATCGGCAGCGCAAGCCTGGGATATTTTGAACTGGAACCGTCCAAGATGAACGATTATGAAAGTACTCTGCTGGCAGGTGTTCCAAACGCACCGTCCAGATATGCCCCAAGCAAATACTTAGACCGGGCAGAGAAACGTCAGCTTCAGGTGCTTCGCAGAATGGAAGCCTGTGGGTATTATTCCAGAGAAGAGGCGGAGACAGTGGCAGAGACTGCGGCGCTGGCATTTGCAAACTGATCAGTACCGGCGGGCGCTTATGAATAAAAGAAATGAATGAATCACAAAAGAAAATCCAGAATGGCAGGGACATAAGATGTCTAAACCATTCTGGATTTTTTATTTCATAAGAAAGTGTATCCTGTGAAACCTTATACGTCTGGTCAGGTGGGTGGCACCAGATGATATCTGAAAAATTATGGGTCAACTGTGCAAAAACGGCGTCTCCACCGCCGTCATAATGCTGATGAGGTCACGCATGTATTTGGTCAGATACAGGTCTTTCCGGTGGCATAAGTAGAAGCTTCTGCGGTTTTCGATTCCCTTGATGGGATAGACATTGGCAAATTCATACATATCCGGTGACATCTCAATATAGTTGATGGGGCAGATCATCACCGCATCGCAGGCAACGGCGGTGCGTTTTCCTACCTCAATACTGATGGTTTCCAGCAGGATCTCCGGGTGGATATCATAGGTAGTAAATAACCGGTCCTGGGTGTTGCGGACACTGTGTCCGTGTTTGCTGCAGACAAATTTTTCGTTTTTGGCTTCACGGATATCGATCTGGGTTCCGGATGGAATCCGTCTGGCAATATCAGATTTTTTACTGGTCAACAGGACCAGCTCTTCATCTTCTATTAAAATGTAATTCAGTTCGTCATGTTTGGGATAGGTGGTCATACATCCAAGATCCACAGCACCTTCCAGAACCAGATTCTCCGTGGTGGCAGAACCATGCTCGAAGAGCTCCAGATTCACATGAGGATATAATTTTTTGAATTTTGGAAGCATATACGGGATGACCTGCATAGCTCTCTGGACAGGAATTCCAAAACGAATGGTACCATGCTCCTCCTCATTGATCTCCTGGATCTCGCGGGCTAAGTTCTGGTTGATGGTTAAGATCTGCTTGGCTGCCTCGATATATTTTTCTCCGGCAAACGTGAGGGTGATGGGGTCTGTGTTACGGTTAAAAATCGGCGCCCCAAGATTGTTTTCCACCAGCTTGATCATCTGGCTCAGGGAAGGTTGTGAAACATATAGTTTTTTTGCTGCATTGGTAATACTGCCTTCCTGCAGGACGGTCAGCATATATTGTGCGTGTTTCGTGTTCATATGGTTACCCCCATCGAATATTTGAGATTCCAGGTCACACGGACGTTCGGATTGAAATTATCATAGCACAATTCACCGTTTGAATCAATGAAAGAACTTCGACATTATAGGTTTTTTATTATGCAAAATATAAGAGTATTTGTATTTGTCTAATGTCTGTGTACGTGATAAAATGCAACTCAGAAAAATGAATGAGAAAAATTCATTTTATATGAACAAAAAGTAACAATATATCTAAAATCTCAGGAGGAAGAGACATGGAAATCAAGAAATCCGCTATGGCGGGCACTCTGGAATCCAGCGATGCCCAGGTAACTGTTGAGCCTGGTAACGGAAGTGTTGAACTGACCATCGAGAGCAGTGTCATTCATCAGTTCGGCAGACAGATCAAAGCAACGGTATTAGAAACCTTAAAACGTCTGGAGGTAACTGACGCAAAGGTAACCGTTGTAGACAAGGGCGCTTTAGACTGTACATTAAAGGCAAGAGTTGAGTGCGCAGTTTACCGTTCTAATGACGTGACTGAGAATCTTCCATGGGGAGGTGTGATTAAATAATGAGCCATCCAAATAAGAAAAGATTAAGACGTTCCATGATGTTTTTAAACTGCCAGAAACCAGGTCTGATCAAGGATCCATATATCTACAAGCCAGATTCCATCATGTTAGACCTTGAGGACGCAGTTGCTGAGAACCAGAAAGACGCAGCAAGATATTCCTTATATCATGCATTACAGGAGATCGATTACAGAGGCGTTGAGCGGGTTGTCCGTATCAATGGTCTGGACACTCCACACTGGAAAGAAGATATCCGTGTCTGTGTAGCAGGCGGCGCTGATACCATCCGTATCGCAAAAACTGAGAGTGCACAGGATGTACATACCGTAGAAGAGCATGTACTGGCAGCAGAGAGAGAGTTTGGCAGACCAGAAGGCTCTACTCTGTTGATGGCAGCTCTGGAATCCTGTAAGGGTGTCTTAAACGCATTAGAGGTCTGCAAGTCTTCTGACCGTCTGATCGGTATCGCACTTTCCGGTGGTGACTACACCAAGGATCTGCAGACTGTGATCACAGGTACCGGCGTTGAGTTACAGGGTGCAAGACAGCAGATGATCATCGCAGCAAGAGCAGCTGGTGTACAGTGCTGGGATACCGTATTTACGAATCTGGATGCAATGGATGTATTTGAAAAAGAAGTACAGATGATCAAGATGATGGGCTTTGATGGTAAATCCTTAGTAAACCCAAGACAGATCGACATTGTACATAAAGTCTTCACACCAACCCAGAAGGAGATCATTTTCGCTGAGAAAGTGGTTCGTGAGATCGATGAAAAGAAAGCTCAGGGTATCGGCGTATTTACCGTTGATGGCAAGATGATCGATATTGCATTCTATGACGGAGCAAAGAGAACCATCGCACTTGCCAAGGCATCTGGCGTATATGAGGGGGATTTGTAAGATGATTAATGCAGTTGGAAGAGATATACCACAGGAAGTAATCGACGCAACCGGCAAAAAGGTATTTGAGGGTGTCTATGCTTACGATAATTATGAATACAAAAAAGCTGCACCAACCGTTCACACAGTATGTGATCCAAAACGCAGCAAGATGGTTGAGAATATCCATGACGCATTAGTAAAATGCGGCATCAAAGACGGTATGACCATTTCCTTCCATCATCATTTCCGCGAGGGAGATTACATCGTAAACATGGTAATGGAAGAGATCCACAACATGGGTATCAAGGACATTACCATCTGTGCGAGCTCCTTAGGAAAGGCTCATGATCCGATCGTTCCTTATATCGAGGACGGCACCATCGTAGGAATCCAGTCTTCTGGTGTACGTGGCAAGATCGGTGAGGCGATTTCTACCGGTAAATTAAGAGACTTGGCGATCATGCGTTCCCATGGCGGACGTGTGCGTGCAGTGGAGTCCGGCGAGGTACATATCGATATCGCATTTATCGGTGCACCTACCTGTGATGAGTACGGCAACATGAGAGCAAACGGCGGAAAGAGCGACTGCGGCGTATTATCCTATGCAATGGTAGACGCTGAGTATGCTGATAAGGTAGTTGCGATCACAGACTGCTTAGTACCATTCCCGAACGTTCCGGCAAGCATTTCTATGGTTCACGTAGATTATGTATGTGTTGTTGACGAGATCGGCAACCCGGCGAAGATCGCAACTGGCGCTGCAAAGCCAACCACAGATGTTCGTAAAATCATGATGGCTGACTACTGTACCCAGTTTGTAATCAATACTCCATACTTCAAAGAGGGCTTCTCTTATCAGACTGGTGTCGGCGGCGCATCCATCGCTTCCACCATTTCTCTGGGCAAGATCATGGAAGAGAGAGGAATCCACATGGGCTTAGGCCTTGGCGGTATCACCACTCCTATGTGCAACCTGTTAGAGAAAGGTCTGGTTAAGACTTTAGTTGATACACAGGATTTTGATATGGGCGCAATCGAGTCCATCAAGAAGAATCCAAACCACATCGAGATCTCTGCATCCGAGTACGCAAACCCATTCAACAAGGGCGCTTATGTCAATAAGCTGGACTTCGTGATCTTAGCTGCCCTGGAGGTTGATGTGAACTTTAACTGTAACGTAGTCGTAGGTTCTGATGGTATGATCACTGGCGCTCAGGGTGGACATCCTGACACAGCAGCTGGTGCAAAATGTACCATCGTGATCGCTCCGCTGTTACAGGGACGTATTCCCGCAATCTGTACCAACGTTACTACCGTTACCACACCTGGCGACAGCGTAGACGTTGTCATCACAGATTACGGTATTGCCATCAACCCGAAGAGACAGGATCTGATCGAGTGCATGAAGGATGTAAAGCTTCCATTCTGCACCATTGAAGAGCTGCGTGATAAGGCTTACTCCATCGTAGGCGAGCCTGATCCGGTACAGTTCGGCGACAGAGTTGTTGGTATTATCGAGGGTCGTGACGGTACCATCATGGATGTAGTAAGAGAAATTAAGAATTACGAGTTTAAAGACTGATCGGTTTTACGATATTTACCGGGCGAATTGGGAAGCGCCGGGTCAATATACAAGGCAGCTGTGAAAGGAAGCAGCTGCGGACAAACTAAGGGGTGGGGACCTCTTGTTTGACAATACAATCTTATATTGGAGGTAAAGTATGTCAGAAGTATTAGTAGGTATTCTGGGTTTTCTCTGCATCGTAGCCATCGTAGTTACCCTGTTTAAGAGTAAAACCATGCCAAGTATGGCATTCATCATTTTCCCGTCCATCCTTGCACTGATCCTGATCGCTGGTGGATACTACAGCATCGATGAGGTCGGCAAACTGATCAAGGGTGGTTTCGGTAGTACAGGTTCAACAGCAGCGCTGTTCGTATTCTCCGTACTGTTCTTCGGTATCATGACCGATGCCGGAATGTTTGATGTGATCATCAACAAGTTAATGAAGTTTGTAGGCGACAATGTCATCGGCGTAACTGTTATGACAGCGATCATCGCTCTGATCGGACATCTGGACGGAGGCGGCGCTTCCACATTCCTGATCGTTGTTCCGGCAATGCTCCCTGTTTACAAGAAGATGCATATGCGTCCAACCACTTTGTTAAGAGTTGCCGTTCTGGCAATGGGTGTATTAAACCTGATGCCATGGGCAGGTCCTACCATGAGAGCTGCTTCCGTACTGGGTATTGAAGCAGGCCAGTTATGGGGAAAACTGATCCCGGTTCAGGTTTTTGGTATTGTTCTGTGTCTGGCACATGCTGTTTTAGCAGGTGTTCAGGAGAAGAAAAGAGGCGCTGGTCTTCATGGCAAGCTTGCTGAAGCAGCTGGCGCAGTTGATGCAGCAGAAGAGGAACAGCATCAGAAGGATGAAAATGAATATGCAAGACCAAAGCTGTTTGTATTTAATATCTGCTTAACCATCGCGGTGATTGCTATGCTGGTTTGGGACAAATTCCCAAGCTACTTCCCATTCATGCTTGGCGTTGCAGCAGCTCTGTTAGTAAACTACACACCAATCAAGCTTCAGAAGAAGATGATCAACCGTCACGCAGGCCCAGCTCTGATGATGTGCTCCACTCTGATGGGTGCAGCAGTCCTGATGGGTATCCTGGTATACGGCTTCAACGCAAATGGCGCTGCAGCAATCGCAAAACCAGGTGTCGAGATGGCAAAAACTTCTGTAGTAACCAACATGGCACAGATCATTTCTATGGTTATGCCAGCAGCTTTAGGACAGCATCTGCCACTGGTAATCGGTATCCTTTCTGTACCGTTAGCACTGTGCTTCGATACTGACTCCTACTTCTATGGTATGCTTCCAGTTATGATCGCGATCGGCGCTTCCTTCGGTGTAGAAGCTTACCCAATCGCAATCGCTATGGTTGTCTGCCGTAACTGTGCAACCTTCATCAGCCCGATGGTACCTGCTACACTGCTTGGTATCGGTCTGGCAGATGTGGATATCAAAGACCATATCAAATGTTCTTTCGGATATGTATGGGGCTTCTCCATTATCTGTATGATCTTTGCTGCAATCATCGGTCTTCTGCCATTCTAATTTCATAGTCATAACAAAGCCTGAGGTTTTCGGACCTTGGGCTTTTTTTATAATTTTTTAATAGGATCGACAAAATTCCAGCCGGGCTTTCCATTGCCAGTATGCCAAAACTGTGATATACTAAATTGATATGATATCAGGGTCAAAAAGTCAGAAGGTTGACGTGGGCTTGCCTGCAGGAAAACTTTTGACCTTGTGCCCCAAACAACCAGGCCAGAGATCTTTTAAGTGTGCATAAGGAGTGTATTTATGCTGAATGAAGACAAGATAAAGCTGATGACCAGTATTTCCATGTTGGAGAAAAAAGAGGGAAAGTATCTTTTTCCTGTGAGACAGTATTTTCGTAGTGACTACATCGGAAAGAATCTCCTGAAAGCCCTGATCGGCTATACGTTCTGCTGGATTCTGGGAGGTACCCTCGTATTGTTGTACCGGGCAGAAGACCTGTTTTCCATATTGGATTTTGAGCAGATAAAGGGAGGTGCGCTTTGGGCGGCAGCTGCCTATATTCTGGGTCTGGTGCTGTACCTGATCATTGCGTATGTGGTCTATGCAGGACGTTATGAGCATGGAGTCCGTGGAATGAAGGTATATGTATCGAAGTTAAAACGTCTGGATAAGCGGTACGAGTTTCAGAACCGGACGAAAGAAATGGGCAGGAGGTAACCGACCATGATCGCGCTTTTGGTGTTAAAGGAAAAATTAAAACAGTTTTACAGCAAATACAGTATCTATGTGACACTGGCGGTGAAGTTTCTGCTTGGATGTCTGACCTTTGCCCTGATCAGCGGTAATATTGGCTTTATGGCAAAATTAAACAGTCCGGTGATCCTGATGGGTCTGGCAGTAGTGTGTGCGTTCCTTCCATATGGAGTGATCGTATGTCTGGCTGCAGCAGTGGTGCTTGCCCATTTGAGCAGTGTGTCATTGGAACTGACCCTGATTCTGGCGGTATGTTTCCTGATCATCGCGATTTTGTATTATGGATTTCAGCCTGGGGACAGTTGTCTGCTGCTGCTGACTCCGATTTTTTATCATTTCAAGATCCCATATGCCATTCCGCTTCTGGTTGGACTTTCCGGAAAACCGGTGTCTGTGGTTCCGGTGGGCTGTGGAACATTTGTATATTATACCCTTCTATATGTAAAGCAGAATGCAGGGATTTTGACAAATGACGCATCCATGGACATTACCCAGAAGTATGTGCAGATCATGAAGAGCCTGATATTTAACCGTCTGATGCTGGCGATGATCGCAGCATCCCTGGTTAGTGTGATCGTCGTTTATCTGATCCGGCGTCTGTCTGTGGATTATGCCTGGATCATTGCGATCGTGGCAGGTGCGGTGGCTCAGTTAGCGGTCGTGTTTATCGGTGATTTTGTCTTTGATGTATCTGTGCCGATCCTCCAGCTTCTGATCGGAACGCTGGTTTCCATGGCCATTGCGGGGATTTACAATTTTATGATTTTTTCGGTGGATTACACCAGAACTGAATATACACAGTTTGAAGATGACGATTATTATTATTATGTAAAAGCAGTTCCGAAGATGAACATTGCCGCACCAGATGTGAAGGTGCAGAAGATCAACAGCACCAAAACGCGGCGTCCGGCAGTAAAAGAAGAAAACAGATGAAACGAAGATAAAAGATAGAAGATTAGGGAGGTGAGGACATGTCAGATTTTCTGGGTACATTGTATGCGTGGATTTCTTTTGTACCGAAGATCACCAAAACCAATGTATTGGAGATCGTGATACTTGCGTTTGTGATCTATGAGATCATGGTATGGATCAAGAATACCAGGGCATGGACTCTGTTAAAGGGAATTGTGGTGATCCTGGTATTTGCAGTGATGGCATGGATCTTAAAATTATATACAATCTTGTGGATTCTGGAAAAGACGGCGCTGATCGCTACGACAGCTATCGTGATCATTTTCCAGCCGGAATTGCGAAAAGCACTGGAGCAGCTGGGAAGCAAGAACCTGATTTCCGGTATTTTTTCCTTTGAAGGGAATCGTCCGAGTGACAGCGCTTTTACAGAGAAAACCATCAGTGAGCTGGTCCGTGCCTCTGTGGAATTAGGAAAAGCAAAGACAGGTGCTCTGATGGTGATCGAGAGAGAAGTGTCTCTGAAAGATATTGAGAGGACGGGAATCGAGATCGATGGTGTGGTGACAAGCCAGCTTCTGATCAATATTTTTGAGCATAACACGCCGCTTCACGATGGCGCCGTTGTGATTCGCGGCAACCGTGTTGTGGCAGCCACCTGCTATCTTCCTTTATCAGATAATACCAGCATCAGCAAAGATCTGGGAACTAGGCACCGTGCTGCAGTTGGCGTCAGTGAAGTGACAGATAGTCTGACCATCGTCGTATCGGAGGAGACCGGAAGGATCTCTCTGGCGGAGAATGGCAGGCTGACAAGGATCGTAGATGCGGATACTTTAAGCAGGGCGTTATCCAGAGATGCCGCTTCGGAGGAGCAGGGCAACAGGTTCAGAATTTGGAAGGGAAGGCTGAAGAATGAAAGAAAGGCTGACAAATAATCTTGGACTGAAGATCCTGTCTGTGGTCATTGCAGTATTTATGTGGCTGATCATGGTGAATGTGTCCAACCCACTGGTTTCTGACAGCCAGGAGGTAACCGTGGATATGATCAATGCAGAGGTGTTGGAGAAATCCAATCTGACTTATGAGATCATAGGTAAAAAGACAGTGACCATCAGTTATGAAGTCCGGATCAGAGACCGGTATAAAATCTCAGCCAGCGATTTTTATGTATATGCAGATCTGGCGGAGATGTATGATGTGACGGGATCTGTTCCAGTGAAAATCGAGGTCAACGACCGGAACGTGAAAGCGATGATCGAAGGAACTCCGATAGCAAAACCCGGAGTAGTCCGTGTGGAGACCGAACCGCTTCAGAAAAAGCGCTTTTATCTGACAGTGAATACCATTGGACAGGAAGAAGAGGGATATGTAACTGGTGATGTGGCTCTGAATCCAGAGTATGTATATGTAACAGGCGCGGAGTCTGTCATTGGACAGATCAGCTCCGTTGGTGTAGAATTGAATGTGGAAGGTGCAAATTCCGATATGGAAGGAACAACTCCGGTTTATTTCTATGATGCCAACGGTAATAAGTTAAATCTGGCCGGAGAACAGGCAGAGCTGAATCTGACAGAAGTGAATTATTCGATGACAGTTCTGAAAGTGAAGAATCTGGCACTGGATTTCCAGGTAGATGGAAAAGTAGCAGATGGATATCGGTTTACCGGTGTGGAGTGCAGTAAGAAGAGCGTTGATGTGGAGGGATTAAAATCTGCGCTGGCATCCATGAGTACGCTGACGATTCCAAAAGAATATTTAAGTATTGATGGAGCTACTTCTGATGTACAGGTTGATGTCGATCTGAAGGAACTGCTTCCTGATAATATCACCATTGCAGGTGATACGGACTCAGTAGTTCATGTGACGCTAAAGGTGGAGCAGCTGAAGAAACGGACGATTTCTTATAATGTCCTGAATGTGAAATTCGAGGGAGAACGGGAAAATTATTCCTATTCCTTCGATGCGGATCATGTGATGCTGGAGATCCAGGGGCTGGAAGAGGATCTGGACCGTCTGCAGGCGAATGACATTGAACTGAGTCTGGATGTCACGGAATTAGGACCAGGTGATCATCAGGCTGGATTTGATATTCAGCTGGATGATGGTTATGAGCTGGTGAAATATGATCCGATCACTGTTCATGTGGTGGATAAAATGGCAGATAGTGCTGATCATACAGAGTCTTCAGGAGAAACACAGGCAGAAGGCAGAAACGAGCAGTAAAAATACGGAATCGTAAAAAGGCAAATCAGAAGATTGAGAGGACAGCATATGGTAAAAGCCAACGTAGAGATCAGGAATCTGACGGGTCTTCATTTAAGACCCGCCGGGGTTCTTTGCAATAAAGCAATTCAATTTAAATCCAAGATCCATTTTCAGGTGCGGGATACCACCGCTAATGCAAAAAGCGTGCTGAGCGTGCTGGGAGCCTGCGTGAAATGTGGAGATGAGATTACATTTATCTGTGAGGGAGAGGATGAAAAAGAGGCCCTGGATTCCATGATCAAGGTCGTTTCAGACGGCCTGGGAGAGTAGTACCAAGTTCATTTATCTTATGTAAGGAGGAGAAAGCATTATGTTTAAGGGAACAAATGCATCCGCAGGAATTGGCATTGGTAAAGCAGCCATCATTAAAGAAAACGAGCTGGTGATCCGTCCAGAGAAGGTTATCGATGGAGCAGCTGAGGTAGAGCGTTTTAAGGGAGCGCTGGCTGAGACGATTGCACAGACGGAGACGTTGGCGGCAGATCTGGCAACAAGAGTAGGAGAGAAAGAGGCAGAGATCATGCAGGGACACCTGATGCTGTTAAATGACCCGATGCTGACCAATGAGATTGAGAGTGCGATCACTGGAGATAATGTATGCAGTGAATTCGCTATTGAGACTGTCTGCACGATGTACGCAGATATGTTCGCATCCATGGATGACGAGCTGATGCAGCAGAGAGCCACAGATATGAGGGATATTAAGGTAAGACTCCAGCAGGTTCTGCAGGGAGTAAAGCCTGTTGATATTGCAGCGCTTCCGGAAGGCAGCGTGATCGTAGCAAAAGACTTGACACCATCTATGACCGCAGGGATCAATCCGGCAAACGTTGCAGGTATCGTAACTGAGATGGGCGGAAGAACCTCCCACAGCGCAATTCTGGCGCGTGCCCTGGAGATTCCGGCAGTTGTTGCTGTTCCTGGTATCCTGGGACAGGTCGAAGATGGTGCAGAGATGATCGTTGACGGCAGTGAAGGTGTGGTTCTGTCAGCTCCTTCTGAAGAGGAAAAAGCAGAGTACACCGCAAAGAGAGACCAGTTTTTGAAAGAAAAGAAGGAATTAGAGCAGTATATCGGAAAACCAACCGTAACCAGGGATGGTGTGGAGATCGAGCTGGTTGCTAATATTGGCAATCCGGATGACGTAGAGAAGGTACTTCAGTATGACGGTGAGGGCGTAGGTCTGTTTCGTACCGAGTTCTTATTCATGGATCGTACTGCAATGCCGACTGAGGAAGAACAGTTTGAGGCATATAAGAAAGTAGCGATTGCCCTGAATGGCAGGCCAGTGATCATCCGTACTCTGGATATCGGTGGTGATAAAGAGATCCCATACATGGGCTTACAAAAGGACGAGAACCCATTTTTAGGCTATCGTGCGATCCGTTTCTGCCTGGACCGCAAAGATGATGTGTATCGTCCGCAGCTGCGCGCATTGCTTCGTGCCAGCGCATTTGGCCAGATCAAGATCATGATCCCGATGGTAACCTGCATCGAGGAGATCCGTGAGGCAAAGGCATTGATCGAGGAGATCAAGAAAGAACTGGACGAGAAGGGGATTGCTTACAACAAGGAGATCAAGGTTGGTATCATGGTAGAGACTGCGGCTGCATCTCTGATGGCAGATGTATTTGCCAAAGAGGTTGATTTCTTCAGTATCGGAACTAATGATCTGACCCAGTACACCATGTCTGTTGACCGTGGCAATGAGAAGGTATCTTATCTGTATTCCACCTTCAACCCAGCAGTATTAAGAAGCATCCGCAACATCATCAAGTGTGGTCGTGAGGCAGGCATTATGGTTGGAATGTGCGGCGAGGCAGCAAGTGATCCGATGATGATCCCGCTTCTGCTGGCATTTGGCTTAAATGAGTTCAGTATGAGTTCATCCGCCATCTTAAAAGCAAGAAAGATGATCACCGGATACAGTGAAGCAGAGCTTCAGGCGGTTGCGGATAAGGCTATGAGCTTTGTCAGCGCAAAAGAGATTGAGAATTTCATGAGGGACTTCATCAATCAGTAAATTTAAGTTATAAAATGATAACGGTTCTGCCGGAGGATGGGGGAATCTGTTATATCAATAAAGGATAGGACGTATGATAGTTTATCTGATCTGTTATGCGGCCAGCTGGATATTTGCCCGCTTCGGACTGTATTATCTGTCTGGAGCGGCGCTTTTCCTGGCGGCCGGATATCTCTATGTTTATGATTACCGTAGATCCGGGAATCTGATCCATTTGCGGGGACTGTTTTCCTGCTTCTGGGTCGGAGGTCAGGGGGCTGCCTGTCTGAAGCTTTCAAAGCTTCAGACAGACTGGGCACTTCAGACCTGGATCTGTTTTTTCCTTGCCCTTGTGGGCTTTTGGATCACATTCGAGGTCTTAGACCGGTTGATGGGAGGAAATGAGCGGTTCACCATGAACAGATACAGACAGAGAAGTACCGTGCGTCCTCTTTTTTTCTGTATTGTAGGGCTGACGGTTATTTCAGCAGCAGCCTTTGTGACAGAGGCGGCGGTGTTGGGATTTATCCCGGTCCTGGTACGTGGCGTTCCCCATGCCTATTCCGCGTTTCATATGACAGGACTTCATTATGTGACGGTGTCCTGTGTGCTGATACCGGCTATGACGGTACTGTATTTTGAACAGGGAGGCAGCCGGAGCGGCAGGAAAAATGGACTGATCGTGCTTTGTACCCTGGTTTCCATTGCCATTCCGATCCTGTGTGTATCCAGGTTCCAATTGGTATTTGCGGTGATTCTGGCGGTATTTACGTTCTGCGCCAGCCAGAAGAACGTGTCTCCGTGGCTGTTTGTGGCGGCTGTGGTGGCGTTGATCCCATGCTATGTGCTTCTGACAGTTGCCAGAAGCCATGATGTGACTTATTTAAATGGAATATTCGAGATGAAGAACAGCCGTATGCCGATCTTTGTCTCTCAGCCATATATTTATATTGCCAATAATTATGAGAATTTTGACTGTCTGGTGAAGGCTCTGCCCGCGCATACCTGGGGAATCCGGATGCTATTTCCGGTATGGGCTCTGACGGGACTGAAATTTCTCTATCCGTATCTGGTCAGCTTCCCGATTTATGTGGATAAGACGGAACTGACTACAGTGACCCTGATCTATGATGCCTATTATGATTTCGGTATCATCGGAGTATTGGTATTTGCCTGTATTCTTGGGGCAGTGTGCTTTTTCCTTGTGGAAAAGCTGCGTGAGATGAAAAATCCCATGGGGTATCTGTTCTATGGGCAGATGGCTATTTATATGATGCTATCTTTTTTTACCACCTGGTTCAGCAATCCGACCACCTGGTTTTATTTTCTGGTGACAGCAGTTTTAACGTTTTATTGTTCTGTTAGCAGGCGTTAACGGAATCAAAAAAATGTGAGTATACTTCCTGGGCGTTCGTCTTAAACCAAGCTGTTTTTGCAGGGCGGATAAGAAATGGCGTATGGGATAACATAAAGGAGTGGATAAAGATGATATCTGAGAGAATGAAACCGTTAGTAATGAATAATTCTGCGATCCGTACCATGTTTGAGGAAGGCAACCGTTTAGCTAAGATTTATGGAAGAGACAAGGTTTTTGATTTCAGTCTTGGTAATCCGAATGTTCCAGCGCCGGAGGCGGTAAATCAGGCCATCATGGATGTGATCACGGAGGAAGATTCCAATATGGTCCATGGTTACATGAGCAATGCCGGATATGAGGATGTACGGGAGACTGTGGCTCAGTCACTGAATGAGAGATTCGGCACTTCTTTTACTGCCGGTAATATCTTAATGACCGTAGGTGCAGCCAGTGGACTGAATGTGATTTTAAAGACGCTCTTAAATCCTGGTGACCAGGTGATCACCTTTGCACCGTATTTCCTGGAATATGGTGGATATGTACGCAATTATGATGGAGAGCTGGTGGTAATCTCTCCGAATACGGAGACTTTCCAGCCAAACTTAAAGGAATTTGAGGAGAAGATCAACGAAAAGACAAAGGCGGTGATCATCAATACGCCAAATAATCCATCCGGTGTGGTATATTCCAGAGAAACTCTGGAAAACATATCCGATATCCTGGAGAAAAAACAGAAGGAATTTGGAACCAGCATCGTTCTGATCTCGGATGAGCCTTATCGGGAACTGGCATATGATGGGGTAGAGGTCCCATTTGTGACAAAATTTTATGCAAACACGGTGATCGGGTATTCTTTCAGCAAGAGCCTGTCTCTTCCGGGAGAGCGGATCGGATATCTGGTGATCCCGGATGAGCTGACTGACAGCAAAGAGGTATTTACGGCAGCAAGCATTGCTAACCGTGTTCTGGGCTGTGTTAACGCTCCGTCCCTGATGCAGAGGGTCATTAAGCGTTGCATTCATGAGAAGGTGAATTTAGAGGCTTATGACCGGAACCGGAATCTTTTGTATTCTTCCCTCTGTGAGTATGGATTTTCCTGCATCAAGCCTCAGGGCGCATTTTACCTGTTTATGAAATCTCCGGTAGAGAATGAGAAAGAATTCTGCGAGGTATGTAAGAAATACAACATTCTGGTTGTTCCGGGCAGTTCCTTTGCATGTCCTAGTTATGTCCGGATTGCTTACTGCGTTTCTTATGAGCAGATTGAGCGCTCTCTTCCGGCTTTCAAGAAAGTGGCAGAAGAGTACGGCCTGGTGTAGGCATTTTGGTTGAGGGGAATTGAAAAAGCAGGGTGAAGGTCTTTCGATAGAAAGCTGGTGAACCTTATGGAAGATGGAAAGCGGATTTTCCGCATTATATTGAACATTCTGATCCCGGCAGGTACGATTGTGCTGGTCTGTACCCTGGGACCATGGCTTTTGAGATTTTTTATGCCATTTGTAGTAGGCTGGTGTATTGCCCTGATCTGCAATCCACTGGTAAAATTTTTGGAAAAAAGACTGAAGCTGGTGCGGAAGCATAGTTCTGCGGTGATCGTGATAGTGGTTCTGGCAGGAGTGATCTGGCTGCTCTATTTCCTGGTTTCCAGACTGATCCTGGGTGTCATGATGTTCTGCCGGGAGCTGCCACAGCTATATGAGGCATGGAAAACAGAGCTGCAGGGGGCCTTTGCCGGTTTTTCTGTGATCCTGGAGAGGATGCCAACGGCAGTTCAGGAGGCGGTTAACCGCACCAATTCCAATCTTGGCGCTTTGGCTGGAAGTCTGGTAGAAAAGTTAGCGACACCGACTGTTACAGTGGCAGGCAATGTGGCCAAAGGAATCCCGGCGGCGCTGGTCTACTCTGTGGTGGTGATCTTATCCTCGTATTTTTTTATTATTGAGCGGGATAAGATCATGGCATGGGGGAAGAAGCATCTGCCGAAGGGAATGCAAAACTACGTCGAGTTTTTGAAAAAAGATATCAAAACCCTGATCGGCGGTTATTTTCTGGCACAATTTAAAATCATGTTCGTAGTGGCAGTCATTCTGGCGGTGGGTCTGGTGATTTTAGGAGTCAGATATGGAATCCTGTTTGCGCTTTTGATCGCGTTGCTGGATTTTCTTCCGGTTTTTGGGACAGGAACCGTGCTTTTCCCCTGGGCGCTGATAAAACTCCTGTCAGGTGAGTGGACATTTGCCATCGGACTGGTAGTGATCTATGTGCTGACCCAGGCAGTGAGACAGGTGGTGCAGCCGAAGATCGTGGGAGACTCCATCGGACTGCCTCCGCTTTTATCATTGATTTTTTTATATTTAGGGTTTAAAATAAAAGGAATATCAGGAATGATCCTGGCAGTCCCCATTGGGATGTTTATATTAAATCTGTATCATTACGGCGTGTTTGATTCTATGATCCAGAATACAAAACTTTTGGCAGAGGAGATCCGCCGTTTTCGGAAAGAGGAATGATGAGGATCAAGACGAGAGAGAAAGTGACTGCGTTACTGATGGCTGCATTGGTTTCCCTGGGTGCTGCAACGGAGAGCTTTGCATTTACGCCATGGAGCAATATCAATGGCAAGTGGATTTCCGCGGATGGAAAAACCGTAATCGAGGACGCAGTGGAAAAAGGGATCACCGTATCCAAATATCAGAATCTGAAAGGCGAAATTGACTGGAAGCAGGTGGCGGACGATGAGATTTCCTTCGCCATGGTACGTCTGGGATATTATGAAGATAAAGATCCATATTTTGATCAGAATATGAAGGACGCAGACGAAGCCGGAATCAAGACCGGGGTCTGCTTTTACAGCAATGCCACAACCGTACAGGAAGTGAAAAAAGAAGCTCAGTATGTGCTGGATATCGTCAAAGACTACAAGGTTTCCTATCCCATCAGTTATGATCTGGATGCAGCTGGTGAACTGGAGAAAAAGCTGACCAGAGAACAACAGACAGAGTTGGTGAGAACCTTCTGCGAGGAGATCGAAGGCGCAGGATATCGTGTCGTGGTGTTTGGAGATTATGAGAGCCTGACAAAGCAGATCAATGCCAAAAAGGTTCCTTATGATGTCTGGTACAACCGCCAGGGCATGTCCAACAATTTCCAGAACCGCACCATGTGGAGATGCACAAACAAGGGCAAGGTGAATGGAATTAAAGGAAGTGTCTGTATTGAATTTTCCTTTGAGAATTATGAAGATGCTTTTTTAGCAGATGGCTGGAGAGAGATCAATGGGACAGAGTATTACTTTGAAAACTATGCCATGGTAAAAAATCGTTCCGTGATCATTGAGGGCGAGCGTTACCGGTTTGATGAAGAGGGAAATGGAACTGTGAAAGGCAGTGTCGGACCGGGAAGTATGGAAGAAAGTAGAAAAACTACGAGCACAACAAGAACCACGAATTCTGCAAGAAACGCAAATTCTACAAATACCACAAATACTACAAGTACAAGCAGAAAGTGAGAGGTGCTGTGATGGTTCAGCAGGTCTGTACACTTGCTGCGCTGAACAAGAAATGAGTGATGAATCTACCAGGATGGCAGACATCACTCATTTTTCATGTCATGGGAAACTTCGCTCTATGACACAAAAAAAACGCTCCGCGGGATCGTACTGCGGCGGAGTGGAAGAGTGTCGCTAAAGCGACCCGCCGCAGACGGAGAATCCTGCGAGCAGGATTCTATTTCGTTCGGGCATCTTCAGCTACTGGTTTTCCAACAGGTTCTGGTGTCACATACTGGTTTGGCACGGTCTCCTGATGAACTGGAAGAAGCTTCGGGGATGGGGATGCTGTGGCAATGCCGCGGACCTTGATCCGCATCCAGGTTTTGGCTGCTTTGACGCCGATCAGCAGGATCAGAACCGGAAGGACGAACAACAGAAATACCTTTGCTTTCAGTAAGAACTTTTTTCGTTTGTATTGACGGATCAGGCGATCGACCTGGACATCGATCCGGTGATACCAGCTTTTGATGGTTTCCATATGGTGTTCCTCCGTAATTATTCAATCGTAACTGTTCGGTCTACGAATCACTCATCAGGGTTTTCATCACATAAGCGTAGATTTCCTGATTTTTCTTTTCCCACTGGCTGCACATGGACTCTGCCTGATCACGGTCTGGAACGGAGATGCTTAAATCCAGGAGAACCGTCTTGCCTTCCCGTACCTCACAGTGAACGATATAATCCTGGTTGGTGGATTTGTAAAAATCGGAAATAATACCGGCCTCGTTGCGGATACGGAACCGGTTCTCTTTTAAGTACTGATCCATATCATCGATAATGGCCGGAGAAATATTCTTACCAAAAAATTCTAATGTGTCTTCGCCCTCTTTGGTGATCTCATACCGGCTCATGTTATGATTGGTATGTACCCGGATCAGACCAGCTTCCAACAGTTCATTTAACACCTGCTGCAGGGCGAAATAGGAAGTATATTCGTGCTGCAGGAAGAAATCTGTCAACTGGGAGTTGGTCAGGGGAAAATTCACCTGCTTTAACATATATAAATTCATGAGTTTGTATAAAGTTTTGGGTTCTGACAACATCTTTACGCTCCATTTACAATCTTTCTCTTATCATACCAATTTTAGGATAGTAAATCAAGGGAAAATGTGTTAGAATATACCTAATAAGTGACCAATGAAGTGAGTGAGAGAAACATGAGAGAGCGGATAAACCGACTGGCAAAAGGAATTATCGACATGGAAACTCCGGCATTGACGATTTGGCCAGAGCGGATGGAAGAGGAGATTCCTGCAGATGAAGTGACAAGAAAGGACTTTTTTGTTACCAGCGGGAATGGTCTTCACATCAAGGGACTGGTTTATTCGTCAAATTTAAGAGTCCGGGCGCTTACGGGATCCTTTGGGGGCTTTCGTAACCGCATTACCTATGAGATTGATGGAAATAAATTAGAATATGGTGATCAAATTGAGGGATCTTTTTATCTGGTAACCAACGGTGGAGAAAAGGAGATTCCTTATTCTTTTCGTGTCCAGAACAGCGCCTCTGGCAAAACACTGGACCGTTTGAAAAAGGTCAGTGATTTTGGCGATATGGCCAGAGAAGATTTTGACATGGCCATGCGGATTTTTGAATATCGGGATTTTACAAGGGTTCCATTTATGCAGGATCTGCATATACGGGCAGTGTATGACAGTCTGATCGGACATGGTGACCGCTATGGACAGCTGGAGCAGTTTTTGATCGCGATGGATCAGAAAGAGCCGGTGCATCTGGAGTTAGAGGGTTCCCGAAGCCGGGAATATCAGGCTTTAGACGGCATGGTGGAAGATCAGGTGGTGATCCGGAAACATGGCTGGGGATATCTGCCGATTACGGTGCGGATCGAAGGGAATTTTATCCAGACCATGAAAAAGACCATTGCTCCGGAAGATTTTGAGGATGATATCTGTCATTTTTCCTACCGGATCAGCCCAGATGGGCTTCATGGAGGACGAAATTTTGGACGTCTGATCTTTGAGAGCGCTTATGAACAGCTGGTGGTGGAAGCTGAGGCTTCGTCCATTTTAGCGGTGCGCAGGGAAGAAGAGAAGAAACACGCATCCGGGCTGGATGTGTTAGCCGGGTATTTCAAACTGCGTCTGGATTACGAGAGCCTGTGCGGGGAAAAGAAAGGCGAAAGACGTTCCCTGAAATGCCGCATGTTAGAGGAGCTGGACCAGGTACGCCTGGTATATGGTCCATCCATGGAGCTTTCCCTGGCAGGTGCGGAGCTTTATGAGCTGACCGGGCGCAGGGATGAAGCGATGGCTTGCCTGAAAGAGTGCAAAGAGCAGATCCTGGAACAGAGGAGCCGTTATCCATCTTATTACTGTCTGTTCCAGTATGTACTGTTAAAGCTTCAGCCGGATCGGGAGAGGGAAGAATCCTTAAAACGGCTGATCAGCAAGTATGTGGAAGAAGGCAGCGCCGATTATCTGATGTTTGTGCTGTACGGCAGATGCTGGGAAGAGGTCTGGGAAGAGAATCCGGGGGAAATGCTGACCCGCATGAAGGTGTTATACAGTGAAGGATGCAGAAGCCCATTTTTATATCAGCAGGCTTTGAATCTGTGGAATGGATCGCCCCAGTATCTCTACGGAGCAGGGGCTTTTGAACTGCAGGTGTTAAATTACGGCATCCGTAAATCCGCTGTCAGTGAAGAACTGTCAGTGAAGGCTGCGAGACTGGCGGCAGCGGGGAAAAGGGAACAGGAGCTGGCTCTGCGTCTGCTGAAGCAGTTTTACAGTCAGTATCCGAGAACAGAGATCCTGGAGGCAATCTGCAGCCTGATGATTCGAGGTGACTGTCGGACGAAGGAAGATTTTGTCTGGTATGAGAAGGCACTGGGAGAGCAGTTAAGCCTGACGAAGCTTTATGAATACTTTCTGTATTCCCTTCCAGAAGATTATGGAAAGCTGCTTCCGAAGGAAGTACTTCTGTATTTTTCTTATCAGACGGTACTGGATGAGGATACCAGGGCAGTGTTATACGCGAATCTGGTGACCTATATGGATCAGGAAGACCCGCTTTACCGGGAATACCAGAAGGAGATCAGCCGCTTCGGTACAGAACAGATCTTAAAGGGGCGGATCAGCAGGCCTTTATCAAGAATCTATGATGCGGTGATCTATGAAGATATGGTCGATGTGGCGATTGCGAAGGTGCTGCCATCGATTTTAAAGTCCTGTCGGATCGAGACGGGAGAGAAACGGATGCGCCAGGTGGTGGTCCGTTATGAAGAGCTGATGGAAGAGCATTGTTTCCTGATGGTGGATGGAGTGGCTTATGTGCCTCTGTATTCCGGGCAAAGCTGTATTCTGTTTCAGGATGAATATGGCAACCGGTACGGAGATATTTCTTACACCAGTACCCCGGTTCTGAACCGGCCGGAGCTGGAAAAACGGTGCTTTGAAGTGTACCCGGAACATGGGATGCTTCTGTTAGAGGCCTGCAGGGAAGCGGCGAAACGATCATTTCCGGATGAAAAAGAAATCCTGATCATGGAACGGACCATGATGCGTTTAGAGATCCACCCATTATATAAGGAACTGTTGACTGGACGGATCATTGATTACTGTACCAGACAGGCGGGAAGTGAGAAGGAAGAAGAGCCGCTGCGTTTTCTGCTGGATATTGATCCGGAGCTGTTGAATGTGGACCAGAGGAAGGAACTCTGCGACGCCATGATCAGCCGCAGTTATATGAAAGAGGCTTATGGTCTGCTGAAGCAGTATTACTGCAAGATCGAGCCGGAGAATTACCTGCGGATCTGCAGCCGTATGATCTTAGAACAGATGTATGACCAGGATGACCAGCTGCTGAACTGGGGATTTCTGGCATTTAAAAAGGGGTATACAGACCGGGTAGTGTTAGATTACCTGTGTGAGCATTACAATGGAACTTCCAGGCAGATGTACCAGATCCTGGCAAAAGCCGTGGGGTCCAGAGTGGAAACTTATGATATGGAAGAACGTCTTCTGGCGCAGATGATGTTCTCTGGAAAGACAGACCAGATTGACCGGGTATTTTCTCTGTATATGAAGCGGAAAAAGACCAGCGATCTGTTGGTAAAGGCATATTTTACCCTGAAAAGCGCCCAGTATTTCTTATATGATGTTCCTGCGGATGATGAAGTATTCCGGTATTTAGAGAGTATGGTTTACCGTACCGCGGAGAAGGAGAAACTGTCTACCATTTATCTGCTGGCCTTGAGCCGGTATTATGCCGGACTGGAGCGGTTAGATGGAGAGAGAAGGACTCTGTGCCAGAAAATCGTGGATATTCTGCTGGCAGACGGTATGGTATTCCCGTATTTTAAGGATCTGGGCCGCCATGTGCGGATTCCTGAGGATATTATGGACAAAGCCATGATCCAGTATGTGGGACAGAAGGATTCCAGAGTGGATCTTCAGATCCGGATCCTGCCGCAGGAGAAGGAATTCCACGGGGACAGCATGAAACGGGTGTACCAGGGGATTTTTGTCCGCCAGAAGGTGTTGTTTGATGGTGAAAAGCTGGAATACCGGGTCTATGAGCTGAAAGGCGAACAGAAGGTTCTGGTAACAGAAGGGACTGTCAGAGGAAACCAACAGGTGGAAGAGGAAAAAGAGAGCAGGTTTCATCTGCTTAATGAAATGTCCATGTGCTTAAACCTGAAAGAAGAAGAGGGACTAAAAAGGGCCATGGAAACATATGTGAAAAAAACTGCTGTCATTGAACATGTGTTTGAGTTGATATAGAGAAGTAGTAAACGAGGGGAACATCGATGGATGGACTGATATTAGGATTGGATTTGTGTGATGGATACACACAACTGAGCTGCTGGGGGCGGGAAGAAAACTGGACCCTTCCAACAGCAGTCTGCAGACAGAAGGACGGCGGATGGCTGATCGGGGAAACAGCTTATGCCACAGCTCTGGCTGGAGAGGGATCCGTGACGGATAAATTGATCCGGCTGGTACTGCAGGACGGATCTGACACGATTTATGGGGTGAAGTACCGTGCAGTGGATCTGTTAAAATGTTTTTTGGAACAGGTGTTTTCGCTGCCATTGGAAGAAGGAAAGACGGTAGACGGTTCTATGGTAAAAGAACTGGTGATTACAGTCCCGAAGATGAAGGCACGGCTGATGGACGGTCTGATGTATTGCGCAGACCAGTTAAAGATTCCAAGATCTCATGTTCATGTGATCAGCCACACAGAGGCGTTCATGTATTTTGTGTTGAGCCAGACCAGGGATGTGTGGAGCAACCATGTGGGATTATTTGATCTTTCCGAGAAATGTCTGTGCTATTATGAGATGAAAGTACAGAAAAATATGGGCCAGGTAACGGCTGTGGCGGAGCGGGAGAAGTTAGAAGAAGGATTTGCCCTGGATATTTTGTCCGCACCGCAGGGCGTAAAGCTGGCGGATAAGATCTTATGCAGCTGTGGAGAGCGGCTTTTAGAGAAGAAGCTGTTTTCTTCCGTATTTTTAACGGGCAAAGGTTTTGAGACCCAGCAGTGGGCTGGCGAGTTCATGAAGATGCTGTGTAACCGCCGGAGAGTCTTTGTGGAGACGGTTCTATTTGCCCAGGGCGCGGCCTGCAAGGCAGTGGATCTGACCAGGGATAAAACCGCTTATCCGTACACCATGATCTGTGACGGCCGGTTGAATACACTGTGGCGGTAAAGGTGCAGCATCAGGATAAAGAAAAACAGCTGGTTTTAGCGGCAGCAGGAGATAGCTGGTATGATTCCAGAAGTGAAGTGGAACTGATCCTGGAAGATCAGAATTATATTGAGTTTTCCATTCTTCCGCAGGATGTACGGAAGAGAAGAACGGTGAAATTAGAGCTGGAGGGATTTCCGGTACGGGATGATAAGAGCGTCCGGGTGTCTGTGCAGATTGGATTTTTAGATGAACGCACCATGGTAGTTGTAGTGAAGGATAAGGGCTTTGGAGAGTTTTACCCGTCAACCGGTGCTTCCATCCGTCAAGAGGTTACGTTATGAGTGTGATTTTATGCAGGAGAGAGCGGGTTTCCCATCCATTTTTCATTGAGAGTCTGGGAATCCGCGTGGGATCGTCACAGGAGCTTTGCTATGCTTTTTACCATCATCCATTGTTATTGATCGATGATCTGATGGGACAGGATCTGATGGATTTTATCCGGGAAGAGTTAGGCATGGGAGCTACCGCAGGCCGGATGGAGAAATGGATCCGCAGCGGCGAGAATCCGGACGATGCCCTGATCATGTTTATGCAGGACTGTGACTATTACAGCAGCTTAGAGATCAGTCGTTTCCGCCAGCAGTTGGTCAGCTTGCGGAAATTGCCTACACTGGAATATGAGAAGAAAAAGGGCGACTGTCTGTTCGGATTCCGGCAGTACGGAAAGGCCATTGATATTTACCAGAAGATCCTGGAGATGTCCGATCATATGAAATGTGACGACAAATTTTTGGGACGGGTCTGGAATAACCTGGCTGTCTGCTATACCCGGATCTTCCAGTTTGGCAAAGCATGGATGCCTTTGAGAAGGCGTTTCTTCGGCTGAAGCAGGAAAAGATCCTGGAATCCATGTATCAGATCACCTGCTTAAATCCCGGAAGCCGGTTGAAGGATCGTTATGAAGCTCTGGTGACACCTGAAAAACGGGAAATATGGGACCAGGAGATCAAAGAAAAGGAAAAAGAAGCGGAAAACTGTGAGCAGTTAAGGGAATTAGAGCAGCTTTTTGCTGGTGACCCGGAGACGAGAATGAAAGAAGCCGCCAGACAGGTGGAAGCCTGGAAACAGGACTACCGGAGGATGGCGTAAAAGTAGCCTAAGTGGCGGCATCCGCATAGGATAATAAGAGAAAACAAAACGAGGTATGTTATGTCTTATGTGGTTATGCTGGATGCCGGTCACGGAGGCTGGGATCCTGGCGCATCTTATTATGGGCGTCAGGAGAAAAATGACAATTTAAATCTGGCTCTTGCCGTTGGAAATATACTGGAACAGAAAGGGATTCCCGTAATTTACACCCGCACCAGCGATGTGTATCAGACGCCTTTTGAGAAGGCGGAGATGGCCAATCGCTCGGATGCGGATTTTTTTGTTTCATTTCACCGGAACGCTATGCCGGTGCCTGGGACGGCTTCAGGAATCGAGAGCCTGGTGTATGAAAATACAGGGGCAGCGGCAGTGCTGGCGAGAAATATCAATGAAGAATTAAAGGGAGCCGGATTTGCGGATCTGGGCGTGATCGAGAGACCGGGGCTGGTAGTGCTGAAAAGGACCCGGATGCCAGCCGTATTAGTGGAAGCTGGGTTTATTGACAATGAGGCAGATAACCGGCTGTTTGACCAGAATTTCACCGCCATTGCCCAGGCTATCGCTGATGGAATTCAGAAGGCCCTGGAGGAAGAGGAGGCCATGAAGCCGGAATATTATCAGATCCAGACAGGTGCTTACCGGAATCAGGAGCTGGCTACCCAGCAGCTGACCCAGTTAAAATCCCAGGGATTCCCGGCATTTTTAGTGTACGAGGATGGGCTTTATAAGGTGCGGGTCGGCGCATTCCTGAATCTGGATCATGCGGTGGCCATGGAGAAGAAACTGCGGGAGTATGGGTATAGTACGGTGATGGTGAAGAAGGCAGCGGTGTTATAACAAGAATATTATGTCAACTCCGCGATCCTTGTAATCCCCACATAAATGTGGGAAATCTTATACCAGGTGCGGAAATCCACCACACCTGTCTTGGGCAGCCCGAAAATGGACTGGAATTCTGACACGGCGGCGGCAGTTGCAGGACCGTAGAAGCCATCAGCGGCGACTCTTGGGATTGCAGTGTAGACAGAAGCGATGGCATCCAACTGCTCCTGCAGCTGTCGCACTTTGTCTCCGGAGGAACCAAGAGTCAGATCATAACCTGGCCAGGAGGCAGGAATGCCGGAGATCTGCTCTGCAGTGTTGATGTAGATGCTGGAGCCGTAGTAATGGCGCAGGATCTCAATAGGGCTGTAACCGCGCTCACCCAGGGAGCAGGATCCCCATTGTGTCATCCAGTTTGGACAGCTAACCTTCCGCCCATCACAGTATTGGGTTAAAATCGGTTGTTTCACATCTGGTCTTGATAAATAATTATCAAAGATTTCATCCACGGTCAGAGAAATGCTCTCAAAAATATTCCGTCCATAGATCCATTTGTGGTCAAAGGCGGTGGAAGAAGTGATGGTGAAATCATATCCCTGGTTCCGGTACCATTCGGTGTAGACCCGGTTCAGGGTGAAAGACATGATAGCTAACACATTGGCAGTGATAGAAGCCTGGGGCCAGGTGGCGTAGATCTCGCTGGAGGCTACATTTTTGATATAATCACGATAAGGAACGTAATAATCTTTGGCGGAGCGGTCAGAGGGGACTCCATCGTGGACAACAATGGTCTGGGGAACCACCACCCGGCTTAAGACGATTTCGCCGGATTCATAGACTGGCTTTACCTCAGTTTCTGCGATTTTTGGAGGATAATTACCATATAAGGTATGTTCCGGGATGACTACAGGGTCTGGAAGTGGCTCTGGGTCCTCCTCAGGCTCTAAAGCTACCGGCTGAATGGCAAGGGAGTCCGGGAGAATCTCTGTACCGGAGATCTGCCTTGGCTTAAAGCCTGGGGCTGTGATCTCCAGATCATAAGGTGCGTAAGGCATGGGGCTTCCTGGAACCAGGCTGTAAGAGAGCTCCGGTGCGTCCAGGGCTACCTGGGGTGTCTGACCAGAAAGATTGGTGGAGACCTCTTCGATGGTCTGCGCTGGACGATTGGTGTGGGAGATCCGTACCGTGGCGCCGGTGATGGGAAAATGGTTGATGATGGAGACCACATGGACCTGAAGGCTTCCACGGCTGGTAAGGTCGGTGGAACAGGAAGATACGAGATGATTCATGAGAAAGCTCCTTTCTGGACATGGAGATGGACCTGTGTGCGCTCACGGACGTTCGACTTGAATTTGGAGGGAAATTCAAGGAGTCTCCGAGAAGCGCAGACTGGTCGGATCATGGTGATTGATATAGGTTATCAGGAAGCAGGGGAAAATATGCCAGATATGGTACAAAATTAAAAACAATATTTTTAAAAAAAGTGGTTGAAAAAATATGGATCATCATGTATAATGCTATCAATTTAGGCCAAAATGCCTTGATGCAATTTCACAACAAAAGAAAGGAATGGAGCCCCCTATGAAAGCATTTCTGATTCTGGAAGACGGGACCGTATTTGAAGGAACAAGTATTGGTTATCCGAAAGAAGTGATCAGCGAAATCGTATTTAATACCTCAATGACCGGTTATCTGGAGGTCCTCACCGATCCGTCCTATGCGGGACAGGCAGTGGTGATGACCTATCCTTTAATTGGTAATTATGGTATTTGTCATGAAGATATGGAATCTTTAAAACCGTGGCCAGATGGCTATATTGTCAGAGAATTATCTAGAATCCCCAGCAATTTCAGAAGCGAGGATACCATCCAGCATTTCTTAGAAAGTAATCATATTCCAGGTATCAGTGGTATCGATACAAGAGCCCTTACAAAAATTTTAAGAGAAAAAGGAACCATGAATGGCATGATCACCACCAAGGTGTATGAAGATCTGTCAGAACCGATCAGCCGTATGAAACAGTACACGGTAAAAGGTGTGGTAAAAGCAACCTCCTGTAAGGAAGCTTATGTCTTAAATCCGACCGATCCGGCGGCAGAGACGATTTCTGTAAGAACAGCAGAAAAGCCGGAGAGCTTAAAGACCAGAGAGGGAGAGGGCAAAAAGGTAGCGCTCTTAGATCTGGGAGCTAAGAAAAATATCGCCCAGTCCCTGATCGAACGGGGATGTGAGGTGACGGTATATCCGTGCGACACAAAAGCAGAGGACATCTTAAAGACCAATCCGGATGGAATCATGTTATCCAACGGCCCTGGAGATCCAAAGGAAAATGTGGAGATCATCAAAGAGATCCGCAAATTATACGAATCGAATGTTCCGATCTTCGCGATCTGCCTGGGACATCAGCTGATGGCTCTGGCTACAGGCGCAGATACTTATAAGTTAAAGTATGGCCATCGTGGAGGAAATCATCCGGTGAAAGACTTATCCACAGGAAGAGTGTACATTTCTTCCCAGAACCACGGCTATGCAGTGGATACGGACAGTCTGGACCCGAATATCGCTGTTCCGGCCTTTGTCAATGTCAATGACGGAACCAATGAGGGGTTAAAATACACAGGAAAGAACATTTTCACCGTTCAGTATCACCCGGAAGCCTGCCCAGGACCGCAGGATTCCAGCTATCTGTTTGACCGATTCTTAAAGATGATGGAGGTAAATGACTAATGCCGAAGAATCCTGATATCAAAAAAGTACTGGTGCTTGGCTCTGGCCCGATCGTCATCGGACAGGCTGCGGAATTTGACTATGCGGGAACCCAGGCGTGCCGTTCCCTGAAAGAAGAAGGAATCGAGGTTGTTCTGTTAAACTCAAACCCGGCAACCATTATGACCGATAAGGATATCGCAGATCATGTCTACATTGAGCCGCTGACCCTGGAAGTGGTGGAGCAGCTGATCTTAAAAGAGAAGCCGGATAGTGTGCTGCCGACCCTGGGCGGCCAGGCGGGACTGAATCTGGCTATGGAGCTGGAAGAAGCCGGATTTTTAAAGGAGCACAATGTCCGTCTGATCGGAACCACGGCCCAGACCATCAAAAAGGCAGAGGACCGTCTGGAGTTTAAAGAGACCATGGAGAAGATCGGTGAGCCGGTGGCACCTTCCAAGGTAGTAGAGACGGTGGAGGACGGTATTGAATTTACCAACAGTATCGGTTATCCGGTGGTTCTGCGTCCGGCTTACACCTTAGGCGGCAGCGGCGGCGGAATCGCCCATGACCAGGAAGAACTGGTGGAGATTTTATCCAACGGTCTTCGTCTGTCCCGTGTGGGCCAGGTACTGGTGGAGCGGTGCATCGCAGGCTGGAAAGAGATCGAGTACGAGGTAATGCGTGATGGCGCCGGAAATGTGATCACCGTCTGCAACATGGAAAATATCGATCCGGTTGGTGTTCATACCGGTGACAGTATTGTTGTGGCGCCATCCCAGACCTTAGGGGACAAGGAGTACCAGATGCTGCGTACTTCTGCATTAAATATCATCACGGAGTTAGGCATTACTGGAGGCTGCAACGTGCAGTACGCCCTGCATCCGACGACCTTTGAGTACTGTGTTATCGAGGTGAATCCGCGTGTCAGCCGTTCTTCCGCTCTGGCTTCCAAGGCTACTGGCTATCCAATCGCTAAGGTAGCGGCAAAGATCGCTTTAGGATATACACTGGATGAGATTAAAAATGCAGTAACGAAGAAGACATATGCAAGCTTCGAGCCAATGCTGGACTACTGCGTTGTTAAAATGCCGAGACTGCCATTTGATAAATTTATCAGCGCTGAGAGAAAATTAGGAACCCAGATGAAGGCAACCGGTGAGGTCATGAGCATCTGTACCAATTTCGAAGGTGGTCTGATGAAGGCCATCCGTTCCCTGGAGCAGCATGTAGACTGCCTGCTTTCCTACGATTCTCCGAACTGGATGAGGAAGCGCTGACAAACCAGTTAAAGGTAGTAGACGACCGCCGGATCTGGGTGATTGCCGAGGCTCTGCGCCGTGGATTCAGCTATGAGAAGATCCATGAGATTACAAAAATTGATAACTGGTTTATTGACAAGCTGGCTATTATTGTGGAGATGGAAGAAGCACTGAAAAACGGTCCGCTGACTCCGGAATTATTAAAAGAAGCAAAACGGATCGAATTCCCGGATAATGTGATCGCCAGACTGACCGGCAAGAGCCAGGAAGAGATCAAGGCCATGAGAAAAGCCAATGGAATCGTGGCGGCTTATAAGATGGTAGATACCTGTGCGGCAGAATTCGCGGCAGAGACTCCATATTATTACTCCTGCTTCGGCAGCCAGAATGAGGTGGCAGAGACCAGCGGGAAGAAGAAGGTACTGGTGCTTGGTTCTGGTCCGATCCGTATTGGACAGGGTATTGAGTTCGATTTCTGTTCCGTACACAGCACATGGGCATTTTCCAAAGAAGGCTACGAGACGATCATCGTTAATAATAACCCGGAGACGGTCAGCACCGACTTCGATATTGCCGATAAGCTGTATTTTGAGCCTTTGACTGCAGAGGATGTGGAGTCGATTGTGGATATCGAGAAACCAGATGGCGCAGTAGTGCAGTTCGGTGGACAGACAGCGATCAAATTGACCGAAGCCCTGATGAAGATGGGCGTTCCGATCCTTGGAACGGCAGCAGAAGATGTAGATGCAGCAGAAGATCGTGAATTGTTTGACAAGATTCTGGAAAAATGCCAGATCCCAAGACCGGCAGGCCACACGGTATTTACTGCGGAAGAGGCAAAGCAGGCAGCAGCAGAGCTGGGCTATCCGGTTCTGGTAAGACCGTCCTACGTTCTTGGCGGACAGGGTATGCAGATCTGCATCAATGACCACGATGTAGATGAGTTTATCGGAATTATTAACCAGATCGCACAGGATCACCCGATTCTGGTTGATAAATATATTGTAGGAAAAGAGATCGAGGTAGATGCGGTCTGCGACGGCACCGATATCCTGATTCCTGGTATCATGGAACATATCGAGCGTACCGGTATTCATTCCGGTGACAGTATCTCCGTATATCCGGCGCCAAGCATTACTCCGTCCATTGAGGCGAAATTAGTTGACTACACGGAGAAACTGGCGAGAGCCCTTCATGTGAAAGGCATGATCAATATCCAGTTTATCGTGTCAGGCGAGGAAGTTTACATCATTGAGGTAAACCCGCGTTCCTCCAGAACAGTGCCATACATCAGCAAGGTAACCGGAATCCCGATCGTTCCGCTGGCTACTCAGGTGATCTGTGGTCACACCATCCGGGAACTGGGCTACACACCGGGCTTACAGAAGAAGGCTGACTATATCGCTATTAAGATGCCGGTATTCTCCTTCGAGAAGATCCACGGAGCTGATATCAGCCTTGGACCGGAGATGAAGTCCACCGGTGAATGTCTGGGTATTGCCAAGACTTTTAATGAGGCTCTTTACAAAGCCTTTGAGGGAGCAGGGATCAAACTGCCAAAACACAAAAACATGATCATTACGGTCCGTGACGAGGATAAGAAAGATATAGTGGATATCGCCAGAAGATTCCAGAATGTGGGCTATCGCATTTTCGCCACCAAAGGCACTGCGAAAGTATTAAATGACAATGGAGTGAAGGCATTAGAGGTTCACAAGATCGAGCAGGAGTCTCCAAACCTGTTAGACCTGATCCTGGGTCATGAGATCGATCTTGTCATCGATATCCCGCAGCAGGGAGCAGAAAGGAGCCACGATGGATTTGTGATCCGTCGGAATGCCATCGAGACAGGTGTGAATGTATTAACTGCATTAGATACCGCTGCGGCGCTGGCAACCAGCCTGGAGAACCGGGCGAAGGAACTGTCGCTGATCGATATTGCTACGGTGCAGTAAAATAGGGAAAAGGTAGAGGGGCTGCCGCATGAAAAATGCGGCGGCTTCTTTTGTTTAAACACATATGGTTATTATAGATTTGTATTACGCTGAGAAAGTGAGTAAAACATAGAAAAGAAAGGGGTTGAAATTTTCGTGGAAATAGCATATCATAATATTAACAGGACTCCCCGCACCTCTCACGTAAGTGATGTGTCCCATGGGGAGACATTTTTATTTTAGGAGAAATAATTGTGGATACAAGCAATGTTGTTCAGGATGAACAAGCTATAGCAGAGTCTGTTGATCCAGGAATAAAGCAGCCCAAAACATATGATCAGCAACTGGAGATCATCAAATTAAAAGGGTTTGTAGTGAATAATGATACAGAATGTATTGAATTTTTAAAACAGGTGAATTATTATCGTTTTTTTCAATGGGAATGTTATCATATTTTTATGCAGATCTACAATCGGGGGATCAGAAATCTATAGCTAAAGAAGTATATGGTACATCCGTAGCATGTCTAAAAAGCTGGCTTCGTTGTATTACTGATTTGAGAAATCGTTGCGCACATTATTCAAGATTGTATGATTGGTCATTTACAGCATTGCCTAAAATGCCAAAGGGATTTGATACGCTTCAAAATAGAAAATTATTTTCACAAGTATTGGTTCTTAAACTATTATATCCAGATAAAAAAGAATGGAGTAGTAACATTATGATAGAATTAAAGGCTGTGATAGAGGAATATGAGAATGATATATCATTAAAGCATATAGGATTTCCACAGGATTGGTATGAGCAACTTGAATGATATGGGAAAGGATATGTTTGTCAGAAAAAAACACAGAAATCGTATAATTTTATGGATAAGATGAACTTAAAAAATATTAGACATATTTTCATATGCGTTTATGATTATCATTATGTGGCTTCAGGTGTAGTGGTAGCAAAAGTAAATATCAGATATACTTATGGTATATCAGCGGGTAAGAGATGATAAGAAAGATTATCCTGAATTATTCACGCTTTGCTATGAACGTGGCTGAAAGTAGTAATGGGCCTATAATAATGAGAATTCTGCCAACCAACTTGCCATTTGATTTTATAAATGGTAAGTTGGAGGCATAGAAAAAAGGATGTCTGGTTAAAAGGGCAATTTCAGAAAGGAGTCTGAAAAGCATGGGAAGATTTGTAAATCCGGATAGCAGTGCATTTCAGGTTGCTCTAAACTCTAAAATATATGTAGATAAAACTGGTTTAATTTCATATACAAACAGTGTTCTTGATACAACAAATGCCTATATTTGCAACAGCCGTCCACGCAGGTTTGGAAAATCTTATGCGGTCAATATGTTGGCAGCGTATTACAGTAAGGGCGCTGATTCTGAGAAAATGTTCTCTGGGTTGGCAATCAGCAGGTGTATTGATTAAAAAAACATCTGAATCAGTACGATGTGATTCATATCGATATCCAATGGTTTCTTGCGAACTGCAATGATGCGAATAAGGTGGTTGCATTTATAACAAAGAGTGTTCTGGATGAATTGTGGGATCTTATGAGGTGATTGTGCCGCTGATCTGTATGAATTATGATGAGTTGAAGAATGCCATCATTGAGATGCTTTCTGGATCGGAGGTAAAAGTTGATACTGCAACATTAAAAAATGATCCGGCAAAGATTCAAAATCGGGATGATGTTCTGACTTATCTGATCCATCTTGGCTATTTTGGATATAATGAAGACACAGAGATGGCATTTGTTCAAAATGAGGAGATCAGACAGGAACTCATTACAGCGGTAAAAAGCAGCAATTATGATAAAGAAAGTAAAAAACATCAATGCCTGATTGAAAAATACGATAAAAATTAAATTGCCAATACAGTATGAGAAAGGACATCTCCTTGGATGGTGCATGAGGGATGTCCTTTCTTCGGACCATTCGAAATTAGTTTACTGGATCACAGTACCAGCCTTCTTTGCCATACTATCCTGTGCCTTTTCCAGAGAAGTGATAACAGCCTTTCGATGATTTCCATGAGTGACGAAATCCAAGGCAGCCTCGATCTTAGGCAGCATGGTTGCAGCCTCAAACTGTCCCTCTGCCATTAATTCTTCTGCTTCCTGCACACTTAAGGTCTCCAGAGCTTTCTGGTCCTCTTTTCCATAGTTCACATATACATTCGGTACATCGGTTAAGATCAGAAGGACATCTGCGTCCACTTCCTTTGCCAGAAGTCCAGCCGCGAGATCTTTCTCAATCACCGCACTGGCGCCTTTCAGCCGGTATCCCTGCTCCATCACCGGGATTCCACCGCCGCCACAGGCGATCACAATCTGATCTGCATCTAAAACAGCCTTGATCACATCCCCTTCTACGATGGAAACTGGCTTCGGGGAAGCCACAACCCTGCGGTAGCCCTTTCCAGGAACCTCTTCCACAAAATTACCCTTGTCTTCTTCAGCCTTTGCATCTTCTGCACTCATGTAACGTCCGATGGCTTTGGCAGGTGTATAGAACGCCTCATCGTAAGGGTTCACCATCACCTGAGTCAGAATGGAGGCCACTGGCTTGTAGATGCCTCTGCGGATCAGTTCGGTGCGAATCGCATTCTGAAGGTCATAGCCGATGTAGCCCTGGCTCATGGCAGAGCAGACGGACATAGGAGCGGAAGTGTAGCCTTCATGCTGTTTGCCAAATTCGTTCATTGCTGTGTGGATCATGCCTAACTGAGGTGCGTTGCTGTGGACAACAGCTACCTGCCAGCCGTCCTGGATAAAATCAGCGATCATTTTGGATGTTTTTGCAGCTGCTTCTTTCTGCTCCGGAAGATTGGTTCCAAGAGCATTATGGCCTAATGCCATGACGATACGCTTTTTTGCCATATTCGGTTCCTCACTTATCTAAATTTTGTGATAATACAGTCCATGCAGGTAAGAACCTTGAGGGTTGCTGTTTACGCAACGCGTGAACTGTAACCCTTGAAGGAATGATTTGGGTCTGCATAGTTAGGGATATGTTGGGGTCAAAAGCTTTTGACCCCTCTGATACCGGATTGCTCTGCACTACGTGCTCCCGCAATTCTCAAAAATTCTCCTGCAAGCAAGCTTGCGTCGAACTTCTGACCTTGGGACCCTGGTATCTTAGGAATATTATAGAATTTTTACAGAAAAAATGCAATAATAGAGGAAAGGAAAATGTGCAGATTAGAAAGAGGACGTTTCTGTTTGCGCAATGCGTGAACAGTAACGAAAAAGAGGAGACAAGATGGGAAAAGGCAGTTGGAGTGGAATCTGGGAAATGTTTGCAGCCCTGGTGTTTTATGACCTGGTTACGACAATGGTGATGATCATGTGGAAGGATGGAGAGGTTCTGGCAGTGCAGTGCGTATCGGCGCTGGTGGCGGGAGCGGTGTTCCTGTTCTTTTATATAAGAAAAAAGAAAGCAGAACAGAGGGGAGAGCCAGTTGAAAAAAAGGTCTGGAAAAACCATCTGTCATGTTTCCAGATCATATCTCTTGCCATGTTCGGAATTGTTTTAAGTCTGTCCATCAACGGCCTGATTGATCAGATTCATTTAAAATCCATATTCCCAGGCTACCGTCAGACCGCCCAGGCAATCGCCGCACCTCCCTTATGGCTTCAGATCCTGGCAGCGGGAGTGGTGATTCCATGGACAGAAGAACTGATTTTCCGGGGCTTTGGTTTCTCGCAGCTGCGGCAATTTCATTCCTTCTGGACAGCCGCCGGGATTTCGGCACTTGCTTTCGGTGTTTATCATGGAAATGTGGTACAGGGCCTTTATGCAGCTGTGATCGGTCTGTTTCTTAGCTGGGTCATGGAAAAGAAAGGTTGTTTTATCGCCCCGTGGCTGGTACACGTATCTGCAAATTTAACTTCCGTTCTGGGTGGAAATGTGGTAAAGTTAAAAGAGTGGACTGTGGGCGTCAGTATCATGCTTCTGGTAATCCTGGTTTGGATCATAGAAAAGAGCAGCCGTCTGACAGACACGCATCATTAGAAAATGAGTAATGGTTCAGCAGGTCTTGTACTGGATCGTTACAAAAAGGAACGCAAGGAGGTATTGTAAAAAGTGAAGTTATTATCCGTAGCAATCCCCTGTTATAATTCAGAAGCTTATATGAGACACTGCATCGACACCCTGCTAACCGGCGGCGATGAAGTGGAGATCCTGATCGTGGACGATGGTTCCACCAAGGACCGTACCCCGGAGATTGCCGATGAATATGAAAAAAATTATCCGGGCATCTGCAGGGCCATCCATCAGGAAAATGGCGGACATGGCGAGGCAGTCAACGCAGGACTCCGGAATGCCCAGGGCATTTATTACAAGGTTGTAGACAGTGACGACTGGGTGGACGAGAATGCTTATAAAGAAGTGCTTGCCACACTGAGACGGTTTGTCTATGGCAACCAGACTCTGGATATGCTGATCTGCAATTTCGTTTACGAGAAGCAGGGAGCGAAGCATAAAAAGGTGATGAATTACCATACAGCACTGCCAAAAGACCAGATTTTTACCTGGAAAGATGTGAAGGTATTCATGCTGGGACAGTACATTCTCATGCATTCGGTCATTTACCGGACCGAGCTTCTGCGTCAGTGCAATTTTGAGCTGCCGAAGCACACGTTCTATGTAGATAATATTTTTGTGTTCCAGCCGCTTCCATATGTGAAGACTATGTACTATCTGGATGTGAATTTTTACCGGTATTTTATCGGACGTACCGATCAGTCAGTTAATGAGACGGTGATGATCGGCCGTATCGACCAGCAGATCCGGGTAACAAAGCTGATGCTGGATTACTATGAGAATTCCAGGATCACCAGCCACAAGCTGCGTCATTACATGGTGCGTTACCTGGAGATCATGATGGTCATCTGTTCCATTCTCGCCATCAAGTCCGGAACCGATGAAAATATGGCTAAGAAGAAGGAATTATGGGAATCTGTGAAGAAGAAAGATATTTTCCTGTATATGCGCCTGCGTTACGGTTTCCTTGGTCAGAGTATGAATCTTCCTGGAAAGGGCGGACGCCAGGTGTCCATCGCCGGATACAAGATCAGCCAGAAGTTCTTTGGATTTAACTAAACAGGTCGAAAAAAGAGAGGGAGCCACAATATTTTTATTGTGGCTCTTTCAAGTATATTGATGATTGCAAACAGGGACAAACAGGCGTATATTGAATGCAGAAAATGAAAACAGGAGGCAGCAATGGGGCTGCAAAGAGAGAAATGACAGGTTCCGGATGAAGCTGTTCTTTCTATTTTTTTGCGCCGAAAGCTGAAAAAATATGTCACGAGAGTTTAAAAGTCCAGTTACAAAGAATCTGTGGGAGTATGCGGTAGTGACCGTCAGCACCCTGATCATGGTGTTTGGAAATTATTTCTTCAAGTTCCCCAATAACTTTGCCTTTGGCGGGATCACTGGTTTTTCCACCATCGTCAGCGCTTTGACGAAGCTTTCAGCGTCCCAGTTTACCTTTATTGCCAACATGGTCCTGCTTGTTATGGGCTTTATTTTCATCGGAAAAGGCTTTGGCATGAAGACTGTCTATTCCAGCGTTCTGATGTCGCTTGCATTGGGAGCCATGGATCGATGGTTTCCGATGGGAAAGCCATTGACGGATCAGCCGATCCTGGAACTGGTATTTGCCGTATTTCTTCCGGCAGTAGGTTCTGCGCTGTTATTTAACGTTGGTGCGTCCAGTGGTGGAACAGATATTATCGCCATGATCTTTAAAAAATACACCAGTTTCAATATTGGAACCATGCTGCTGCTGGTGGACTGTTTCTCCGTTCTGATGGCATTTGTGGTATTTGATGTGACCACCGGACTCTTTTCTACTCTTGGTCTTATCGGCAAATCCCTGATGATCGACGGAGTGATCGAGAATATTAATCTGTGTAAGTGCTTTAATATCGTATGTGATAATCCGGAACCGATCTGTGATTTCATCATCAAAGAATTAAACCGCAGCGCCACTGTTTATCAGGCCCAGGGCGCATTTACCCACCATCGCAAGACGGTGATCATGACTACCATGCGCCGCAGCCAGGCTGTAAAGCTGAGAAACTTTATCCGCCAGGCAGAGCCGACTGCATTTATGCTGATCTCCAACTCCAGCGAGATCATCGGTAAGGGATTTTTATCAAACTAATGCTTCATCACCAGACAGAAACGGGAGGTTCATTTTAATATGAAACAGATATTTCGGACATCTGATCTTGATGTCTGCAGAGATGGAAAAACACTGGTAACAGAAAAATTACAGGAACTGATTGACCTGGCAGCCCAGGCCAGGGGAATTGCGCTGCTGGAAAAAGGTACTTATCTGACGGCGGCACTGTATCTGAAAAGTCATATGGAACTGCAGTTTGAAGAAGGAGCTGTGCTTCTGGGAACCACGGATGAAGAGCAGTATCCGGTAGTGCCGACGAGAGCGGCCGGAATTGAGATGGACTGGTATCCGGGAATTTTAAACTGTGATGGTCAGACGGATGTGGTGATCAGCGGTCCTGGCATGATCGATGGTCAGGGAGAGTACTGGTGGAATAAATACTGGGGCGAAGACCAGAAGGGCGGCATGCGAAAAGAGTATGATGCGAAAGGACTTCGCTGGGCCTGTGATTATGACTGTATGAGAGTCCGGAATCTGGTGGTTATGGGATCAGATCATGTGACCATCAGGGATATCACCTCTTACAGATCCGGCTTCTGGAATGTGCATATCTGCTATAGCAGCCAGATCCATGTGGATGGAATCAAGATTGCGGGATGTGGAAAGAGCAGTCCAAGCACCGATGGAATTGATATCGATTCCTGTGATCATGTGCTGGTGGAGAATTGCGAGACTTCCTGCAATGATGACAGCATCTGTATCAAATCGGGAAGAGATGCGGATGGCTACCGTGTGGGACGTCCATGTCATCATATCACGGTACAGAACTGTAAGATTCATGCCGGATTTGGCGTGACGATCGGAAGTGAGGTATCTGGCGGCGTCCATGACATTCTCTTAAAACAGCTCCAATATCATGGAACTGATTGCGGTTTCCGGATCAAATCTTCTCTGCCAAGAAGAGGATATATCCGGAATGTGCTGGTGGAAGACCTTCAGATGGTCAATGTGAAGTATCCGTTCCATTTCTGTCTCAACTGGAATCCGGCCTACAGCTACTGTGATCTGCCGGAGGACTACCAGGGAGAAGTGCCGGATAGCTGGAGAAAATTATTGGAAAAATTGCCGGAAAGCGTTCCGCTTACCCAGGTCAGTGATATCACCATCCGGAATGTAGAAGCCAGATGTGAGGATGATTACGAAGGAATCAGCCGCGCTTTTCATATCGAGGGCTATGCCCAGATGCCGATCAGCCAGATCCGGTTTGAACATGTGAAATTGGATTGTAAGGAATTTGGCGTGATCAATTATGTAAAAGACATGGAATGGGACCAGGTACAGGTGTCAGTGTCCGAGGAGCGGAACGCGGCAAATGATGATTATGATAACCGATAGATTTCACGCGATGTTTGTGTGTATTCCTATTCCAATCCAAGCTCCAATATGCTATAATTAAAAATCGTGTTATAGCCAGATAAAAACAAAGTAAAATAGAGAGGTACGAAGGAGCATGGCGGTTAATAAGAATGGAATCGTGGTAATGGGAGCTGTTTTTGTGGATATCAAGGGGTTCCCGGATGATGTTTATATTCCAGATGGAAGAAATGCTGGAAAGGTAGAGTATATCCATGGAGGTGTCAGCCGGAACGTAGTAGAGGATATTGCCAACATGGAGCTGCGCCCGACCTTTTTAAGTATTGTGGATGAGTCTGCGCTGGGTGATGCAGTTGTCCGCAAGCTGAATAACCATAAGGTAAATACCGAATATATCCAGTCTGCGCCCAATGGCATGGGAACCTGGCTGGCAGTGTTTGATAACAACGGCGATCTGGCGGGATCGATTTCCCAGAGACCGGATCTGATGCCGCTGCTTGACGTTCTGGCGAAAAAGGGTGACGAGATCTTTGCCAATGCGGATTCGATCATCATCGAGGTGGATGTGGATAAGGAGATCGTGAAAAAGGTAGTAGAGCTGTGCGAGAAGCATCAGAAGAAGCTGTACGGTGTGGTCAGCAATATGAGTATCGCTGTGGAACGTCGAGATTTCCTTCAGAAGTTTGACTGCTTTATCTGCAACCAGTTAGAAGCCGGCATGTTCTTTGCGGATGATTTCAGTGAGACTGCCCCAAAGGAGCTGGCTGAGATCCTGGCGAAGAAGCTTCAGCTTGCCAAGATCCCATCTATGGTTGTGACCATGGGAGGCGCAGGCTCGGTCTATGCAGATATGAAGGGGAAGAAGGGCTTCTGCCCGGCGAAAAAGGTACAGGTAAAGGACACCACAGGAGCGGGTGATGCTTTCTGCGCAGGTGTTTCCAGTGGCCTGACCTATGGCAAGACATTGGCGGAATCAGTAGAGATCGGAACCAGACTGGCAGCATCCGTGATCACCTCTTCCGAGAATGTGTGCCCGCGTTTTCTTCCCGGAGAACTTGGAATCGAGGCATAAAACGTGTTAGTTAGAAAAATCGTAAATTTCGCGAAAAAAGAGACGGTTCTTTTTGCAGCGGTGCTATTGGCATTCGGTTCCATGGTCTGTGTTCCACCGGATATGCAGTATCTTTCTTATATTGATTATCGGGTTCTGGCATTGCTGTTTTGTCTGATGACGGTTATGGAAGGCTTTAAAAGCACAGGATTTTTTGCAGCAGTGGCGGGAAAATTGCTTGAAAAGGTAAAAACCTTTCGCCAATTATATCTGGTGCTGGTGTTTTTATGCTTTTTTACTTCCATGTGGATTACCAATGATGTGGCACTTTTGACCTTTGTCCCATTTACGGTTCTGGTTCTGCGGATGACTGGTCTGGAACAGGAAATGATTCCTGTGATCGTGTTACAGACCATTGCGGCAAATCTTGGAAGTATGACCACTCCGGTGGGAAATCCCCAGAACTTGTATCTGTATTCCATTTCCGGTATGGGAATCGGAGCATTTTTACAGATCATGGGTCCGTTGACCTTGATTTCTGCCGGTTTGATCTTTTTGATCTGCCTGATCCATAAGGATTTTCCAATCCGGCAGGGGATGCTGGGAAAAGAGATTGTTGGAGTCCGGAAAGCTGGAGAAAATCAGGTGTTAGCAGTATTATTTTTCATAAGCCTGCTGTCCGTGTTCCGTATCCTGTCATGGCAGCTCTTGCTGCTGATTGTTCTGGTATCCTGTATCGGGATCAAAGCTTTCTGTAAAGAAAAATATCTGCCATTAGAGGCAGACTTTGGTCTGCTTCTGACTTTTGTGGCGTTTTTCATATTTATCGGCAATATGGGCCGGATCTGTGCGGTAAGAGAAGTGCTGAGCCAGGTTTTAAATGGAAGAGAGCTTCTGATCTCATTCCTGTGCAGCCAGATGATCAGCAATGTTCCGGCAGCGATCCTGTTATCTGGTTTTACGCAAGAGTATCGGGGTTTGCTGCAGGGGGTCAACATCGGCGGTCTTGGAACCTTGATCGCTTCTCTGGCAAGTCTGATTTCCTATAAGTTTTTTGCCGCAGAGTCAGAGCAGACTCCGGCAGCGGGAACCAGAGGGAGATACATGCTTACCTTTACCATCTGGAACGTGGGGATGGCTTTGGTCCTTTTAGCAGCTGCGTTTTTGTTGAATGGTCTGACATAAGAAAATGTTGGGACAGAGTGAAAATATACGTAACTATTCAGTACCTTCATAGTTACGAGCAAAATCCATTCCAGATCAGCTTCGCTGATGGGATTTTTGCCTTCTAGCCTATGTTTTCTTACGGTCAGCGCAGCAAGTGCGCAGACCTACTGAACAGTTACAAATACACAAAAAAAGTCCACAAATAATCCAAATATTTGTGGACTTTTTTCTTGCTCTATTTAAAATAAGTGTTATAATACACTTGTAACAAGAAAACAAGTTGTAGTAACTAGAGAAACTTAACAGACCTCGAAAAATGAAAGGCCGCTAAGCAATCAGTTTGATGGAGGAAAAGTTAAATGACTACTTTAAAAGCTGAAAAAAGAGACATGAGCACAAAGGCAAAAAAGCTTAGACGGGAAGGATATGTAACCGGTAATGTATTCGGCAGAGAAATCGAAGGTTCCATTCCGGTGAAGATGGGCAAGAGAGACGTAGAACGTTTCATGAAGACCTGCACCAAGGCAGCCAGGTGATGCTGGATCTGGAAGGTCAGATGATGGATGTCCTGGTAAAGGAAATTGATTTTGATTCCATGAAGAATCAGGTGGATGAGATTGATTTCCAGGCTCTGGTAAGTGGCGAGAAGGTACATTCTGTTGCAGAAGTAATCTTATTGAACCATGAGAAGAGAACCGAAGGCGTTGTGGAGCAGATGCTTCAGGAGATTTCCTATAAGGCAGTTCCAGCTGCATTGGTTGAGAAGGTGGAGATCGATGTATCTGATCTGAAGGTCGGTGATTCCATCAAAGTAAAAGATCTGCCGATCGCAGCAGACAAAGATATTGATCTGATCACAGATCCAGAAACAACAGTTGTTGTGGTTGCTGAGCCTAGAAACAAAGCAATTCCTGAGCCTGAGGAGACAGAAGAGGCTGACGCTGCAAAGAAGGAAGCTCCTAAGAAAGAAGAAGAGAAGTAGTTTGGAGTATCCAGAAAACGTGGCAGCGGATATAGATCATAGAACACCCGGATGGTGGTTGCAGATATGTGACACCTATCCGGGTGTTTTTATGTGTCATAGGAAACAGAATTCTTTTTCAAATAGGCAACAGACAGAAAGACTTGCCCTTGTGGAGAATTTTAAAATAGAGTATAATAAACTGACAAAACCTGCCGCCCTTCGCGGCATTTCATTTGGAGGAATCACATTGAAAGAAAATTATAAAATGACCATCGCATACGATGGATCACGCTATTTCGGCTGGGAACATCAGCCTAATACTGATTTAACCATCCAGGGCAAATTAGAGTCGGTTCTGTCTCTGATGACGGGAACAGAGGTAGAGGTGATTGGCGCAGGCCGTACCGATGCCGGTGTGCACGCTAAGGGAATGGTAGCGAATGCCCATTTTGAGACGGATCAGACCACGGAGGAGATCTGCCAGTACATGAACCGCTATCTGCCAGAAGATATCTGTGTGACTGAGGTGCGTGTGGCCTCTGACCGTTTCCACAGCCGTTACAATGCGATGGGGAAAACGTATTGTTACACCTGCTATGCAGGGGATTTAAAGCCGGTATTTAATCGCAAGTACGTTTATGTCCTGGATCAGACCCCGGATGTGGAGCAGATGAAGAAAGCGGCAGAATACCTCATGGGAACTCATGATTTCGCCAGCTTCTGCAGCAATCCGAAAATGAAGAAATCCACGGTTCGTGAGGTGGATTCCATCGAGATCGTCCAGAAAGGCGCATTTATCAACTTTACTTATCACGGAACTGGATTTTTGCAGCATATGGTCCGGATTCTTACGGGAACACTTCTGGAGGTTGGCTATGGAAAGCGGACTCGGAGTCCATGGAAGATCTGATCTTCGCAAAGGACCGGAAACAGGCGGGCTTCACGGCTCCGGCTAAGGGTCTGTGCCTGATGAAGGTGGATTACAGCAAGGTGAACTGATATGAAGATCCTGATTGTGGAGGATGAAAAACTTCTGGCGGATTCCATCAGGCTTTTATTGGAGAAGCATGGATTCGAAGCGGATGCAGTCTATGACGGAGACACCGGGGATATGTATGTGAGACAGGGGATCTACGATCTCCTGATTCTGGATGTGATGCTTCCAGGGAAAAATGGCTGCGATCTGGCAAGGCAGGTGCGAAAAGACCATTTAGGTGTGCCAATCCTGATGCTGACTGCAAAATCCGAGCTGGAAGACCGGATCACCGGACTGGATTCCGGCGCCGATTATTATTTAACGAAGCCATTTGATACCAGAGAACTGCTGGCCTGTGTTCATGCGCTTCTCAGAAGACAGGGATCGGATGTGAATGAGATCACATTTGGAAGAACTTCCCTGGACCTGGATTCAGCTGCTCTTCGATGCGGGGAACATTCCATCAGGCTGTCGGCCAAAGAATTTGAGATCATGCGTTTTTTGTTTCAGGAGGGCGGACGGAATCTTTCTAAGGAAATGATCCTGTCAAAGGTCTGGGGATATGATTCTGATGCGGTGGAAAACCATGTGGAGGTTTATATCGGATTCTTAAGGAAAAAACTGACCGCCATTGGTTCTGACATTCGCATTGAATCCGTCCGCAGGCTGGGATATCATCTGGAGGCGGCACATGATTAAAAAACTGAGAATGAAATTTGTGGCGGTGAATATGGTCATTGCCACGGTGATGCTCTGCGTGATTCTGGGAATGGTCTATTCCTTTACCAGCGGCGGATTGGAGCGGGAGAGCCTGAATATGATGTACAATATTGCCTCCCACCCGATCGGTCTTGGCACGCCGGATATTCCGGGTGAGGACGTGCGGCTGCCTTATTTTAAGATCCAGCTGGGACCGTCCGGGGAACTGATCACGGCTGGAGGCGGTTATTATGATCTGACTGATCATGACTTTCTGGAAAATCTGATCGATACCGCCTTAAAATCCCCCAAAAATTTCGGCGTGTTAAAGGAATATAAGCTGCGATATTACCGGATGGATGACCTGATGAACCATTGTATCGTATTTGCGGATATGTCCAGCGAACTGATGACGCTGCACCATCTGTTAAAACACAGCCTGATCGTTGGAATGGCCGGATTTCTGCTGCTTTTGGCTATCAGCATCTGGTTATCCGGCTGGGCGGTTCGTCCAGTGGAACGGGCGTGGAAACAGCAGAAGCAGTTTGTGGCTGATGCGTCCCATGAATTAAAGACGCCGCTGACGGTGATTCTGACCAGTGCCCAGCTGGTAAAACAGGGAGAGGATCAGAGCCGGATGTTGGATCACATCCAGGATATGGCGGGACAGATGAAGGGACTTTTGGAACAGCTTTTGTGGCTGGCAAGGGCAGATGATGGCCGGATCCAGGAGGGAAAGAAGCTGGTGGATTGCAGCCAGGAGACCAATGAGGCAGCCCTTCCGTATGAGCCGGTGTTCTTTGAACATGGACTGGAGCTGGAGACAGAGATTGCCGATGGGATTCAGATCATGGCAATACCTACCCAGTGGAAACGCCTGGTGGAGATCTTTCTGGATAACGCTCTGAAGTATTCCAGCGCCGGTGGAAAAACCAGACTGATCTTAGAGAAGACCAGACCAGGTCACTGCCGTCTGACAGCAGCAAACCAGGGAGAACCCATTGAAGAGGGACAGCTGAATTCGCTTTTTGACCGGTTTTACCGGGCAGAACCATCCAGAACCAGAGATGGAGGATTTGGGCTGGGACTGTCCATCGCAAAAAGCATCGTCGAAGCCCATGGCGGGAAAATCTGGGCAGAAAGTAAAGAAGGAGTCAACAGCTTTTTTGTGGAGCTGTAGGCTTCTTTTTTATTTTCAGTTTCATTTCAGCCTTTTGTGCTATCATCAATTTCAGAAAAAAGGTCTTGGGAAAAAGACCGGAATTCATATCAAGAGGAGGAATCAACCATGATCTCAGTAGAACATCTGACGAAATGGTACGGTGATTTTAAGGCAGTGGATGACCTGTCCTTTGAGATTGATGAAGGCCATGTCTATGGCTTTTTGGGTCCCAATGGAGCCGGAAAATCTACGACCATGAACATCATCACCGGCTGTCTTTCTGCCACATCAGGAAGTGTGAAGATCGACGGGCATGATATTTTGGAAGAGCCAAAGGAGGCGAAAAAACAGATCGGCTATCTGCCTGAGCAGCCGCCTTTATATATGTCAGAAACGCCAGTGGAGTATCTGCGGTTTGTGGCAGAAGCAAAAGGACTGAAGGGCGAAGCAGTGAAAAAACAGATCCAGGAGGTTATCGAACAGACTGGGCTGGAACCAGTGAAAAACCGCCGCATCAGTGCCCTTTCCAAAGGTTATAAACAGCGTGTGGGAATTGCCCAGGCGCTTCTTGGCAATCCAAAGGTCATCATCTTAGATGAGCCGACGGTAGGACTGGATCCCATCCAGATCATTGATATCCGCAATCTGATCCGGGATCTGGGAAAAGACCATACGGTTATCTTTAGTTCCCATATCCTGTCAGAGGTGCAGACCATCTGTGACCGGATTCTGATCATTGCAGGAGGAAAGCTGATTGCCTTTGATAAACCGGAAAATCTGGAAAAACAGCTGTTGTCCAGAGAGATCGTGTTGGTGCCGGAAGGATCAGCAGAAGAAGCGGCAGAGACCGTGAAGGGACTGGAGCATGTGACAGAAGTGCAGGTGGAATATCCGGATGGCGAGAGTCCAGAGAGCGAGAATCCAGAGAGGGAGCATCCGGATGGTGATTCAGATGGCGGACATCCAACAAGTGGACATCCAACAAGTGGACATCCAAGAATCCATGTCCGCACAGATCTGGACGATCTCTATGAGATGTCCGGCGCCATCTTCCATGCATTTGCGGCAAAAGACCAGACCTTACTGGAAATGACCTTGAAGAAGGCAAATCTGGAAGATGTATTCCTGGAATTGACGGAAAAGGAGGAAGCAGACGATGACAGCCGTATTTAAGCATGAACTGCGGATGTATTTCCGTTCCCTGACAGCCTATGTGTTCGGCGCTTTTTTGCTGGCATTTACCGGAATTGGCGCTATGCTTTATAACATTCAGGCGGCGGTCAGCAATTTTGAATTTGTTTTGAACTTTTGCAGCCTGGTGTTTGTGGTGATCGTTCCAATTCTGACCATGCGTGTGATCGCTGAGGAGCGGAAACAGAGAACCGATCAGCTTTTGTATTCCCTTCCTGTGACCACTACCCAGGTGATCATAGGGAAATATCTGGCACTTCTGGTGATCTATGCCATTCCGTTGGCCATCATCAGCATTTATCCGATGATTTTCGCCCAGTTTGGTGATGTGTACCTGCTGACCTCCTACGGTTCAATCCTGGCATTCTTTGTTATGGGAGCGGCGCTGATTGCGGTTGGCGTGTTCATTTCCTCTCTGACTGATAACCAGGGCCTGGCAGCAGGTATCGGAATTGCTGCGATCCTGTTAAATTATTACAGTGTCAGCCTGTCGGAATATGTTTCCGCCACAGCTCTTGGATCTGCCATTGCCCTGGTTGTACTGGCGCTGATCCTGGGATACATTGTGAACCATTTAACAAAAAATGATGCTTTGGGATCGGGAGTCAGCATTGTCCTGATCCTGGCCGTGGTGATCACTTATGTGCTCCACAGTTCCAGCTTTGAGGGACTGCTTCCAAAGATCATGAAGCAGTTGTCCTTATTTTCCAGGTTCAATGTATTTGTCAATGGCGTATTTGATCTGACCGCCATGGTATATTATGGAAGTGTGATCGTGTTCTTCTTATTTTTATCCGTGCAGTCACTGGAGAAGAGGAGGTATAACTGATGAAAAGACAAGAAAACCGGATCGCATTCCAGGGAGGCGCTTATTCCCTGGCTATTACGGCAGTGGTGCTGGCGATTTTGGTGGTAATCAATGTGCTGGCCGGTTCCCTGCCTTCGTCTCTTATGAAATATGATATCAGTTCCTCGAAGCTGTATTCGATCACCAGCAATACCAAGGTGGTAGTCAATGCCCTGGACCAGGACGTGAACATCTACTGGATCGTCCAGTCGGGCAAAGAGGATAGCGTACTGGATAACCTGTTAAGTAAATATGCGAGTCTGTCTGACCATATCCAGGTGATCAAGAAAAACCCGGATGTCTATCCGACTTTCGCCAAGCAGTATACTGATGAAACAGTTCAGAATAACAGCCTGGTAGTAGAGTGCGGGGATAAGAACCGTTTTATCAGCTATGATGATATTTATCTGCAGGATTCCAATCCATATTCCTATACCTACAATACCTCTTTTGACGGTGAAGGCGCCATCACTTCTGCCATCGACTATGTGGTCAGCGACGAGCTGCCGCAGATGTACGTGCTGGAGGGACATGGAGAGACAGAACTTCCAGAGACATTCAAGGATCAGCTGGAGAAGGAAAATGTCGAGACGCACAGCTTTTCTCTGTTAAATGAAGACCAGATCCCGGAAGACGCGGATGTGATCATGATTTATGGCCCGACCAGTGATATTTCTGTGGAAGAGGAGACCATGCTGGCATCTTATGTGGCAGGCGGCGGAAAGCTTCTGGTGATGGCTGGACCAACAAAGGAAGGAACCCTGACCAATCTTTATGGCCTTTTAAACGACTATGGCGTGACAGCCAGTGACGGAATTATCGTCGAAGGCGACCGGACCCATTACGCGTTCCAGACTCCTTATGTACTGCTTCCGGATATTGCGCAGAATGATATGACGGATTCCCTGATCCAGGCCAATTATTTTGTGATCATGCCACTGGCCCAGGGATTAACTGTATCCGGCTATAGTCCAAGCGGAACGGTGACTTCTCTGCTGACTACTTCAGAGTCCGCATTTTCCAAGACCGCAGGCTACAGTCTGGATACTTATGAGAAGGAAGACGGCGATGCGGATGGCCCATTTTCTACCGCCATCTCCATTGATGCGGAAATGGTGGACAGATCGTGTGGTTTGGCTCTTCTATGTTCCTGGATGATACTTACAATGCTTATTCTTCCGGAGCCAATGATGATCTGGCCATGAATGCGGTATCTTCCCTTGTAGGCGAGCGTGAAGCCATGGCGATCCGGAGCAAATCCCTGAATTATAATTATCTGACCATCAGCGATTCCACTTCATCCTTATTGAAGGTTCTGATGATCGGCGTATTCCCATTGGTATATCTTGGAATCGGCATCTGTGTGGTAATAAGAAGAAGGAGGATGCAGCATGAAACGGTCTAAGAAAATCGGCGTGTTGACCGGAGTTCTGGTGGCAGCCTGTGTGGTCACCTGGCTGTGATGCGCACGGAAGAGCATAAAGAAAAGATCAAAAACAGTGACGAGATCATCCTGGAGATTCCGGAGGACAAATTCACAGCCCTGTCCTGGAGCCAGGACGGAAAGCAATTGTCCTTCCATAAAGAAGAGGGAGATGGTGCTGTCTGGACTTACGATGAGGACAGTGAATTTCCGGTCAGCGAGAAGAAGATGAAGGAGCTGTTAAGCACCTTTGAGGAGTTTGGCGTATCTTTTAAGATTGAAGAGGCAGAAGATCTGACCCAGTACGGTCTTGACCAGCCTTCCTGTACCATTGATTTTACCGCTGATGGCCAGGACTACGAAGTGACTTTAGGTGATTTCAGCACCATGGATTCGGAACGCTATGTTTCCATCGGAGATGGCAATGTATATCTGGTAAAAGAAGATCCTATGGATAAATTTGATGCGGAGATCAGCGATATGCTGGCGCGGGATGAGATCCCGGATTTAAAACAGGCGGATCAGTTTGTTTTTACGGGAAATGCGTCCTATACAGTCGATTATGAGAAGGGCAATACGGCCGATACCTATAATTCCCAGGATACTTATTTTACAGAGGAAAATGGGACCAGGAAACCTCTGGATACATCCAGCGTGAACAAATTCTTAGGAAATTTAGCCAATCTGGATCTGATGGAGTACGCATCTGCCCATGCATCCGAGGAAGAACTGGCTAAATATGGACTGAATGACCCGGAACAGGTGATCCAGGTGACTTACACGCCAGAGGAAGGTGACCAGAAGGGCCAGTCTCAGACCATGGAGATCCAGGTCAGCCGCAGTGCAGAAGAGAAAAAGAAGAATCCTGATCCATTTGCGGAGCAGGAAGATTCCAAGGATCAGAGCACATCCGATGATTCACAGGTATCAGAGGCATATGCGGTGATCGATGATTCTGGTATTATTTACCAGCTGACTGGTACTGACTACGGGAAACTGATGAAATGCTCTTATAATGATCTTCGTCATCAGGAGCTGCTTTCTGTGGATTACTCCCAGATCAGTCAGATCGATGTGGAACTTGAAGGCCAGTCTTATACCATCACTTCTGAGAAGAAGGGAAATGACCGGACTTATTATTATGGAGAGAATGAACTTCCGTCTGATGATCTGATCACAGCGTTGAAAGCGTTAAAATCGGATCAATTTACGGATGAAAAGCCAGATCAGAAAGAGGAGATCCGCCTGACCATCCACCTGGACCGAGATGATTCCCCTGCGATCACACTTGTGCTGTACCGTTATGACGGAAGCACCTGTCTGGCAGAAGCAGATGGAGAACCGGTTTCCCTGGTTGACCGTTCCCTGGCCATGGATGTGGTAGAAGCAGTTTATGCCATTGTTTTGAAATAAGTTAGGAATCTTTATAAAAATTTAGAATCCTGTGGTTTTCGTAAGAATTCTTCAGAAGGGCGTAATAGCTTTTGGGACGGTTCTCGTTTATAATGACCCTACAGAACGGGAACATTCCCATTCTGGTTTAGAAACCCATAAGGAGGCTGAATATTATGAGAAAAAAATTTATGATAGCAACCGCAGGAATCGCAGCAGCCATGATCATGGCAACTGGATGTTCTTCCAAGGCACCGGCTGAGACGACACCGGCTCAGAGCAGAGGCTGCAGCAGGGACTACGGAGGCTGAGACAGATAGTCTGGAAGTAGAGACTGGAGAGGCACCTGGAACAAGCGCGGAGGAAACAACGGAAGAAGGCGTGGAAGTTGATATTCCATTAAAGATCTCCGGACTCATCCATTCGGTAGATGGCAATGAGATCGTTGCAGATAACCAGTCTGAGAATTCTGCCCAGGGCGATATGATCCTGATGGTGGATGAGAACAGCACGTTTATTCTGGATCCTGATGGAATGCCGGTAGATTTAGCGGATGTGAAAGAAGGAAAATTTGAGGCGTATTTAGGACCGGCCATGACCATGTCCCTGCCGCCGCAGGCATTTCCATACGTGGTGATCGTCAACATTCCAGAGGATGCAGTCGTTCCTCAGTACCTGGTAGCAGCCGGTGCGGCAGAGGAAAAGGATGGCAAAACCATTTTGACAGCCACCGATGGAACCGAATATGAGATCGCAGCGGATGCCCAGGTTGTTCCTTATCTGACAAAAAATATCGTAAAATTAACCGATGTTGTCGAAGGCTCTGAGTGCATGGTGTGGCAGAACGCAGACGGTGTAGTTGAGAAAGTGATGGTATTTGCGGAATAAATGGTTTTCCAATAAGAATCATAATTTTACGCGGGCTCTCCCTGAAACCAGGGTGGGCCCGTGTGACGTTCAACTTGAACAAAAAACGGATTTTTTAGCTGCTTTCCGGGAATGCCGCCGGCGGATGGATGTGTCGAAAAATGCGTCCATAATGCGTTGCGTAAAAGAAAAGAATTTGTCTATAATCAGTATAAACAAATAAGCAGCAATGAGGAGGTCACTGATTATGACAATGTTAAACGTAGCGATTGCAGAAGATAATCCAAAAACCATGGAAGTTTTAAACGAAATGCTGGAGAAAGAATCAGGAGTTCAGATCGTCGGAAGAGCACAGACTGGTGAAGATGCTTTGGAGATGATCAAAACGACAAAACCTGATGTTGTCCTGATGGATGTGATCATGCCGGGAATGGATGGCATTAGCGTTATGGAGCAGGTGAAAAACACAGAGGACCTGGAGAAAAAGCCGTCGTTTATCGTAGTTTCAGCTGCAGGAAGTGAAAATGTGACAGAAGATGCTTTCCGCATGGGAGCCAGTTATTTCATCATGAAGCCATTTAAGCCGGAGGTGATCATGGATAAGTTACATAGGATCGCAGGATTTGGCTTAAAACCAGGCAGCTTTCATATGACAGCGTCAAGGAAGATCAAGCCTTACGAGAATCAGTCTGAGTATATGGCACAGAATCTGGAAAATGACATTACGCAGATGCTCCATGAGATCGGTGTACCGGCTCATATCAAGGGCTATCAGTATCTGAGGGACGCGATCGCGGAATCGGTCAATGACCAGGAGATGCTGACTTCCGTTACCAAGGTACTTTATCCGACCATTGCCAAGAAGCATCAGACCACATCCAGCCGCGTAGAACGGGCCATCCGCCATGCCATTGAGGTAGCCTGGAGCCGTGGGAAAATGGATACCATTAACGCCATTTTCGGCTATACGGTCAGCAATGGGAAAGGAAAGCCGACAAACTCGGAGTTTATCGCCCTTCTTTCCGATAAGATCCGCCTGGATTATAAAAGAATGTAGGAAACACTTCCTAATTTGAGAAAAGTATTGTATACTAATAGGTATTAGGGAGTTGTGGGAAGACTCCTTTAAAGGAGGGTGTTACATGAAGAAGATATTATTTGTTGCTTCTGAGGCAGTTCCGTTTATTAAAACCGGAGGATTGGCAGACGTTGTCGGTTCTCTTCCGAAGTGCTTTGATAAGCGCTATTATGATGTCAGAATCATGATTCCAAAGTACCTGTGCATCAAGCAGGAGTGGAGAGATAAACTGACGTATGTAGACCATTTTTATATGGACTATCTGGGAGAAAGCCGGTATGTAGGGATACTGACCTATGTATTAGATGGAATCACCTATTATTTTATTGATAATGAGAGCTATTTTAACGGACCAAAGCCATATGGAGACTGGCTTTATGACCTGGAGAAGTTTTCTTTCTTCTGTAATGCGGCACTTTCTGCGCTTCCGGTGATCGGATTCCAGCCGGATGTAGTACATTGCCATGACTGGCAGACCGGTCTGATCCCGGTATACTTAAAGGACCGTTTCCGTGGCGGAGAGTTTTTCAGAAATATGAAATCCGTCATTACGATCCACAACTTGAAGTTCCAGGGTGTATGGGATGTGAAGACGATCCAGAGACTGACCGGATTGTCCGATTACTATTTTGCCCCGGATAAGCTGGAGGCTTATAAGGATGGCAACCTGTTAAAGGGTGGTATTGTATTTGCAGACGCCATCACCACGGTCAGTGATACTTATGCAGAGGAGATCAAGATGCCGTTTTACGGTGAGGGTTTAGACGGTCTCATGAGAGCCCGCTCCAACAGTCTCCGCGGCATTGTCAATGGAATCGATTATCAGGAATTTAACCCGGCGACCGATCCGCTGATCGCCCAGAATTATGATGCCAGAACCTTCCGCAAGGAAAAGATCAAGAATAAACGGGCATTGCAGGCAGAATTAGGACTGGAGCAGGATGACCGGAAGATGATGATCGGTATCGTTTCCCGTCTGACAGATCAGAAGGGCTTAGACCTGATCCAGTGTGTTATGGATGATATCTGCAGCGATAATATCCAGCTGGTGGTTCTTGGAACCGGCGAAGAACGTTATGAGAATATGTTCCGTTATTATGACTGGAAGTATCATGGCAAGGTATCTGCCAACATTTATTATTCCGAGGCGGTATCCCATAAGATCTATGCGGCATGCGATGCATTTTTGATGCCTTCCCTGTTTGAACCGTGTGGATTAAGCCAGCTGATGGCTCTTCGTTATGGTACGGTACCGATCGTCAGGGAGACCGGCGGATTGAAGGATACAGTCCAGCCCTATAATGAGTTTGAGGGAACCGGAACCGGATTTTCCTTTGCCAATTATAATGCCCATGAGATGTTGGGCACCATCCGCTATGCGGAACATATCTATTATGATAAGAAACGCGAGTGGAATAAGATCATTGACCGGGCTATGGCAAAGGACTATTCCTGGAATGCGTCAGCACTGAAATACCAGGAGTTATATGACTGGTTGATCGGTTATTAATGAAACGAGGAATGAAAAAGGTCATGAAAGATGAGATCAAGTTAACGAGAGAAGAGCTGCACGAAGCCAGGGCGTGGGCCCAGGATGAGTCGTGGGTAAAAAGAAAGAAATATGAGAACGATCCGGAATACCTGGCATGTGTCCAGGATATTCTGGACAATCCGGTGTTTCAATCCATGGATCAGTTTATTCAGCATGGACAGACTACCTGTAAGACTCACTGTATCCAGGTATCTTATATGAGTTACCGGATCTGCAGAAGCAGAAACTGGGATTATGTGGCTGTGGCAAGGGCAGGTCTTCTCCATGACCTGTTTTTGTATGACTGGCACACCCACGCAAAGGAGACAGGAGAACATTTCCATGGCTTTACCCATCCACGGGTAGCCATGGAGAATGCGATCCGTTATTTTCAGATTCCGGAGAAGGAACAGAATATGATCCTGCGGCATATGTGGCCGCTGACACCAATCCCGCCAAAATCTGTGGAGGGATTTGTTCTGTTGTATGCAGATAAGTTCTGTGGAACGGCAGAGGTGGCAGGCCGGATCAAGCATCTGCTGGGACCGGTCCTTCGGCCGAGACAGTCAGTATAACGAAAGATGGGAGAGTAGGACTATGTGGGAACAACTGATGAAGAATCAGGTACTGGTCAGTTCTGTAACCGGCTGGGTAGTGGCCCAGCTCTTAAAGACGATCATTGACTGCATGCTGAATAAATCATTTTCACCGGAGAGACTGGTGGGCTCTGGCGGTATGCCAAGTTCCCATTCCTCTACGGTATGCGCGCTGGTGGTTTCCTCCGGCCTTTGTTTTGGGGTTTCTTCCTTTGAGTTCGCAGTCAGCTTTATTCTGGCGGCTATTGTTATGTATGATGCTACAGGAGTCCGCAGGGAGACCGGAAAGCAGGCAAAGCTTCTGAATATGATCATGGAACAGGATATTTTTAAGCTGAATATGGAACAGTTTCAGGAAAAATTGAAGGAATTTGTGGGGCATACCCCTCTTCAGGTGTTCGCAGGCGCTATTTTAGGAGTAATTCTGGCATTGCTTGTGAATCTGATGTATTAGTTTTTTGGTGTTCGATTTGAATTAGAAAGGATTTAGTCATTCATGGATATTTATCACATCGTCATCTGGTTTTTCCTGTGCAGCCTTCTGGGATATCTTCTGGAATGTGTTGTGCTGAGCGCGGAGTATAAGACTCCGGTGCTGAACCGGGGATTTGGTCATGGTCCATTCTGCATTATTTACGGATTTGGAGCGTTAGGAGCAAGTATCTTACTAAAGCCGGTGTCTGACAGTTATGTAGAACTTTATCTGGCTTCCATGATCATGGCGACATTGATGGAATTATTTACAGCTTCTGTGATGATTCATCTGTTTGGGAGCTTCTGGTGGGATTACAGTGAGAAACCGTTTAATTACAAGGGGATCATCTGCCTGGAGAGCAGTCTTGGCTGGGGTTTTCTTGGCATTGTTTATTATGGATTTTTAAATGGATTTCTTCATCGTCTGGTCGGTCTGGTTCCGGAAAGCCTGGAAAAAGGACTGGCTATGAGCCTTCTGGTCTTCTATATTTTTGATTTTTTATGCAGTTTTCGTCAGGCGCTGCGGGAAGATCGTGATGGAGAGGAAGAACCGGTAATTGGAAGATTAAGCATCCGCCCGTAGGGAATCTGCCCACGAGGGGATGTTTTCTTAATGTCATAGGCAATTCCGTTGAAGCATGTTTCATCTCGATTCATCGGAAGCCATACAAAGGGGAAAATTATGAAAAACATAGAAGAATTTCACTGGATCCTGGCTTCAGGGTCTCCAAGAAGAAAGGAATTGTTAGAGCAGATCGGCATCCGGCCGCAGATTATTCCCAGTGGTATGGAGGAAGTGATCACCTCCACGGATCCGGAGCTGGTGGTGATGGAACTGTCTGAGCAGAAGGCAGAGGATGTAGCATTTTCTGCACCGGAGGAAAGTATCATCTTAGGGGCGGACACGGTGGTGTCTGTGGATGGCGAGATTCTGGGAAAGCCATCGGATCATGAGAATGCCTGTGAGATGATCCGCAGCATTCAGGGAAGAACCCATCAGGTATATACCGGTGTGACCTTGATCTATAAAGATCAGGACTGCGACCGGGGCGTGACCTTTGTGGAGAAGACCGATGTGAAGGTCAATCCCATGACAGAAGAGGAGATTACCGCTTACGGTCAGTCAGAGGAGCCTATGGATAAAGCTGGAGCCTATGGTATCCAGGGCGCGTTTGCCAGATATGTAGCATCCATCCAGGGCAATTATGATACCGTGGTAGGACTTCCGGTATCCAGAGTGTACCGGGAGTGGAAAAGCCTGATGGAGCAGGAGGATGAAGAGGAATGATTAAGCTGATCGCGTCAGATATTGACGGAACACTGGTGCATGACGGTACTCATGAACTGAATCCGGAGTTATGCGATGTTATTTTACAACTAAAAGAAAAAGGCATTCAATTTGCAGCGGCCAGCGGAAGACAGTGGGCGAGCATTGAGGATCTGTTTGATCCGATCAAGGAGCGGATCTTTTATCTTTCGGATAATGGCGCTTACGTAGGATGCCATGGACGGAATCTGTTTCTAAATACCATTGACAGAGACTTGGTGATCCAATTGATCCAGGAGATCCGCAAGATGCCAGAACTGGAAGTGATGGTCAGTGGACCGGATTATGCATATATGGACACAAAAGATGAAGAGTTTGCAGACTGGATGATCAATGGCTACAAATTCCAGGTAAAGCGGGTGGAAGATCTGACGAAGGTGGACGATCAGTTCATTAAGATTTCTGCATACAAAAAACATGGGGTTCAGGAAGCTACGGAGTCTTTAAGAGAACAGTTTGGTGACCGGTTGAAAATGACCATTTCCGGTGATATGTGGATGGACTGTATGGCTATTGGTGTTTCCAAAGGACAGGCCATTAAGATCTTGCAGGAAAGTCTGGAGATTAAGCCGGAAGAAACGATGGTATTTGGCGATCAGTTAAATGATCTGGAGATGATCCGCCAGGCATATTACAGTTTTGCAGTCGCTAATGCAAGACCGGAGGTCAAGGCAGAGGCCAGATTTGAGGCAGATTCCAATATGAATGACGGAGTTCTGAAAATCCTGAAGCTTCTGGTATAAACCGCTGTGGGGCGGTGAACCTGCTCCTGTTGGTTAAAATATAAGCTTTGATTATAAGAGGTATTGACTGGATGAAAAAAAATAAACGATGGAATCATATCAGATCCGGGCTGACGGTATGTATTGTCAGTCTTGTTTTTGTGTTGTCAGGCTGTAAAAATGGCTTTCCGAAGATGCCCGAGACGCGGGAAAATCAGGATTATCCAAAGGCCCAGGCCATGATCGTGGTGGCCACAGAGCGGAACCGTTATGAAAAGACTTACACAGATCAGATCTGGGATGTGACACTGGAAAATGGACAGACATTTGAAACCTATCTTCTGGATCAGGTGCAGAACTTTTTGAAGGATTTAAAGACCATGAATCTTCTGGCCAGGGATCAGGAGATCAGTCTGACAAGTGCGGAAAAAGACCAGATCCATCAGCTGTCGGAGAGCTATTTCAACAGCCTGACCTCCGGGGATCTGGCGTACATGGGAATCACGGAAGAAGATGTAGAGACCATGTACCAGCAGTATTATATTGCCAATAAGGCGGTGGGGCAGTTGACAGAGGAGATCGATCTGGAGGTCAGCGACAGTGACGCCAAGGTCATCGAAGTGCTACAGATCCAGGTTTCTGACCAGGAATCAGCTCAGAAGATATATGAGCGGGTGACAGATGGCAATGAGGATTTCCGGACGGTGGCAAAAGAAGTATCAGAAGATACAGAGATCGACCGGAAGATAGGAAGAGGGGAGTATGCGGCAGCTTTGGAGACTGCAGCTTTTGAACTGGAAAATGGGCAGATCAGTCCTGTAACAGAATATAACGGAAACTATTACATATTCCAGTGTGTCAATGATTATGACGTGGAGGCTACCCAGGAAAGAAAGACCCGGCTTTACGAAACTCGTAAAAACCAGGCCTTTCGACAGATCTACTCCAGTTTTCAACAGGAAAATAAGGTAAATTTCTCGGATGAAATGTGGTCGGATATTCATTTTGATGCAAATGACCAGACCGAGACCGACAATTTCTTTACCTTATACCAGGAAAAATTTGGAAGCCAGGGCTTCTAAGGATGCCTGATCGGCAGCTCCCATCAGTTCTCTGGCAGAATGCATAGCCAGGATCGGAACGCCTATGTCCACCGTCTTCATGGACAACAGGGCGGAAGATAAAGCGCCCAGGGTAGAACCACCTTTTAAATCGGAACGATTGGAGAATTTTTTATATGGAATGTGGCTGTCTTTACAGATCGCTTCCACAACGCTGATACAGGATGCGTCTGTGGAATAGGACTGGGAGGCAGCCATTTTGATCGCTACGCCATCGCCTAAAAAGATCTGGTTCTTGATATCACATTTCTCTGTGTGGTTTGGATGCATCGCGTGAGCCACATCCATGGAGATTAAAAAACCGCCCATGATCGCGTTTAGATAATCCGTGCGTCCGAAGCCTAAAGCTGCGTAGAGTTTTTCCAGGACACGGTCGGTAACTGAGGAAAGGGCGCCCTGCTTGGTGCGGCTGCCGATCTCCTCATTATCATAGAGGAAAATAGCATTGATGCCATTTTCACGGAAACCAGCACGGATTCCGGATAGACATGCCTGAACGGAAGTTAAGTTATCCAGTCTTGGGGAACTGAAAAATTCGTCCTCAATTCCCAAGGTAGTGCTGTCATCTAAGTTGTAAACATAGATTTCGTAGTCCAGAATCGCTTCTGGATCACAACCAGCTTCCCGGGCCAACAGGTTGATGAAATAATGGTCTTTGTCCAATGTGTCTTTGATCATGGTCAGAAGCGGAAGCATATCTACCTGTGGATTGTAAGCTACGCCATTATTTACTTCCCGGTTCATATGGATGGCCAGATTCGGCACAGTTAAAAGCGGACGTTTAAAATTGATGAAGCGGACATCCGGGGTAAATGGATCACTGCCTGCAATGCAGACTTTACCGGACATGGAAAGAGGCCGGTCCATCCAGGTATTTAAGATCGGTCCGCCGTAGACCTCCACATTTAATTTGCCATAACGGCCAGTGGCCACTTCTGGAGATGGCTTTAATTTCAGGCAAGGCCAGTCGGTATGCGCTGCTTCCATACGAAGAGAAGGCATGGAGCCATTCTGTCTGCCGATGGTAAATGCCATGAGTGAAGAATCAAAGACCGGCAGGTAGTAGCCCTGTTCTTCTTTTAGATTCCATGTTCCGGTCAGAGTTAAAGGCTGAAAGCCGGCTTCCTCCAACTGTCTGGACGCTTCCATGATACAGTGATATGGAGAAACACTGGCCTGTAATGTGTGCTGTAATACAGATAATGTTTCATTCATGATGAAAATCTCCTTATGTAAAAGATGATGGGTAACGATTGGGTGTGTCAGCATATGGATATGGACTGATCTGTGGAACCGTTACCTTTTATCATCATAGCACAAGAAGAAAAAAAAGGAAAGAAGCCCGTCCGTTGACACTGGAAGCTTTTGTGGTGTATAGTGAAGAAAGATTCCGAGAGTACATAAAAATGGGGGAAAACATGATCGCACTGAAAATTGAGGACATGAAGCAGTTTACGGCAAGTTTATTTTTAGGAGAGGTGTTTGACTCCTTCCTATTAAAGGAAGCGGAGATTGTTACATTCAATATGTTTACGATCGATGGCCGTGTCAGACATGGATATTATAGTGAGGAGGAACTGGAAGAACACCAGATCGAGGAATATTCCGCCTGGTCTGCAGTGAAACCTTTTTGCTTTTCTTTGATTAAAGGAAAGAAACTGCCAGAAAGCTTTCATATTGTGCTGCAGCTTTCACCGAAAAGTACAAAAAGCTTTTTAGATAAGAACCAGATTCCGGTGGCGGCGGAACAGGTGCAGGGATTATATTTGAATATCCGTTATGAGGAGACAAAGATCCGGTGTGTAACGGGTACATCATTGTCATTTTTCACATTGGATAAGACCATGGATCAGGAGTGGGATAAGGCGGTGTGCCAGTTCTTTAAAGTACATAAGATTCCGTTTTCGCAGATGTAAGCATTCATGAGGGATGCAACGGTTTAGCAGGTCTGCGTACCTGTGGCGCAGGACTGGGAAACATGACTGAAACAGAAAATGGATTACTAGCACTCAAATTTAATGAGTGCTAAATTTTTGTTGACAAATTGTTCTATATGTACTAGAATAATACACAAATAAAGCATAAAGGCGGCAGATGAAAGCCGCAGCAATCAGGAAAAGGAGTGTTTTACTATGGCAAAAAAAGGCAGTTTATCAATAAGCAGTGAAAATATATTCCCAGTCATTAAGAAATGGCTCTATTCTGACCATGACATTTTCTATCGTGAGCTGATCTCTAATGGCTGTGATGCCATCACAAAGTTAAAGAAACTGGAGCTGATGGGTGAGTACGAAAAGCCGGAGGATTTCGAGTACAAGATCCAGGTAACGGTAAACCCGAACGAGAAGACCATTACCTTTACCGATAACGGACTTGGTATGACCGAGGAAGAGGTAGACGAGTATATCAACCAGATCGCATTTTCCGGTGCGCAGGATTTCCTGAATAAGTATAAGGACAAGGCAAACGAAGATCAGATCATCGGTCACTTTGGCCTGGGCTTTTATTCTGCATTTATGGTTGCGGACAAGGTTACCATCGACAGCCGTTCCTATAAGAAGGACGCAAAACCGGTTCACTGGGAATCAGAAGGCGGTACGGAGTTCGAGATGGGCGAAGGAACCAGGGAAGAGCAGGGAACGACTATCGTTCTGTATCTGAATGAGGACAGCACCGAGTTCTCCAACGAGTACCGGGCAAGAGAAGTCATTGAGAAGTACTGTGGCTTTATGCCGGTTCCGATCTTCCTGGATAATGCGGCAGAAGGTCCTCAGTATGAGACCATCGAGAAAGACCAGCTGACGGACAAAGATACTATCATCGAGACCATCGTAGAGGAAGCAAAAACCGAGGAGAAGGAGAATGAAAACGGCGAGAAAGAGACCGTAGAAGTTTCTCCGGCCAAAGAGAAATATAAGATCTTAAAACGCCCGGTGGCATTGAATGATGTCAGTCCGCTGTGGAACAAGCATCCGAATGAGTGCACAGAGGAAGAGTATAAGGCATTTTACCGCAAGGTATTTATGGATTACAAGGAGCCTCTGTTCTGGATCCACCTGAACATGGATTATCCATTTAACTTAAAGGGTATTCTGTACTTCCCGAAGATCAACACCGAGTATGACAGCCTGGAAGGTACCATCAAGCTGTACAATAACCAGGTATTTATCGCAGATAACATCAAGGAAGTTATTCCGGAATTCCTGATGCTGTTAAAGGGTGTCATTGACTGCCCGGATCTGCCTCTGAACGTATCCAGAAGCGCCCTGCAGAACGATGGCTTTGTAAAGAAGATCTCCGATTATATCACCAAAAAGGTCGCAGACAAGTTATCCGGTATGTGCAAGACCGATCGTGAGAATTATGAGAAATACTGGGATGACATCAGCCCATTTATCAAATTCGGCTGCTTAAAGGATGAGAAGTTTGAGGAGAAGATGAAAGATTACATCCTGTTCAAGGATCTGGATGGCAAATATCTGACTCTTCAGGACTGTCTGGACAACGCAAAAGAAAAGCATGAGAATGTGATCTACTATGTAACCGATGAGAAAGAGCAGAGTCAGTATATCAATATGTTCCGCAAGGAAGGTCTGGATGCTGTTTATATGGGACACAGCATCGACAGCCCATTTATTGGCCAGCTGGAGCAGAAGCATGAGGGATTGAAATTCCTGCGTATCGATGCGGATGTGACCGATACCTTTAAGGAAGAAGTGAAGGAAGAGGACGCAGAGACCTTTAAGGCAGATGCCCAGAAGTTAACGGATACCTTCAAAAAGGCCCTGGCTAATGACAAGCTGGAGATCAAGGTAGAGAAATTAAAAGACGGACAGCTGGCTTCCATGATCACGGTATCCGAGGAGAACCGCCGGATGCAGGATATGATGAAGATGTACAATATGTATGGTATGGATCCATCCATGTTCGGCAGTGTTGGCGAAACTCTGGTCCTGAATGCCAACAACAAGCTGGTTCAGTATGTGCTGGCTCATGAGGAAGGCGATCTGACCGAGAAGATCTGCAGACAGCTTTACGATATGGCTTCCTTAAGCCATGGCAGCCTGACTCCAGAGCGTATGACCCAGTTTATTGCGAGAAGCAATGAGATCATGATGGAGATGGTTGATGTTTCTAAGTAGAAATTTTCTGAACTGAAATAATATAGAAATCATTGACATTCCCTGTGGCTCTTACTATAATCATATGTAGTAAAGAAAACTATGTTAGATGGTAAAGGCTCAGTAAGGCATAGTGATAGTACTGGAGGGAATGTTATGAGTAATTCGTTAAAATATAAAATTATCGGTGATAGCTGTCTGGATCTGACAGAGGAATTGAAAAGAGACCCTCATTTCCAGATGATCCCGCTGACATTGCAGGTGGATGATGTGCAGATTGTGGATGATGAGACCTTTGACCAGAAGCGTTTCCTGGAGCTGGTGAAGGCAAGTCCGAATTGTCCCAAGACTGCATGTCCTTCTCCTGAAACCTTTAAGCAGGCATTTACCTGTGATGCGGAAGATATCTTTGTGATCACATTGTCCAGTCATTTAAGCGGAAGCTATAACAGCGCCATGGTCGGACTGCAGATGTATGAAGAAGAGTATGGACATAAGAATATTCATATCCTGGACTCCTGGTCTGCGTCTTCAGGTGAATTAAGGGCGGCATTGTTGATCCGTGAATTAGAGGAGCAGGGAGTTCCTTTTGAAGAGATCGTGGAGAAGCTGGAAGTATTTAAGACTCAGATGCATACCTATTTTGTTCTGGAGACTCTGGATGCTCTTCGGAAGAATGGCCGTCTTACCGGACTTCAGGCATTTTTTGCCACTACGCTGAACATCAAGCCGGTTATGGGTGCAGATAAAGGTGTGATCGTCAAGCTGGATCAGGCAAGAGGTATCAATAAGGGTCTGGCGAGGATGTGTGCCATTGCTGTGAAAGATGCAGGAGATACCGCTGAAAAGACCGCGGTGATTGCTCACTGCAACAATCGGGGCAGAGCAGAGCAGGTTCGTGATGAATTGCTGAAGCTGGCTCCATTTAAGGAGATTGTGATCACTGAGACAGCCGGAGTGGCTACGGTTTACGCCGGGGATGGCGGCATCGTGCTTGCAATCTAATAGTGGATCAAGAACGAGATTAAGACGATACAAAAGAGAAAAGACTGTTTTGCGAAATTGGCAAGATGGTCTTTTTCTGTTATGATAGCAGACCTACTGAATCAGTTACAGGGAAAGAACAGACAGCTCTGGCAGTTTATGATGGCTGCGTGAAGCATTAGGATCAAGCAGAAAGGAAAAGGGATTATGGGGAAGAAACCATGGATCATAGGTGGGCTGGTGATCTGTATCGGTGCACTGGCGGTTTTGGGTGGAAGTTTGCTGGTGGGTGGAAACCGGCATGGCCAGACGGCGGTAAAGACGGCAGGAACTGTGGCAGGAGTAAATATGGCAGCTTCTGAGGAGAAAGTGGAGCAGGGGTTAAAGGCCAAAGCAGGAGAACATGCGGAAAATGGGCCGGTACAGGTAACGACAGCTGCAGTAGAGGAGACGGAGACTGTGGAAGCCCAGGCAGGCGCAGAAGCCAGACAGAAGCAGAACCGACAGGCCTCTATCAGCCAGTCACCTTACTGTTTGCCGGTGACGTCTATTTCTCCAATTATGTTCAGAACGCCTACAACCGGGCCGGTGATATCAGCGGTGTACTGGATGATGGAATCCGCCAGGAGATTGCGGATGCGGATATCTTTATGGTAAACCAGGAGTTCCCATTTACAGACCGGGGAGAGAAGGTGGCGGATAAGCAGTTTAATTTCCGGGTATCGCCTAAGTGGGTATCGGCGTTAAAGGAGATGAATGTGGATCTGGTGACACTGGCCAATAATCATATTCTGGACTATGGCCAGCAGGGGCTTTTGGATAGCTGTGATACCTTGAACGAGGCGGGAATTGCCTATGTGGGAGGCGGCAGAGACCTGGATGAGGCGAAAAAACTGGTGACCATGGAGGCAGGAGGCCGCACGATCGGCTTTCTCGGAACTTCGAGAGTTTATATGGACGGAAGCTGGGCAGCAGGCGCCGGGCATCCGGGGGTATTTTCCACCTATGACCCGTCCCTGGCCATCGAAGAGATCAAAAAGGCCAGGGAGCAGTGCGATTATCTGGTGATTTATGTTCATTGGGGCATTGAGAGGAACACAGAACCGGAGAGTTACCAGAGAAGCATGGGACAGGCTTATATTGACGCCGGAGCAGACCTGGTGGTTGGTTCCCATCCTCATGTGCTGCAGCCGGTGGAAGCTTATAAGGATAAGACCATTGCTTACAGTTTGGGTAATTTTGTGTTCGGCAGCAGCATTCCCAGCACAGAACTTTTGAAGGTAGAATTGGATGGAGAAGAGGCAGAGCCAGACCAGGTGACTGTGACAGGGATTCCCTGTACTTCTTCGGATGGATATACCAGACTGCTCCGGTGATTTTTATAAAAAAATAAAAGAAAATCCTATTTCTAAATCGAGGTTGTTTTGCTATACTTAGGGTAAGAACTTCCTGTATATGACGGGAAGAATGAAAGTTAGCTGTTTGCCAATACTTTCATAGAAAATTATATATGGGGAAAGGGAGAAAACATGAATCAGGAACATACCTTGAAGCTTCTGGAATCAGAAAAAGCTAAAAAATTATTGGGTGAATTATACGGGAAAGCTGCGGTTGCAGAGAATCAGAAGCGTTATGAGGATCTGGTAGGTAAATTCGTGAAGGAATTTGGGGAGAAGGATCTGTATTTATTCAGTTCTCCAGGACGGACCGAGATCAGCGGCAACCATACCGATCACAACCATGGAAAGGTATTAGCCGGAAGCATCAACTTAGATTGTGTTGGTGTGGCTGCGGTGAATGATACGAATTTTGTCAATATCGTCAGCGAGACGTTTAACCAGTCTTTTACCATTGATTTAAACCACTTAGAGCCAAGCGATCGGATGGCAGGAACGGTGGATCTGGTGAAGGGACTGTTAAAGGGTTTCGAGAAATCCGGTTATGAAGTGGGCGGCTTTGACGCTTATGTTACCAGCAACGTGATCAGTGCTGCTGGTGTCAGCTCTTCCGCATCTTTTGAGATGCTTCTGTGTTCCATGCTGAATACCTTCTTTAATGCAGGCAAAATGGATACTGTGGCGTATGCCCATATTGGTAAATATTCCGAGAATCATTACTGGAACAAAGCATCAGGACTGTTAGATCAGATGGCTTGCGCGGTGGGAGGTCTGATCACCATTGATTTCTTAGAACCGCAGGCTCCTGTGGTGGAGAAGATTGATTTTGACTTTGCATCCCAGAACCACAGCCTGATCATTGTGAATACAGGAAAAGGTCATGCGGATTTAAGCGCGGACTATTCTTCCGTTCCAAACGAGATGAAAAAAGTAGCACAGTTCTTTGGCAAGGAGGTCTGCGCCGAGATCAAAGAGCAGGATGTGATCGATCATCTGGCAGAATTGAGAGCTTATGCAGGAGACCGTTCTGTTCTTCGTGCCCTTCATTTCTTTGAGGAGAATAAGCGGGTGGAAGCAGAGGTGAAGGCTCTGAAAGAGAACCGTTTTGGCGATTTTCTGGACGGAATCACGGCTTCCGGCAATTCCTCCTGGAAGTGGCTGCAGAACTGCTACACCAACAGCAATGTCCAGGAACAGGGCATCAGCATCGCACTGGCATTGACGGAGATGTTCATCGCAGAGAAGAAGCGCGGCGCATGCAGGATCCACGGCGGCGGTTTTGCCGGAGTGATCATGGCGATGCTGCCGAATGATCTGGTGGACGAGTATGTGGCATACATAGAAAAAGCCATGGGAGAGGGCAGTGCGTACCGGATGAGCATCCGGCCATATGGGGCGATCTGTGTGAACCAGATGTTATAATGGGATTTAATTCCCCTGGCACCTGTATTCTTTTGGTGACATATGATAGTATTCGCGGAAAATTCGGTGGAAATAGCTGGTGTTGTCATATCCGACGGCAGCACAGATATCCGTGATCGGAAGGCGGGTGCTCTGGAGCAAAAATGCTGCCTGGTTTAAGCGTTTGATCTGCAGCAGTTCCTTGTAAGTTCTCCCCAGCAGCCGCTTGATGGCACGGCTCAGCCATGGAATTTCATATCCAAGCTGGGTTGCCAGATCAGTTAATTGCCCGTCTCTATAATTTTCATCAATAAACTTCAGAACCTGGAAAATCAACTGCTGGTCAAAGGAGGACGAAGCGGAGCGGATACGGTCAGTATGGTGCATCAGATGGAGAAAAAGAAGTCCCATGGTGACCTGATTGATGCTCAGCTTATTTGGCTGGTTATTTAACAGAGTCCAGACCATATTTTCCACCAGATTCTGGATGGGCAGAATATCCGATACCTGGAAATGCAGGTAATTGCCGTACTGGTGTTCCTGCCGTAAGCAACTGATAAGGAAGTCCCTCAGAGAATTTTCCTCTTCCCCCATCATCCGGAAAGCTGTATCAAAAAATTCCGGCAGAATGATAAAATTTACCGCAATATCACGTTCTCCCGCAGGCTGGATCTCCTGAATGGCATTCTGATTGAGGAACAGTAATTCTCCGGCCTGAAGTACCACCTGATTTCCGTCAATGATATGAGTGGTCTGCCCCTGGCACATGTAGATCACTTCAACATAATTATGCCGGTGTTTTGGAAAATGTACAAATCGGGTATGAGGCCGGATGCGGATCAATTTTCCATGTTCCAGCATTTTCCCACTGTCAATGACAAGCTCTTTCTTTTCTGTATATCGTGTCGGATCGATCCCCTGTCGTCCGGATAAAATTTCCTGTTCTTCTTCTGTGATCACGCTTAAGCGGTCGAGGATCTCCCGGTTCATAATTGAAGACTCCTTTCATTTGTGAGATGTGTTCATTTTATCATGAAATTGGTGGATTCACAATTCCAAAGCGGCAGACAATTTCTGAACAATTTTCCGAATGCTTTCTGCTTGTAAAACCCGAAAAAGTATGTTATCGTAAGAAATGTACGCAGCATGCGGACATCAAAATAAGAAAATCAGAGGGGCAGTATGGTATTTATTTTAGAACTGATCGGTACGGTCGCATTTGCATTTTCCGGCTGTATGGTGGCCAATTCAAAGAAAATGGATATTTTTGGCGTGTGGGTGTTAGGAACCGTCACAGCTGTTGGAGGCGGCGCAGTCCGGGATGTATTACTCGGTATTTTCCCACCCAACATGTTTCGTCACGGTTCCTATGTGGCAGTGGCGACACTGACGGTGGCTTTGTGGCTTTTGATGGCAGCCAGAAAGGGGACTGTCAGTCGTGCGATCTTCAAAAAACTGACCTGGATCATGGACATCTCGGACTCTATCGGCCTTGGCATTTTTGCAGTGGTCGGTTCCCAGACGGCGATCAACGTCGGCTATGGCGACAACTGGTTCTTAGTGATCTTTGTCGGCGTGATGACCGGCGTGGGTGGAGGACTTCTGCGTGATGTGATGGCGAACATGACGCCGATGATCTTTTGCAAGCGGATCTATGCGATTGCAGCGCTGGCAGGAAGCCTGATCTATGTAGTGACGATCCAGTTTGTCCCGGAGCTGATCGCGGTGATCATCGGGACAGGAACCGTGTTTATCATCCGGACTCTGGCGAGTGCCAGAAGATGGGATCTTCCGGTATTCGTGTTAGAACAGAAAATAAAATAAAAGTGCAAATAAGGACGTAGTTTTAGGTGAACTACGTCCTTATTTTTTGCACGGATATCAAGTATAATGAATGTATCATGTAATGATTCAGTAGGTCTGCGCACATGCTGCGGTGAGGCACTGACTGAAAAATCACAGGCTGATTGACAGGCAGAGATTCTGTGCTATGGCTTGTGAGGGGGGGGAAAACAGAAATTGCAGAGAGAAAAGGGGAAAAGCATGACAGAATATTACCTTGCGGTGGATATCGGGGCATCCAGCGGCAGACACATTCTCGGACATCTTGAGGATGGACGGATGGTGCTGGAAGAGGTCTATCGCTTCCCAAACGGGATGAAAGAAACACATGGGCATCTGTGCTGGGACACGGATGAGTTATTTTCCCATATCAAAGAGGGGATGAAGCGCTGTAAAGAGCTCGGAAAGCTGCCGATTAGCATGGGGATCGATACCTGGGCAGTGGATTATGTATTTCTGGATCATGAGGATCGGGTGGTCGGTGATACGGTGGGATACCGGGACAACAGGACTGCGGGAATGGATACAGAGGTGTACAAGCTCATTCCGGAGGAAGAACTGTATGCAAGGACCGGGATACAGAAACAGATCTTCAACACCATCTATCAGTTTATGGCGGTGAAAAAGCAGGACCCGGATACCTTTGCAAAGGCAGAATCCATGCTGATGATTCCGGATTATTTCCATTATCGCCTGACCGGTGTGAAAAAACAGGAGTATACCAACGCTACCACGACCCAGTTAGTAAGTCCTAAGACCAACACCTGGGATAAGGAATTGATCCAGCTGCTTGGCTATCCGGAAAAGTGGTTTACGGAGCTTTCCATGCCGGGAACAGTGGTCGGCCCATTGACAGAGGAACTTGCAAATGAGGTTGGTTTCCAGTGTCAGATCGTTCTTCCTGCCACACACGATACCGGTTCTGCGGTTCTGGCAGTTCCGTCCAATGAGGACCCGACACTCTATATCAGTTCCGGAACCTGGTCACTTATGGGAACGGAGCGCAGGGAGGCAGACTGTTCTGAGGAGAGCAGAAAACGGAATTTTACCAATGAGGGTGGATACGAGTACCGCTTCCGTTATTTGAAGAATATCATGGGACTCTGGATGATCCAGTCTGTGAAGAAGGAGTTTGCAGCCCAGGGAGTGGAGTATTCGTTTGCAAAGCTGTGTGAGGAGGCGTCTGCAGAGAGAATCGAGTCACTGGTGGACTGCAATGATGCGAGATTCCTTGCTCCACAGAGCATGATTGCGGAGGTGAAGGCATACTGCAGCGAGCATGGACAGGAGGTTCCAGAGACTCCGGCACAGATCGCCGCTGTGATCTACAACAGCCTGGCCTTCTGTTATGGGGAGACCGTCAGAGAACTGGAGGAGATCACCGGCGCTTCCTACCGTCAGATCCACATCGTGGGTGGCGGTGCCAATGCAGATTATTTGAATCGTCTGACCGCCAGATACACTGGCCGGACAGTATACGCAGGGCCGACTGAGGCAACAGCTATCGGCAACCTGAGCGCCCAGATGCTTCATGCAGGATGCTATGCCGATCTTCAGGAAGCCAGAAATGGGATTTTCCATTCTTTTGAGATCAAGGAGTATCAGCCATAGGAACAGATAAGCAGCAGGAAGCGTGATCATGGAGTGGTAGAATAAGAGAAGAATAAAACACAGGAACCTATAACAATGGGAAAGGAGTCATTGAGATGGTAAGAAAAGGATTTAAGATGTTTCTCTATCCAGGGATGGCAGAAGAGTACGAAAAACGCCACAATGCTCTCTGGCCGGAGATGAAGGAGATGATCCATGAGTACGGTGGACATAATTACTCGATCTATCTGGACAAGGAGACCAATGTCCTCTATGGCTATCTGGAGGTGGAGGATGAGGCGAGATGGGCAAAATCCGCCGATACACCGATCAACCGTAAATGGTGGGACTACATGGCAGATATCATGGAGACAAATGAGGACAACAGTCCGGTATGTGTGGATTTAAGTCCGGTGTTTCATTTAGATTAATAATAGTAAAAATATATGACAGGTGAACGGAGGGTTAAGATCATGATGATCAAAGAGAGATATGAGGCAGCAAAAGAGGCATACAGAGCCATTGGCGTAGATACCGATGCAGCTCTTGAAGCACTGGCAAAGATCCCGGTGTCCATGCACTGCTGGCAGGGCGATGATGTAGCCGGTTTTGATAACCCAGGACAGTTGTCCGGCGGAATCCAGGCAACTGGCAATTATCCGGGAAAAGCCAGAAATCCAGAAGAGCTGATGGCAGATATCGACGAAGCTTTAAGCCTGATCCCGGGAAAGCACAGGATCAATCTCCATGCCAGCTACGCGATTTTCGAGGATGGCGAGTTCGTAGACCGTGATAAGATCCAGCCAAAGCATTTTGCAAAATGGGTAGAATTTGCTAAGGAAAGAGGTCTTGGCATTGACTTTAACCCGACCTGCTTCTCCCATCCAAAGGCAGAGAATGCGACACTTTCCAGCGAGGTACCCGAGATCCGTAAATTCTGGATCGACCACTGTATTGCATGTATCCGCATTTCTGAATATTTTGCAGAAGAACTGGGAAAACCGGTAACGATGAATATCTGGATTCCGGACGGATTAAAGGATGTTCCTGGTGACCGTACCGCACCGAGAGCCAGATTAAAGGATTCTTTAGACCAGATCCTGGCATGCGGTTATGACAGAGATAAAGTCCTGATCGCAGTAGAGTCCAAGGTATTTGGAATTGGTATGGAGAGCTATACCGTTGGTTCCCATGAATTTTACATGAATTATGCAGCAAAAAATGATATCCTGTGTCTGTTGGATAACGGGCATTATCATCCAACCGAAGTGGTTTCTGATAAGATCTCTTCCATGCTCTTATTCTTTGATAAGGTAGCGCTTCATGTGACAAGACCGGTTCGCTGGGACAGTGATCATGTAGTATTATTTGACGATGAGACCAGAGAGATTGCCAAGGAGATCGTCCGTGCAGGCTCTGAGCGCGTACTGCTGGCACTGGATTTCTTTGATGCGAGCATTAACCGTATCTCTGCATGGGTAGTGGGCATGAGAAATATGCAGAAGGCTCTTCTGTACGCTCTGCTTCTTCCAAACGCAGAACTGGCGAAACTTCAGGAAGAGCGGAATTTCACCAAACTGATGATGCTTTCCGAGGAGATGAAGACCTATCCGATGGGGGATGTATGGAACTATTTCTGCGAGATCCACGGTGTTCCGGCAAAAGAGGACTGGTTCAAGGAAATCGAGAGATATGAAGCAGAAGTATTATCAAAGCGTGTGTAATCATGTATCATAAAAAATGCTATGGGGTGTCGGTGAAAACAAGCGGGCACCCTGTAGGAATGGTAAAAAGAGTAACGGCAAAGAACTGATTGCCTATAGAAAATAAAAAGGGGTCATAAGAACATGAAAGTAACAGAAGCAGCATTTGTACAGGGATTTATCCGGATGTGTGATGACGGTTTTAAACAGAACTGGCATGAGAGAAATGGCGGAAACTTAAGCTATCGCATCAAACCGGAGGAAGTAGATGAGGTAAAGGAAGAATTATGCTTTGACAAGCCATGGCAGCCGATCGGGACCAGTGTTCCGGGTCTTGCAGGCGAGTATTTCCTTGTAACCGGAAGCGGCAAATATTTCCGCAATGTGATCTTAGATCCAGCAGCCAATATCTGCATCATCCGTGTGGATGACAAGGGTGAGGAATTCCAGATCTGCTGGGGCCTGGTAAATGGTGGAAGACCAACCAGCGAGCTGCCATCCCATCTGATGAACCATGAGGTGAAAAAACAGCTCACAGACGGCAGACACAGAGTGATCTATCACGCTCACCCGACCAACACCATTGCCCTGACTTTCGTGCTTCCACTGGAGGATAAGGTATTTACAAGAGAACTCTGGGAGATGGCAACGGAGTGCCCGGTCGTATTCCCGGACGGCATCGGAGTTGTTGGCTGGATGGTACCTGGCGGAAGGGATATCGCAGTGGCAACCAGTGAACTGATGAAAAAATATGATGTAGCCATCTGGGCGCATCACGGCATGTTCTGCTCTGGTGAAGACTTCGATCTGACCTTTGGTCTGATGCATACCGTGGAGAAATCTGCGGAGATCCTGGTAAAGGTGCTGTCCATTCAGCCAAACAAGCTGCAGACCATTACACCACAGAACTTCCGTGATCTTGCAAGAGACTTTAAAGTGACATTACCAGAAGAATTTTTGTATGAGAAGTAGAAAAAAAGGGGCCAGAGTTTCCATACTCTGGCTCTTATCTTAGTCTTTAGATTGGAACAGTTTGCTTTTCATTCACGATTCCCGAACAAAACTGGATTGCGTTGACTTTAGGATAATGGTATAATGTAACTCTAGATATAGGTTGTAGAAGAGGGTATCGGAAAAGAAAAAGGAGTAAACTTGTGTCAACAAACAGAATAAATGAATCTACTTTCAATGGTTTCGATATCAGTGCGGCGGCACTGCATATCATCGCCATGACGCTTATGCTGATGGATCACCTTTGGGCTACCCTTCTTCCAGCAAAGGAGTGGCTTACCTGTGCCGGAAGAGTGGCTTTTCCCATTTTCGCCTTTATGGCAGTCGAGGGATACTTTCACACCCGGAACTTCAAAAAATATATGCTTCGGATGCTGCTGTTTGCAGTGCTTTCGGAGGTTCCCTTTGATTTGATGTACGGTGGTACCTGGTTTTATCCGGTTCATCAAAATGTGCTCTGGACATTCCTGTTTGGTCTTTTAGGTATCCATCTGATGGAACAGGTGCGCAAGAAAGGAAAAATCTGGGCCGATCTGCTGGTGTCGGTGATCGTTGTGACAGCAGGATTGATACTGGGAACCCTTTGTATGGTCGATTACTATGGTGTCGGTGTTGTAACGGTATTTGTGTTCTATTTCTTTCATGGCCGTAAATGGTGGTGCTTTTTGGGCCAGCTAATTGCCCTGTACTGGCTGAATGTGGAAGTGCTGGGCGGTCTGATGTATCCGGTTCAGCTCCTTGGCATGGAATTTGAGCTGTGCCAGCAGGGGCTTGCCCTTCTGGCATTGATTCCCATCTGGCTGTATCGCGGCAGACAGGGTTATCACAGCAAACCATTCCAGTACATCTGCTATGCATTTTATCCGGTTCACATGCTGTTGCTTGTGGCAGTGCTGAATTTCATCAACCGGTAACAAAAAACATTGCTGAGCACACCTGTTTGAACAGAAACCATTTATCACTGCACATAGAAAAATATCTCCGTAATATATTCGTTTTCATCACCGGAGGTAATATAGTCATTGATACAAAATTCATAGGAATCTGAAACAATCGTGAGCTGCTGGTCTTTGCAATATTCCAGCAGCTTTTTATAGGAGCGATCCACAGACAGATAGTCGCCGCAATGATAAATACTGGCGGCTTTTCCTTTTGGCAGCAGGCAGATGTTTTTTGCTTTTTTGGTCTTTTCAATGGGGATAAATGCAACACTTGCTTCCGTATATCGTTCTTCTAATATGTGTTTATAGGGGACGATCACGCCGGTCTGGAAGTAGATAGGCAGCTCATCTTTTAGTGCCTGGGAAAAGCATTTCTTTGTTGCAATGCTGATTTCCCGGAATGTCTGGGGCCGTTCGATATCTGCCCAGAGAAGATATTTGGGCCGTACTTCTTTGATAGTTACTTCCTGATTCTGTTCGTGAAATGCCTTTACATGTTCCAGCTGTCGGCATCGGTGGGTGAGACGGTTCCGGACCAGCTCCAGGTGCGTGATCTGCTGGTCGATGACGGTCAATTGTTTCCGCATCGTAATCAAGGAAGTATCGATGGTATAATTTTTCATATGTTCCTGAATCTCATTCAGGGTAAATCCCATTTCTTTCATAATCAAAATAGTATCCAGATAGTCAACCTGTTTGACGGTATAATACCGGTACTTGTTGTCCGGATCTACATAGGCAGGTTTGAATAAACCGATCTTATCATAATAAATTAATGTCTGTTTTGAGATGTTCTGATAGCTGGCGAGCTCACCGATTGAAAACATATCTTTCATAAGAATTCCCCTCTTGACAATATAGTTACTATATCCTTTATTCTAGAGGTACAGCAGGAAATAAGCAAGATAGGAGTTTGATAAAATGAAGTATTTTAAAGAAAAAATGACGTATTTCCAGTTTATAAAGTATCTGGTACCTTCGGTAATGACGATGATTTTCCTGTCGTTTTACACCACCATTGATGGCTTTTTCGTATCCAAATATGCCGGATCCGATGCACTGGCAGGAATTAATATTGTAATTCCGATTACCTGTGTTACCTTCGGAATCGCTGTTATGCTGGCCACCGGCTCCGGTGCCATCATAGGTGATAAGCTGGGACGAAAGAAGGAACAGGAAGCCAATGAGATTTTTACATTTATCACAATTGTGCTTCTTATATTCGCCATTCTTTTTACCATTGCCGGTATCCTTTTCCTGGAACCTATCTGTATCTTCTTAGGAAGCAGTGAACGATTATTAGAGCATGTACTTCCCTATGCATATGTCATCTTTCTGGGAAGTGTTCCCATGTCTTTCAAACTGTTTTTTGAGTACCTCGTAAGAACCGACGGAAAGCCGGATGTGGGGATGATCATGTCCCTGACGGGATTGATTCTGAATGTTATCTTTGACTATATACTGGTAGCAGTGTTGGGACTCGGTACTCTGGGTGCGGCCTGGGGTACGACACTTTCTATCACAGTCAGCATGTTGATCGGACTTGGCTATTTTCTGAAATACAGCCACATTAAGTTCTGCAGACCGAGAATCAACTGGAAGGTTCTTTTTAAATCCTGTACCAACGGAAGCAGTGAGATGCTGACAGAGATGTCTACGGGTATCACAACCTTCTTATTTAACCTGATTATTATGCAGTACTTTGGAGAGGATGGAGTTGCAGCGGTAACGATTATTATGTACATCTATTACTTCTTTATCGCTGTCTACATGGGAATTGCGGTGGCATCGGCACCCATTGTCAGCTACAACGTAGGTTCCGGAAATTATGAAAAAATCAAAGAGACTACAAGATACAGTTTCATCACCATCGCCATCAGTTCAGTGCTGATCCTTGCCATCTCCCTGCTGTATGGAAGAGGAATCATCCATTTGTTTGTGGGCGATGGAAATGTCTTCTATTTAACATGGAATGCACTGAAATTGTTTAGTCCGGTGTTCTTATTTATCGGTTTGAATGTATTCTTATCAGGATACTTTACAGCCCTTGGAAATGGTTTTATTTCGGCATTGATTTCCTCCCTGCGTTCCCTGATTCTGGTGGTTCTATTTATATTGATTCTTCCAAAGCTTCTGGGGGTATCGGGCGTCTGGATGACCATGCCCATGGCAGAGGCAGTGACGTTTTTTATCGCAGTGTATCTGTACCGCGCCTATGGAAAGAGCTATATAAAAGAAACGGTTCGCAGTTTATAACCCGCACATCCTCGCGGAACGTCTGGAATGCAAAGCATCAACAAAATTCCGTGATGCTTATATTTAACAGCGTGAACGCAGATAAGCATTCCCCCGCTTCAAGTGCGCGGAGCACTAAGCGGCGGGTGAGGGGATGCTTATGTCAGTGGAAGCTTTCAGCTCCCACTGACAGATCGCGAAGCGACTGCGTTCATGAGCAAGTAGCGAAGCGGATTGCGAATGTCCGCCTTACTGTCCGCTTTACGCTGATATTCACGCTGTTGTTTGCTGATATATATATATATATAGCTGGTAATACTTATTTTCCGTATACCTCGATATGGGTCAGTGCCGGGAATGGGGATGGATCGTCAGCCTTGATCAGGTTGCTCAGTTTCAGCCATGTGATTCCCTTCTTACTGATCGCGAAGGTATGTGGTTTTACACTCTTCTCCATGGAGACAGTCTCAGTGGTTCCATCGGAGAAGGTAAAGGTTGCATTGATCCACCAGTTGTCATGTGGAAAGTCTGCTCTGGTGTAGAGAACGATCTTGTCGAAGTCAACAGGGCGTCCGAATTCCAGGGTCAGTTCTGCGTCATCCTGCATGTTGATGCCCCAGGACTCATATGGCCATGCACCGTGGGAAGCGTTAGCAAGTACACCGTCGATCGCATTGCGGGCAGCAAATACGGATTCGCCTCTGGTCTCAACGTTTGCGTATGCATGAGGATAGCAGCCGTGGTCACCATGCTGGTCCATCACATTCTTTGCCAAGTTGCGGTATGCAGTTACTTCGTATTCCTCAGCGGTGCGCATGGTTACATAATGGCGCTCACCGGTGAAGCATTTTGGATTATAAGAGATCTTTTTCTCATTGAATGGAATGGTGTATACAACCTTAGGACTGGTTAAATAAACCAGAGACTCATCCATACAGTCATCGATGCGGATCACATAGAAAGCTCCTGTGTTGCTGGTCTCAAAAACCAGAGTATCGCCTTCCTCATAAGTACCCTCAAATACCATAATGGCCTGATCCTGATCGGATGCCTGGCATTTTAATTCCCCATTTTTGTCAAAGACAGAAATCTGTAACTCAGTCATTGTGTAAATCCCCCTCTTTTAATTGTTCAATCTGTTCCTCTATAGAACGGCGCTCATCCCGCATGCGGCGGAAATAGGAGCTCATTTCATCTGCCATGCCGGACAGACGGTTCAGCAGTGTGGAGAAATCCTTCAACATCATGTCATCCTTGAAATATGGATAGACAATGTCGTGGTCGATCTCGCTCCAGCCTTCCTCAAAAAGGGTTCTTCCCTGGATCTCCACATAATATCCGCGATATTTGATGATATAGTGGAGTGAGCGGTAGATACCGTCAGATTTGATATCGATCAGGGTATCATCATAGATCCGGGTGTCCCCATTTCTCCGGTAGACCTTTGGACGCTCTGCAATATAAAAATGCTCCGGGTCATCATCAAAATCGGCGATACGGTCTGCTACATACAGCCTCGGATCATTCTCAAATACAGAAGTGATGTAGCGATGGAAATAGATCCAGTCTTCCCGGTAGAGGAAAAAGACGCGGATGCCGATCAGATCCGTCATATATTTGTGGTAGTTGTACCGGTCAATATCTGCAAAACGTTCAGGATCTTCACTGCGCTTGCGTATGATCTTTTCCAGAAGGTGCTCCGGGTCCTTGGTGCGGTAGCGGTAAGAGTGGATGCCGGCTTTTTCAATATCATAAAGGTAGGCATCGACAAATTCTTTGCCAAGATCTCTCAGATGATCCTCAATCGAGACATAAGAATCATAGATTGCACAAAGCTCTTCCCAGGAAATGCCGCAGGCACGAAATTCCTTCGGGTCGATATAATGTTCTTTCAAAAAAGTCTCCTGATCAAGCATATAGAGTCCTCCTGTCCTGTTGTCATACAACCGTTAGTATAACTGATTTGAAGTCAGAACACAAGGTAGAAAACAAAGCTGTCAAAAAAATAACAAAGATGAAATAGGTGGAGCAAATGACACGATTGACAAAGCAAGAGAAATCCTGTACAAATAAAACAGTTACGAATATATCAGAAAAGAGATGAAAATGAAACAGAAGAAAATAGTTATTATCAATGATATATCTGGTTTTGGGAGATGCTCTGTGACGGTAGCGCTTCCGATCATTTCAAAATTAAAGGTGCAGTGCTGTGTGGTCCCGACGGCGATCCTATCCAATCACACCGGGTATCCGACGTATTATTTTGACGATTATACGGAACGGATGGAGCCTTATATGGAACAGTGGAAGAAGCTGCATCTGGAATTTGACGGGATCGAGACCGGATTTTTAGGTTCGGCAAGGCAGATTGAGATCGTCAGCCGGTTCATCCGGGATTTTAAGGGAGAAAAGACACTGGTGGTCGTGGATCCGATCATGGGAGATCATGGAAAGACATATGCGACGTACACGCCGGATATGTGTCAGGAGATGAAAAAACTGGTGAAGCTGGCAGATATCGTTACACCGAATATGACGGAAGCCTGTATTCTGACGGATACGGATTATCATGAGGCACACTGGAAGATGAAGGATATCTGTGCAGTAGCGGAGAAGCTGGCAGAAGAGGGACCGCAAAAGGTGGTCATCACCGGAATTCCGCAGGGTGAGTACATCGCCAATTACTGTTACGAAAAGACCACAGATGGAGGCAAAGGGCATCTGTTAAGAACCATGAAGGTAGGCACACAGCGGTGCGGCACCGGTGATATTTTTTCTGCCATTATCACGGCTGATGCAGTCAACGGAGTTCCATTTGAAACTTCAGTACGCAAGGCATCCCGCTTTATCAAGGCATGTATTTTAAAATCAATGGAGATGGAGATCCCTCTGACGGATGGAGTCTGCTTTGAGGAGATCCTAGACCGTTTAAAGTGATGCAAGCTGCAGGACGGATTCGGTGTATTCTGTGGGGCTCATGCCTGTGATCTTTTTAAATTGTCTGGAAAAATAGTGAATCGATGAGTAGCCAAGCTGGTCTGCGATCTGGGAGAAGGTAAACTGCCGGGTCCGGATCAGCTCTTTTGCTTTCTCGATCTTGAGACGGTTGAAGAATTCCATTGCACCGCACTGGCCATGCTTGTGAAACATTTTTTTCAGCTGTGCCTCGCTGATCAGATTGTCCTTGCAGATCTGATCCGTGGTCAGATGGGAGGCGATATTCTGATGGAAATAAGCAAGGATCGTCTCGTAGAGGGCTTCGGATTTGTCAAACAACGGTTCAAATTCTTTGGTAGAGGTGGTCTGATTCTCTGCAGAGCGCATCAGAAGGATCAAGAACTGTTCCAGATAGGAGGCGATCATCTGAAGGGAACCGGGCAAGATCTCGTCTTTTAAGAGCAGCTGGTTCTGATAGGGATTGTCAAGGGGAGAAGCAAAGCTGTTTCGCGCTTCTGCTAACAGATTCGCCAGGATCCGTTTCTGCGACTGCGTGATGGAGGCAATCCGGTCATGGAAGAATTCCATGGAGGGGCTTTTACAGGAAAAGGAGATGACGATCAGATTGGGTGCAACGATGCCGTTGGCCTCCACGTTATGAAATTCATTTGGCTTGTGGAAGATCACCTGGCCCTGATGGAGTGTGAGCTTCTGATCCTGGGAGGTGACTAACACCTCGCCCTTGTCCACGTAGAGAAATTCCCAGAAATCATGGGACTCTCCGGTAAAATGAAAATTGCTCATATATTCAAAATAGTGGATGCTGTATATGCGGTCGATCGAGAAAATCTGCGGCAGGCAGATGCTTGTATAGTCCACGGGATACCTCCTCTTTTTGCAAAAATGTATCTGATATTTACTATACAGGAAATTGGTGAAAAAGAAAAGACTGAAAAGATAAAAATAGATTCGGATTGTGCAAATATGGAATCGAAAAAATATACTAGAATAGAGGTATCAGTTCAGGAGACGAACATCGTATACGAGGGGCAAATAACAAAATGGAAAGAATCCTTAAGATTCAGAAAGGTGGAGCAAAAATGAGCAAGAAACCAGTGTTAGTGGTAATGGCAGCAGGAATGGGAAGCCGTTATGGCGGTCTGAAGCAGATCGATCCAGTTGATGAGTACGGCAACATCATCATGGACTTTTCTATCTATGATGCAGTTGAGGCTGGATTTGAGAAGGTTGTTTTTATCATCAAGAAAGCCATCGAGAAGGAGTTCATGGAGCATATCGGAAAACGCATGGAGAAGCATGTCCAGGTAGAGTACGTGTTCCAGGAGTTAGACAAGATCCCGGCTGGCTTCCAGATTCCAAAAGACCGTGTAAAACCATGGGGAACCGGACATGCCATCCTGTGCTGCAAGGACGTGGTTGACGGACCATTTGCTGTTGTAAACGCAGATGACTATTACGGTAAGAGCGCATTTAAGGAGATATATAACCAGCTGGTAGCGAAAGCGGATGATGACAAATACCAGTACACCATGGTTGGATATCAGTTATATAACACTCTGACAGAGAACGGTCATGTGGCAAGAGGTGTCTGCAGCATTTCTCCAGAAGGCAAGTTAGTAGATATCGAGGAGCGCACAAGAATTGAGAAGAAGGGCGATGGAGCTGCATTTACAGAGGATGATGGCGCAACCTGGACAAGCCTGGGCGAGGATACTATCGTTTCCATGAATATGTGGGGCTTCACGGAGAGCATTTTAGGAGAACTGGATCAGAGATTTGCAGCATTTTTGGAGAAGGGTCTGAAGGAGAATCCATTAAAATGTGAGTACTTCCTTCCGTTTGTTGTAGATGAGCTGCTCAAGGAGAACAAAGCAGAGGTTACCGTATTAAAGAGCGTGGACCGCTGGTACGGAGTTACTTATAAAGAAGATAAACAGATGGTAGTGGATGCGATCCGCCGTCTGAAAGACCAGGGACTTTACCCGGAGAAGGTTTGGGAGGATTAATCATGGGAGCAGATAGATGTCAGAAGATTGAGGAAGCACTGCAGGCATTTGCGCTGGATGGTGCTGTGAAAGCATATGAGCGTTACGGCAGCGGACATATCAACGATACTTTCCGCGTGACCTGTGAAAAGGATGGAAAAGAGATCCATTACATCCTTCAGAGAATGAATACCGAAGTATTTAAGGATCCGGTTTCCCTGATGAAGAATATCATCGGTGTTACTTCCTTTATGCGCAAGAAGATCATCGAGCAGGGCGGAGATCCGGAGAGAGAAACTCTGAACCTGGTTCCAACTAAGGATGGCAAGTTATACTTTGTTGACAGCATCAACGGCTACTGGAGAGTATATCTGTTCATCGAGGATACTGCATGCTACGATCTGGTAGAAAAACCAGAGGATTTTTATAACAGCGGTAAGGCATTCGGCCATTTCCAGCGCCTTCTGTCTGAGTATCCGGCAAAAGAACTGACAGAGACGATCCAGAACTTCCACAATACACCAGTGCGTTTTGAGACATTCCAGAAAGCAGTGGAAGAGGATATCTGCGGAAGAAGAAAAGACGTAGAAAAAGAGATCCAGTTTGTACGCGATCGTGCAGGCGAGATGGGCAAGGCGATGGATATGCTGGCTGAGGGCCGTCTGCCTCTGCGTGTAACCCATAACGATACCAAGTTAAACAACATCATGTTTGACAAGAAGAGCGGAGATGCTTTGTGCATCATCGATTTAGATACCATTATGCCGGGACTTTCCATCTTTGATTTCGGTGATTCCATCCGTTTTGGTGCGAATACCGGAGCAGAGGATGAGCCGGATCTGAGCAAGGTTTCCATGTCCTTAGAGCTGTTTGAGCTGTACACCAAGGGATTCTTAGAGGGATGCCAGGGCAGTCTGACCAAAGAGGAAGTGGATATGCTTCCGATGGGAGCTAAGCTCATGACCTTAGAGTGCGGTATGCGTTTTCTGACAGACTATCTTCAGGGAGATGTATACTTCCATACTACATATCCGGAGCACAACCTGGTCCGCTGCCACACCCAGTTCGAGATGGTAGCAGACATGGAGAGAAAATGGGCTCAGATGGAAGAAATCGTTAAACGCCAGGCAGAAAACATCAGATAAAAACTGAACAGGACGAATGTTTTACAAAGCACTTTCCAGATCACAATGGAAGGTGCTTTCTTTTCCAAACCTTCTGACCTTTTGACCACGGTATCATCTCATGCTATAATGAGAGCAGCAGGGTTAGGGGGGAAACAGAACGAAGAATTGGGGGACAGTATATGTATACGATTATCGTAGTAGACGATGAGGAAGAGCTTCGCCATGCCATCATCAAGCGCGTGGAGTGGGAGAAGATTGGATTTGAGGTAGTAGGGGAAGCTGGGAATGGCATTGATGCCCTGGAATTAGTCGAACAATTAGAACCGGATCTTCTGTTGACTGATATCCGTATGCCGTTCATGTCCGGTATTGAGCTGGCAAGGCAGGTGCGGGAGGTGCGCCCGGCTACCCAGATCGCGTTTCTGAGTGGGTATGATGATTTTGCCTATGCCCAGCAGGCTATCCAGTATAACATCATCAGTTATCTTTTGAAGCCTATTTCCATGGCAGATTTAACAGCAGAATTGTTGGAGATCCGGAAAAAGCTGGATCATTTGTTTGAAGAACTGCAGGCAAAGCAGAAGGAACAGACCAATCTCAATGATTTTGTTACTACGCTGCTTTTAGATCACTATCAGCCGGGAAGCAGTGAAGAGCGGGAAAAACGGCTGTGGAGACGGGCAGAGTCCTGCGGACTGGTAAAAAGCCGGGGGATTCAGGAGGAGAAGCCGTCCTATGTGGTGCTTACTACCATGCTTTTGGATACTCAGGGAAACAATATCACGATTCGGGAAAATGCCCATGCAGTGGATACCATTGCCAGAAAATATCTTCCGGGAATCCATTTCTATTCCAACCGGAAGCTGGTCTCCCTTTTGACGGCCAGACGTTCTCAGTTTGATAAATATCTTCATATTCTGGTGGGGGACGTGACTCAGAGCTTAGAACGTATTCTGGGATGCCGGGTACTTATGGGAGTCAGCCGTGCAGTAGAGACGCTGTGTGGCTGTCATGAGGCATATCAGGAAGCCATGGAGGCCATTTCTTATTCTGATGGTGGGGAAATGGGGGTCCATTACATTGCGGATGAGGAGCGGTTTTTCCGTTCCATGGATATGGAGTATTTGTTACAAATGGTCAGCCAGGTGGAAGGACTGCTAAAGGGTGGGGAAGCAGAAGAACTAAAGCAGACCTTAAACCAGGTATTTGAAGAAATCCGGGCCCGCGGGGCGTCCCAGACTATGGTACGTTACCTGATGATGCAGCTGTTTTCTGCTACCTGCCAGACCATATACCTGTCAGGTGACGGGGAAGAATTAAACCTGTTACAGGAGGAGTCCTACGCCCGTCAGATGCTGGGATTTAACGGTACTGTCTATGAGGCGCGGGATCAGGTGGTCCGGTTCTGTCTGGAGGCCCAGGAGCTGATCGTTTCCCAGAGAAAGAAAGGCAGCCAGACCCTGTGTGAGCAGGCTGTGGCCATCATTGATTCCCAGTACGCAGATCCGGATCTGTCCCTGGTAGAGGTCAGCAGCCGGATCAATGTGAGTCCTAATTATCTGAGCACGTTAATTAAAAAGTATAAAGGAAAAACATTTACGGATCTGTTGACCATCCGCCGGATGGAAGCGGCCAAGGGATTTCTATTGTGTACGCCTATGAAGATCCGGGAAATTTCTGAGAAATGCGGTTACAGCGATCAGCATTATTTCAGCTACTGTTTCAAAAAATACATGGGGATTTCCCCCAATGCCCTGAGGCAGAAGCCCCAGGAAACGGAACATTCACAGGAAGGGGTATAAGGCGGCATGAAACAAAAACAAAGGGGGATATCGCTGCCGGCGGTGATGACGGGCCTGGTGAGCGCGATCGTTGCAGCAGTTCTGGGTCTGGCGCTTCTGGTCTTTATGTCGGTCTACATCCGTACAACGGTACAGATGGCCATGACCAACAGCCAGCAGTCGGTGGTTCAGGTGGCCAATACCGTGGAGGATTACGTGGAAGATATGAAGCAGGTGATGAATTCCATTTCTGCTTCTTATAAAAAACCGTTGGAGGAGCGGAAAAGCACCATTGATACGATCATGAAGCTGCGTTCTTATGTAGTGGCGGTTTACTGTTATGATGAACGGGGAATGTTGCTGGAGGATTGGACGGGAAGTGTCCCTATGAAAATGTGTCCCATGCGGAACCTTTCGATTGAGGAAAAGGATTGGAACAGCGATGAAACCATCCATATTTCAAAGCCTCACGTAGAAAGCATGCTGGAAAATTATTACCCATGGGTGGTTTCCATGATGCAGTATGTGGAAGGTGATGATGGTCAGAAACGTCTGGTTGTCATGGATATCCGTTTTTCGAAAATTGCCCGGTATGTGGGAAATGTGGGAATTGGCCAGCACGGTTACTGCTTTATCACCAATGAAAATGGGGATATTGTATACCATCCGCAGCAGCAGCTGCTGTACACAGGGTTAAAATCGGAGGATACCGGATGGTTTTCTTCCCTGGAGGATGGTGTGTTCCACCGGGGAGACCAGATTTATGCCATTCAGACCGATGAAAATACAGGCTGGCGCATCGTTGGTGTCAGTTATTTGGATGAGGTGGTCAATCAACAGGTGCAGACTGCAGTGCGGATTCTGACCATGCTTCTGGCAGCTGTCCTTTTCACGGCAGTGGTCAGCAGTATCCTGTTATCCAGAGTGGTTTCCAGGCCAATTCATGGACTGGTGAAGGCAATGCAGGATTTTGAAAAGAACGCAGAGGCATTTTCTTATACTCCGGAAGGCGGAACCAAAGAGGTTGTGGAATTAAGCCAGTCATTTGAACATATGGTAGGGCAGATCCAGGAGTTGATGAGCCAGGTCCGCAATGAGGAGATTACCTTGAGAAAGACCGAGTTAAAGGCTCTTCAGGCCCAGATCAATCCCCATTTCCTATATAATACCCTGGATGCCATCGGCTGGATGTGCGAGGAAGAACGGAGTAAAGAGGCTGTGGAGATGGTCAATGCATTAGCCAGGCTGTTCCGCATCAGCATCAGCCGCGGCCATGAACTGATCCCCATTGAAAAAGAGGTAGAACATGCCAGAAGCTATCTGAAGATCCAGAAATTTCGATATAAGGATCAGTTTGAGTATGAATTTCAGGTGGATGAAAGCTGTCTTGGTTATTATTGCAATAAGATCACCCTTCAGCCGATCATTGAAAATGCCATTTACCATGGCATTGACCGGATGGTAGATCAGGGCTTCATCACGATCCGGATCTTTCCGGATGGAGAAGATATTGTATTCCAGGTGGAGGACAATGGTATCGGCATGACGGAGGAACAGTGCAGCCAGTTCTTAAAGCAGGAAGGCAGCGACCGGCAGGGACTTGGCGGAATCGGGATCAAAAATGTCAATGACCGGATCAAAATCTATTTTGGAGAAAAGTATGGAATTTCCATTGAAAGTGAGCTGGATGAGGGAACCTGTGTGACCATCCGGATGCCGAAGGTAAAGGGGGATGAAGTGTAAACATGAAGAAATGGGAACATAGAAGGACAGGAGGATGGCAGGTGGCAGTACTGGCAGCTGTGATCCTTCTGATCAGCAGCGGCTGTGCTTCTTCCCAGACAGCCACGGGAAAGAAGCACTCCATAGCCCTGGTAACCAAATCTACCACTTCGGCTTTCTGGCATTCTGTAAAGGCCGGAGCAGGAGCAGCAGCGGCAGAGTATAACCTTGATTTTACCTTTGAGGGTCCGGAAAAAGAGGAGGACTATGAAACACAGAACCGGATGATCCGGGAGGCCGTTGAACGTGGAGCAGAAGCTCTGGTAATCTCAGCAGTAGATTATAATGCCAACGCGGAGGCAGTGGATCAGGCGGCGAAAAAAGGATTACAGATCGTAGTCATTGACAGTGATGTGAATTCTTCGGGAGTGGTGAGCCGGATCGGGACCAATAACGATGCGGCAGGGGAGATGGCAGCCCGGGCTCTGTTAGATGGAGAGGAAGAGGTGCTTCATGTAGGAATTGTAAATTATGATGTGAATTCTGCCAATGGACAGCAGCGTGAGGAAGGATTTCGAAGGGTGATCCAGGAGAGCCCGAGAGTTGCGGATATTACTACCATTAATGTAATCTCGACAACAGAAGATGCCCGTATTGGAACAGAAAAACTATTAAAAGAGCACCCGGAGATTAATGCGATTGTTACCTTTAATGAGTGGACCAGCCTGGGCGTTGGATGGGCGATACGCGGACAGGGTCTGGCAGACGCAACCAGAGTCGTGGCCTTTGACAGCAATGTGGTCAATGTGGGAATGCTGGAGACAGGAGAAGTGGATGCCCTGATCGTCCAGAATCCGTATGCCATGGGCTATCTGGGGGTAGAAGCGGCCTACCGGCTGTTAAATGGGCAGAAGGTGACGGCAGTTACGGATACAGATACTGTAGTGGTGACAAGAGAGAATATGTATGATGAAGCGTGCCAGCGGATCCTGTTTACATTTGAAGCTATAAATGAGCAAATTTGAAAAATTGCACAAAACTACACTGCGAATTTCATAAATGAATCAAAATCATTGCTTTCCTTTGCGCATTGAAAAAGATAACGATACTTTTCCAGCTGAATGGTATCACAGATTTCGTGATATCCAGTTTCAAACGAACAGAACCTACCAGTACCCACTGCACACATGAAATGTGCCAGTGACATAAGTAGCCAGTA
>QUFC01000040.1 GCA_003478355.1 Lachnospiraceae bacterium AM48-27BH
TACTGGCTACTTATGTCACTGGCACATTTCATGTGTGCAGTGGGTACTGGTAGGTTCTGTTCGTTTGAAACTGGATATCACGAAATCTGTGATACCATTCAGCTGGAAAAGTATCGTTATCTTTTTCAATGCGCAAAGGAAAGCAATGATTTTGATTCATTTATGAAATTCGCAGTGTAGTTTTGTGCAATTTTTCAAATTTGCTCATTTATAGTTGTGTTAATACATGAAGTGTATTGAACTCTATCGGACATCCAGTATCCCATATCAGTCTGTTAAGCTGTTTAGGCATGTGTGGCAGGGAAGCGCGGAGTGAGGTGTCCCCTTCCACAATCCAGGATTGCAAGGTATCTGTATCAATTGAAAAAGTATGATTTTGCGTCATTTTCCAAAACAAATAGGGAGCCATGACTAAAATAGCATAGGCAAATTCAGAGGCTGTAATGTTTGAGTGATTTTCATTTATACAATGAGTCAATTCGGCCTGCATATAATTCCAGATCAGGTCGGATTCAGAAGAAATTGTTTCCTTCCAATAAGTAAAAGGCATGGATGGGATGAGCCATTTACTTCGGGTATTTGTTGCATACAGATATAATTGAAGTAAAAAGGGTGTATTTAATAAAGCAATATCAAACTGTGTTGCATTGCGTTGTTTCTTTTCGAGAAAATGAAAAATCATATTTTTGCTCAAAGGTGTCAATTCAAAAGTTATGAAGGCGTTCGGGAAATCAAAACCTGAGCGAGACGTGATAATCAGTTGAACACCCCGCTTGCCAGACCATTCTGTAATATCTTTTATAACAGCTGCATAAGCGTCATTTGATACTTCATTTAATCCGTCCAAAATAATGATAATATTGGGATGGTAAATCCAATAATGGTTTGTCAGATTTAAAATATATTTATATTCCTGTGAATAGTATGTTTTCAGATACCATTCGATATTCCGATAAAACTTTGTGTCTGCAATAATTCCGTCTAAGGCATTAAGTGGAATAAAGATGACCGGAATATGGTTGGTATTTACCTTCTGGTCCAAGGCATAATGAAATAGAGCCGTTGTTTTCCCAATTCCGCCGATTCCCTGGATAAATAAATGACATGGTGTTGTCGTCTGCCAATGCGTTTTCAGGAAATCTCCTAAAGATATCGGAGTATCGGGGGCTGTATTAGAAGAATTACGTATAATTCCAGAAGGATATAATTCTGGCTCAAGAGTTTCTTTCAAACTGTAATTATGTTGTGTTTCCTGTTGAACTAATTTTTGATGTAAAAAGTCGATATGTTTGTTGCCTATACCTTTAGTTTCTGACAACTCAACAGAAGTATCTGTGTTTGAATAATATTTGTGTAAAAAACTGATACTGTTTCGCAATAATGCTCCGAGACATAAATAAGAGAGAGCAATAGAGAAATATTTATTTTTTTGTTGTTGGTCTGTAAGGGCAGAATCAAGATTAGCCAGAACATAATCTAATAGATTGGCTAAATCTTCTTTTTCTATGGGCAACCGAGAATATCTTTTGTTAGCATTATAATTTTCATATATGTCTGCTTCTGCTTCTGGAAGTCTTTTCACATATTCTTTGACAGAAGAAATGATAGTATAATCCGAAGGAATGGTATGTTTCTCGATGCCAGATAAGACAGTGTTTTGAATCGCAAGTATAATATCGATATTTTCAGCATTACATAGTTTTTGGGCAATCTGTTTCCGGAGCTCAACACCACCTTTTTTTCCATTATAGATATTATTCCAAAACGCCACATCCGGATAGAGTTTACGATCAAGCTCGGTAATATGATCTGCGAATATATAGTCAAAAAAATCTGCTTTTTTCGTTTTGGTAGCAACATATAAAACTTCTATGATATTGCTAAGAGTAAGTATCGCATCCTCTTTTGCTGCCATATTCTTTATAACTCCCTTCAATCATTTCTAAAAATATTTAATAAATTATTATATCATATAACTGACAAAAATGCACTACGGAAGTTTGAAAATAAATTACTAAACTGACACTATAAATACCATATGTTATGCTTATATCAAGCAAGGAGGTGGAAACATGGAAAAAGTACGTTGCCCATACTGTGGTTTTATCGCCCGCAAAGTTGGTTCTGATGATGGTGTACACTGGCGCTATATCTGTGAGCGCTGTCAGAGGATCTTTATGGTAGACTAATGGGTCATAAGTTCATATCTTCTTTCCTGAAATACTTAATATGAAGGCAAGGAAGATATGAACTATTAAAGCAGATTCACAAAAAACAAGGAGATGATAAAGAAGTGAACCTGAGTATAGAAGATTCCCTGGGCCTTGAAACCGGTGTACTAATCCAGAATGTAAAGGCATCGTCAGATGAAGATAACAATATGAAAATCTTTGGACAGATGCGGAAGAGAGAAGGAAAATATGTAAATTTGTTTTTGGAGCCAGAAATTGTGTGTGACCTTGTGGATACAGCTGGAGCGATTTTATATAGTACGGTCAGCAGGCATTCTGGATGCTTTTGGGCCAGTGCTTATACGACATTTGAGATTACAATCCCGAAAAGGAAGATATTGGATGAAGTTTTTCAAATTCGGTTACGGCTCATTTTTAAAAAAGAAAGAGGTGCATAGCTTATGAAAATACGCGGTATAACAGGTTTTCCACCGTTGTTTGTCTCAAAAATTCAGGGTCATCTGGATGCCGGAAACGAAATGGTGGTTATATCCGACAAAGACTGCGATTCGTCTTGGATTCGAAAGAAACTGGCAGCAGGACAGGTGGCAATCGACAAATGTTTTCTTGAACTTGAGAAAAATACCGCAAAGTTGTTTGAAGAGAGCCGTGTTCTCTGTATGCAGTATTATGATAATGAAAGCAAATTAAAAGATTCAGATCCTCCGATTTCTGGAAAGGCCATCGAAACGAGACGAAGAAATATAGCAGATCTCGAAAACAGAAAGCCTGCTTTAATAAAAAGGAATGAAGAAATCAGGCTTCGGCTGGCTGCCATTGAAGAACAGTTAGTAGATGAAGTTGTAAAGACTTCCAAAATCAAAGAGCAAGTGTTTTCTCTGATTGATCGAAGAATTCATGCCTATCTGCGCGGAGCATCAAAAGTTGCGAAAAGGATTCCTGTTTTTCAGGCTGAGACAAAGGTGTGCAGGAAATGGGAAGAAGAATATTTCGCTGCTCATGAAGAAAATAATCAGCTTCGAGAAAAAATTTTGTCAATACAAAGGGAGGAAAGTATATGAGCTGGAAAAGTCCATTTCGGAAAAAGAAAAAAGAAACTTTCGTAAAGATCCAGCATTACGCGCCTGAGATTACGATTACTCCAGTTGACTATATGCTGCCGGATTTTGAAAGTGAGTACAAGAAAGCAGTGGGAGAAATGGCAAGGTTTCTTTCAAAAACAGAGCCTGATATATATTGTGACTCCTGGTATGATACGAGGGCAGATGTGATGGAGCAGACTATGACAGCAGAACTATTGAGTCAACAAAAGAACCATCTGGAAGTCATACGTAACATTGTGTGTAAACACGATGCAGAGCTTGTGTCTTTGAATGAAACAATTGAAAAGAAACAGGAAATGTTAAAATGCCATCGGGATGAATTGGATTCACTTATAAAACTCTATAGTGATAAGAATGGAGGTTTCGTTTTATGAATAAAAAAATATATGATATGGAAGCCATTGAAAAGTCTGCATGTAATTCCGCAAAACCAATCTGGATGCGTGAGAGCGTTATTTTGGGCCTTACAGGAGGATTAACACTCCTTGATGGAGTCACACTCTACACAGTTTTTGACAATCTGATGTATGAAGATCCATTTATGTGTTTGGTTGTAACCCTTGGCACTGCCTTGGCGCTTAATTTTACGCCCCTTATTGGCGGCCGACTTGTACATGAGTACCGCTATGGTTTCAAAGGCGTGAAAAAATGGCTACTGTTTTCGATTGCTTTTACCTTTCTCTTACTGTTTGCGGCGACATTCTGGCTGCGTTGGACAACACGGGAACTGATGTTTGAAGCTGGCGGAGGAATCACCAGTGTTGGAAGTGCGATTGGTGTGTCCGCAGAAACAGACAGCAGTAGTTTCAAGGCTATTTCATTGACCGTTTTGTTAGGCATTATGCCCGGGATCACCTCCATGATCAATCTGGCTCTTGGCTATCTGAGCGGAGACCCGGTCTATCTGAAAATCAGCTATCTTAAACAGGAGCAGATCCGCCTTCAGTCAGAAATTAATAACCATATGGCTGCAAAGAATGAACTGGAACGAGATTGGTTAACGCTTCTGCAAGATACAGATAAAGAGCATTTAAATGCTGCGTTGATGGAAGTGCATAGCTTCCGGGACAGGATTTGTCATACGGCAAGGTATCTTCTGGCCGAAAAAATAGCAAACCCTGAAGCCATCACAGAGCTTTTGGGAAGCATTGCGACAGATACAGAAAATGTAAAATGAGAGAAAGGACAGAATGGTTGTCATGAAAAAAATGATGATAGGTTTTCTTTTAGTGCTCATGGCATTATTATCTGGGTGTCAGATGTCAGAAGTTTATGATACATCTGTAAATCTTTGTATCATCGTTGCAAACCGAAAAAATCAGCCGGATTTCAGTGATTCAGAAACTTTAAATACGTCTCTGAAAAATGTGATTGATTCATATGGTAAGGTCCAAATCATCGTTCCAGATGGAGCTCCTTATATTCAGGGAACGTATTCTATTGAAGAGCCTGCAAAACGAATGTCCTCAAGAAAAGCTGCAGACTGGAGGGATATACAGATAAGCAGTATGTATAATATTCTGACTACGACCAGAGCTCAGACTCCAGAAGTTGATTTATTATCGGCTATTTCATTGGCAGGCCGATGGCTCGATGATAGAGAAGGCGAAAAGCAATTGCTCATTGTTGATAACGGGTTATCCACAGTTGGACTGCTTGATTTTACCAAAAATCTGATAAGAGTGGATGCCAATACAATCGTAGAATATCTGGAAGAAAAAGAAGCAATTCCTTCCCTGAGTGGAATCGACGTTACATGGGTTGGATTGGGAGATACAGCAGATTCCCAGCAGTCATTAACGCCTGTTAACAGGAAGAACCTGGAATGTATATGGAACAGTATTTGCATAGCAGGAGGGGCTGATTCAGTTACTTTTCGAGGAGATGCCCCATCTACAGGCAACAATTCCGAAAGCCTTCCGGAGGTAACGCCAATAGATATTATTGCAGAAGAACCCATGGAAGTGCCGGCAAAACAATCTCGGACCTGGTGGTTGGGGGAAGAGAAATGTCAATTTCTTCCAGACTCCGCGGAATTTGTAGATATCGATGCTACAAAATCGCTTCTTCAACCTATTGTCGAGGCAGTTGCAAATGAGGATTTAATCCTGGGATTCTGTGGAACGACGGCCAGAGCCCCGGGGGCTACAGAGCAAGGTTGCCAGGAACTAAGTCTTCAGAGAGCTTTAGCAGTAGAAAAACTTATGCTTGAAATGGGGATGGACATGCGGCGTATTGGTGTCACATTGGGACGGGGATATAATCATCCGTATTACATTAATGATAGGAATGAAGATGGTACATTGAATGAACAAATAGCATCTGCTAATCGTTCTGTTATTATTTTTTCTCTCGATTCAGAAGTGGCTGAGAAACTCTTGAAAGAATAATATATCCAGAAAAGACAGATTCAAACAACAATAGATAATAAAAAGGAGGAACCCATGTGCGAAAAGGGAATTAATATACAACCTTTCGAAGACTGATTGGGTCTGCTGCAAAAAGAGTGTGTGAATTTACACTTCAAATTTGCGAACTAAAAAAACGACAGCCGGACTTACCTCTTCCACACTTTGTGCTTTCCATGCCTCCAGGAGAAGGCTTTAGTACTATAGCAGAAGCGGTTGCGGACACATTGTTCCAATCTAATGTGGTAAAAACACCACACAGTCTGAGTCGATTCTTGGATTATGAAGTGTCGGAGGAGGATGCAGATTTAAGAGGTCTGAATGAGATGCTTTATGAAGCAGCTTCCATCACCAATGCCTATGATGGGATAATATCCTGTGATCTGAAAATCTCGATCCGGCAGTTCAAACCAGAGCATTTGATTCATATTTTAAAAGAGTCAGAGGCTTTGTGGATTTTACGCATTTCGCCTGCAGAGTTTCCGAGTTTCGTTCGATATCTCCGTGGAAGCGGACGTGAGTTTCAAGTCCTTCGTCTTCCACCGCTTACAGAAAAAGAAATGGCTGCAATCGCTTGGAAAAATTACTGTGGGACTGAGAAGCCCCCTATCTCTATTGAAAATTTAGAAATGCTGGTATCTAGCATAAAGAGAAATGAAGGGAGTTCTTTGCAGTGCATAAATATGGTTCTGAATGATCTGATTATTCAAAATGGTGGAAAGACTATTGAAGAAGCAGATGTTCATAGGTACATAGAGAATATTGCAGACCTTCACAAAGAGATAACAAAAAATACAATTGGTTTTGTTGGATGAGAAGCAGGAGGATGCATATGATAAAAGCATTTCTGGAAGATGATGAAATAATTTCGCTGGGCTGTAGAAAAGATGGAGAGGAACCAACAGAAAAAGGAGGAATCGATATCTTAAGCGATGGAAAAAACAGGATCATCGCGACAGGAGAGGAGAATGTGATGGTGGTTGGTCCTACGGGTTCAGGAAAGACGCGTTCATTTTCCGTGCCTCTTTTGAATACATTAATCGACAGTGGGGAGAGCTTTGTTTCTGTCGATGCAAAGAACACATCATTTGAGTCTACATCCGCCCATGCCAAAAGCGCTGGCTTTAAAACGTATGTCTTAAATCTGCGTGAACCAAGTCGTTCGGATAAGTGGGGGCTCCTGGAACCTTACTACATGCGTTACTTCTCTGGAAGTCCATTAGAAAAAGATAATGTCGTTCGTGAACTGGATATGATAGCTGAGTGTATCTTTCATCCTGATGGGCAGAAAGAAGATTTCTGGAATTACTCGGCACAGTCTCTTTTTACAGGTGCCACATTGGCTATGTTTCAGCTTATAGATGAGCCGGAACAGGCTACGCTATCCAACCTCATGCAGGTGATTAATGATGCAGAACGTCGTGTAGGTGCATATTCATGTCTAAGAGGCGTTTCTGATGAAATGTTGACGGACGAAGTAGCAAAGAACTACCTGACAACTTATATTTATGCCGCAAGTGAAACGCGGGGTGGGATACTTCCTACGCTAAAAACTAAAACAAAAATGTTTAATAGCATATCCGTACAGTCTGTACTCTGCGGAGCATCCACTTTTGATATAAACAAACTGGAGGATACTGGAAAAACAGCGATTTATATCATTCTTCCAGAAGAAACGCTGTCGCTTCATCCGATAGGAAGTTTGATGATTAAAATGTTGTATCAGCGTTTTGTTTCCATAGCGGAAAGAAATAACGGCTGCCTGAAAAATCGGTTGAACTTTGTTATGGAAGAGTTTGGAAATCTTTATGTTCCAGATATCGATGTGATGCTTTCCGCCTGCAGGTCGAGAAATATCCGTATGTATCTCTTTTTGCAGACACTAGAGCAGCTTAGTTTTCGTTATTCCCGGGAACAGGCAGTCACCATTAAAGAAAACTGTTGTATTCAGATGTATTTTCAGAGCAACAACCTAAGTACATTAGTAGAATTGTCAAATCTTTCCGGAACTCGTACGGACGGAAGACCGGTGCTGTCCCTCCATACGCTGCGCACACTTCCGAAACATTATGTTCTGGTGAAGATTCGTGGTCAACAATACGTTCGCTATTTTCCGGACCTGGAAGACTACCATTTCAAAAATTACGGGGTGGCATCCTACCCTCAGAACGAGCTAAATGAATCGTTGCCCAAGTTTCATATTTATGATGTATACACAGAATTCAAGAAAAAACAAATGCAGGAAGCGATGCAGAAGACTCCGAATCCTTTATTCAATGTTATTTAGGATCCTCCCAGTGCCTTTACTCCAGAAGAGATTGAAAAAATGGTAGCTGATATAGACTCTCGTATAGCAGAGATTAAGAAGGAAGAAGAGGAAGCGGAAGAAATGGAAGAAACAGATGATGAATCGTAAGCATAGTTAATGATAGATACAAAGGAGGTCGGTGCAATGCAAAGTGCAAAATTGAAACGCAGAGATCGTTCAACGATATCGAAAAGAGAGTATTTATTCAACCATGCTTTGTATAGTATATTGCTGGCTTGCGATTTATATGTGATTTTGCCCATTATTATACCAATTGCCAAGTGCAATAATTCATTTTCAAAATTGCTTCTCTGCATGTTAGCGGCTAATTTTTTGGGAATTCTTTTGGACTTTAAATACAATCGGTGTGATGGAGTTCTTACAAGGGATGTTATGATAGGAATAGCATCATATTTGTTGCTTACATTGAGTATGTATGCGCCTGTATTCACTAAATGGTTGCTTGGTGGGACGGTTGTATTATCTGCAATGGGGATTCTGCTGATTGTGATAAGAAAGATCGATAGAAAAAATATCATGCTGGTAATACGAATCAAGCTGCTTCAAAGTATTCGATTGCTGCAAAGAAATATCGGAGTAGCTGCAATTATTGTGGTTATGATACTTCCAGTAATGGTTCGCTGTTTTCCTAATAGCAGTAAGATGGCAGAAGCGTCCCAGAAATATCAGGAAAAGGGTGAACTAAGTGTCAGTCGTGCATATGGAGATGAGTATCGACTTTCAGAAAATATTGATATTATTAAGCTTATACGCGAGAATGATACATTCCAGAAACTTGATTACAACGAGAAGTGTGAGGTATTAAAGGCGTGCATCTACTGTGAAGCTCGATATCTGGGGCTCTGTGAAATTAATATAGAGTTTAATGATGATATGGAGGAAAAAGTGCTTGGCTCATATAATCATGCAACCAGAACAATTTCTATTAATGCCGGACGTATAAGAAATGGAGGCACAGCATATGAACTTTTACATGTATGTCTACATGAATGTCGCCATTGCTATCAGCATTTGTTGGTAGATCTTTACCGTGAGATAGAGCCATCACAACGTAATCTACTTGCTTTTACCGGGGATGGAGTAGGTGAATGGGTAAAAAATATGGCAAATTATCGGCAGGGCGATGGGACAACAGAGGGCGAGATCGCTTATCAGATGCAAGCTCTTGAGCTGGATGCAGAGAACTATGCATTGGAAAATGTTCGAAGTTTTTATTTGACAATTGATGATGTATTAGAAGAACAAGCGCAGGATGAGTAAGGGGAAGGGAAAAAAGGAGGTATCAGCATGAAAGTTCTCGTAATCCCAGACGTCCATTTAAAACCCTTCATGTTCCAGCAGGCGGCAACTCTTATGAAACAAGGGATTGCTGAGCGGGCAGTGTGCCTGATGGACATCCCGGACGACTGGAATAAAGAATATGATTGTCAGCTTTACGAGGAAACCTACGACGAAGCGATCCATTTTGCTGAACAGTTTCCAGAGACGCTGTGGTGCTATGGCAATCATGATTTATCTTATCTCTGGCATCAGATGGAGAGTGGGTATAGTACCAAGGCGGCTTATCTTGTTCAGAAAAAACTGCTGGATCTTCGAGAGGCGGTTCCAGAAGATCATCCAATCCAGTATATACAAAAGATAGACAATGTCTTATTCTGCCATGGTGGCCTGTTAAATTATTTTGTTGAGGAGTACGTTTCCAAATCCAAGTATGACGATGTGGATCAGGTCGTGAAAATAATCAATAAACTAGGCCGGAGAGAAATGTGGAATCAGGGGTCTCCAATCTGGTTAAGGCCGCAGAACTCCAAAGCGAGATTGTATAAGCCGCGAAAACTGCTTCAGGTTGTGGGACATACCCCGATGACGGAAATTACCAGAGAGGGGAATGTGATTTCATGCGATGTGTTTTCTACCTATCGTGACGGGAGGCCAATCGGCACACAGGAATTTCTTCTGCTGGATACTCAGACCTGGGAATACTGTGGCGTGAAGCTTCATTGAAATGTACGGTGAATAAAAATGAGATGCTTGGATAACGGAATATCCAGGCATTTTCAGTAAGGAGGATGCGTATGGAAGAAAAAAGCACGGAAGAATATCGGGATTTTCTCAGAAACTATTTGCTTTTAAAAGAACAGGTGATAAGGGAACCGGATAATTTCGAGTCCTTTCGTTATTTGATCCATAAGTACGGAGAAGAGATTCCATTATCGGAAATGCTGGAGCTGATGGACCTGGCAGATCAGCGGTATGGGGAGAGCAGTCCGGAGAAATTGACGGAATTGGTTGAGATGGTATTTGAAAAGAACCGGTATGAGATCAAGGTGGACAATCTCATAGAAGAGGTGAAAGAGGTTCTTAAGGAATTGAACGTGAACTGTTATCAGCATGAACCTCATTGGCTGGTTGCATTTGTGGCGGATAAGAATCATTACCATACCGTAAGAGTGGAAATACAAGTCAATTCTAAGAAAATCCATGTGCGGGTCTATTTTCAGGGCCAGGTGCTTATGAGGGCGATTCCATATGCGGCTATGGGAATTCTGAAGCTCAATGAAAAACAGCCGTATGATGAGCAGCTGAAAATGGAATTGGAGACGGGTAAGATTTATCTGGAAACATGTCTGGAGGTCTGGAGAGAAAAATACATGAGCAAGGAAGTATTGAAGGAACAGATTGAAAAACTTTGCAAAACGGCATTTTGCTTGGACTATTATATAAAAGATTATAAAGATGGTAGAATTGCCAGCCTGTCTCAGTATTTTGTATACAAAGAGATTATGAAAGAGGCAGTCTTTCTGACTTTTTATGAGAAAGAGATGACGGACACAAAAGTGAGTTTTGGAATCCAGGAAGCCATTGACAGGGAAAAGGATATTGAAAAAATAGAAAGACAAATGTGGGAGTCAAATCACTTATGAATATACAAAGTTTAGCAGAAAAAATCAGCGGAGCGCTTTTGACGCTGGTCAGTATTTTTATTTTCATATATGAAGCCATGGCAGTGATCTTTTCACTGGAAATGATATTTGATCCGTACCGGCTGGTCGGAATTCATGGAATTGACCAGTACACCGATTTCTGGATGAAAGTCCGATCATTTGCGTATCTTTTGCTGAGCGTTGGAGTAGCCGTTATGTGGCTGATCATCCGTTGGATTTTGAAAAGGGCGGGAGTAAGGAAAAGAATCCAGATGCAGTGCGTGATTTTTGCAGCGGTATTTACATTGCTCAGTGTTGGTATGAATCAGTATTATAAATACACAGAAAAGCTTGATGGACTCCATAATGAGGATTATACGATAACATTTCATTATGGTGATGTTGCGGATCAGTACCTGAATTCAGAACCGTTAAATGAAAGTTTTGGAACGAAGATCTTATCTTACGAGCATCGCACCTGGTTCCAGAAATTGTATAAATCAAGAGTCACATTCTATGCACTTTCCGGGGATGCAAGAGCAGCAAAATTCGATTTTTTGAAAGATGAGAATGCCTATGTGCCTGAGTGGATGTATACAGGCTGGAATTGGATATTGCGGATAAGGAGAGCGTGGTCTCAATGGCTGGTATGGTTTTTTGTATTAGCAGCCTGGGGAACCGGATGGGCATCTGAAACCAGTGGGGAAGCGTATGAGGACATAGAAGAATAAGAGGCTATTCTTGACAGCCAGTCCTTGAGAAATCATTTCTTTTATGCTATTTTATACTTAGATTGAAATGTCTATCTGGCAAATCTGATTCTGAGCGAAGGGAGTGGCATGAATGAAGCACTTGGACATCCCAGTTGGTATTTCTGATTTTGCGGAAATCCGAAGAAATGGATTTTACTATATTGATAAATCGGGTTTAATCGATGATTTACTGAAGACAACCTCAACGAAAGTTACTCTGATTACTCGTCCCCGCCGGTTTGGCAAGACATTGGGGATGAGTATGTTAGAGTACTTTTTTGATGTTCGCAAAGACAGTAAAGAGCTGTTTGCTGGTCTGGAGATCATGAAAAATCAGGAAATATGCCAGCAATGGATGAACCAGTATCCGACCATTTTCGTGTCTTTTCGCCAGGTGGATGGTTTGAATTTTGATGGTGCATTTGGGATGCTGACAGTGGTACTTGCGGATCTGTTTAATAAACATCTGTATTTGCAGGAAAGTCCCAAAGCTACGGAATTTCAGAAAGCAGCTTTTGCTCATATTGCCAGTGGAAATGCGTCTGTGAAGGAGGCGAAGAGCAGTCTTGGCCTTTTGACAGATATGATGAGGGATTATTATGGGAAAAAAGTGATTCTTCTGATTGATGAGTACGATGTGCCTGTGGCGAAAGCCAATAGCCATGATTACTATGGGGAGATGCTGGATGTGATGAAGGGCGTGATGCAGGCACTGAAGGATAATCAGGCTCTCCAATTTGCTGTGATTACTGGCTGTCTGAAAATTGCCAAGGAGAGTATTTTCACAGGCACCAATAATTTTGTTTCAGATACCATTACGGATTCCCGGTTAAATGAATACTTTGGTTTTGTGCAGCGTGAAGTAGATCAGATCCTAAAGGATGCGGATGCGATCGGATATGCGGAAAGTATCCGGATTTGGTATGATGGGTATCATTTTGGAGATTTTGATGTGTACTGCCCGTGGGATGTGATGAATTATATGCGTGATCTGCAGTACAATCCCAAGGCCAAACCAGCCAGCTATTGGAAAAATACCAGTGATAATGCAATTATCCGTTCTTTTATTGATTATGCAGGCGGTGCGATCACGAAGAAATTAGAGACGTTATTGGCAGGCGGTTATATTGTCCAGAGAGTAGACGAGAATCTGACCTATGATTATCTGCATTCTTCGGAGGAAAATCTGTGGAGTGTTCTCTATCTCACTGGCTATCTGACAAGAGTGCGGGAAAATGAATTGGATTGCCAATTGCCGGAAGGTACGGCTGCGCTCATGATTCCAAATGCGGAGATTAAGGAAATTTTCGAGACGACAGTGAGTCACTGGTTTGGTGATAACGCAAGAACCTGGAACCGAAAAGCTTTATTTGATGCAGTCTGGAATGGGGATAGTGAGACAGTCACGAAGGAGATGAATGCGCTTTTGCGGCGAACCATCAGCTACCATGATTACAAAGAGGACTTTTATCATGCGTTCCTGGCAGGTATTTTTGCAGGCGCGGGATATATGGTGGATTCTAATAAGGAACATGGAGAAGGCCGGAGCGATGTGGTTGTGTATGATCCAGTAGAAGCCCGTGTAGCTGTTTTTGAGGCGAAGTACACGAAAAATCTGGAAAAATTGGAGAGTGCCTGTGCAGATGCATTAGATCAGATTGATGAGCGGATGTATGCGAAAGAATATGAAGATGATTACGATCAGGTGCTATGCTATGGGATTTCATTTTTAAAAAACGGTGTATGGTGAAGAAGAAATAAGGGGCAATTTATGGACAGAAGTATCGACTATGTGATCGCAGTAGCAGAATGCCGGAGCATCTCCCAGGCGGCGGAGATGCTGTATATCAGCCAGCCGTCCCTCTCCCGGTATTTGTCGAATCTGGAAAATGAGCTTGGGGTAAACTTATTTGTCCGGACGTTAAATGGAACGGAGCTGACAGAGGCTGGAAAGATCTATCTGGAGTACGCCAAGGAGATTAAACTGCTGCGGAGTACCATGGATTCAAAAATCAAGGCATTGAAGCGGGAAAAAAAGAACCGGATCCGGGTCGGGATGACCCTGAATGCGGCATCTCTAATGGCTTTTAACATTACCCAGGAGGTAAAGAAAAAGTATCCTGGATGCGAGGTGGAATTCTATAATATGTTTTCCAAAGATACGGAACATGTGCTGCAGGAAGGGACCTATGATTTCGTTATCGGGCCAAACTGGGGACTTCCGCCGGAATTTGATTATGAAATACTGTATCAGGATCCGTATGTGCTGGTAGTGCCCGATCGGTATGATATTGAGGCATATGCAGAATACAAGGATGAAAATGCCATGCCATTTGTAGATTTAAAGGATCTTCCGCCTATGGATTATATATTTCAGGATGAAACCACTTCCGTAAGAAAAGGGATCAACCAGATCATGAAGAAGCAGAAGCTGGAGATCATACCGAAAATGGTAGTAACCAGCAGTACTCTGGCGATTCAGGCGGCAGAGAATGGAATTGGGTGCTGTATTGTTGTGGTAGGGCATCTGACCTATATCAGCCGTGGCGATCATCTGAGGGTATATCAGGTCAGCGGACAGGAGATTTCCAGTGCCGGCGTGGTCTCGCTTCGCAGTAAGACCTTTACAGAAGAAGAAAAATATTGTATCGCAATGGTAAAAAGGGCGCTGTCGGAAGGCGAAAAAGAGATCCATCGGCGTTTACGGCTGAAATAGCTTCCGCCACCGAACCATGCGTTTTTTACAGGGGTATAGCTTTATGCTATGCCCCTCTTTCTTTTTGGCATTGGAAAAGAAAAATGGAATGGATTACAATAAGGACAGATGGAAAATATGTTGGCCGACATAAAAAATCGAAAACTTATGAAATTTACGAATTTCAAGAAACTTACATAAGGAGGAATTTTTTATGAGTATGACGTTACTGTGGGCTTTGATCTGTCTGATCATCTTCGTAGTTGTTCTGGCGCATCCAAAGCTTCCAAACTGGATGACATTTATCTGCATGGCCCCGGTGGTACTGTTGGCAAAGGTCATGGAAGCAAAAGATATCTACGCAGTGTTGAATAACTCCAGCCTGCATCTGATGGTGATCATCTGTATGTTTTCAGGTATGATCGCAGCAACAGGACTGGATATTATCATTGGTGATTTTGTGGATCGTGTGACCAGTTCCCAGACCGGTAAGAAAAAAGAAATGATGATCTTCGCAATTGTGTATATCGTATCAGGATTGATTTCTACCGTCCTTCAGAACAGTTATGTAGCGATGGCATTTCTGCCGGTGTTAAAAAGTATTGCAAGAAAGAACCGGATCAGCCTTTCTAAGTTAGTATTGTTCGTTATCTTCGCAACTACCTTAGGTGGTGCCATTACCCTGATCGGTACACCGACTAACGTTTATGCAAACACTGCATTAGAGGAAGCCGGACTTCAGTTATTTGGCATGCTGGATTTCGCATGGGTCGGTATTCCGATCTTTATCGTAGGCGGACTTTACATGATCATCATGAACGCTGGTGTGCATCTTATGATGATTTTGGTGAAGCAGTCGTTGAGAAAACCTTAACGGCAGAGCAGAAGAAAAAACAGATGGTAGTTGGAATTGCATTCCTGGTATTTGTTATTGCACTGGTATTAAAATCCCTGAAAGTGATTTCCATTGATCCGAACTTTATTGGTTATGCAATGATCGCGATTGCGATTCTGACAACCATCGTGTCTCCAAAAGAAGCCATGTCATCTCTGGATGCACAGATGATCCTGTTCTGTGCAGGTATCAATTTGATGATCGCAGTGATGAACCAGAGCGGACTGGGACAGGTATTTGGCGACCTGATCATCAAAGTGATCGGCGAGTCCAGAAACCTGTATCTGATCACCGCAGTTCTCTGTATCGGAGCTTCTATTGCAACCTCCTTTATGAACAACATGGCATGCGCAGGAATGCTGGCTCCAGTTGGTATCTCCATCGCCAATGCACTGGGCGCTAATCCACAGGCTATCGTTTTGGCAATCGCTATCGGTGCTGGATGCTCTTACTTAACACCGATCGCTTCTGGAACCAACCAGACCATGATCATTTTTACAAAATTAAAATTCCAGGATTTTGCAAAATTCGGCTGGCCATTACTGATCATCTCCTGGATCTTATGTATCGCCATCCTGCCGCAGGTATTCCCATTCTTCTAAAAGAATGCCTGACAGATTAATGAGGAGGTTCCCTGATTATGAAATGTGAACTGCAACGTGCTCTTCCATCTGTGGAAGGGATTCACCCGGAATATCTTATCAATTTTTTAAATGCCTGTGAAAAGGCAGAGTCAGAGATCCATGGGATTATGATCGCAAGACATGGTAAAGTCATTTTTGAGGGCTACAATGCCCCCTATGCAGCAGATATCCCCCACATCATGCATTCCTTTACCAAGATCCTGACCAACACAGCCGTGGCGTTGGCCTATGATGACGGACTGTTGAAGCTGGAAGATCCGGTTTTAAAATATTTCCCGGAATATGAGGCAGATGCCAATGAGTACTTAAGAGCCTGCACCATCCGGAATATGATCACCATGAGAAATGGCCAGCAGCGTTCCATTGGCGGAAATGAATGGCGGCCATTGAAGACCAGCTGGAAAGAAGCGTATTTTCAGGTGCCATTTGATAAAAAACCAGGGGAAACCTATATGTATTCCAGCGGAAACAGCTACATTCTCTCCTACATTGTCCAGAAGCTGGAGGGAAAGACCTGTCGGGAACTGGTACAGGAGCGGGTCGGCAAAGAGATCGGCTTACATGATTTCCCGTGGATGTTGAGTCCGGAAGGCGTCTGCTCCGGTGGAAACGGTGTCTCCCTGACGACAGAAGATATGCTGCGGATCGGGCTTCTTTATCTCAATAAAGGAAAATGGAACGGAAAACAGCTGATCTCAGAAGAGTGGATCGATAATGCGATGGGGTATACAAACCCGATTGCTCCGGTCGATGGGCTTCAATACAATTTCCATTGGGATCACACAGGAGATATCTGGGCAGCCAGAGGTATGTTTGGACAGACCTGCGGCCTGGTGCCATCCCTGGATCTGGTATTTGCCATCACGGCTGCAGACAGCCGGTATGTGGCAATGAAGCTGTTCCAGAAGGAGATCATTGATCCGGTGAAGGCTGGAAAAGAACCGGAGATCCCCGATGCCACAGCAGAGGAGATCCTGAAACAGAAAGGTCTCCGCATGACTCTGGAAGGGAAAAATGTTTCCGTAAAGGGTCATCAGGAGCTCCCAAAGGATGCAGTGTGGACGCCGGAGGAAAATAAGGACGGAATCACCAAGGTAGAACTTCATGTAACGGATGGCGATCAGGTGGTTTACGTGATGGAAGATGGACGAGGACGCCATCAGGTGATTGCAGGACTGGACCATTGGGTACATGGAACCACCACGATGACTGGCGCATACCTTCATCATCAGTACGAGCAGGAAGAGTCACAGATCTCAGCTATCGCTTATTGGACAGACGAGCATGTGCTGATTATGGAGTGGCGGTTCCCTGAGATGGCCTTCTGGGATCATGTATCCTTGACCTGGGACGGCGATACGGTGAAAATGGACCGGTGGGTTAACATGAATTCCCAAGATGTGAAACGCCCCACGGTTTATTTAAAATAAATTTTTAAGACAAGCTTTACCTCTTATCCCCAAAGCAGGAAGTATGAAAATGCGGAAGCGTTTTTTCATACTTCCTCTTTTTTCGTGGGATAAAGTATGGTATGATGTAACTGGCCTGTAGGTCTGCGCAATTGCTGCGCTGACCGTAAGAAATATAGGTCCGGTCAGAATCGTTAGTGACCGGTTGTGAATGATTAGGAAAAAGAGAGTGAGCAGACAGGTGAATAAGGACAAGTTAAGTATCATGCCGTGGATCAACACGGAATATTCGTATAAACTGGCAAAACGCATGGAACAGTTCCGGTCCAATCCGGTTCTGGGTTATCGCCCGGCTGGTTCGGCAGCGGAGTTTGCCACCGGAGAGATGCTTTTTCAGGAGATGGAGCGGATCGGATTAAAGGATGTACATAAAGATGCCATCCGGGTAGATTCCTGGGAATTCCACAAGGCAGAGCTGGTATGGAACACAGAAGATGGAAGTGAGGGCCTGCGTGCAGTTCTTGGTGGCTATCAGACCAATTTCCAGACAGGCGGCCCCAGGGAGTTTGGCCTGGTCTATGTGGGAAAGGGAACTGCAGAGGATTATGACGGAAAAGATGTAAAAGGGAAATTAGTGCTGGCAGACATCAACCAGAGAGAAGAATGGTGGATCAATTTCCCGGTATATCAGGCTTATGTCCGGGGAGCAGCAGCTTTTATTGCCGTGCAGGAAGGCGGCTTTGCGGAGATTCATGATGAGGCGTTAAATGCCCAGGATATCGCCGGACCGGCAGAGGCAGCAGCATTTTCCATGTCCAGGGCAGACGCAGCGGTGTTAAAGCGGGCTCTGGAGGGCAAAGAGGAGATCCGGGTATGGTTTGACGCCGATACCTGCGTGAAGGAGAAACAGACCTCTTATAATATTATTGGTACAATTCCGGGAGAAGACCAGGAGCAGATGATCCTGCTTTCCGCCCATTATGATTCCTATTTCAGCGGATTTCAGGATGATAATGCAGCGGTTGCATTGATGTTCGGTATCGCCAAAGCTCTGATCGACAGTGGGTATAAGCCGAAGAAAACTCTGGTATTTGCGGCATTGGCAGCAGAAGAGTGGGGAATCGTCAATTCTAAATATGACTGGTCTACAGGCGCATACCAGCAGGTATTTCATGTACGTCCGGAGTGGCAGGGAAAAGTGGTTGCAGATTTAAACTTCGAGCTTCCTGCCCATGCCCATGATACAAAGGATGCAGTCCGTACTGTTTATGAGTATGTGACATTTTTAACAAAAGCAATCGAAGGAATTCCGGTGGACCCGGAGGCTTATCCGGACGGATTGGAGATCCATGCACCGATCCAGACCATGTCGGACGATTTTTCCATGGCAATCTCCGGTATCCCTTCTATGGTCAACGAGTTTGCCGATGGCTCTTTTATGGAGACCCACTATCACTCTCAGTTTGATAATGAGGATTATTATCATGAACCGGTGTACCGCTTCCATCATCTGTTATATGGAACCCTGGTGAAGGAATTTGATAAGATCGTGCTGCCGCCATTTGATTTTTCCGTGTTGTTTGAGGCTATGAACAAGAGTCTGGATATGCGATATTCAGGAATCATCGGAGATCTGGGTGAGAAGTTAAATCAGGTGACGATAGAAGCAGCGTCTCTTGGTAAAGAAGTATATCAGTGGATCGAGAAGGTCAATGAGTCCGGCGCGGCTCTGAAAAATGCGGAAGAATACCGGAAGATCCTTATGAATGCGTTCCGCAAAGCCCAGGATTCCTTTGTCCGTCTGGATTGGCAGGACACTGTGCTGTTCCCGCAGCAGGCAGTGAGACAGAATCTGACTCATGTAAAAGACGCCATCTCCCGTCTGGAGCAGGGCAATGCCATTGGTGCGCTGGATGCGATCTATGAGATCGACAACAACTGCTATGCCTTCCAGTTTGACGAGGAAGTGTTTAACTATTTTACCGACTATGTATTCTGTCAGCCAAAAGAGCGGTTACAGTGGGGGGCGGGCCGTATCGTCCATCATGAGAACCTGTTCCAGTTGGTGCAGAAATTAAAGAAAAAATCGGTTCCCGGAGAGGCAGATTTTGACGAAGAGCTGCGTATCTTAAACCGGGTGAGAAAGAATCAGGAGGAGTGCTATAAGTCTGATCTGGAATACATGATCCGTGAAACTGAAAATATCATCAACAGCCTGAAAAAGATCCAACAGATGGCTGGAAAGGAATAAAGAAGATAACTGTGAGGGAACGAAACACTTACTGAACAGTTACGAAAAAGGACATTATATGGATAGTGATAAGTTATACCGAGTGAAAAAAGAAGATATTCCCAAATTGGAACAGTTGTTGACGGTCTGTTTTGCCCAGGATCCATTATATGGTCATCTGATCCCGGACGAGGATACCAGAAAACGGCTATTGCCAGAATTGTTCCATTGTGACCTGGAAGAAATGTTTGCCACCTGTGAGATTTTCGCCGACAGCCCGGAATTAAATGGTGTGCTGGTGGTTTCTGACGAGTCGGAACCGTATAATTTCTTCCAATATTATGCAACGGAACTTCATGCCTATTTAAAAACAGATGAGTATCTGATCAAGGAAGATCCCAGTCTGAAGACCTTCTGGAACTTTATTCTGGGTAAAGATTATCTGAACTCCAAATGGACCGATCAGCTTCATCAGGAAGAGAGACTTCATATTATCTATCTGGCTGTAGATCCGGCCATGCAGCACCATGGGATTTCCGCTCTTCTGATGAACGAGGCCATCGCGTATGCCCATCAACATCATCTGATGATCTCGCTGGAGACCCATAACGAGCATAATGTGGCGTTGTATCAGCATTTTGGGTTTAAGCTGTATGGGGTGCTGGAGAAGCACTTTGATCTGAAGCAGTATTGCATGATTCGGGAAGTGCAGTAAGGAATGCTGACAACTCAAAATTAAATTTTATGGGGCATAGAAGAGAAATTTAAGTATCTCTTCTATGTCCCTAATTTGTTATGTGACTGTGTATGAAAACATTATAACCCAATTGCGGAGAAGCCTGGCCAGATCAGATAAAGCAGGTAGCCGAGAACGATGGAGCTGATCAGACAGACTGGAACGGTTTTTAATCCCCATTTTACCATCTTGTTCATATTAGCACCATAGCCGGATACCATAGCTGGACCGGCACCAGAAGATGGCAGGCAGATAGAAATATTGCAGGCCGCATAAACTAATAAAAGGAAAGGAATTGGATTATAGCCAAGACCACTCATAGTGGTGATTACAATTGGACCAATTAATGCAATACATCCGGTAATGGTCATAATGTTTGCAAAGAAGCAGCCTAGGATTGAAAAAACGATGATGGCAGCTAAGGGTCCTTTGTCGGCGATAGGGGTTAAAACTTCCGCAATCATTCCTCCAACATTACTTGTTGTAATGACATTACCAAGAGCAGTACCACCAGCAATCAGAAGAAATACACCCCATTTAATTCGGGGCATAGACCATCCCCATTCCAAAACAGGCTTGTTGTTTTCTCCGGGAAGAACGAAACATAACAGGGCAGCTAGCAGGAAAATATAGTTTGCTGTAAGGGTTGGAAACAGTTTTTGGAATAATGGGCGGGCAAGAGAGAGACCAAATGCGCCAATGAAGAGAACAGCACTGATGATTTCACCGCGATTCATATGCCCCATTGCGTTTAACTCAGCCTGAAGGGCCTCTCTGGTGCCTGGGAGTTCCTTGAATTCGATTTTATTGGTCAGCAGAAGGATTAACATAGGAACACTGACGATCAATACCAAAGGAACAACTCGGATGATCCAGTCGATATACATCATTTCTGAACCAGTATATTCTTCGATCAGGTTTACTACCACCAGGTTCATAGCACCACCAAGAGGAGTGCCGAAGCCAACATTGGATCCCCAGGCAACTGCTAATAAAGCCATAGTTGCGTAATTGGATTCTGAGATCCTGTCATCAGAAATATTTGCAGCATGAATAGTGGTCAGTACGATTGGAAACAGAGCAGCGGCAACAGCTGCATTGGCTACGCAGGAAGATAATACAACGGATAAGGCAAACCACATAATAATCAGTTTCTTTGGATTGTTACCTACCCGCATCATAATATTTAATGCCAGCCGGCGGTCAAATCCCCATTTGGTCCATGCCAGTGTGATGATGTTGGCACTGAGCAGTAGGACAACCGTTGCATTAAAATAAGTGGCTAAGACAGATTTTGTCTCAGCAATTTTGAAAAGCTGGACGATTAAAATGGGAAGCAGGGCAGTGACTGCCGGAGCAACAGGTTGCATGATCCACCATAGCAACATCCATAAGAGAAGACCAATAGCACCGCGGGCTGTAGTATCAAGACCACCAAAAGGAATAAGCATCATCAAAGCAAATGCAATGGGACCAGCAAGAATTTGAAATAGTTTTTTCATTCAGGCACCTCTTTTTCAGAACAAAGATTAATAGGTTTTTGTTATGCTCCAAGCATATTCAGACGAATCGGTTTTGCTTTTTCATATGGATGTTCTTTTAACATATCCAGATTTAAATTAACACCGAGTCCAGGTTCTTCTGGTACGTTAAAGATACCATTTTTAACATCCCAGTAGCGGTCAGAGAATTCTCTTAACCAGGGTGCTTCAGCTGGATGGTATTCCAGGTGCATAAAGTTCTTCATAACTGCAGCAGTCTGGAGAGAAGCAGCGCAGGTGATAACACTACACATGTTATGTGGTGAGATGAGGACATCGTAGGTTTCAAGCAGGGAATTAACTTTCATCATACCTGTAATACCGCCCACATAACGAATGTCGGGCATATAGACGTCCATACACTGCTCTTGGAGAAGAGGAAGCATTGCTTCTGCACCAGTCTGCATTTCTCCACCGGCTATAAGGAGTCCACTTTCTTCACGGAATTTGCGTAGCAGTTCAGGCTTTTTCTCAGGAATTGGAGTCTCTAACCAGAATGGATTATAAGGACGGAGCTTATCAGCTACATAAAGTGCTGTTTTTAAATCAAAACGCCAATGGGCATCGACGCCGATTGCGATATCATCACCAACGGCTTCGCGCATGGCGATAAATCTCTGGCAGCCAAGGTCAACCAGTTTTTTCTGGTCTTCCAGAGGTGTTCGCCAGGAAACACCGTCAAATGGATGACATTTTAAAGCCTTATTTCCTTGCTGAACTAATTCTTTGGCAAATGCGCCAAATCCTTCTGGTGTACGATCACGAATCGCACGGTTGAATGAAGCGTAAACAGGAATTGCTTTTCGTTTTGCCCCGCCTAATAATTTATAAATAGGAACATTTAAAGCTTTACCTTTCAGATCCCACATCGCAATGTCAATTCCAGAAGCAGCAGCTGCTGTGATCAGTCCACCACCATCACCGCTGATACTACAATCGTCATCAAGGACATTTTTTCCGATTAATTTGCTGCCAAGGTTTTTGACTGCGGCAACAACCTCAAATTCAAGTCCATCTAATGTGGCATCGCCAAAACCCATCACTCCTTCATCGGTTTCAGCAATGACAAATACATAATTGGAGTAGACAGACGCATGTACAACTTCTGCTCTGATTGCGGTAATTTGCATAGTGTTTCCCCCTTTTGTTTGTGATAATAGTACATTACAGGTTTCCAATTCTGCAGAATAGAAATAGTTGTTATTGATAATTTTAATTTACTACTGATTGATATAGTTGTCAATACAAAATAGATAACTATTCTTTAAAAAGATGGAAAATGACAATATAGTTAAAAATTGTAACTATGTTGCTATTTTTAGAAAAATATGCTATTCTGCAATCAATATCGGATGTATGCAATAGGAGAGAAATAAAATGACATTGAAAAGAGTGGAATTACGTCAGCGGATTTATACAGAAATAAAGGAGAATATTATTTGTGGTAAATATGTCCGGGGACAGAGGTTAATCGAGACTCAGATTGCGACAGAATATGGAGTAAATAAAGCGAATATCCATGAAATCTTGTTGATGTTGCAGAAAGAAGAATTGGTACGATATGAGCCGATGAAGGGATTTTCGGTGCAAGGGATTTTCAGGGAAGATATTCAGGAAATTGCAAAAATCCGGGAAGTGTTGGAAAATGCGATTTTTGAGGATTTTTTGACAAATGCTGATCAGACAGCAGTTGATCAGGCAAAATTATTTACCCAGAGAAAAATAGCATTATTAAAAGCAGGATTAAAAGAAGAAGCGCATAAAGAAACATTATCTACTTTTGAAATAGTTTATGCGAATACTTCTTATCAAAGAATGGTGAATATTTTGAGAATGTACCGGGAATACGTAGATTTGATGATTCATCAGGCATTTGAAGGTCCAGATGATGTGTCGATGACGATTCAGAACTCGACGCTTTTATATGAAGTGTTAGAAAAAAGAGATATTGAAATGGTGAAACAATGGACTCATATTCGTTACCAGAATGCAGTGAATAAGGCGAAGCTTTCAAAAAGCTTCCAAGAGCGTACTTGATAGTAAAAGGAGTTCCGGAACAAAGCGGAACTCCCTTTTACTATATATTTGCAGAAAGTGCCAGAGGCAGGTTCTGCTAGTGATTTGGAATTATGATTTACAGATCAAACCCAAAGTATTTCACAGCATTGTAATAAGAAATTCCCTGAACGATCTCCTTCAGAGATTTCATATCTGCCGGATATTCGCCATTCTCAACCCATCCACCGATCAACTCGCACATGATTCTTCTGAAGTACTCATGTCTGGTGTAGGATAAGAAGCTTCTGGAGTCAGTTAACATACCAATGAAGTTTCCTAAGCAGCCTAAGTTTGCTAAGGAGGTCATCTGCTGAGTCATACCTACTTTGTGATCATTGAACCACCAAGCAGAACCCTGCTGGATTCTTCCTGCAACGCCTGGGCCCTGGAAGCAGCCGATGATGGTGCCGATTGCAGCGTTGTCATTTGGATTTAAGGAGTACAGAATGGTCTTCGGTACTTCGTTGGTTGCACTTAATGCGTTTAAGAAATCTGCGGTCTGAGCAGATGGAGCGTAGTCGTTGATGCAGTCAAATCCGGTATCCGGACCTAATTTTGCATACATACCAGCGTTGTTATCACGCTTGCAGCCATAATGTAACTGCATTACCCAGCCGATGCGGTTGTATTCTTTTGCTAAGAACTGTAAGAAAGCAGTTTTGTATTTGGTCTGCTCTTCTTTGGTGGTAGGTTCGCCAGCTAATGCTTTCTTGAAGATGCCATCAACCTCTTCATCGCTTGCAGGCAGATACATTACATACTCGATACCATGGTCGGATACGCGGCAGCCGTTCTCAGCGAAGTAAGCCATACGGTTCTTGATTGCCTCTTTTAAGGATGCGAAATCTTTTACTTCAACACCGCTCACAGAAGATAATTTGCCGATATATTCTGTAAAATCAGGCTTCTCGATGTTAGTAGCCTTGTCTGGTCTCCAAGCTGGAAGAACCTGAACATCGAAGGTATCATCAGCAGCGATCTTCTTGTGCCACTCCAGAGTGTCGATCGGATCATCTGTGGTACAGATCAGGGTTACGTTGGACTGTTTGATGATGTTTCTTACAGTCATGGAATCATCCTGTAATTTTGCGTTGCACAGGTTCCAAACCTCTTCAGCAGTATCTCCATTTAAGTATCCGTCATATCCGAAGTATTTCTTTAACTCCAGATGGCTCCAGTGATACAGTGGGTTGCCGATCAGCTTTGGCATGGTCTCAGCCCATTTCTGGAATTTCTCACGGTCAGAAGCGTCACCGGTGATGTATTTTTCCTCAACACCGTTGGAACGCATCTGGCGCCATTTATAGTGATCTCCGCCTAACCATACCTGAGTAATGTTCTCGAATTTACGGTCCTCAGCGATCTCCTGTGGATTAATGTGGCAGTGGTAGTCCAGAATCGGAACATTCTCTGCGAAATCATGGTACAGAGTTTTTGCCATGTCTGTGGAAAGTAAGAAATCTTTGTCCATAAACTGTTTCATGAAATAACTCCTCCTTAAAATTAAAAATTTGTGGTTTGTTTTTGTATGAAATCGGCAGCAATGGTGGTTTTCCCAGGAACACTGCTTCCGTCAAACACCTTCATCAGGCTGTTCACTGTGGTGATGCACAGGGATTCTACCTTTGTATCAATGGAAGAAATCTCCGGATCTGTACAGTCGGAATAGATGGAATTGTTGTAACCGATGATCGCCAATTCTTCTGGAACACGGATCTGATGGGCGTGGGCATATTTTAAAGCACCAACGGCCAGAGAGTCATCCGAAGACATAATGGCATCAAAATGCAGTCCTGATTCCGCGATGGATTCCATCAGATCCTTCGCCTCATGGACGTTCTTATTACAATGGAAAATGTATTCGTCCCGGGTGGACAGTCCGCAGGCACGAAGGGCGTTCTTATAGCCGTTCATTTTGTTGATTCCACTGTAAGACTGACTGGTATAAAGATAAAGGATATCCCGGTGACCGGAACGGATCAGGCGGGTAGCTGCGTCATAGGTGGCGGTATAATCGTCACAGATGGTGCTGTAAATGCCTGGAGCATCCAGAAAGCCATTGACCAGCATCACAGGAAGGTCTTTCGCTGCCTCTATAATATAGGAATTATCCTCTTCTTTCATCTCGATAAATTTCGAACCGGCCAGGATCATGGCATCCACCCGTTTGGACAACAGAAGTTCAAAATACTGCCGTTTATTCTCCAGGGAAGTGCCGGTACAGCACAAAATGGAGTCATATCCGTGAGAGCGCAGTTCCCGTTCCAGGTAGTAGATGGCATTGGCCAGATAGGGGTCGGAAGAATCCGAACACATGATACCTACGGTTTTCATGGTATTCAGTCCAAGACCGCGGGCAAATACATTCGGCGTATATCCCAGTTCATCCATGATCTCTAGCACACGGTTGCGGGTCTTTTCACTGACGTTGGGATTGCCATTCAAAACACGGGACACAGTAGCAATGGAGACACCGGCCCGCTCGGAAACATCGTATATATTCACGTAATCACCTCATAATTCTGTAAGCGCTTACAATTCAGTTTTATTATAACGGTAACGTAAGAAAAATGCAAGGATTTCTCTCATTGATTTTGGAAAAAAGATACTATAAACTGGAATTTATCTATTAACTCTCTTAACTTTCCCCTATTTTCAAGGCTTCCCGCCATTGAAAATTCTATATATGTATCCTTTTCCCTTGTTTTTGCCCTTATGGGATAATTACAAGGGAAAATTCATTATTCAGTTGTTTAATCGTTGCCTGCCACTTTATCAAGAAGTCTTGCGGAAGTCCGCTTTGCTTCCCTTGTAGCATGGGCATAGACATTCATGGTGGTACTCACGTCTGAGTGTCCTAACAGTTCCTGCACATCCTTAGGCTGAGCCCCGTTGGATAAGAGGTTTGTCGTGTAGGTATGCCTCAGTGTGTGGAAATGGAAACCTTCAAGCTCCGGTACTTTTCTTCCTGCTGTCCGGCAGGCTGTTTCTATGGTTGCCGGAAGTTCCAGACAACCATCCTCCCTTAAGCATACAAAGAAGATTTCGGTGTAATCTTCCGGCACATTCTCTGTCATTCCCAAATGATAATACTCGTAATGCACCCGATTCTTTTCCATTACTTCTCTGTAAAAATTCCGCTGGTAGAGTTCCCCATACTGAAAACGGTTTTTGTGCTGTTCCTTTTTTGCATTCCTCAAAATATCTGCGAGGGTATCGCCAAAGTCAACAACCCTGATCTTTTTCCACTTTGTCGGACCGATTTCGTGCTTATGGGTAGCACCATTGTAGCGGATGCTCCTGCGTACAGTGAGATACTGTTCTTCAAGGTTGATATCCTGCCATGTCAGACCTGCTACCTCTCCAAGTCTGAGACCTGTAAAGTATGCTATCTGAACCGGAAGAATCGCATCCCCACTTCGTTTTCCAAGCTGTTCAATCAGTTTCCGGTACATTTCAAAGGAAAGCGGTTTAACCTTGTCTCTGTCTGTGGCTGTTTCATCCGCAAACAAATCCGTTTCTTCCTTTTTATGCCTCATCACCACATACTGTATTGGATTGAAGGTAATAAACTGTTTCGGAAATACCGCAAACCGGAATGACTGTTGCAATACTGCTGAAAATGACCTTACATAATCAATGGAATATCCTTTTGATATAAAATCTCCCACAGTGCCTCCAAATGAGAGCAAATCCATAAACTCCTGCAGGTGTACCGAAGTCACCGTTTTCAGTTTCCTTTTGCTGATAGGGTGTTGTTTGATTCTCCCAATTGTCTGAAGATAATTGCCAACCGTTCCATTACTCAATGTGCCTGTCTTTAATTCTTCCTCAGCCCACAGGTCAAGCAACTCTCCGAGTGTGATGTTTTCAGCCTTTGCAACAAACCGCTTGGCTTCATAATCCTCCATTGCCTGCCTCAACAGCTTTTCCGTCTCGCTTTTGTTTTCCGTACCTGCAAATTCCTTCTGCACCAGATTACCGCTTGCATCTTCCACATAGAAGCGGTAGTACCATTTCTTGCCTTTCTTTCTTACAGAACCTTTTGCCATAATCGTTACTCCTTTCGATATCGACAATCGGAACTGATGAAATGCTTTCTGCGTGTAAGTATATCATAACTCCGGTTGTCTAATCTATACCGGTTCGGAGTCTTTCTCTGAAAGAAGATTTGCAAGCCTTACGGCTGCCGTTTCGGGATTCTTGGAATAGAGCCTTACAATGTCGCCCATGTCGTTCAGTGCGTTTACCGTATGGGTGATTTCCCTAAGGAACATAATCTCATTATATTCCTGATTGGATTCAAACCCCATTACTTTTGCAATTGTGGCATCTTCCGTATTCCCTTTAAAATTCTTACAGGCATATTGAAAGGAATCAACGAATAATTCGTATTCCTTCAACATCAGCAGCAGTAAATCTTTGGAAAAATCCGCTTCGTCTGCCTTCATATCATAAGGCAGTTTGGAGAGAATGGAAGTCATGGTATCACGAATCTGTAATTCCCTTTTATCCGTAACATCACTTGTCATTTCTTCCGTCTCGCCCTTCAGCCACTCCACTGATACATGAAGTGCTTCCGACAGACCATCCAGAACAAGCTTCTTGGTGTTGTCAATCGTTCCTGCCTCATACCGCTGTATGGTGGAAGCGGTAACTCCCATCTTTTCTGCTATATAAGGCTGGTTGACACCTAATTCCAGTCTGCGTTGTTTTGCCCTGCTACCGATTAACTTGCGTAATTCTTTATCTTTCATTCTGATACGCCTCCTTTTTCGGTATGGCTAAAGTATAACACAGTAAAAGTAGCATTGCAATATGCAAGTTAATAATTACTTTTAAAATTTCGTAACGCTTGACAAGAAGATATAAAAGTTATATAGTAGGCATAGTTACAAAATTGCATTATGCAATTCAAGAGGAGGTGTTTTAATGACAGAAGTGAAGATTGCACTGTCCATTGAGGAAGCTGCCGACTATACGGGTATCGGCAGAAATACCCTGCGGAAACTGGTAGAATGGAAAAAGCTTCCGGTATTGAAGGTAGGACGGAAAGTCCTTATCAAAACGGATATGCTTGAAAAGTTCATGACCGCCAATGAAGGCAGGGACTTAAGGGACAAAGGAAATGTCAGAGCTGTCACAAGAAATGTGACAAATTAAATAGGGACAGTCCTAAGACCATCCCTAAGGTATGTATCTGACCGAAGCCATGATATACCTACACGCAAATAGATTATACCATGTGCTTCCTCTAAGATACAACCGGAAATTTAAGAAGTGGGGAAGAAACTTTTTTATACAAGCCCTCGGCGTTTGAGAGCGAAATACACCCCTCGCACAAATCTTACGATTTGTACTCTGTGTATTTCGCCCTGCTGGGAGCTTTTCGCCGACAGGCGGATATGTTCGTAGACAGGCTACCTATGTAGCCTACTCACTTTCACATTAGAAAGTTTCCCATCCTCATTTCTTGCAGCTTCGTACTTGGCAGATACGGAAAGGAGGAAGCACATGCCAAGAAATTCATTTATTCAGATGACGAAGCTCCACAATGTCCGGGGAAGAATTTATTATATTTCAAGCCCAAAGAAGCAGGAAAATCTGTATGCGGTATATGAAACCACAGACCGTAATTTTTGGACTGACCTTGCAAAATATAATCAGGCAGAATTTAAAAAAAACGGTACGGAGGGGAAATGTATTGAGGCAAGGGAATTGATCATAGCCCTGCCGGAATCTTTTACGGAGTATCCTCCAGACAGACTGTTGCAGATATTTACAGACCATTTCAGACAGACTTACGGAACGGACTGTATCGCAGCCCTGCATCACAATAAGCGGAAAACCAACTATCACATCCATCTCATTTTTTCGGAGCGTACACTCTTGGAACAGCCCATAGAAAAGGTTGCCACCCGCAATATGTTCTATGACGAAAAGGGAAATCATGTACGCACCAAGAAAGAGATACTTGATGAAGAAGGAAATATCCGTAAAAGGTGTAAGGTGATTCACAAAGGTGAGGTATACGAAAGACAGATTTTCTCCATTAAGGATAAACACTTCAAGGCTGAAAATTTCCTTGATACCGTCAAGCAGGATTATACCAATCTTATCAATCAGTATGTGTGGGATAAAAGCCAGCGGTTAGAAGTTTTTGAGCGTGGCGGTATGTATCTTGCCACCAAAAAGATTGGTAAGAACAATCCGAAAGCCACCGAGATTGAGGCAGACAACAGTAAACGCACCTTGTGGAATCAGACTGTTGACAGAGCGATTGTAACGGGTGTTTCCAAGTCAGAAATCATGCAGATAAAAAAGGAACGGATAACGGACAAGATTGTGGAATCCGTATGGCTTTACGGAAACAGACCGAATCTGTTATCTTCCATTATCGGTACTGCCATTGCAGTATTAGAACTGTTAATCTCCAAAGTATTTCTCAAAACTCTGGAGCTTGCAGATAAAGTAATTTCCAAAGAGCTTGAAGCAAGACCGGAGAACACAGATTTCAAAGAGCAGAAAGCTGTACCAGAAGAAAGCAGAAAGCAGACAGATACACCAAAGCCTGCCATACCGCCAAGACCACAGCCATCACCGGAAGCAGTTTCTTACAAGCACTTATGCGAAATTTATCAAAAGCTGCAAGAACAGAATAAAGCAATTTTTGCACTCGAGAAACAGCGAAGTGACCTTGAAATTGAACTGTCCGACAGCAAAGGTATCTTCAAAGCAAAAAGGCGTTCCGAACTTTCAACAGAGATAGCCGGATTGGAGGAACGTATTTCCCGAATGAAAGCCCGATTATCCCATATCGTAAAGGAATACGGGTATCAGAATGCGGAAGCCTTCTACAAAGCATTTCATAAGTCAGAGACAGCTTATGGGGATTATCAGGACAGCCTTAAGAATTGGAAACAACGGTATGGAGAAAAGCCACAGTCTCTACACGATAGGCTTATATCTAAGAAACAGGACATAAAGGAGCGAGAGTTAACAAGACCATATTCTCCACCAAACCGTGGAAGGAGTAGATAACAAACGAAGGGAGGCAATTGCCTCCCTTCGTTTGTTATCTCTCCGTAAAAGACTGGAATTTCACCCTCTCGCATAAAGATACAAATTATTTTTTTATTTCCTTATCATATATCTTTTTTGAGTATACCACAGTTACAATTGTTGCTAATAATAAATAAATCAACATAAAGATTGTGCCAGTCATCCCACTTGTAAATACGGTTGTAATGATAGTCAATAACCCCGTAATAATAATACATATTGCACCAAAGCGGTTACTCTTTCTCCATGTATTATCATTGTGCATACTCCAAACGGTTCGAACTCCCACTACTGCATTTCGTTTTGCCTTTGTCATAAAATTTCCTAATACAATAAATATAATACCACACAAAATACATGAAACTTTTGCAATGTCAATAACCGCATGTTCACCACCTGCATTTGCCTGTATCCAAGAAGAATAAAGAATAAAATAATGCATAATCCCGAACATGATTGCTTGCGAAATTCCTACAACACATAATACCTTTGCAGAAGATTTTGCTTCCATCTGTTCCTTTTCTGTATTTGCATTTTTTGATTTTTTCTCAAACACATAGATTAGCAAGTGCCAAAACAGTGTAATAAACAAAATAATTACCGGAAAAATAAAGCTTTCTGTTTTACTTCCCCATCTGTCAGTGTTTCCCTCCAAGTCATGATGCATAGGTATAATATCAGGCATAAACTGTAGTACAACACTTGTAACTACAACTGGTATCATTGCTACTATCCACATTATTTTTTTCATACTTTTTTTCCTCCAAACTGGTTAACCCATATAATTAATTCATCGAAAACCGTAGTGTTGATTTCATAATAAACAAAGTTTTTCTCTTTATATTCAGATATCAAGTCTGCGTTTTTAAGTAATTTTAAATGATAAGAAAGAGCAGCCGGTGTAATCTGTAATTTTTCAGCAATCTCTCCGGCATTTAATCGTTCATTTCTCAACATAATAAGAATGTCTCTTCGCTGGCTATCTGCCAATACTTTAAAAATGTTAGTTTCTCCCATATCTTTTACCTATTTAAAACTTTCTTTAAATAGATTTTAGCATGCTATTTGTTTTTGTGCAAGAACTATTTAAAAATAATTTTAAATAGAGGGGATACACTGAAAAATCAATGTGTCCTCTCTATTTACCTTAAGGCAAAATTCAAACATCTAGAAACTTAAGATTCCTGCCTCTTATTATGGAATAACCGTACGTTCTATATATTTTTCTGGAATTTTTAGTACTAGACCTCTATCATGATATTATATTAGCAAAATCACCACGTATCTAAACGATCCTCTGCATCAACCCATACTTGCATTTCTCCATCCAAGTATAATCTTGCATATTCTAATGGATTATCAATAGCCAAAGCATTCAACGAACACTGGGAGCCGGGAGTAGTTCTCAATCCTTCCTCTGCCTTATTGCAATCAATTCTAAGCACTACATTTTCAAACGTGGTTACATCTATGCTATTACATTGCGGATTATATCTTGCATAAATCAATCTCATATCTTATCTGTCCTTTCCTTAATTTTCTAAAAGTTTTGAAAGCATTTCAATCCGTTCTTCCTGCCATTTTCATTTCATGTTATAATTTGTTACTGGATTTTCTTTCCCTTAATTTTGCCCTTGTGAGCATTCGTAACATGAGGGAAAAGGATATAACACAAGGGAAAGCGTAAGGGCAAACTCACTCGCTACAAATTTAGCATTTTCAAGGGGTTGCGGACTTCACGAGGATAAGATATAATAGTTAATAAATGTTATGAATTAAGTCAAATCAAAACTGGAATTATCACAAAATACCATTTTTTATTACAAAGGAGGAGACCTATGTTATTTCTTGTGGAAATGTTTTCCTGGATTTTACCGATTTTAGCGGTGCTGGTTCTGCTGATCGTGATTGCTGCAGGTTATGTGAAAGCACCACCGGATCAGGCGTACATCATTTCTGGGTTAAAGAAAGAAGCCAGAATTTTGATCGGCCGGGCGGGTATCCGGGTTCCGTTTTTTGAACGTCTGGACCGGCTGTATCTGGGTCAGATGACCGTAGATATTAAGACCGAGCAATCTGTCCCGACCAATGATTTTATTAACGTGAATGTGGACGCAGTGGCGAAAGTCCGCATTTCCCCAACGCCAGAAGGCATCCGTCTGGCGGCCAAGAACTTTTTAAATAAGAAACCGGCGGATATTACCATGGATCTGCAGGATTCTCTGCAGGGTAATATGCGAGAGATCATTGGAACCCTTTCCTTAAAAGAGATCAATACCGACCGCGATTCTTTTTCTGACCAGGTGATGTCCAAAGCGTCCAAAGACATGGATAAGCTTGGCATCGAGATTCTCTCCTGCAATATCCAGAATGTAACAGATGAAAATGGTTTGATTAAGGATCTTGGTGCAGATAATACTTCTAAGATCAAGAAAGACGCAGCTATTGCCAAAGCTCAGGCAGACCGGGATATCGCCATAGCCCAGGCAGAAGCAGATAAAGCATCCAATGATGCCAGAGTGCTGGCTGAGACTGAGATTGCTCAGAAGAACAATGAACTGGCGATCCGCAAGGCGGAGCTGCAGAAGGATTCAGACAGTAAGAAAGCGGAAGCTGATGCAGCATACGAGATCCAGCGCCAGGAGCAGGAACGTACCATTCAGACAGCAACGGTCAATGCCCAGATCGCCAAAGCGGCAAGAGAAGCAGAGCTTCGGAAACAGGAGGTGCTGGTGCAGGAGCAGGCTCTTGAGGCAGAAGTCAATAAGAAGGCAGATGCAGACCGTTATGCAGTAGAGCAGAAAGCGGCAGCTGATCTGGCAAAGCGCCAGAGAGAGGCAGAAGCAAAGAAATATGAAATGGAAAAAGAAGCGGAGGCATTGAAAGCACAGGCGGAAAAAGAGGCAGAGGCAATTAAGGCTAAGGCGGAGGCAGCCCGCTATGCATCAGAGCAGGAGGCAGCAGGTATCAAGGCCAAAGGTGAGGCAGAGGCGGCAGCTATTCAGGCAAAGCTTCTGGCAGAGGCGGAAGGTATGGAACGTAAGGCAGAAGCTTATGCGAAATATAATAATGCAGCTGTGATCGAGATGATGGTCAACATTATGCCACAGATGGCGGCAGAGATCGCGAAACCACTCTCTAGCATTGACAAGGTCAATATCTATGGAGGCGGAGGGGAGTCCGGTGTGGGACAGATCTCCGGCAATGCAGCAACGGTCATGCAGCAGGTATTTGATACGATGTCAGAAGCCACAGGGGTAGATTTCCGGGAAATCCTGAAGGCACAGACGTATGATGCCAAGGTAAACCATAATCTGAACCTGACCGGGATTCCAGAGTCTGTAAAAATAACCCCGGAACCGATTAAGAAGGCGCCGGAAACTGCAGATACAACCGAGAAAACAGCGCCGGAACCGACCGAATAGACAGAAATTTTAAAATGCTATTGACTTCTCTATCTGGATTCAGTAGAATAAATGTAAGCGCTTACAATGTGCAAAAATGGATCTGCGGAGATACTGAACAGATACCAGAGAACTTGAAACTTAAAGGGAGGTCACCGACCTCCCTATCATCAGATTGAGGAGAAGAGAAAAACATGCAGGATGTCATCAAGATTAACCAGGAAGACAATGTAGCAGTAGCTCTGCGTCCGATCGCAAAGGGCGAGACACTGGATATTGCAGGAACACCGGTCACTACATTAGAAGAGATTCCACAGGGTCACAAGGTTGCCATTAAACCGATCGCCCAGGGCGGCAATGTGATCAAATACGGTTTCTGTATCGGTATTGCAAAAGAAGATATTAAAGTAGGACAGTGGGTACACGTTCACAATATTAAGACCGCTTTAGGCGATCTGCTTACTTATGAGTATGAGCCGACCAACCCATCCGTTACTGAGACAGAGCACGCATATTTCGATGGTTTTCGTCGTACAGACGGCAAAGTCGGTGTCCGCAATGAGATCTGGATCGTTCCGACGGTTGGATGTGTAAATTCCATCGCCCAGGCATTGGAGAAAGCATCCAAGAAATTCATCGGTGGAAGCCTGGAGGATGTTATTTCCTTCCCTCATCCATATGGTTGTTCCCAGATGGGCGATGATCAGGAACATACCAGAACTGTTCTGGCAGACATGATCCATCATCCAAACGCAGCAGGCGTTCTGGTACTGGGACTTGGCTGTGAGAACAGCAACATTCCGGTATTAAAAGAGTATATTGGCGAGTATGACGAGCAGAGAGTGAAGTTCTTACAGTGTCAGGATGTAGAAGATGAGATGGACACTGCTATGGAATTGATCGAGGAACTGGCCCAGTATGCGAAGGCGTTTCAGAGAGAGAAGATCGATGCCAGCGAGTTGGTCATCGGTATGAAGTGTGGCGGCTCTGACGGACTTTCCGGAATCACAGCCAACCCGGTTGTTGGTGCATTCTCCGATCTGTTGATCTCTAAGGGCGGAACAACGATCCTGACAGAGGTTCCGGAGATGTTTGGTGCAGAGACGATCCTGATGAACCGCTGCCAGACTCCAGAATTATTTGACAAAACCGTATGCCTGATCAATGACTTTAAGAATTACTTTACCAGCCATAATCAGACGATCTATGAGAATCCATCTCCGGGCAATAAAAAAGGTGGTATCTCTACTCTGGAGGACAAGTCTTTAGGCTGTACCCAGAAGTCCGGCAGCGCTCCGGTAAAGGGTGTGCTTGCGTATGGTGAGCAGGTGAAGACCAAGGGCTTGAATCTTCTTAGCGCACCTGGCAATGACTTAGTAGCTTCTACTGCATTGGCGGTATCCGGTGCACAGATCGTTCTGTTCACGACAGGCCGCGGTACTCCATTTGCGTCCCCGGTACCAACGGTAAAGATCTCCAGCAACTCTGCTCTTGCAGGTAAGAAGAACAACTGGATCGACTTTAACGCAGGAAGAATGGTAGAAGATAAGTCCAAGGAAGAACTGGCAAAAGAGTTATTTGAGTATGTGCTGGCAGTTGCTTCTGGTAAGAAGGTAAAAGCAGAAGAAGCTGGATTCCATGATATGGCAATCTTCAAGCAGGGCGTGACGTTATAATAAAAAATCAGAAAACTTTGCTTGCATCTGACCTCTTGTCTGAGTTATACTGAATACATGGTAACTATGAAGGTACTGAATAGTTACAATACATGGAGAATGGCGGTGGTTCCGGCGTTAGTGGGGACTGCCGCAGAAGATACAAATGATGACATAAGCAGGAGGCAGAAACCATGAAACTAAACCGAACAACGATGCGTACCGTAGATATATTAAAACTGGTATCGAAAAATCCGGACGGTATCACGCTGGACGGGATCTGTGAGAAGCTGGAGCTTCCAAAGACCAGTGCTTATGATATTGTTACCACCCTGGTGGAGATGGGAATGGTCAATGTGACCAGAGGACAGAAACAGACTTATACCATTGGTTTAACTGCCTACCGCATTGGAATCAACTATACGAATAACCTGGATTTTATCGGAATCATTGAGCCGGAATTAAAAGCATTTGCCAAGAACGTGGGAAAGACAGTATTCTTTGGCGTCCGTTCAGACCACGAAGTGGTTTATATTTGTAAGGCAGAGCCGGAGAACCCGATCATCACCACGGCTACTGTGGGAACCAAGAACCCGGTGTACTGTACGTCTCTCGGCAAAGCGATTCTGGCTTATTCCGATGAGGAGACCAGACGCCAGGTGATGGGACGGATCAAATTCCGCCAGAAGACGGAACGGACGATATTGACCACAGAAGGTCTTAAGAAGGAACTGGATATGGTAAAGCAGAAGGGGTATGCCCTGGATGCAAGGGAGATGGAGGAACACATGGAGTGCGTCGGAGCCCCGGTATTTGGCCCGGATGGCAGCGTGATGGGAGCCATCAGCGTGTCCAGCCTGTACAAGCCAACGGAGGATTATGAAGCCCTTGGAAGGCTGGTTCATGAGAAAGCCCTGGAGGTTTCCAGATTATTAGGCTTTTTGGGAAAAATATCATGAAATTCCATTGACAAAACTTAGGTAACCGTTTAAAATTTCATTATACAAATCGTGTTTACGAAACAAAATCGTATATGCGAATTTAAAAAGGAGAGATTAGAAATGAAAAAAGAGCAGGTTTTAAGCAGACTGAAAGAGGACTGCCTGGTTGCTGTAGTTCGTGCAAAGAACTTAGAGCAGGGCGAGAAAGTAGTTGACGCTATTATCGCAGGCGGCATCAATTTCATTGAGATCACCATGACCATGGATGAGGGTAACCCAGTTGAGTTTATCGCAGCTATGGCTAAAAAATACAAAGACAATGACAAGATCGTAATCGGCGCTGGTACTGTACTGGATCCAGAGACAGCAAGACAGGTTATCTTAGCAGGCGCTAACTATGTTGTAAGCCCAGGCTTAAACGTAGAGACCATCAAGCTCTGCAACCGTTACAGAGTACCGATGCTGCCAGGCGTTATGACTCCATCTGAGGCTATTACCGCTATGGAAGCTGGATGCGATATCATCAAAGTATTCCCAGGTAATATCGTAGGACCTGCAGCGATCAGCTCCTTCAAGGGACCTCTGCCACAGGGTGAGTTCATGCCATCCGGCGGTGTTGATGTAGACAACGTTGATAAGTGGATCAAGGCAGGCGCATATGCAGTTGGTACAGGCTCCAGCTTAACTAAGGGCGCTAAAACTGGCGATTTCGCAGCAGTTACTGCTAAGGCTCAGGAGTTCGTAGCAGCAGTTGCAGCAGCACGCGCAAAATAATCGAAATCCAAACCGCATAAAAAATTGCTTCTAATAGGAAAAATTGCCGGGAGTGGTGGAAAACGGCTCCCGGTTCTAACTATCATTTTATATTGTAAGGAGAAAAAACAATGGCAAAGATCGTAACCATGGGCGAGATCATGTTAAGACTGTCCACACCAAACAATGAGAAATTTATCCAGGCTGACGAGTTCGATATCAACTACGGCGGCGGCGAGGCTAACGTAGCTGTTTCCCTGGCTAACTATGGACATGATGCAGAGTTCGTTACTGCAGTTCCATCCAACCCGATCGGTGAGTGTGCAGTTGCAGCTTTAAGAAAATATAACGTAGGAACAAAGCATATCGCTAGAAGCGGTGAGAGACTGGGTATCTACTACTTAGAGACCGGCTCCGCTATGAGAGCTTCCAACGTTGTTTACGATAGAGCACACAGCTCCATCTCTACAGCAACTCCAGACGAGTTTGATTTCGATGAGATCTTCAAAGATGCTGACTGGTTCCATTTCACAGGTATCACTCCAGCTGTCAGCGATGCTGCAATCGCTTTAACTGAGGCAGCTTTAAAGGCTGCTAAGGCTCATGGCGTAACCGTATCCGTAGACTTAAACTTCCGTAAGAAATTATGGTCTTCTGAGAAAGCACAGAAGGTTATGACAAACCTGATGCAGTATGTAGACGTATGTATCGGTAACGAAGAGGATGCTGAGAAGGTTCTTGGCTTCAAACCAGGCAACACAGATGTTACCTCCGGTGAGCTGGAGTTAGCAGGTTATGTTGATATCTTCAACCAGATGGCTGATAAGTTCGGCTTCAAGTACATCATCAGCTCCTTACGTGAGAGCCACAGCGCTTCCGATAACGGCTGGTCCGCATGTATCATGGATGGACAGACAAGAGAGTTCTATCACTCCAGAAAATATCACATCACTCCAATCGTAGACCGTGTAGGTGGCGGCGATTCCTTCGCAGCAGGTCTGATCTGTGGATTAGTTGATGGCAAAGACATGAAAGCAGCTCTGGAATTTGCAGTAGCAGCTTCCGCTCTGAAGCACACAATCCCAGGTGACTTCAACCTTGTAACCCGTGCTGATGTTGATAACTTAGCAGGTGGCGACGGATCTGGACGTGTTCAGAGATAATTACAAACGGAATAAGTAACAGACTGACTATACGAAGGACAGCTCTATGCTCATAGGGAGCATCAGAACTGTCCTTTTTGCAAACAGAAACAGTTACAAATTACTCTACTTATGGAGGTAGCTAAACGATGGAAGAGAAAAGAAACTTTGATCTACTGACATTAGGGCAGGTGCTGCTTCGCCTTTCACCGCCTAATAATGACCGTCTTGTGCGGGGGGATACTTTTGTAAAACAGGTCGGTGGAGCAGAATTAAACGTAGCAGTCGGTGTAGCCCTGCTGGGACTTCGCACAGGAGTTATTTCAAAACTGCCTTCCCATGATATGGGAAGTTTTATGAAAGGCAAGATCCGTTCTTACGGTGTCAGCGATGATTTTTTCATGTATGATGATTCTCCATCTGCCCGTGTTGGTATTTACTATTATGAGAATGGCGCTTATCCGAGAAAGCCGAAGGTTATTTATGATCGTGCCAACAGTTCTTTCTACTCTTTAAAGATTGATGAGATTCCAGAAAAAGCATATACTGCGTCCCGGTGTTTCCATACCAGTGGTATTACCCTGGCATTGAGTCCAAAGGTGCGGGAGACCGCGATTGAGATGATCAAGCGTTTCAAAGCAGCTGGAACTTTGGTTTCCTTTGATGTAAACTTCCGTGGTAATCTTTGGACCGGAGAAGAGGCGAAGGAGTGCATCGAGCAGATTCTTCCTTATGTAGATATTTTCTTCTGTTCCGAAGATACAGCGAGATTGACATTTAAGAAAACAGGTACGGCCAGGGAAATGATGAAGAGCTTTACCGAGGAATATCCGATTTCCATCGTGGCTTCTACCCAGCGTATTGTTCATAGTCCGAAGAGTCATACCTTTGGTTCTATCATATATGATGCGAGAAAGGATATCTATTATGAAGAAGAGCCATATCGTGATATTGATGTAGTAGACCGGATCGGAAGTGGTGACGCTTACATTTCCGGAGCCCTGTATGGACTTCTGACCAGTGATTTTGACTGTGAAAAAGCTGTTCGCTATGGCAATGCTACCAGCGCAGTAAAAAATACCATTCCGGGAGATCTTCCATCCTCTGATCTGGAAGAGATCGAGACCATTATCAAGGCTCATAATCAGACAGGCTTTCAGAGTGAGATGGCAAGATAAAAACTATACGGAAAATGTTGTCATGTTATAGGAATAGGGGCTGGGATACTGGATCAGCAGTTCCAGACCAATAGGGGGTAAATATTTATGGTATCAATGAAGGGGAATGTCATTGTTGGACAGTCAGGCGGTCCAACTGCAGTTATCAATTCCAGTCTTGCAGGCGTATACAAGACTGCGAAAGATCGTGGTGCCAGAAAAGTATATGGTATGCTTCACGGAATCCAGGGACTTCTGGAGGAGAAATATGTGGATCTGTCAGAACATATCAAGTCAGATCTGGATATTGACCTGCTTAAGAGAACGCCATCTGCCTATCTTGGTTCCTGTCGTTATAAACTTCCGGAGATCAAGGGCAATACGGATTTTTATGATCGCATTTTTGAAATTCTGGACAAGCTGGAAATCGAGTATTTCTTCTATATCGGTGGAAATGATTCCATGGATACCATCAAGAAATTATCGGATTACGCTATTTTAAATGGCAGCACCATTAAATTTATGGGTGTGCCGAAGACGATCGATAATGACCTGGCAGTAACTGACCACACCCCTGGTTATGGAAGCGCTGCCAAATACATTGCGTCCATCACCAAAGAAGTGATCCGTGATGGTCTGGTATATGGAACTAAGAGCGTGACGATCCTGGAGATCATGGGTCGAAATGCGGGATGGCTGACCGGAGCTGCGGCGCTGGCCAAAGGTGAAGACTGTGAAGGCCCGGATATGATCTTTTTACCGGAGATTCCATTTGACGTGGATGAATTTATGAAAAAAGTCGAACAGCTGCAGAAGGAGAAGTCTTCTGTGGTAGTGGCGGTTTCAGAAGGTGTGAAGGTAGCGGATGGCCGCTATGTCTGCGAGCTGACGGACAACATCGACTATGTGGATGCATTTGGACATCGCCAGTTAACAGGTACTGCCAGATATCTTGCAGAGCGGATTTCCAGAGAAGTGGGCTGTAAGACCCGTGCGATCGAGTTTAACTCCCTGCAGAGATGTGCATCCCATATCGTAGGCCGTGTAGATATCACAGAGGCTTTCCAGGTTGGCGGAGCAGCAGTCAAGGCAGCATTTGAAGGTGAGACAGCGAAGATGATCATCCTGAAACGTATTTCTGATGATCCATATCTGTGCGTGACAGATCTTTACGATGTACATAAAATTGCCAATGTTGAGAAAAAAGTTCCAAGGGAATGGATCAATGAGGCTGGCGATTATGTAACACCGGAATTTGTCAACTATGTCCGTCCGTTGATCCAGGCTGAGCTGACCCCGATGATGGTAGATGGTCTGCCGAGACACCTGCGTTGGAAGATAAATAAAATAACAGGCAGTAGTTAGATCAGTACTATGAAAAAGCGGAATTTTACATAAAAATATGTGAATTCCGCTTTTTTTATGTTATGATAAATGAGAAAAATCTATGAGAGAATATCATAACAAGGAGGCGGGACGCATGGGGACTTATGAATATGTGGTAGCACAGATTGACGGAGATTATGCACAGCTACAGCGGGTAGACGAGCCGTCCGGAGAATTGAAACTGGTAGCGAGAGCACTTCTTCCAGAAGATATTATGGAAGGAAGTCATTTGAAATATGAATGCCTTCAGTATGAACTGTTAGATTAAAAGTAACTATTCAGTAGGTCTGCGCACATGCTGCGCTGACCGTAAGAACACATAGGCTAGAAAGCAAAAATCCCATCAGCGAAGCTGATCTGGAATGGATTTTTGCTCGTAACTATGAAGGTACTGAATAGTTACGATTAAAAACAAAAAGGGTCAGCTGGTTGTGAAGAAAGGAGTCAAGACAGATGAAGTATCGTGAATTTGGAAAGACAGGATTAAAAGTTTCTGCATTGGGATTTGGAACCATGAGACTGCCGCTTTGGAGGATGGAGTCACTGTTGATGAAAAAGAGGCAGTTCGGATTATTCGTCATGCGATTGATTCGGGGGTCAATTACGTGGACACGGCTTATCCTTACCATCAGGGTACCAGTGAGATTGTTGTAGGAAAAGCATTAGGGGATGGATACCGGGATAAGGTTTTTCTTGCGGATAAAAGCCCTATCTGGAAACTGGAGAAGGAAAGCGATTTTGACAGTATTTTAGAGGAACAGCTGCAGAAACTGCAGACAGATCATATCGATTTTTATCTGCTTCATGCATTGAATAAAGAACGGTTTGAAAAAATAAAGAATTTACATCTTATCGATCATATGCTGGAAGCGAGAAAAGCAGGTAAGATCCGTTATCTTGGATTTTCCTTCCATGATGATTTAGAAGTGTTTAAACAGATCGTGGATTATACAGATCAGTGGGATTTCTGCCAGATCCAGTATAATTATATCAATCGTGCTTATCAGGCAGGCGATGAGGGGTTGGCCTATGCAGCAGAAAAAGGCCTGGCGGTGATTATTATGGAACCGTTGTTGGGAGGACGGCTGGCTAATCTGTCTGAGCATGTGGCAGAGGTATTTTCCAAAGATAAGACATCTGTGGAACATGCTCTGGATTTCTTATGGGATAAAAAAGAAGTCAGTCTGCTTTTAAGCGGAATGGGAACGGAACAACAGGTGGAGGATAATCTGGTCTATGCGGGACGCAGCGCAGTAGGTATGTTGACTGCGGAAGAAAAGAAGCAATACGAGAAAGCGAAAGAAATCTATGATAAGATGTCCATGGTGGACTGTACCGGCTGTGCATATTGTATGCCATGCCCATTCGGATTAAATATCCCGGAGCTGTTTAAAGCCTATAATACATATGGTCCAGAGGGCAAAGATGGCATGAAACGGGAATATGAGAAGCAGCAGGTCCGTTCAGATTCCTGCAGAAGCTGCCATCGGTGTGAAAAGGTGTGCCCGCAGAACATCAAGATCAGCGAGCAGATGAAGAAAATTGCAGAGCTGATGAAATAAAAGAATGAGATTTCGTAATTTTGTGAACTTATCCCCAGAAGGATCGTTATGGCTGCCGCAGCGATTCCGCTGGGGATTTCGTTTTGATTGCCTATTGATTTAGCTTCTATAAAAACAGAAAATTCTGAATCGTCTGCATTGCTGGAAAATTTCAAATTTGTACAAAGCAGCCATAAATTGACTGAACAATTAAAACAAATAAAAAAATTAAAATTATTGTTGACAATTAAAACAATACGTGCTATTATAATATTCGTTCCGAGGGAACAACAAAGAACTTCAAAAAGTTCAAAAAACAAATAAAAAAGTTGTTGACAAACAGAACAACATCTGATATACTAAATGAGTTGCTGCTGAGACAGACAACAACAAAGAACCTTGAAAATCAAAGATTGAACAGTATGTAAAACCCTGAAAATTCGAATAAAAAAGAGTCCTGGTTGGACGTCTTTGAATGAGAAAATTCAGAACAAAAACAAACCAAAACAACAGTAGAACGGTTTAAACATTAGCCAAGCTAAGTTCTAAACCCGGATACAAACTTTTAACATGAGAGTTTGA
>QUFC01000041.1 GCA_003478355.1 Lachnospiraceae bacterium AM48-27BH
GTCATAGGAAACTTCGCCCTATGACACAAAAAACGCTCCGCGAGGATCGCACTGCGGCGGAAAGGAAGAGTGCCGCTGTCGCGCCCCGCCGCAGGCGGAGAATCCTGCGAGCAGGATTCTTTGTGCCATAGGAAACTTCGCCCTATGACATAAAAAACGCTCCGCGGGATGCGCACTCGCGCGAAGAAGAAATATGTCGCAAGCGACCGCGCTCGGCGCGAGGGCGTGTGAAAAAATGATTTCTCATTTTTTTCACACGCCTTCTTTACAAGAAAAATCAGTAAGAGATGATCTCGTATCCGTCCTCGGTAACCAATACCTGGATCTCCCACTGGGCGGATGGGAGGCCGTCTTCGGTGTAGACGGTCCAGTCATCATCCTCGTCAACGAACACATCTGGCTTTCCCATGTTGATCATCGGCTCGATGGTAAACATCATGCCAGGAACCATCAACATCTCGGTTCCTTTTTCAGAAACATAGCTGACCCATGGTTCCTCATGGAATTCTAAGCCAATGCCGTGACCACCGATTTCCCGGACAACACTATAACCGTTTTCCCGAACAAAATCGTGGATGGCGGAACCCATATCACCTAAGAAATTCCAGGGTTTTACCGCTTTTAAGCCCACTTCCAGGCTCTGGCGGGCGATCTCAACCAGGCGTTTTTTCTCAGGGGAGACGTCGCCGATGCAGAACATACGGGAGGAGTCGGAGTAGTAGCCGTTTAAGATGGTGGAACAGTCCACATTGATGATGTCACCGTTTTTTAATACCCGCTTTGGATCCGGGATTCCGTGGCAGACTACCTCATCGATGGAGGTGCAGACACTCTTTGGGAAACCTTCATAGTTTAATGGAGCCGGGATAGCGCCTCGTCTGGTGGTCTCCTCGTAAACCCAGCGGTCGATGTCCTCTGTGGTAACCCCCTCTTTGATGTGTTCTGCCACGTAGTCCAGGACTGCGATGTTGACCTGGGCGCTTGCTTTGATCTTCTCGATCTGCTCCGGAGTTTTGATCATGTTGTGTTCCGGAACGATGCAGCCCCTGTGCTCATAAGCCATCAGCTTCTCGTCAAAATCATAATGACATTTTTTGTATTTGCGTCCGCTGCCACACCAGCAGGGACTGTTTCTGTCGATCATATGCATAAGAAAAACCTCTTTTCATTTTCATTTCCATTACCAAGAGTAGCAAGCAAAAAATTGTTTGTCAAGAGAAAGACCTGTGAAAACAGTCTTAAAAACCGTTTTCACAGGTCTGAAAATTCCATTTGAGAAAATCTGTCCGATTACGTTTGATTAGTTGGTGCTGGTGTTGTTTTTCTTTAACTCCTGCATCTTCATCGCACGAACCTTTAATGGAAGACCGAACAGAGTGATGAAGCCATCTGCATCGTGATGATCATACAGATCACCGGTGGTGAAGGAAGCCAGGGACTCGCTGTATAAGGAGTATGGAGAAGTCGTTCCAGCTTTGATGATGTTGCCTTTGTATAATTTGAATTTAACTTCGCCGGTTACATATTCCTGGGTAGAGGTTACGAATGCCTGGATCGCCTCACGCAGAGGAGTGAACCATTTGCCCTCGTATACAACCTGAGCCAGTTTATCACCCATCTCTTTCTTGACTTCCATGGTAGCGCGGTCAAGAACCAGCTCCTCTAACTGTTTGTGAGCCTCCATTAAGATGGTTCCGCCAGGAGTCTCGTAAACGCCACGGGATTTCATGCCGACAACGCGGTTCTCTACGATGTCTACAATACCGATGCCGTGTTTGCCGCCTAAGGTATTTAACTTACGGATGATGTCAGCCACCTTCATCTTCTCGCCATTGATGCTGGTTGGAACACCCTTCTCGAAGGTCATGGTTACATATTCTGGCTCGTCTGGAGCTTTCTCAGGAGTCGTGCTCAATACCAGAAGGTGATCGTAGTTTGGCTCGTTTGCCGGATCCTCTAACTCCAGACCCTCATGGCTGATGTGCCATAAGTTACGGTCACGGCTGTAGCTGCTGTCTGCGGAGAATGGAAGATCGATGCCATGCTGTTTGCAGTATTCGATCTCGTCCTCACGGGACTGCATGGTCCATACGTCTGTCATACGCCATGGTGCGATGATCTTGATATCTGGAGCCAGGGCCTTGATACCTAACTCGAATCGGATCTGGTCATTACCTTTACCGGTAGCGCCGTGGCAGATAGCAACAGCGCCTTCTTTTCTGGCAATCTCAACCAGGCGTTTTGCGATGGCTGGACGAGCCATGGAAGTACCTAATAAATACTTGTTCTCATAGGTTGCGTTTGCCTGAACACAAGGAACAATGTAGTTCTCTGCAAAATCGTCAACCAGGTCCTCAATGTATAATTTAGAAGCGCCGGATAATTTTGCACGCTCCTCTAAGCCGTCTAATTCACTGCCCTGTCCACAGTCGATGCAGCAGCAGACAACATCATAATTAAAATGTTCTTTTAACCACGGGATAATGGCTGTGGTATCAAGTCCGCCGGAATAAGCTAATACAACTTTTTCTTTCATAAATATGTATCCTCCTATGTGATTGCGTTTTTGTAACTGTTCGGTATCTTCACAGTTACGCGTTTTTATCATATAAACTTTCATAAATATACACCATCTTTTTGGAAAATGCAACCCTAAATTGAATATTTATAAAAAATACTTGCATATTATTCAGTGCATATGTATAATTATGAACCATAATTCAAAAACGCCATGAAAACAGGCATTACCAGGAACCATTTGCACCGCTGTTTCCAGGAATCTGCTTTGGGGTTACTGTTCACGCGTTGCGCTTTGGGAACTTTAATGATTTAAACAGTGTATAAGCATTGATTAACGACAAAACCTGTGCTATTCTTATGGGAACGATCCAGGGAGAAGGATGATTCGTCTGGAAGCGGTATTTTCAGTTCAGAAAATGCCTACCCATAAACAGCATAAGAAGGAGACCAAATTTATGATCAAAGAGCAGGTGATCGAAGGATTTGTGGAGGAATTATCATCGAAAAAACCAGTTCCCGGAGGCGGCGGCGCGTCTGCCATGGCGGGAGCCTTAGGGACGGCCCTGGGTTTGATGGTAGGGAATCTGACTGTCGGTAAGAAAAGATATGCCGCAGTAGAGGCAGAGGTCTATGAGCGGATGACAGAGCTTACGGAACTTCAGAAGGAGATGTTCATTCTGGCAGACGAGGATGCCAGGGTGTTTGCTCCATTGGCAGCGGCTTACAGTCTGCCATCTGGTACGGAAGAGGAAAAGGCACATAAGGAAGCGGTAATGGAAGAAAATCTAAGGGCAGCCAGTCTGGTACCGCTGCAGATCATGGAAGCGGCACAGCAGTGCATCAGCCATCTGGAATTCCTGGAGGCCAATGGCAGTGTGATGGCGGTCAGTGATGTGGGCGTGGCGGTCCAGTTTATCCGGACGGCTCTGACGGGAGCGGTGATGAATGTTTATATTAATACAAAATCCATGAAGCAGAGGGATGAGGCGGAGAAGATCAACCAGAAAGCGGAGAAGCTGCTGGAAGAGGGAACGAAGCGGGCGGATCTGGTTTATGAGAAGGTGTTGTCACGGCTGAAAAAATAGGAGGAAACGATGAAAATTTTAAAAGGCGCAGAGGTTTCTGCTAAGATTAAGGAAGAAGTCGCTCAGATCGCGGCTGGTTTACAGGAGGTGCCGAAGCTGGCGATCATCCGTGTGGGAGAGAATCCGGATGATATGTCCTATGAGCGTGGTGCCACGAAAAAAATGGAGGCATTTGGCCTGAGAGTGGAGTCTTATCATTTTCCGGCAGATATTTCTGATGGGGAGTTTAAAGAAGAATTCCAGAAGATCAACGGGGATGCAGATGTCACAGGAATTCTGATGCTGCGTCCGCTTCCAAAGCAGATCTGCGAGAAAGACATTGAGCGGATGATCGATCCGAAGAAGGATTTAGACGGCATTTCCCCGGAGAATATCGCTAAGGTATTTGCCGGAGATTCCAGCGGGTTTGCTCCATGTACTGCAGAGGCAGTAATGGAAGTGCTGCGTGCCAATGAGATTCTGGTGGAGGGAAAACGGGTGACCGTGGTTGGAAGAAGCATGGTGGTTGGAAAACCACTTGCCATGTTAATGTTAAAGGCCAACGGCACCGTGACTATGTGCCACACAAGAACACGTGACTTAAAGGGCGCCTGCCAGAATGCGGAGATTCTGGTGGCAGCGGCTGGAAAGGCAAAAATGTTAAATGGCGACTATGTTGGCCAGGATGCAGTGGTTCTGGATGTGGGAATCAATGTGGATGAAGATGGAAAGCTGTGTGGAGATGTGGATTTCGGATCGCTGGAAGGCAAAGCAGCGGCAGCGACTCCGGTGCCAGGTGGTGTTGGAGCAGTGACCACTGCCGTTCTTGCCAAACATCTGGTGCAGGCGGCACAGCGCCGATGAAATATCAATTATTAAAACAGTATTTTGGATATGATTCTTTCCGTCCAGGTCAGGAGATTCTGATCGACAGCATTTTAAAAGGCCGGGATGTGCTGGGGATCATGCCGACAGGAGCAGGAAAATCCATCTGCTATCAGATCCCGGCTCTGATCATGGATGGGATCACGCTGGTAATCTCTCCGCTGATCTCTTTGATGAAGGATCAGGTGGAGTCCTTAAACCAGGCAGGCATCCATGCGGCGTATTTGAACAGCTCCCTGACGGCGAATCAGTATTATAAGGCGCTGAGTCTGGCGAGAAATGGACGGTATCCGATTATCTATGTGGCGCCGGAACGGTTATTGAGCCCGGAATTTCTGGATTTTGCCTGTCATGTGAAGATCTCCATGGTGGCGGTGGACGAGGCCCACTGTGTATCCCAGTGGGGACAGGATTTCCGGCCCAGTTATTTGAAAATCACAGAATTTGTGGAGCAGCTTCCGAAACGTCCGGTGGTCAGTGCATTTACCGCTACGGCGACTGCCCAGGTCCGGGAAGATATAAAGAAGATTTTGAAGCTGCACAACCCGGAGACTCTGACCACGGGATTTGACCGGAAAAATCTGTATTTTGGTGTGGAAACGGTTCGTGACCGGTATCGTGCCATTGTCGATTATCTGCAAAACCACAGGGAGGACAGTGGCATTATTTACTGTCTGACCAGGAAAGTGGTGGAGGATGTGTGCCAGAAGCTGCAGGAGGAGGGATTTTCCGTAAATCGTTACCATGCGGGGCTAAGTGATCTGGAACGGAAGCAGAATCAGGAGGATTTTATCAATGACCGGGTGCAGGTGATGGTGGCAACGAATGCTTTTGGTATGGGAATTGATAAATCCAATGTCCGGTTTGTGCTTCATTACGGTATGCCCAAGAACCTGGAAAGCTATTACCAGGAGGCAGGGCGAGCCGGGCGTGATGGGGAAAATGCGGAGTGCGTTTTATACTACAGCCCCCAGGATGTGATCACCAACCAGATGTTCATTGAGCACAATCAGGATAATCAGGAACTGGATTTCGTTACCAGGGAGCAGGTGATGGAAAGAGACCGGGAGCGGCTGCAGAAAATGAATTTCTACTGCCTGACCAGGGAGTGTCTGCGGACTTATATCCTGAATTATTTTGGTGAGGAGGCCAGCGGGACCTGTGGAAATTGTTCCAACTGCCTGAGAGATTATGAGACCGAGGATATTACGGAGGCAGCCGCAGCCATGGCAGGCTGTGTGCAGTCCTGCAGGGAACGGTACGGCGTCAATGTGATCCTGGATACGGTCCGGGGATCAAAAACTGCCAGAATCCGTCAGTATCATATGGAAGAGAATCCTTACTATGGAAAGCTTTCCCGTTACACGATCCCGGAGCTTCGCCAGATTTTTAACGATCTCCAGCTTCAGGGATATTTTCATGTGACCCATGATGTTTACGCCATTGTAAAGCTGACAGAAAAATCCAGGGCTGTGTTGGACGGGACAGAGCTGGTGCTGAGAAAAGTAGATACAAAAGCAGAAAAAGAGTCAGAGCCGGAGGATGGAAGAATTACCACCCGCAAAAAGACCACCTCCTCCAAGCGAAAAGCTGGTGCAGCAGCTCTTTCCGGAGAAGATCAGGCTCTGTTTGAGAGGCTGCGTGTCCTCCGTATGGAGATCGCCAAAGAAGAAAAGATTCCGCCGTACATCGTATTTTCTGATAAAACTTTAATTTCCATGTGCCAGCTACGGCCGAAGAATCTGGAGGAGTTGATGGAGGTATCCGGTGTGGGAGTGGTAAAGGCAGAGAAATATGGGGAGCGGTTTTTGCATCTGCTGGCGTTAGGGAACGGTTCGTTATGAGTGGGGCAAATCCCAATTAGTCGTGAATGGGACAAGTCATAGAAGAAAGAGTCAGAATGATCCAAGTTGACAGATAGTTGTCAATCTGATATACTAAGCTTCGTATGCAAGAAGCATACTTGAAATTCAGAAGAATTTCTCAGATGATAAAGTTTCAATAAGATCAATAATACAATCAGAGGAACTGATTATGATACCAGAAGGTATAGCTTAATAACGATAGCTATACCTTTTTTTGTGTCCTAGGAAACTTCGTCCTATGACACAAAAAAACGCTCCGCGGGATCGCACTGCGGCGGAGTGGAAGAGTGTCGCTAAAGCGACCCGCCGCAGGCGGAGAATCCTGCAAGCAGGATTCTTTTTTATGATTAGATGAGAGGAGAAAATGATGGAAAAAGATTTAGAACTGTTATGGCAGAAGGCGGCAGCCTTCCATGGACATGTGTGTCCGGGACTTGCAATCGGGTTTAAGGCATGTGAGGCTGCGATGAAAGTGATGGGGGTGACAGGAAGTAAAGACGAAGAGCTGGTGTGTATCACGGAAAATGACGCATGCGGTGTGGATGCGATCCAGGCTGTGTTAGGGTGTTCTTTGGGAAAGGGGAATCTGTTATACCGGAATACCGGAAAATCAGCCTATACATTTATCCGGCGCGATACCGGAAAAGCAGTGCGCTTTTATATGAAAAAAAGAAATCCAGGAATGGAAAAGGAAGAATACTATCAATATCTGCTGGAATGTCCGATAGAGGAGGTATTCGATTATAAAGAAACTCAGGTCCAGTTACCAGAGCGTGCCCGGATTTTTAGAAATGTTACCTGTGAAATCTGTGGAGAAGATGCTCCAGAACATAGAATGAGGCTTCAGGATGGGAAAAAGGTCTGCATGGACTGCTTTAAAGAATATACCAGAGGCTGGTAAAACGTGTCTGTGAAGATACGGAACAGTTATTGGTAAACAAGAATTACTGGTAAACAAGAATTATTGGTAAATAAGAGGAGATTGTGAATATGAGAAAAAACAGAATGGCAGCAGCATGATTGCGGCAGCCGTGATGATGGGTATGACAGGCTGCAAAAACCAGACAGCAGCAACAGAGACAACGAAAGAAACGGTAACAGAAGCGGCTGCCAAAGAGACAGAAACAACCGCACAGGAGGCAGGTGCGGCAGAGTCTGAAGGAAAAACCAGGATCGTGAAGGATACATGGGGAAGAGAAGTAGAGATTCCGGATGAGGTAGATTCCATCGTCTGCCTGGGAAGTGGCGCTCCGAGAATCGCTGTTTACCTGGATGCAGAGGATAAAATGGCTGGAATTGAGGAACACGATGCTGGAGGAGTTAATATTTTAAGAGATTACAGCCCGATCCTTCGTGATGAGACCAGAAAATTACCATTGGTAGGTGCTGGTGGCGGAAGTGGCGCCAATAATGGTTATGCGGAAGCGATCATTATGGCAGCTCCGGATGTGATCTTAGCAGGCTTCTCCCAGGAGGCAGCAGAAGAACTGGAAAATCAGACGGGAATCCCGGTAGTATGTGTCCGTTATACAAGCAAGGGACTTGCAAATGAGAGCTTTTATAGTGCAATGCGGGTATTTGCGGAGGTTGTAGAGAAAGAAGAGCGCTGTGAAGAATTATTGACTTATATTGATCAGTGTAAGGAAGATTTAAATAGCCGTACAGCAGAAATCCCAGAAGAAGAAAAGCCAACTGCTTATGCCGGTGCGGTGACATTCAGCGGTCGTCATGGATTTACTGGAACCTATTCCAAGTTTGGTCCATTTGATGCGGTGAACGCAAAAAATGTGGCAGATGTGGATACGGAAGATGGATATTATGAGGCTGATCTGGAACAGATTCTTACATGGGATCCAGATATGATTTTCCTGGATCCGGGCAATATGGATCTTGTCAGTGATGAGATCAGTGGAAATCCGGAGTATTTCAAAACAGTAAGAGCGGTAAAAGAAGAAAATGTATATGCACTTCCATCCTTTAATAACTGCGGAATGAATATTACCTATGCACTGATGGATGCATATTATACTGGCATGATACTGTACCCAGAGCAATTCGAGGATCTGACCATGGAAGATAAAAGCAATGAAATCTTAACAACATTTTTAGGAGAAGATACGTTCTCACAGATGCGTGAGGGCGGTTTGATCTATGGTACATTAAATGAGTATTTTCAATAAGTCGAAAGATAAGTATGAACAGTATATCTGGCGTAAACGGCTGTTTTTGGCAGAGTTGTTCATTCTGGTGGTGGGACTGACCGTATGGAGCCTGTGTACGGGTTCGTCGGGAATGAAGATTCCGGATGTATTCGCTGCGCTGCTGCACCGGGGGACAAAGCAGATGGAGACCATCATCTGGAATGTCAGGATGCCGCGTACAGCAACAGCCATAGCAGTAGGAGCAGCCCTTGCGTTAACTGGCTGTGTGATGCAGAATGTACTGAGAAATCCCCTGGCCTCGGCATCAACGCTTGGGGTTTCCCAGGGCGCCAGCTTTGGCGCGGCTTTTGCCATTACGATGCTGGGAGCCGGAATCCAGGTGAATTCCGGTACCGGAGGAGCATTGACGATCACCAATCCCTATATGGTAAGTATCTGTGCGTTTGCAGGCGGGATCACCACAACCATCGTGATCTTAATGCTCGCCTTTTTTACAAAAGCCACACCATCCACTATGATTTTAGCAGGAGTGGCATTAAGCTCTTTATTTACAGGAGCGACCACCCTGATCCAGTATTTTTGCGATGATGTGGTCATGGCAACGATCGTTTACTGGACCTTTGGCAGCCTTGGAAGAGCCGGATGGAGAGAAATCGGTCTGATCAGTATTCTGACGCTGGCATCGGGGTTATGGTTTTATTGGAACCGATGGAACTACAATGCCCTTGAAAGTGGACATCATACTGCAAAAAGCCTTGGCGTTTCTGTAGATGCGCTGATCGTTGGAAGTATGATCGCAGGGTCTTTGATCGCAGCTGTTTCTGTGGCATTTGTCGGTTGTATCAGTTTTATCGGTTTGATCGCGCCGCATATGGTACGGAAGGTAGTAGGAAATGACCATCGCTATCTGATCCCGGCTTCTGCTCTTGGGGGAGCGGCGATTTTGATTCTGGCGGATATTGCTTCCAGGCTGCTGGCTGCGCCGACAGTCCTTCCGATCGGTGCCTTAACGTCATTTCTTGGCGCTCCGCTATTTTTGTATATGATCATACGAAAGGGGAATCTGAAATGATAGAAGTAAAAAATCTTTCTTTTTCTTATGGTCAGAAAAAAATCCTGGATCAGGTATCCTTTCAACTGGATTCTGGAGAATTTATGGCGGTTTTAGGAGTCAATGGCGTGGGAAAAAGCACACTGATCACCTGTATGAACCGTATTCATAAACCACAAAACGGTGTTGTGCTGATGAATGGCCAGAACGTGTTAAGCCTGTCCAATCATGAAGCAGCAAAACGGATGGCCTATGTCAGTCAGTTTTCAGAGATCAGCCGTCTGACCGTATTTGATACGGTATTACTTGGCAGAAAACCCTATATGAAATGGTCTGTTTCAGCAGATGATATGGAATTGTGCAATCAGATTCTGGAAAGGCTTGGGATTGGGGACTGGAAGCTGAGATATATGGATGAGTTATCTGGCGGTGAAAAACAAAAGGTGATGCTGGCAAGGGCAATGGCCCAGGAACCGGAGCTTTTGCTTTTAGATGAGCCAACCAGCTGCTTAGACCCCAAAAACCGGCATGATGTTCTTGAACTGGTAAAGGCATACATTGATGAGAAAAGAGTAAGTGGCCTTATGGTGATTCATGATGTGAATCTGGCATTGCGGTATTGTAACCGGTTCTTGTTTATGAAGCATGGAGGGGTACTTGGATGCGGAGGTCCGGAAATAGTGACCTCCAAGATGATCCAACAGGTTTACGAAATGCCGGCATCTGTAGAAATGATCAGAGAAAGAAAAATTGTTATGTTTGGATAAAAGAACAGCCATGACCCCTATTTGGTGGGCCATGGCTGTTTATGGTTCCTGGTGTTATTCTGCAACCTTTACAGAAGTGATATGTGGGTTAGCGCCCTCATACCAGTATAAGAAGCCTTCCATATCAACAGTCTGACCGATCTCTAAGGAAGTAACTGCCTTGTAAACGTCGGTGCTGTTGTCACACAGATAGGACTCAACGGTAAAGGTATAAGTTTCGCCGTTGTAAGAAACGTTGAAGTATAAGTCATCACCGTCGGAACCGGAGCCATCCCAGTTGTACAGGAAAGCTACGTCCTTGCCGTCAGCGTCCTTGCCAGCGGCTTCTACGGTCATGCCCTTGAAGGATACCAGCTGGTTCTGATGGTCGATCAGCTCGTCAGATCCTAACATCTCGGTAACATCCAGAGGCTCAGCAATGAAGGTATCGCCGTCATCCTCAATCTGGAAAGTAGCGTCGATGATCTCCACTTCGCCGGACCACTCGGATTTGTAACCAGTTACCAGGATCTTAGTTCCTGGAGTTAATAACTCATAATCAGCCTCAGAGCAGGCCATGTTGTATACAAAGTACGCACCGTCCTGATCCTGGGTGTAAACAGTTGCTTTGTCCTCCCACCAGGACTGTTTTGCCTGGACGTAGGTCTCAACAGTTACTTCGCTGTCTAAATCGGCAGCAACATACTCGTCATAGCTCAATACTTCTTTTGCTTCACTGTCAGCAGCCTCTGTGGTTTCTTCTGCAGTAGTAGTCTCCTCTGCGGTTGTCTCAGCAGCGGTGGTTTCAGCAGCAGTTGTCTCGGTAGCTGGAGCAGTCTTCGCACATCCAACAGCCGCCATAGACAGGGCCATGGTCATAGCCAGTACAGATAATTTTTTCATAATGTTCCTCTCCTTTAGTGTGATTGTGATTCTATCGACAGATCCAAATGGATCAATGTCTGAACCAGAGTTTATTATATCGAAAAAACCAGGAAAATCAAGAGATTGCCTGGTTTTTCACAAAAACATATAAAGTTATACCATGTTTTTTGAGAAATAAGATACTGAAGCGTTACGAAATAAGGAATGGAGCCATGCAGTTTACCGGTGCTTTTTTGTAAAGTATACCACATTCCATCCGATGATCAATAGCCATGCCGCTCCAAGGGATGTCAGCAGTACCTTTGCAGTGGTTGGAAGCGGTCCCAGGTCCTTTGCTCCATTTTGGCTGCCGGTGGTCTCCATATGCTCATCCAGATGATAGAGAGCGGTCACATCATCAAATAATTTCTCCATATATGCTTCATCCACCGTTTCCTTCCGCCGGACGGATTTGACAGTATTTTCAATCAACTGGCCGGCTGCATTCCTTAAAGAGGTAGAGCCGTTGAAAACCGGAGTCACAAAGGTGTCTGCCGCATGGTCTAACAGCAGCCTGGACGCTTTGATCTTTACATCATAATAAGTATCATTGTCTTCCCCGGCCCTGGATAAATAATCCTGGTATTCGGCGCTTGCCTGGGCCTTTGAGGTGACAGGAACGTAGCCTTCTGTCTGGGAGTAGGCGATCTGTACGTCATTGGACAGCAGATACTGGGTAAAGAGCCAGGACGCTAACACCTCCTGGGGATCATTTTTATTGAAGATACAGATGGAAGGACCCTGGGAGATCATCTGCGGGTGTTCCGGGTCAAACTGCGGAACAGCCATGACCTCTGTTGTAAAATCGATAAATGCGTCAGCGCTGATGTCAGACAGCGGCGCATGGCTTCCCATCCAGGTGGAACCGGCGGTGGAGTCAATGGCAAAGACGCACTGACCTGCATTTAAGAAGTTGGCCGGATAGCTGGAGATCTTAAAAGTGGAAAATGCCCCGGTTTTGGCGTGATCCGCAATGGTGTAAAGCAGATCCCTGGTGGTATCATTAAAAATTTGGATATTACCGTTTTCATCGGAATACCCGGCATGCTTCTGCTTTAGCATCTGGATCATCATGTTGTCCGTGGATTTGTAAATAAATGGGATCATGACCTTCTGGCCATTTAAGGTGTAAACGCCATTTCCATCCTTTTTTGCGGCGGCCTCTGACACTTCCCATAGAAAGTCCCAGGTCAGAGTGTCTGGAATGGTATAGCCCAGCTTTTCCACCAGATCCCGGTTGATATAGCAGGCTTCCGTGGAGCGCATGTAAGGAACGGCGTAGTAGGTGCCGTTAAAAGAGCATTCATCCAGGAACTGTGGGATGATCTCTTCTCTGGTCGGTGAATCAAAGGCGATTTCGCTGCCGCCAAGCCCAAAACGGCTGTCTGCAAATAAATCATTTAACGGAACCACCACCTGATCACCAGTCAGATAGGTGGCAATGTGATCCGGATAAGTGATACAGACATTAGGGGTTGTTCCGGTGGAAATGTTGGTGATCACATCGTTATAGATCTTTCCATAGTCTGTATACAACCGTAGATTTACGGTGATGTTGGGGTAAATGGTCTCAAAGTCTTCAATGGCTTTCTTGTAAATATCTGTCTGCCGTTTATTCGTATCATTTTTTGCCCAGAAGGTAATCTCGTAATTGCGGTTCGTTTCAAATGTTTCCGGAACAGAAAAAGTGTCCGCCTGCTGTCTTGCACCATGGCAGCCGGAGAGGGCCAGAGAAACACCTGCAGCTACAAAGCACATGGAAAGGCACATGGCGGAACGATGTTTGTGCGGGTGCCTGTGATGGTTCACAGAAGCATCAGAACCGGATCGCGCTCCAGATGCCTCCAGGTGCTGTAATCGTTTCATAAATTCCATCATCCTTTGATACCTCCCTGTGACACGCCAGCCATGATCTTTTTCCGGAACAGGAAAAACAGCACGATCAATGGCAGGGAAATCACCACAACTGCTGCCATCATAGCCGGGATATTCTCGCGGCCAAAGCCATTTTCCCGGATTTCCTGGATACCGTTGGATACCAGGAAATAAGAGGGATCGTCGGTGATCAGACGTGGCCATGCGTAGGAATTCCAGCACTCGATGATTTTTAAAATGGTCACGGTGATCAGGGTCGGACGGCAGATGGGAATCATGACCTTCCATAAGTATTTCAGATCAGAGGTTCCGTCCACCTTGGCGGCCCGGTAAAGTTCATCGGGAACCTGTTCAAAATTTTCTTTCAATAAATAGATGTAAAACACGGAAGTGACCGACGGCAGTACCAGTCCCGCGAAGGTGTTGCGCAGCTTCAGATTGGTGATGGTGGCAAAGTTGGTGATGATCACCAGCTCTGTTGGAATCATCATCAGGGACAAAAACAGGGTAAATACCAGGTCCTTTCCTCGGAAATTTAGTCTGGCAAAGGCATAGGCGGCTAATGTGATCACAAAAAGCATCAACGCTGTGGTGATCACGGTAAAGATCAGGGTATTCAAAAGATATCCCATCAGCGGAACCGTTGTAAATGCATTGCGGTAATTCTCAAGGGTCGGCGCCAGCGTGAAAAATGAAGGCGTGTGTTCTGCGTTGTAGGCACCATAATCCTTCAGGGATGTCAGCACCATCCAGTAAAATGGAAACAGGACGATCACCGCCCATATGGTCAGAAGGAGGTAGGTCACTGCCTTTTGCACAGCTGCAAAGGTGCTTTTGGGATCTTTTTTACGATGCTGTTCCATTTCCTACTCCTTTCTTCCGTGACCGGCGTAAGACCGGCTGACCATCAGGTTGATGCAGGTAATGGTCAGGACAATGATAAATAAAATGACGGCGGCAGCGGAAGCATAGGATGGGAAGCCACCGCTGTTGCCATAAAGCATATCGTAGATGTAGCCGACGATGGTGTTCATACCGGCGGCATTTAAGTCTGTTCCGAACAGAGCCACCACATCGCTGTAGGCCTTAAAGGCGCCGATAAATCCGGTGATCACCAGATAGAAGATCATCGGGGAGATCATCGGCAGGGTGATCCGCAGGAAAATGCGAAATGCGGAGGTGCCGTCCACTTTGGCTGCCTTGTAGTAGTCCTGGTTGACGGAGGCTAAAGCACTGGTGAGGATCAGAATCTTAAACGGCATGACCACCCAGATGGTATAAACGCACAAAACCGTCATTTTTGCCCAGTAAGGACCGGAGATAAAGTCCACGGAGTTACCGCCAGACCACTGGATCAGCAGGTTGATCAGTCCGTCCGTATACTCGGTTTTCTGGAACAGTACCATAAAGACCAGACCGACTGCCAGGGTGTTCGTCACGTAGGGCAGAAAATAGATGGTCTGGTAAAGGTTTCTCAAAGGACGGATGGAGCTTAAGCCCAGAGAGATAAAAAGCGCCAGCAGAGTAGAAACCGGAACCGTGATGATCACCAGGATAAAGGTGTTTTTTACCGCCTGAAGAAAATAGGTGTCATGCAGCACATAGGAATAGTTGTAAAGTCCTACACCGAAGTAGCTCTGGGAAGCAAAATTATAGCCCTCTTCCGCAGAATATACGAATACATCGATCAGCGGATAGACCATAAAAGCGCCTAAAAACAGCAGAGCCGGCAGCAGATACAGCCAGGCCTTTGAATTGTGTTTATTCATAGGAATTTACCTCATGGTTGGTGGAGAATGGAATCCGTTCTCCGGTTTCTGCCTGGAATAAATGTACTTTTCCTGGTTTTAAGGAGAAGCTTACAGTTGTGGTACCTGGATCGGGGAGTTTGTCTGTGTTGGTGATGGCACGGATCACCGGGTTTTCACAGTCTGGATGGGAGGCGGTGATGCTGGTGTCACGTCCCATGACTTCGATCCGGTTCATATGGCAGGAGAGAGGACCGTCTGGACGGTAGATAAGTCCCTCCGGCCGGATGCCTGCGGTCACTTCCTGATCAGAAACTCCTGGAGTGGCAAGAACTGCATTCTTTCCAATAAAAAGAGTCTGATCCTTGACAAAGCCGTGGAAGACATTGATCGGTGGTGTGCCTAAAAACTTGGCTACAAATAAATTGGAGGGGAAATCATAGACATCCTGAGGCTTTCCCAGCTGCTGCAGAATTCCATCCTTCATCACGGCGATCAGGTCACAGATGCTCATGGCTTCTTCCTGGTCATGGGTGACAAAAATGGTAGTGATCTTTGTCTCCCTCTGGATCCGGCGGATCTCTTCACGGGTCTGGAGACGGAGTCTGGCATCTAAGTTGGACAGCGGCTCATCTAAAAGCAGGACGTGGGGCATTTTCACCAATGCCCTGGCGATGGCGACACGCTGCTGCTGGCCGCCGGACAATTCACCGGGACGGCGTTCCATCAGCTCGTCAATCTGAACCAGCTTTGCTGCTTCATCCACCCGGCGCTTCAATTCCTCTTTGGTTAATTTATCTTTTCCCTTTAAATTTTCCAATGGAAACTGGATGTTCTGGCGGACCGTCAGGTGAGGATACAGGGCGTAATTCTGGAACACCATGCCCACGCCCCGGTGTTCCGGCTCTAAGGCAGTCACATCCCGGTCTCCGAAGAAAATGGTTCCTTCCGTGGCTTTTTCCAGTCCGCAGATCAGATTCAGCGTGGTGCTCTTTCCACAGCCGGATGGGCCGAGAAGCCCCACTAATTTACCATCCGGGATTTCCAGGGTCAGATCGTTGACTGCAGTGATCTCACCCTGCGTTTTTTTATTGCGGTCAGGGAACCGTTTTGTCAGGTTCCGAAGCAGTATTTTCATAATGATTTCCTCCAATACAGAAAGCAGACTTTAAAAACGATTATAGCGGACTTTCTTCAATAACGCAATGATTTCACGATCCAAAAGCGTTCAAAAAGAATGAAAAAAGGATCAACAAACTGTTGAAATAAAATTGACAAATAGTTGAAATACTGCTATACTCACTTTAACACATAAAAAGGTTGAATTGATGAAACAAAAATGAGATCAAGAGGACAGGAAAGGACTTCGTAATGACAAAAAAAGAAGCGTTTGATTTCCTGGACCGGATGGCGAGAGGGATTGCCGTCATGTTCGGAGAACAATGTGAAACCATTGTCCACGAGATGGATGGACAGAAAGTGAAGAACCTGGCAATCTATAATGGACATGTATCTGGAAGGACTACTGGATCCACGTTGAGTATTTATGGAAGGGATACCATGATGGATGAGGAAGACCCGAAAGTGAATCTGGATCTGGACTATGTGAATCAGATGGTGATCACTTCTTCAGGAAAGACCATGAAGTCCTCCACGTTTCATTTCCAGGGAGAGGATTATCATTTTGCTCTGGGTATCAACTATGATATCTCAGTGATGAGCCAGATGAGCCGGATCATGGACGGGCTGCTGCGGACGGATGCCACCCTGCAGACTTCCCTGTTTGGTACGGGAAACAGCATGGAAGAGGTGTTTGAGTCCTGCAGTGAGATGGTGAAGAGACCATTTTCCCAGATGCAGAAGGCGGACCGGCTGACCTTGGTCAGTATTTTAAAAGAAAAAGGATTTTTCCAGATGCAGCGCAGCGTTCCTTACGCGGCAGAACGTCTGGGAGTCACAAATATACGATTTATAATTACTTAAATGAATTAGGCGGCGTATAAAGCCAGGAGGGGTTACGAATGAAAATCGTAGAGGCGCAGGAAGCCAGAGAGAAGCTGACCATGCCGGTCTGCATTGATCTGATGCGTACTGCATTAAAGGAACTGGAGGAAGGAAACTGGACACAGCCGGTCCGCTCCATTGCGGTACTTCCGGGCGGAGAAAAATTTGGATTTATGCCAGCCTGGTTAAAGGACAGTTACGGTGCAAAGGTGCTGGTAGCATGTCCACAGAATGCCGGAACTGTTTATCCATCCCACATTGGTTATGTGATGATGTTTGACGGAGCCCACGGTGAGGTCATGGGACTGGCAGACGCTTCCGTGATCACAGAGGTCCGGACCGGCGCTGTATCTGGAGTGGCTACGGATCTGCTGGCAAGAAAAGACGCCCACCATCTGGCAGTGATCGGCGCCGGAGCCCAGGGACGTTCCCATCTGGCAGCCATGATGGAGGTACGGGACATCCAGAAGGTCACCGTTTATGACCAGAGAAGAGAGGCTGCAAAGAAGTATCAGAAAGAGATGGAAGAGAAGTACAAGATTCCAGTGATGGTGTGTGACAGTGTGGAAGAGGCTGTAAAAGGAGCCGAGATCATCTGTACCGTAACGCCAAGTAAGGAGCCATATCTGAAAGCAGAGTGGATTACCCCGGGAGCCCATATCAATGCGGTGGGTGCTTTTACACCGAACACCAGGGAGATCGAAAGCAGTCTGATGGCAAAAGCGAAGCTTTACGCCGATCAGGTGGAGGCCATGAAGAAGGAATGTGGAGAGTACCTGATCCCGAAGAATGAGGGACTTTTCGGGGAAGAACATATCACAGGTTCCATCGGCGGGATTTTAGCCGGACAAGTACCTGGAAGAGAAAATGACACAGAGATTACCCTGTTTGATGCATTGGGACTGGCAGTAGAGGATGTAGCATGCGGCCGTTTCCTTTGCAGAGAATAAGACATAAAATCAAAGAGGAGAAAAGGATATGAAAAAAAGAGCACTTGCACTGGCATTAGCCGGAGCCATGACAGCTTCTCTGACTGCATGCGGGACTTATCAGAACAGCGGTACAGAGACCACCAAAGCAGCAGAGACAACAACGGGAGCAGCAGGAGAGACAACGGCAGCAGGAGAGACTGCATCTGAGGGAGAAGTAAGTCAGGATTTCACGATGGCATATAACGGGATCGTTACGTTAAACCCGATCATGAGCCAGTCTTCCAACGATGTGAACGTCTTTTATCTGACCCAGATCCAGTTAGTACGTTACTATGGGGACGAGGTTCAGTGTGATGCAGCAGAAACTTATGATGTGAATGATGACTGCACAGTTTACACGTTCCATTTACGTGACGGTTTAAAATGGTCCGACGGTGTTGATCTGACAGCGAAGGATTTCGAGTATGCAGCATACTGCTTACTGGCTCCTGAGATGGGAAGTCCGGCAGCCAACAGCTGGTATGCCATCAAGAACGCAAAACAGTTCAACAATGGAGAAGTAACGGACTGGTCTGAGGTTGGCGTGAAGGCTCTGGATGATAAGACCTTAGAGATCACCATGGATCATCCGTTAAATACCTTTGATAAGACCATCGCAGTAAAAGGCTTATATCCACTGCGCCAGGACTTTGTCGAGAAGGTCGGCAGCGATAAATTAGGTTCTTCCGTAGATACCATGCTTTACTCTGGCCCATACACCATCACAGACTGGGTACTGGACAGCAGCATGGAATTAAAGAAAAATGATCTGTACTGGGATGCCAAGGACTCTTTCCCAACAGAGAATCTGCATTTTGTAGAAGTAGATGATGCCAACACCAAAGTAGCCATGTTTGAAAATGGTGAGATCGACGCCATCGAGCAGGTTTCCAGCCAGTATTTTGATCACCTGTCTGATTACCTGTACAGCTATACCGGCGGCGGTTTTATGTGGCTGTGGTTCAACCAGAAGGGTACCAGTGAGGAGACCTCCAAGCTGATCAGCAATCAAAACTTCCGTCAGGCATTAAGCTATGGCTTCAACCGTAACGCAACCGTAGCAGCAGTTAACCGGATGCACAAACCATCCAACCGCCAGGTTGATTCTAATTTCGTTGGACCAAACGGCGGCAAATTTGTTGACGAGTATCCAGTGAATTCCGTACCGTTAGACGGTGATGTAGAGCAGGCAAAGGCATATCTGGCAAAAGCCATGGAAGAATTAGGCTACAGCGATGTTTCCGAGCTTCCACAGTTAAGTCTGGTAACCTGGGATGCTTCTGAGCAGAAGCTTCTGTTGGAGACTATCATTGACCAGTGGAAACAGAACTTAGGTCTGACCAATATCCAGTTAAACCAGTATGTGATCGGTACTGCGATCGGAAGCTTCTATGATTTAAGCTATGATATCTTCTGCATTACATGGGAGACAGATGTACTTCCAACCGATGTGATGGAGTCCATGATGACCGGCGGCGAGTGTAACTATGGTATCTGGAGTGATCCGGAGTATGATAAGCTGGTAGAGCAGGCAGTTCTGGAGATCGATCCTGTAAAACAGGCAGAATTGACCTCCCAGGCAGAGCAGATCTTCCTGGACGATGCAGGCATTGTACCGATCTTTGAGAACAGCAACACCAGCGCCGTACAGTCTTATGTAGAGGGCTTCCAGATGACCGCCATCAACAGCGGCTATCAGTTCAACCATCTGGTCGTAAGAAAGTAAAAATCAGCTACGCAAAGGAAACGGGCGGCGAATAACCGCCCTTTTCGTAACTATTCCGGTGCTTTTGCCGTTATGGTTCGTGCAGCAGGTGCATAGACCTGCAGAATAGATGGAGGAGGAAAACGTTGAAACAGTACATTTTGAAGAGACTGGTCATTTCCATTGTGACCATCTGGCTGATCGCTACCAGCAGTTTCTTTTTGCTTCGTGCGCTGCCAGGCAATCCATTTACCACCCAGCAGATGATGAGTCCGGAAATGTTAAGTAAAATGATGAGTTATTATGGTCTGGACCGTCCGCTGATGGAGCAGTATGTGACTTTTATGAAAAATCTTCTTCATGGTGATTTCGGATATTCTTTAAAATATGTAGGAAAATCCGTCAACGGCGTGATCGCCCAGACATTTCCGGTATCTGCCCAGTTAGGACTTCAGTCCTATGCCATCAGTTTCCCTGTGGGAATCCTGTTTGGTATTATTGCAGCCAGAAAACGAGGAAAAGCCATTGATTATACCTTAGTTGGCTTCTCCGTATTGGGTGTTTCTATCCCGGTATTTATTCTGGCGTCTTTGTTACAGTATGTGTTTGCGATCCGCCTTGGCTGGTTTCCGGTTGCCCAGTGGAAGAGCTTTGCTTATACCATTCTTCCGACACTGACTCTGGCCATTGGTTCTATCGCCGGAAAGACCAGGACGATGAGAACTTTGATGCTGGAAGTGATCTCTGAGGATTATGTAAAGACTGCAAAGGCCAAAGGACTTTCCTCCTTCCGCATTGTGTTAAATCATCAGATCCGTAATGCAATCATTCCTATGATCCCGTCTTTAGGTATGGAGATCGTATCCATCCTGATGGGTTCGTTCGTGGTAGAGCAGATTTTCGCTATTCCCGGAATCGGCGCTTATTTTGTCAGCTCCGTACAGAGTCTGGATTACACCATGACTCTGGGACTGACCGTATTTTTTGGAACTTTTGTTGTTGGGGCCAATTTTATCATTGACTTGATCTATGGCCTGATCGATCCCCGTATCCGGGTTACAAAGTGAGGTGAGTATCATGGCAAATTCAGAAATGGAACTGTTCAATGATTCCGATTTTATCACCCTTCCCCAAGGGGAAAATAAGGGAGATGTGATGGTGCGGCCAAGCGTCAGCTACTGGAGTGATGTATGGCGCCGGATCCGCAGCGACAGGGTAGCTATGGTCAGCCTGGCTGTGATTATGATCATCGCCCTGATGGCGGTTTTTGCGCCGCTCCTCTGCCCTTATAAATATGAAACAACCGATCTTCTGGCAACGAATTTAGGACCATGCAGAGAACATTGGTTTGGCACAGATTCGCTGGGACGAGATCAGTGGGCCAGAGTCTGGGTCGGTGCAAGGACCTCTCTTCTGATCGGTATCGGCGGCGCCATCGTTCCCCAGATCATCGGTATTTTCCTGGGGGGTATCTCCGGATATTTCGGAGGCTGGGTGGATATGCTGATTATGCGTATCATCGATATCGGTGTCTGCATCCCATCCCTGGTTTATGTGACGTTAATCATGCTGTGGCTGGGGTCCGGTCCGGTTGCCATCGTCTTAGCCATCGCCATCACCGGCTGGATGGATTCTGGACGGGTAGTCCGTGGGCGTATGCTTCAGTTTAAGAACCGGGAGTTCGTTCTGGCGGCAAAGACCCAGGGCGCATCTTCCCTGCGGATCATTTTCCGCCATATTTTACCGAATATTTTAGGACAGCAGGTAGTCAGCATTTCTTCTGCGATCCCGGGAGCGATTTTTTTGGAGGCATACCTTTCCTTTATCGGACTGGGAATCAAATCTCCGATGACTTCCTGGGGACAGTTATGCCAGATGGGAGCCTCCTTCTACCGTCTGTATCCGTATCAGCTGTTTATCCCGGGCGTTTTCATCAGCGTAACGATTTTAGCCTTCTATCTGTTTGGCAACTGCTTACGGGATGCGCTGGACCCACATTTACGGAACTGATCATACCGCGGGAGAAAGGAAGAAGAACATATGAGTGAACACTTGTTAGATGTACAGAATTTGCGGGTGTCCTTTGACACATATGCAGGAGAAGTGCAGGCAGTCCGCGGCGTCAGCTTCTATATTGATAAAGGGGAGACACTTGCGATTGTAGGCGAGTCTGGTTGTGGAAAATCAGTGTCCATCCAGACAGTGATGGGACTGCTGCCGATGCCTCCGGCCAGGATCAAAGAAGGCCATATTTATTATGAAGGAAAAGATTTAACCACTTTGACGGATAAACAGATGGAAAACTATCGTGGAAAAGAATTTTCCATGATTTTTCAGGATTCCATGACCAGTTTAAACCCGACTATGCGGGTAGGCAGGCAGATGGTGGAAGCAATCCTGGTCCATCAGAAGATCAGCCGGGAAGAGGCCAGGGAGCACGCCATCAGCCTCCTTGGAAAAGTAGGTCTGCCAGAACCGGAAAAGGTATTTAAACGGTATCCCCACACCATGTCCGGCGGTCAGCGTCAGCGTGTGATGATCGCCATGGCTATGGCCTGCAATCCGAAGATCTTATTTGCCGATGAGCCGACGACAGCCCTGGATGTGACCATGCAGGCGCAGATCCTGGATCTGATGAACAGCCTGAAAAAAGAAATGGGAACTTCCATTTTGTTGATCACCCATGATCTGGGGGTGGTGGCAAAGATGGCAGACCGGATCGCGGTCATGTATGCAGGAAAAGTGGTGGAATACGGCGATGCCAGACAGATTTTCTATAACCCATGTCATCCATATACCTGGGGACTTTTGGGGGCGATGCCGAATCTGATCCAGGAAGTAAAGAGCGAGTTGTACGCTATTCCTGGCACTCCGCCAGATCTGTATGCACCGCCGAAGGGCTGTGCCTTTGCGGCCAGATGTCCATATGCCATGGGAGCCTGCCTGAAGGCAGATCCTCCGGAATATACCTGCTCCGACGGGCACATTTCCCGGTGCTGGCTGATGGATAAACGGGCGAAAGAAGTGACACCGCCGGACGGAGTCCCGACACTGCCAAGAGGAGGAAAAGAACATGAGTGAGAAGACGCTTCTGGAAGTCGAAGGACTGAAAAAATATTTCCAGGTGGGAAAAGGCCAGACCTTAAAGGCGGTCGATGACATTTCCTTCCAGATCAAGAAAGGCCAGACCTTAGGACTGGTTGGAGAGTCCGGCTGTGGAAAGACTACGGTGGGAAGAACCCTGCTGCGTATCTATGAGCCGGACGCAGGGAAAATCCTTTTTGACGGCAAGGATATCAGCCGGGTCAGCAAAAAAGAGGCCAAGGAGCTGACCAGGAGAATGCAGATGGTGTTTCAGGATCCATATGCGTCACTGAATCCATTTTTTACGGTTGGAGAGATCGTAGAAGAGGGAATGAAGATCCACAAAATGTACCATAGCGAAACAGAGCGGATGGAGCGGGTTTATGAGCTTCTGGAGATGGTAGGTTTAAATAAAGACCATGCGAACCGTTTCCCACATGAGTTCTCCGGCGGCCAGCGCCAGAGGGTGGGAATTGCAAGAGCTCTGGCGTTAAATCCGGAATTTATCGTCTGTGATGAGCCGATCTCCGCACTGGATGTGTCCATTCAGGCCCAGGTAGTCAATATGCTGATGAAGTTCCAGGAAGAAATGGATCTGACTTATTTGTTTATCGCTCATGATCTGTCTATGGTGCGCCATATTGCGGATCAGACGGCGGTGATGTATCTGGGAACCATGGTGGAGTATGGAAGTACCAGGGATGTGTACGAGCATCCGGTCCACCCATATACCAGGGGACTTTTATCGGCAGTCCCTGTGGCTGATCCGGACTATGAGAAAGCCCATAACCGGATCCCTATGGATGGCGAGGTGCCAAGCCCCATCAATCCGAAGCCGGGCTGCCGCTTCTGTGCCCGCTGCCGGAAGGCGACTGCCCAGTGCCATGAGGAAACACCGAAATTGCGAGATGTAGGCGGCGGCCATATGGCAGCCTGCTGGAATCTGTGACATCAGGGAAAACAGAAAACAATAATAGAAAGAAGGTACCTGTATGAATACCAAAGAAATGATGCAGATCGCTCTGGATCTGGCTGGACTGACGGAAATGCCGTCTGACACTTCTATTTCCGTTGAGGGAGAGGATATTACGAATGTACTGGCAGGGATCGATATGGGAACCGCAGAGCTTGCCCTGGCACGCCAGCTGGGATATGACTGCGTATTCCGTCATCACAACCTGACCCCGGCCATGGGAAAATTAGGTTATTTAGTAGCAGAAGACCATTATAAGAAAATGGTGAAAAACGGAGTTCCGGTCAATGTAGCACAGAAGCTGGTGGAGCATCGGAAACGTTCCACGGAGATCATGTTTCATGCCAATAACTTTGACGGAGCGCCATCGGTGGCAAGACTGTTAAACATGCCATTTTTAGGAATCCACACACCTGCGGATCTATTAGGTGAGAGAGCAGTGGAAGCGAAGGTGGCTGAGGTAATGGCAGAAAAGGAAAATCCGACGGTTCAGGATCTGATGGACCGGATCTTGACCATCCGTGAGTTTAAAGAGGCTCCAGAGGGCCAGAAACCAGCTATCTGGGTTGGTTCTCCGGAAAGCTATTCTGGAAAAGTCCTGGTAGAGTTTTCGGGTGGCCTGTCTGCGGAGCTGGATGAGGTAAAGGCTTATATTGACGCAGGAATCGGAACCTTTGTCTGCATGCACATGGAAGGCGACATCGTTAAGGCATTACAGGAAGACAACCGCTGCAACGTGATCGTAACCGGACATATGGCCAGCGATTCTGTCGGTATGAATCGGATCATGGATGAGTGGGAGAAGCATGGAATCAAGACAACCAGAATTGGAGGCTTGGTATAAATGGCAGAACTTCTGATCAAAGGCGGCATGGTGATCGATGGGACCGGAAATGCCGGATATGAAGCAGATGTTTTTGTAAAAGATGGAAAGATCGCGAAAATCGTAAAGATTGCGAAAAACGAAAAAAACAAAACAGATCAGTCGGATTTTGCAGCGGCAGCTGTACAGGTGCTGGATGCAAGAGGAAAGCTCGTGACACCAGGATTTATCAATATGCATTCCCATTCGGACTGCTCCGTTGCCATGTATCCGGAGATGGAATCTACTCTGGGACAGGGGATTACCACAGAGTTTGCCGGACACTGCGGACTGGGTGTGGCACCGGTGGACAAATACTGGCTGTATATGTTCCCGGAGAAACGGGCATTTTCCAGAGTGATCCCGGAGCCCATCGGAGGCATCAATCCCTATGACGCTTACGTAGTTCCAACAGACTGCCTGAGGAAACCATTTGAAGAAGCTTATGGAGAAACATTGGACTGGTCTACCTATGGAGAATTTACTGACCATATGAGAAAACGCGGCATGGGAGCCAATCTGGTATTGGTGGCAGGTCATGCCCAGATGCGGCTTCAGGCTATGGGTCTGGATTATATGAGGGATGCCACAGAAAAAGAGCTTCAGGCCATGGAAGCCTCTTTAAATGATGCCATGGATCATGGAGCCATCGGCCTTAGCCTTGGCCTGGACTATGAGCCGGGAATGTTTGCCGGGGAAGAGGAGTTGCTGCGTCTGATGAAAGTGGTGGCAGAGCGGGATGGCATCGTGACAGCCCACACCAGAAGCAGAGATCATGCCTATTACGGTCATTCCCAGAATTTCCTGGATGGTCTGAAGGAATTTATAGAGCTTGGCAAAAAGAGTGGAGCCAGAATCCATGTGAGCCATATCCAGAACGGATATCATATGGAACCAGAAGATGATAACCTGACAGCCATGGCAGTGGAGCGCACGCTGGAAGTGTTGGAAGCGGCCAGAAAGGAAGGAGTCCGTGTAACCTGGGATGTGATTCCTAAATATGCCTTTGGCCCGTTCCATTATCCAATGGCCGCCGGCATGTTCCAGCCTTATGTGGAGCAGTGCGGCGGCTGTCAGGAATTTTCCAAAAAACTGGCGATTGGCACTTACCGCCAGAATATCGAGAAAGAGATCCGTTCCGGTAACCACGCATCCAGAGGGATTTTCACCCGGTTTAATCCGAAAAATGATCCAAACTGGGATACGGCGAAGGTAATTACCAGATGCAGTGATGAAACTATGGTTGGAAAGACCATCCGGGAGGCGGCTGCCGGAAAAGAAAGTCTGAGCTTTTTGCTGGATCTTCTGGAAAAAGACCCTTATGTGGCAGTGATTCCATTAGGAAGAAGGCCGATTTCTACACCAGACCGGGATGCTTTTGTGGCAAAAGAGGAGCTACCATCGGGCTGGATACCTGGACCTTTCGTTATGATGCAGCTCTTTCAGAGGGGGATATGCCGCTGGAGTGCGGTTCTCCGGCAACTTACGAGGGAATGACTGTATTTTTCCAGACAGAGCGGGAAAAACAGGTTCCGGTGGAAGTGACTGTCCGGAAACTGACCGGCAATGCGGCGAAAGAGCTGGGACTTTGTGACCGGGGACTGGTAAAGGAAGGTCTGGCTGCAGATCTACTGGTGATTGATCTGGAACATTTTGACCCGAAAGAGAATCTGGCGGATCCGAGACATGCTCCACAGGGACTGGATTATGTGCTGGTCGGCGGGGAGATTGCTGTGGACCACGGTGTACATACCCACGTGAACCAGGGACAGATTTTACAAGCTGCACAATGGCAGAAAATGGAAGGAAATGAAGTATGAATAAGTTTGATTTTGAGACCATTGCGGATTCCATTGATTATGGGTTCGGAACGGATTTTTCCATGGAACACACCATGATGGCAGGGGCGCAGCTTCATGTAAAGACTGCTCCGTCTGTGATCCGGGCATTAAAAGGCTTATCAGAGGCGGGGCTGTTTGGCTGGACTCCGTCAGATGAGAAAAAATATATAGACGCAACCGTAAACTGGATGAAAACAGTGCGGGAATGGAATGTACGCAAAGACTGGATCGTGCCATCCTATGGTATTTTACAGGCCATGTGCACTTCTATTCGTGCATTTACCGATCCGGGAGATGGCATCATCATCCAGCCGCCGGTGTATTTATTATATGCCAGAGCCATTGACCGCTGCGGACGTAATCTGGTGAATAATCCATTGGTATACAGGGGCGATCACTGGGAAATGGATTTTGTGGATCTGGAAGAGAAAATGAGCAGATCGGAAAATAAGCTGATGCTGTTATGCAACCCACATAACCCAACGATGGATGTGTGGGAAAAGAAGGATCTGGAGCGGGTGGCCCGTCTGGCAGCCAAATACCACGTGCTGGTGGTCGTGGATGAGATCTACGCCGAGCATGTGTGGGAAGAGGGGCTGATGGTTCCTTATGGAGCTCTTTCTGATGCGGAGCACAACTGCATTGTCTGCACCAGCCTTGGAAAGTCTTTCAACTTTACCGGTACCAGCCATGCCAACATCATTATCCCGGATGACGCCATCCGAGGCGCCTATATCACCCAGCGCAACAGCGATCACTATGGTAGCTTAAGTCCATTTATGAGAGCGGCTCTTCTGGGCGGATATACCAAGGAGGGCAAAGAGTGGATCGATGCCCTGATGGAATTTTCCGGGGAAAATGAGAAGATTGTTCGAGATTTCTTTGCGGAGAATTTTCCGAAGGTCCATTTCTGCCGCCACCGCGCAGGTACCTTACTGTGGGCGGATTTCCGGGAAATGGGAACCGAAGAAGAGGTCTACGCCTGGTTCCAGAAAGCAGGGGTAGAGCCGGATCTGGGAAGCAAGTACGGAGAAGAAGGAAGAGGTTTTCTGCGGCTTCAGATCGGTATGCCAAAGCGGGAACTAAATTATGCTTTAGAAAGAATAAAAAAGGTTACTGTACACGGGTAGGCATTTTCTGAACTGAAAATGCCGTATGACACAGTGGTGGTAACAGATTTTGCCGATTTAGAATGCGAAGCATCGGCAAAATCCGTTGCTGTTTACGCAATGCGTGAACAGCAACTAAAAAAGGCTTATGTGAAGGAATAAATAGTTTCACAAGATGAAAAAAGATGGTATAATGACGATAGTTTGTGTCAGAGTACCATCTTTTTCCGTATAACAGGAAATTTCATTGGAATGATCTGTTATACGAAAAAAAGCGCTTCGTGGGAATCATGTGCTAAGTCTCACGGACATTCGACTTGAAAGGAGAAAAATCATGAATTATGGTATGAGATGCCATGATATCTGTCCAAAAACAGATATTGATACGTTATTTGACACGGTGGCAGCGAATCACGTAGACCAGATCCAGCTGGCCATGGGCAAGTCTATTGCTGGCTACAGCTTTGATTATGGGCATTATTCCCCGGGTTTTGCCAGAATGATCAAGAAGAAACTGGATGAGAGAAACATCCACGTAGCGGTTTTAGGCTGTTACATCAATCCGGTGAATCCAGATGAGAAAGAACGCCAGAAAGCGGTCCAGAAGTTTATTGAGCATCTGAAATACGCCAAGGTGATCGGGGCTGATATGGTGGGGACGGAAACAGGCCGTTATGACGCGGATTTCAAAGTAGTTCCTTATACTTATACAGAAGGCTGCTATCAGCTGTTGTTAAAGAGTATGCGGGAAATTGTCTCTGCAGCGGAAAAATTAGGCGTGACTGTGGGAATCGAGGCAGTTCATGACCATACCCTGTATTGTCCGGAGATTATGAGACGGTTCTTAGAAGATATCGACTCACCGAATGTAGAAGCCATCTTAGACCCGGTGAACCTGATCAGTGCGGACAACTATCTGGATCAGGACGAAGTGATCAATAAGGCTTTCCGTCTTTACGGAGATCGGATCAGTGCCATCCATGTGAAGGATTTTGTGATGAAGGATGGTCAGCCGGAGTTTGCGTATGTAGGCGATGGACTGCTTCATTATGAAACGCTGATGTGGAATCTGAAGAAAGACAAGCCATACATCGCAATGCTTCTGGAAAATTCCACTCCGGAGCGGTATCATAAGGATGTGGAGTATCTGCAGAAGATTTATCTCAGTCTAGAAGACTCCCACCTCTTTAGGTGATGAGTAATAGCAAATTTGTCTCAGTGGGAGGTGGGTCTCTGACTGAGATAAACGCTCCGCGAGGATGCGCAGTGATTCTGAGAGGAATATGTCAGCTTCGCTGACCAGAATCACGCGCCAAGTCTCACGGACGTTCGACTTGAAGATGCAGTATAAAGATAGAAAATCAGGAGGATATAAGCATGACATTAAAAGAAGAAGCACTGGCAAAACATTATGAGTGGAAGGGTAAGATCGAGGTCATTTCCAGAACCCCGATCAAGAACCGGGAACAGCTGTCTCTGGCATATACCCCAGGTGTTGCAGAGCCATGTCTGGAGATCGCAAAAGATCCAATGAAGGTTTATGAATTGACCAGACGGCAGAATCTGGTGGCAGTGATCACGGATGGAACTGCAGTGTTAGGTCTTGGAGATATCGGTCCAGAAGCAGCAATGCCGGTTATGGAAGGTAAATGTGCTCTGTTTAAAGAGTTTGCAGGCGTTGACGCATTCCCGATCTGTATTGATTCCAAAGATCCGAAGGTGATCATTGATACCATCGCATTGATCTCCAAGAGCTTTGGCGGCATCAACCTGGAGGATATCTCCGCTCCGAGATGCTTTGAGATCGAGGCAGAGTTAAAGAAACGCTGTGATATTCCGGTATTTCATGATGACCAGCACGGAACTGCGATCGTTGTTTCTGCTGCATTATTAAATGCCATCAAGGTAGTCGGCAAAGAGATGGGAACCCTGGAAATTGTGATCAATGGCGCAGGCGCTGCAGGTATTTCTATCGCCAAGATGCTGATCCAGTTAGGCTTTGGCAATGTGATCCTGTGCGATATCAAAGGCGCGATCTATGAGGGAGCTGACTGGTTAAATCCGGCACAGGCAGAGATGGCGAAGGTTACCAATAAAGATAAGAAACAGGGTACTCTGGCAGATGTGATGAAGGGCGCAGATGTATTTATCGGCGTTTCCAGACCGAACCTGGTATCCCAGGATATGGTCCGTTCCATGAATCAGGGTGCGATCGTGTTCCCAATGGCAAATCCGACTCCGGAGATCATGCCGGATGAGGCTCTGGCAGCAGGTGCAGCAGTGGTAGGAACCGGACGTTCCGATTTCCCGAACCAGATCAATAACGTGCTGGCTTTCCCGGGTATTTTCAAGGGTGCGCTGGCTGTTATGGCGACAGACATTACAGAGTCCATGAAGATGGCAGCAGCAAAAGCCATCGCAAGCGTGGTAAAACCAGAGCAGTTAACTGCCCAGTACATTCTGCCGCAGGCATTTGATCCAGAGGTTGTACAGGCAGTGGCTGATGCAGTGGCAGAGGACGCGAAAGCTCACGGACTGAACCGTCTGTAATGACAGAAAAAGTAACTGTCCAGCAGATCTGTGCACTGGAGCATTATGAGAAATAATAGTTAAGGAAGAATTGAATGGAAGAAAAGAAGTTCCGAAATAAAGTAGGGTGGTTCCAGTTTCTATGCTGTGCCATGGTGATCTGGAGCCACGCTGGAAATGCTGAGTTATTTTTAGGCAAAGCCGGGAAGAACCACTGGCTGTCACGCCTGGAGTACGTCCATTTTCCGGCAGTGATGGGAGTCAGTATCCCCTGCTTTTTCATGATTTCGGGCTATCTTTTCTTCCGTTTTTTTGCCTTTGACCAGTTAACAGAAAAATGGAAACGGCGGGTGCAGACACTTCTGATCCCATATCTGTGCTGGAACCTGCTTTACTATGTGGGATATCTGGCTGGAAGCCGGATTCCGGCAGTAGCGGATATCGTTAACCGGCCAGACCTTCAGTTTTCTTTAAAGGAAATGCTGGAAGCGCTGTTTTTCTATGATTATAATCCGGTCTTCTGGTTTATGTACCAGCTGATCCTGCTGGTGGCGCTGGCTCCGGTGATCTTCCGGTGCATGAGAAGTGTACGGGGCGGTGTGGGATTTCTATTCCTGGTGATGGCAGGTATCTTTTTTCATTTGTCATTTCCGAGGCTTGGTGCAGCTTCCTCCTTGAATCTGGATGCCCTGTTTTATTATGGACTGGGAGCTTTTGGTGCCCTTCACGGCAGAACCTGCATCGAGGGCGCGTGGACGAAACGTCGGTGCCTCATTGGTGTGATCCTTGTATGGGCCGGTATCCGCGCCGGTGTTCCCTATCATACCAGGGCTTTTATTCCTGGGATCATCGTGGAATATTCCATGGCAGTGTCCGGCTTATGGCTTTTGGTCAATGAAAACTGGCTTCCAATAGAAAGACCGTGGATGAGGCAGACATTTTTCGTCTATGCCCTGCATTTTATTCCGGTGCGTTTCTTGAATAAAGTGGCAGCTATGATTTTTTATGGAAATCAGTGGATGGCAGCAACTCTCTATGTGCTGATGCCGGTGATGGCCATGGGGATTTGTTATGTGGCAGCCTGGATCCTGCACCGGATCACTCCCAAGGTGTGGAGATGGCTGTCCGGCGGCAGATGAGAAAGAAGACCTCCAAGCAGGTCACAAACGGTTACTTCCGGGTATGGGGCAGACGCCCGCGGAAGAACCGTTTTTTTAATTCTGACCAGTGGAACGGGATCAGCGGATAGATATAGCTTTTTCCGGCGATGGTCTTATTGAACACAATGGCGCAGGCAGAGAAGATGATTCCGGCAATGTAACCCCAGATATTAAAAATGGCGGTCAGAAGCAGAAGAAGCAGTCTCATGAATTTCAGGGCGTAGCCCAGCTCAAAACTGGCCTGGGAGTAGTTAGCCACGGTGACGAAGGCCATGTATAACATGGTTTCTGAGTTGAACCAGCCAGATTTTACCGAGTATTCGCCCAGAACGATACCGGCAATGACGCTCAAAGGGGTAGTCAGCATACTTGGGGTGTTGATGGCCGCCAGCCGCAGACCGTCAATGGCGAATTCCAGGATAAAAAGCTGGAATACCAGAGGGACATGAGGAGCCTCTGACAGCTTCAGAAATTCCAGCCAGGGCGGCAGAAGGTGGGGATTCTGCATCAGCATCAGCCAGGTAGGAGTCAAAAGCAGCGTCAGGATGGAGATCACCATGCGGGACAGCCGAAGATAAGTTCCTGTCACCGGAGGAAAATAATAATCGTCTGCTTCTTCAATGATATCAAACACAGAAGAAGGCAGAATCATGGCAGCAGGAGAATTGTCCACCAGAATGATGATATTTCCCTCCAGAATGGATGCCGCGGCGGTATCAGGCCGCTCAGAAAACTTGAATTTCGGGAATGGATTGTACCACTTGTGGGGATAGAGACATTCCGCCAGACTTTCCTGATTCATGGTCAGGGCGTCCACATGGATGCTGTTCATCCGTTTCTTGATCTGCGTTAACATCTGCTCATCTACCCGTCCTTTCATGTAGCAGATGGCGATGTCCGTATGGGAACTTTCCCCCATGGTCATGATTTCCATGGTCAGTTTTGGATCACGGATCCTCCGGCGGATCAGTGCGGTATTGAAGATCAGGGTCTCTACGAAGCCGTCTCTGGAACCCCGCATGACCTTGTCTTTTTCTGGTTCTGATACACCTCTGGCCGGATAGGTGCGGCAGTCGATGGCCAGACAGCGGTCATACCCATCAATGAAGACACAGGTGATCCCGCTCAACAGCAGGGTGATGACAGAATCCTCCGTGTCCAGCAGGTCTACTTCGCCATAAGGCACGTACTGTTTGGAAAATTCGTGAACATCCGACGGCATGGACTCCGGTTTGATGGAAGACCAGGCTTGAAGGATCTTTAGCAAAACCTCGTCTTTGGTAAACCCGTCCACAAAATACAGGCAGGCATCCCTTCCTCCGACCCTGGCTGTGCGGTAGACCACATCAAAATTCGTCCCCACATCCAACAAGGAATGCAAATGAGAAATATTATCAGATAATACGGAAGAAAACTGCATAGTGCCTCCTTTTGACTGGAATGTACGCAATCGTAGCATTTATAGATGTCATAGAAGGAGTATTTACAGAAAATAGCAGGTTTATGTATGGAAAAATAGCAGGTAAAATTGACGTAAAAATACATAAATCGACTTTGAAAAGAAATGGAATTGTGCAAAATGACAGTGACAATGGTTGACAGGCGGGAAAATTAATGGTACTATTAATATTGTGAGAAGCACAAAGGGGTGCCTTACATGTAATCTTTTGGCATGGGGATGCCAGAATCTTACAACATATAATGTGACGGTGATAATCGTGACGTGGAAGCTGCTTTCTGTGGGGGAAAGGCAGCTTCCTTTTTTGTATGATAGGAATGTCGGAATTCTGAAAAAGTTATTTCCTAAGATCCAGTTTATTTGCGCAGCCCATTCGCCATTTATCATTCAGTCGCTGAAGGAAGGAGAACTCATTACATTAGACCATCCGTTGGAAAGCGATTACTCTGGAGAGGGAATCGAGGATATTGCAGAAGATGTGATGGGTGTAGAGATGCCTCAGTACAGTGAGAAAAAACGGAAAATGTATGAGGCTGCAGAGCAGTATTACAGTGCAATTAAGCAGGGAAAGACACAGGAAGATATTGAACGATTGGGAGAACAGCTCCATCGTTTAGAAGCAGAATACAGTGATAATCCAGCATACCTGGCCTTAATTCGACAGGAATATATCGAAAAGAAGTGGAAAGTGAAAGATGCGTCCAGTAAATAAAGGAAAAATTAAAACAGATAGACCAGACAGGAGTATATCTGCAAAAGGTGAAAAATCTGTATGAATTAGTTAAATTAGATCCGACACTAAAAGATAATCGAGATGATAAACGCATGCGGAAGAAAAATGAGGTCTATAATCTAGCGAAAATGAAATTAGATTCATGGATTAAGATGACTCTGATCTCTGAAGATGCGGAGATAGAGATGAAGCAGGCCATTCTTGATCTGGTGCGCAGTTATGGTTTTATTTCTGTATGGATGTATGTATTTGAAGATGAGCCGGAGATTTTGAGGCAGTTAGTGAAATGTTTTCCTGGTACTAAGGAAGAATATTTTGATGAGAATGGAAGAGTAAAAGATGTGATAAAATGAGTAGAGGGCTTTTGGACATCATGTCCAGAGGCTCTTTTCTTTTACACAAAAAAATGACAAGACAATATCAGTAATAATTACTAATATTGACAATCAAAATAAAATCTATTATAATCCAACCATACCAACCATTAAATACCAAATAACACAATAAACCCCAACCAAGGAGGATACCCCATATGATAAATAGCAGAAAAGTAGTCATCATTGGCTGTGGCTTTGTCGGAGCATCATCAGCCTTTGCCTTAATGCAGAGCAACCTTTTTTCAGAAATGGTTTTAATCGATGCGGATCGCAGCCGTGCGGAAGGAGAAGCGCTGGACATCAGCCATGGCATGGTATTCGCAAACCCCATCAAGATATATGCAGGAACCTACGATGACATCATCGATGCCGCAGTGATCGTGATTACGGCAGGTGCGAACCAGAAGCCTGGTGAAACGAGGTTGGATCTGATCAAGAAGAATAGCGCAATTATGAAATCCATCATCGGAGAGATCAAACAGCGTGAGTTCCATGGAATTTTGCTGATCGTTTCCAATCCAGTCGATATTCTTACTTACGTGGCTCTGAAGGAGTCCGGCTATCCGGCCAACCGGGTTATTGGTTCCGGAACCGTATTAGATACGGCCAGATTCCGGTATGAACTGGGAGAACATTTGTTTGTAGACAGTAGAAGCGTTCATGCCTATATCATAGGAGAACATGGCGACAGCGAACTTGCAGCGTGGAGCGACGCCAGAGTAGGCGGACTTCCAATCCACGATTTCTGTGAGCTGCGCGGATACTACGATCATGATACGTCCATGGAAAAGATATTTAATAGCGTGAAAAATAGCGCCTATGAGATCATTTCCAAAAAACACGCCACCTACTACGGAATCGCCATGGCCGTATGCAGAATCTGCGCTGCGATCGTGCGGGACGAACGGTCAATCCTTCCAGTATCAAGTCTGATGACAGGAGAGTATGGAATCACTGATGTGGTGCTGAGCATTCCGTCAGTTGTAGATGCGAAGGGGATTGAAGCGGTGGTGCCGATTGAGTTAGATGAAGCAGAATTAAAAGCACTCAAAAATTCTGCGGAAGTTTTGAAAAAAATGATTGTCGAAAGGATTTGAGCATGAACAAATTCCTAATGAAATTAATGCTTCTCATCATTGCCGGGATCATTTACCTGATCACAGGTAGAAACCGGAGGCAGAAAGAGAAGATTCCGGATGGAATGGACATCTTGTGTGATCCACCGGAACAGAGATATCTGGTATATGCAATGGGAATCTTTGTTTTTCTTGGTGTCATGCTAATCAGTGTCCTATACATCAGGGCTGGAGCTCCTAAAGAAGCGAGAATGATGTGGGGACTGTGTGTGGTGATGGCAGTAGGAATTCTGGCAGTCACGATATTTTCAGGAAATATGATGGCGAAGATGTGTGTATATTTTAATTCTGAGCTTCTGTACATAGAACGGCCATTTCATGAAACAAGAGTATTCAAATGGTATGAGATCCAGAAAATCGAGGGCAAATACGGCAGTACGATCCATCTTTATCATCTGGATGGAACAAAAATCCTTACAGTTTACGCTAAGATGGTTAATTACAAGCATTTCTGTGAGGTTCTGCAAAACCGCTAGATTTGTGGAGGCACAGAGGAGGAAAGCTAAATGACTGGAGAAATGATGTGGGAAGCATATTGCTGCAAAACGAATACGAATCGCAATGCACGTCACGATATATGGAAGTTTTGCGGTGGCGGTGCGGTTGCTGACAAACTTGCAAATCTTGTACTCGCCGGAATAAAGACTGCAACTGCGAGCACAAAACTCGCCTATGAACTAGGTGGTGAAAACTTACCAGAAGTCGGGACATACAGTGTGATTCTTTTTGACAATGAGGAGGCAGCGTGTATTATCCGTGATACAAAAGTATCTGTTGTTCCGTTCAATCAAGTCAGTGCAGACCATGCTTTCAAAGAGGGAGAAGATAACCGTAGCTTGAACAAATGGCGTGAAGTGCATCGGAGGGCTTTTACTCCAGACTATGAGGCCGCTGGTCTGGATTTCGATGAAAAGGGAGATTGCGTCTTGGAAGAATTTGAAGTGGTGTATCGGTGAATCTTCAAAGTACAGCTTCACAGGCCAAACGCCTGAGCCTGCTCGTAACAACAATGCAGCCACAAACGAACCTTGTCACCTGTTTTTCGGGGAAAATATCCTGAATAGTGTTCTGGAAAATGCAATGCTGCTTCCTTTTCGGGTGAAAAAATGATACTATAATATTAAGAAACAGGTATTGAATCTAAAAATACTGTATAGTATAATAAGTAAACTTATAGAAAAAGAAGGAGGGAGCAGAATGGAAAATAGTAAAGTAGTTGCAAAAGTGTTATATAACATGTATCAGGATCGTTTCCGGTGCCCGATGGATGAGATGAAGATGCATAAGCTGATGTATTTTGCTCAGAGAGAATCCCTCATGTATGATAAAGAACCTTTATTTGAGGAAAGTTTTTATGGATGGAAATATGGACCAGTGTTGAAAAGTGTTCGTAGTCAGTTTATGACACCACAGCCATATGCTGATGTTCGTGAGGACGTGTCTTCAGAGACAAAAAAACTATTATCCGAGGTATTAGAACGTTATGGTACTGTTTCTTCATGGAAACTTAGTAGCCTGTCACATGATGAATTATCTTGGAAACGGGCGCGTCAGGGATTGAAAGCCCATGATAATGGAGATGTAGAACTTTCGATGAATGCGATGCGCCTGGATGCTACCCGTGAGTTAGCAGCCAGAAAGATGCAGTTATCCTAGTCAAATGAGGTGAGCAAAATTACGGTAGAAGAGAATCGTCAGTACTTTCGTGGGTTTACCTGCGAAGTACTGACATCAAACCAAGAAAATAGACAGATGATTGGTGTGTTTCAATCATCGAGAAATAGAAACACATTAGGAAATTACTTGAAAACCAATGCATGGGAGGATGATACAGAAGGTGAAACCAGAATCTATCTAGTGAAGGATTCTGAGCATAGGCCTGTAGTGTTCTTTTCCTTAAAATGTGGTCTTTTGTTTCGCAGCAGCAGCTACGATAAGCTGGAAGAAAGTGAAAGAGATTTTGTAGATATGGTTGTCAATGCCAAAAAGCTGGATGACCAGGAAACTGTGAATTCATATTATGAATATGGTTCTCAGGAGTTCAGGAATATCGATGCCTTGTTTCAGATAGCGAACAAGCGAGTCGATGCGAAAAATGAAATAAAAGAGCTGAAAGATGATAAGCATACTTTAAGAGTAGACAGTTGTTTTTCTGGAATTGAATTGAAGCATTTTTGCAAAAATGAGATGTACATACCAGATGAGCATTTAGATTTCCCATTAGGATTTGGAATCTTCTGGGAGGTAATCGTTCCGAGAATCTTGGAAATTACAGAGCATATTGGGTGCAAATATTTATATTTATTTGCTGCAGATCATACGGAGCAGGCAGATATTAAAAAACTGGTTTATTATTATAAGAGCTCATTGAAATTCTATGAGTGTGATGATGACATTATGCTTATTAAACCAGAATATGATGAGAATTGCTATGGCCTGGTGCAGGAGATAGCAAAACTTCGAGAAAACAGAGAGGCTGTTTGGCAGGAATACTCAGATATCTCTGGTCATTATTAGGTAGAAATGGAGTGGAGAACTTTTGGACATTATGTGTCCAAAGGTTCTCTTTTTTTGCGAAACTCAATTCTACAATTAAGCCAAAGTTATCCACATCTATCTGAATGAGATAACTGCCTCACATTTTGCAGTTCAATTGTGTGAATCATGTATATTTAGGCGCACTTAAATAAACCACATCCGTTTTGTATAAGTGGTAAGTCCTAGGCTATAAGTGGTTTCAGGCTTCGGATGTATTGGTGTTGATGAATCTTATCAGCAACGAGAACCGTAACAAGTTGGGTGATTCCTGCGAGAAGCAAATCAGCGTGAAGTGTTTTTTCATTCTGGGTTTTACGATTCGCAATGCAGAAACTATCCTTGAAATGATTGATCGATTTTTCTACATTTACATGGATCTATCTCCTTTAGGTGGATTGGTTGATAATTTTTCGCAACTCTATTGTACCATAAACCTTGAGGAGATATTTTGTTTTTAATAAGAAAAAAAGCTGTATTTATGCGGCTTTTGGCGTTTCGCAAACGCCTGATGAATTACCGAGAAATGAGAGGAGGATTAGGTATGAAACGCAGTATGAGATTTACAGCTGTTGTGATGGCAACAGTGATGACAGTGGGAACAGCTTCTACAGCAATGGCAGCAGAGTGGAAACATGATTCCAAAGGCTGGTGGTGGCAGAATGATGACGGAAGTTATCCGGCAGCTTCCTGGCAGTGGCTTGATGGCAATCATGATGGTGCGTGGGTAGTAAATAGTGCAGTTCAGACCAAGGTAGTGGCAGCTTCTGGACAGACCAAGGCACAGACTGCTGATGATTACAGTGGTACATATGTTGAAACGTGGAGTGATGGAACAGTTGTGACTCATGTGATCGCTTACAATCCGGCAGAGAAGACCTTGACAGATACAAGAACAGCCGGCGATTCCACTTATGTAGATAACTATCGTTATTATGGTGCAGGCTGGAATGGATATACCTGCTTTGAACTGGTATCAGCAGATGAGAAAGCCTCTATTTTCTTCTCTGCGCCAGTTGTGATGGAAACCGGATATTCTATCATCCATAGACAATAATCTGAATTTTTAAGGTGGGAGTCTTCTCGACTGAGTTCAAGTCGAACGTCCGTGAGACTTGGCGCGTGATTCTGGTCAGCGTAAGCTGACATATTCTTTACAGAATCACTGCGCATCCTCGCGGAGCGTTTATCTCAGTCGGAGATTGGACTCCCATTGAGAATAATTTATTATTACTCACCACCTAAAAGAGGTGGGAGTCTTCTCGACTGAGATAAAAGTGAAATCATAGGGATGCATCAGTTGGTTAAAAAATGATCCCGTGAATTACCCGCCACTTAATTTTGAAGAAATTTGAAGTGGGGGCTTCTGGGGAATCCTTGGACTCCCGTTTAAGAAGTTTGATCTTTGAGTTTCCACCTGCTTTCAGGCGATCCTTATTCTTACAGGCGTATCCACATCGCCTCTAGCATATAGAGCCCTTAGGCTCACAATGTTACATTTACGCATGATATTTAAAGCACCATTGACATCAGCGTTGATCCGCCTTCCAGAGTGGTCCTGATACAAACCACGGCAGATCCGGCGGCCGGAAAAGACCGGTGGCACAAATCCTGCTTCTCCATATACAGGCATCTCATCCAGATCCCAGAAGGATGCCTTGGAAGTGTAGCTTTCCTCCTGTTCCACGTAGCGGATCCCATTCATTTCACATAGATATTTCAGTTTCCTACGGAGTATCCCGAACGGGATTCCCACAAAGACCTGGTTCATCCGCCTGCCAAGGTCAGAGGAGCGCTGGAAGGTGGTGTTGTAACCCACGATCAGGGTTCCGATATCGTTCCGGATGCAGTAGGTGACCACCTGTTTTGCTGCTTTCCCCATGTAGTCACGGACCTGGTTGTTTCTCTTTCTCTGCAAAGCTGCCTGACGTCTGGTTGTTTTCTTTCCATAGTGCTGCTTATCTTTGACGCTCTGCAGGCAGGCATTCTGCTTGTTGAACCACTGGTTGATGGATTTTAAGCGTTTCCCATCGATGAGGAAGCTTTCCCCTCTGTTGGAGACGGCCGTCATGAGATTGTCGATCCCGAAGTCGATCGCCAGTGCATGGGTTGGATTCAGATTTCTTTGAGCTGCTTCCACCTGATAGGTGTACTGGATCTCAAAGAACCTGGCGTCTGCTTTTGGGATGATACGGATCTCCTTAATGGTTTTATCTGCCAGGACCGGCGGGATGGTAATGGTGACCGGTTTATGATGCTTCTTATACGCTGTTGAGTACGGAAGGACAAAACGGTTCCCATTCAGTCTTACAAACCCCACGATCAGGGTTGCGTAGCCGTCTTTTGGAAGGTATTTGGGCAGCCTGCAGGATGAAAATGGATACTTCCCCTGCTTTGCCAGTTTCAACAGGCTGAAGAAAGACTTAAAAGCTCCGTCCACTTCCTTAAGAATCTGCTGGGCCATGTTGGAGTTCAGCAGCCGATAGTTTTCGGAAGTTTTTAAGATGGCGTAGTTTTTCTCATATGGGAGGTACTGGCTATGTTCAAAGTAATGCTGCCGTATCTGGTAGATAGCCTGGTTGGTCAGTTTTTTTGCTGTGCGGCATAATTCCCGTAGAATGAGAAATTCATCTTTGGACAGATGCTTTAGCTGCTGGCATACGGTCAAATACAAAACGGGGCCTCCTTTTCTAATTGACACAGAACATATGTTCTGCGCTAATTATAGCACATGATTCCACAAAAGGGAAGAGAAAGAATCGTAATTGCTTACCATTTTACATTTGTATATATATCGTTATAGCGGCATTCATCCAGCCACCTAAGAGGAATGGGGGTATTCTGTCGATTTTATGATAAAAAGGGAGGAGCCGGTGACTCCTTACGGAACCACCGGCAGATTATGAAAAAAATTTTATCGAATTGTTAGCAGCATTTCTTTCTTTCGATGATATAACTATATCAGTTAAATATGAAGAAAGTTTGGAGTGCCTGTTAAAAATATGTGAATGATTGTGAATGAAATATGAACGTCCGGCAGCTAGATCCATATGGAGCAGTTGCCGGACGTTTTTTATATCATAG
>QUFC01000042.1 GCA_003478355.1 Lachnospiraceae bacterium AM48-27BH
CCTATGAAACCCACCCGGCAGACCGCCCCCGTCAGTGCGTGTTTGGCGGCACTTCCAATGCCCTTGACTTCCTGCCCCTTGACCGTTCCGGCAACCGCCGCTTTATCCCGGTCATGGTGTACCCGGAGCAAGCCGAGGTTCACATTTTGGAGGACGAAGCTGCTTCCAGAGCCTATATCGGGCAAATGTGGGCGGAAGCGATGGAGATTTATAAAAGCGGCAGGTTCAAGCTGGCTTTCAGCCCCACCATGCAACGGTATCTCAAAGAACACCAGCGGGATTTTATGCCGGAGGACACCAAAGCCGGAATGATACAGGCGTATCTTGATAAGTACACCGGGAGCATGGTCTGTTCCAAGCAGCTTTACAAGGAAGCCTTGAACCATACCTTTGACGAGCCGAAGCAATGGGAAATCCGGGAAATCAACGAGATTATGAACCAGTGCATTACCGGCTGGCGGTACTTCCCGAACCCAAGAATGTTTTCCGAATATGGCAGACAAAAGGGCTGGGAGCGTGAAAACCCGGCAACGGACTCCGGCAACCCGTCTGAAAAACGATGGACGGTTTTGTGGAGGTCACAGAACAGATGGAGCTTCCATTCTGAAAATGACAGCCCGTTGCACCCCCTGTTGCTATCCCGTTGCCGAGCCGGTTGCCGGGGAAAATCCCGAAACTATCAACTTTTCTCCCTTATAACAACCAAAACAACAGAAAAATAAAAGAAAAGTATAAATAGTAAGTAGTGCCAGATTGAGATTGTTTGCAAGGTCTTTTGAAGCCCGTTGCCGGACTTCGTTGCCGACACCCTCTGTCTGGCTATTTTCATGTATGGAGGATAACTGCCTATGGCGAATAATAAGATGAATATTGAAGGAAAAAATTACTCGGATGTTCCGGTGTGGCGTAGATATACGCTTACCATTGAGGAAGCAGCCAGATATTATCATATCGGCGAAGGAAAATTGAGAACGCTTATTGACACACATCCCAATGAGGATTTTTATGTGATGAACGGCAATCGTGCCCTCATTAAGCGTGAGAAATTTGAGAGGTATCTGGATCAGGCTACTGCTGTGTAAACAGAGCTGACAGATTTACCGATTTCACATGATATAACTATGCGGAGAGCTGGATTTGTGCTATGATAAGAGCGCAAGTCTGGCTCTCTTTTTTGAAAGGAGAGTTCACGATGAGTGAGAAAAGACGAGATAACCGTAATCGGATTTTGCGAGAGGGCGAGTACCAGCGTAAAGATGGGAGGTATCGTTTCCGCTATATTGATGAGGACGGAAAAGAGAAAAATGTATACAGTTGGCGTTTGGACAAGAATGACCCAATGCCAAAAGGGAAGAAGCGGGAGCCTTCCCTGCGTGAGAAAGAAAAACAGATTGAAGCGGATTTGTTTGACCGTATCGTAACAAACGGCGGCAACTATACTGTTTTGGAACTGGTAGAAAAATATGTTTCATTGAAAACAGGAGTTCGTCACAATACGGTTGCCGGATATAAAACGGTCATCAATATGCTGAAAAAAGAGAGTTTTGGGAATCTGCGAATTGATAAGGTGCGTTTGTCAGATGCAAAGGCATGGTTGATTAAGCTCCAGCAGATTGATGGACGGGGATACAGTTCCATTCATTCTATCCGGGGAGTTCTAAGACCGGCATTTCAGATGGCAGTCGATGATGACCTGCTTCGTAAAAATCCATTTGAATTTGAGCTTGCATCCGTCATTGTCAATGATTCTGTTACCAGAGAAGCGATTACCCGAAAGCAGCAGAGAGATTTGCTGAAGTTTATTCAGGAAGATAAGCATTTCAGCAGATACTATGATGCAATCTATATTCTTTTTCACACAGGGCTTCGTATCTCAGAGTTCTGTGGGCTGACAGTTTCAGAAATTGAGTATGGAGAAATGCGTATCAAGGTAGACCATCAGCTACAGCGTACTGCACAGATGCAGTATGTGATCGAAGAACCGAAAACAGACAAAGGTATTCGATATGTACCGATGACAGAAGCTGTTGCAGCGTGTTTTCGCAGAATCATTGCCAACCGAAAGACGCCAAAGGTTGAGCCGATGGTGGAAGGATATGCCGGATTTTTGTTTCTGGATAAAAACGATATGCCGATGGTTGCCCTTCATTGGGAGAAGTATCTGGAGCATATCATTCAGAAATACAATAAAATTTACCGTATCCAGATGCCGAAAGTTACCCCTCATGTATGCAGGCACACCTTTTGCTCTAATATGGCAAAATCCGGGATGAATCCAAAAACCTTGCAGTATATCATGGGTCACGCAGACATCAGTGTAACCTTGAACACTTACACCCATGTAAATTTTGATGATGCAAAGGAAGAAGTATATCGGATAGCGAATAGTTAAAAAAGCCCGTTGGTAAGGACGCTTGCTTTACCAACGGATTTACCAAGATTGCAGGGAAAAACATAAGAAAATACGAGAAGATTTGAGAAGATACCTTAAAAAGAAAGGAAAATTCAAAAGTCGGAAAACCCTGAAATATCAAGTGTTTGAGAAGAAATACAAGACTTAAATGGAGATATAAAAAGATGATAAAAATACTTTTTATTTGCCACGGCAACATCTGCCGTTCCCCTATGGCAGAGTTCATCATGAAAGATCTGGTGAAGAAAGCGGGATTGGAACAGGAGTTCATGATTGACTCCAGGGCGACCAGTACGGAGGAGACGGGGAATCCGATTCATCATGGGACTATGGGGATTTTTAAGAAATACCAGATTCCGTGTACTGGTCATCGGGCTCAGCAGATGAGCAGACAGGATTATGAAACTTATGATTATCTGATTGGAATGGATCAGAGCAATATCCGGAATATGACCCGGATCGCAGGCGGTGATCCGGAGAAAAAGATTTATAAATTGATGGAATTTACCGGCAGTGGACGGGATGTGGCAGATCCGTGGTATACGGGGGATTTTGAGGCAACTTACCGGGATGTGTCGGAGGGATGCCAGGCATTGCTGGAGAAATTGAAAGGAAATTTAGCCAGGTAATTACAGAGAAATTAGTCAGTTGCGAGAAATTCAAGTCGAACGTCCGTGAGACTTGGCGCGTGATTCTGGTCAGCGTAAGCTGACATATTCTTTACAGAATCACTGTGCATCCTCGCGGAGCGTTTATCTCAGTCGGAGACCCACCTCCCACTGAGAATAATTTGTTATTACTCACCACCTGAAGAGGTGGGAGTCTTCTCGACTGAGATAAAGGAGGCGGCGATATGGAATTTCCATTATCATTTGTAGTTGTAGGTTCGGGTTTCCGGTCTTTGTTTTATGCCCGGATCGCGAAACGGTTTCCGCAGTTTTTTACCTTAAAATACCTGCTTTGCAGGACAGAGGAAAAGGCGCAGAAATTGAATGCAGAGTATGGAATCCCGACTACCACATCGCAGGAGCTCTGCATGGAAGCAAAGCCGGATTTTGTGGTGGTGGCAGTGAACCGGAATTCGGTCTGGAGCGTGGCCAGAGAATGGATAAAAGCAGGCTTTCCAGTGCTTCTTGAGACGCCGGTAGGTCACACGGAAGAGGAATTAAAAGAAGCCTGGGAAATGAGCCTTCATGGGGCGAAGATCCAGGTGGCAGAGCAGTATCACCGTTATCCGATTCTGGCGGCTGGAATCAAGGCAGTCAAAGAAGGGCTGATTGGCGATCCTTATGGTGTGACCTTGTCCATGGCGCATGATTATCACGGAGCCAGTCTGATCCGCCAGATGTTAAATATCGAACCGATGGCAATGACCCTTCGTGGAAATCAGTACCGAAACCTGGTGACTCAGACAGATTCCCGTTACGGCCCGATCACCGATGGAAGTGTAACGGAGCAGGAGCGGACGGTGGTTCAGATCGAATTTGCCAATGGAAAGACAGCGCTGTATGATTTTGCAGGAATCCAGTACCGCAGCTTTATCCGGGCCCGCCATGTGAATGTGCAGGGACAGAACGGGGAATGGAATGATTCCCTGATCCGGTATGTGAGAGAGGATCTTTTGCCGGAAATGGAGTATTTAAAACCATATCTGGATCCGAAATATAAGGAATTAGAGACCGGGGCGCTGCGGGAGATCTGTAGGCAGTGGAATCCGGTATTTGCCATGGAGGCAGAGCAGGACGAGTACGCTATTGCCACCATGATGTATGATATGAAGGGATATCTGGAGGAAACCGATCTAGGATACCCGTTACGTGAGGCACTGGAGGACGCATACACCTGGATCTTATTCCAGCGTGCGGTAGAAAAGCCATGGCAGACCATCGAATCAGAGCCGATGCCATGGCATGATCGCTAAGAAGCAGCGTTAGATGGAAGTGCAATCCATGAGAAAAGCAGGATAACTGTTCAGCAGGTCTGAACACTTGCGACGCTGACCATAAGAAAACATAGGCAGGAAAGCAGGAAGAAAGTGAGTTGACAAGATGGCACCATTAAGAGAAATGGTTTTGTATTATAATCCCGATCAGTCCCCCTACGCGTCGAAGCTGAAAGGGGTTCTGGTGCGGATGGGAATCCGTATTAAGAATATCGCACCGGAGCAGACCGGGGAACTGGTGGGAACACTGGCGGGAATGCCAGGATATGCAGAAGGGGAAGAACAGCGGAAGCAGGAGTCTATTCCCCAGATTCCGGAAGAGATCCTGGTGATGAAGAATTTCACTGGCCACCGTATCGATGCGTTATTACTGAATCTGCGAAAAGCCGGTGTTCCGAAAATTGCCTTAAAAGCAGTCATCACCGAGCAGAACAGCCGCTGGACCTTCTATCAGTTATATGAGGAGATCAAAAAAGAGCATCTGCCATGACGGCTGCAGAGACAGAGAAAGAGAAAGGTTAGGACAGGCATGGCAAATCAATTTTTAGAGATCCCGGATTCGTTCTGGGGGCTGTTCCGTTCCAAGAACCGCCAGATCTACATTGACGCCCTGTTAAAGATCAACGAGGAGTACCAGTACAGCAATTACTTTTTAAGCCGGGAGATCTGTATTCAGGCGCTGAGCGATCATTTTGCCAGACAGAAAGTGACCATGGAGCAGGACGAGCTAGAAGATGATTTTGATGTGTTGGAACCGCTGGCGACCCGGGTGTTAAACTGGCTGTTGCGGACAGGGTGGCTCCGGAAGGTGGACGATTATAACACTATGACGGTAAATATCGTGATCCCGGATTACGCAGCGGTCTTTGTGGACGCATTTTCCCATCTGGCAGGCGAGGACGAGGACGATACACAGGTGTATATCCAGAACATTTATGCCATTTTATTTGCATTCAAAAATGATCCGCGGGCCAATATTTCCCTGTTGAAGACTGCTCTTGTAAATACCAGAAAATTAAATAAAACCCTTCAGGATATGCTTCACAACATGGATAAGTTTTTCGCCAGTCTGTTGGAGCAGAAGCATTATGGGGATCTGTTAAAGGAACATCTGGACGGTTATGTAGAAGAGATCGTGCGGAAAAAATATCATATTTTAAAGACCTCCGATAACTTCTATTTATATAAGACGGATATTAAAAAATGGATCAGCCAGATGCGCCAGGATGTGCCATGGCTGGAGATGGTTTGTGTGAAAAATAAGCAGCTTCGAGGACTGGATATCCAGGTGGATGACCTGTTAAAGCAGCTTGATGTGATCGATCGGGGCTTTGACGATATTGAGCACCGGATCTTCAACATGGATAAGGAACATACCAAGTATATTCGGGCTACCGTTACCAGATTGAATTATCTTTTAAATAAGGAAGATACTATGAAAGGCGTGGTCATCAATCTGTTGAATCATCTGTCTGCGGTGGACGGAGAGACAAGGGACGCAGATCTGGCGAAGATTGGAAGTAAGATGAATTTGTCCCAGTTTACGGTGCTTTCAGAAAAATCCCTCTATAAGCGGAAAAAGCAGAAGGTGGATTTTGCAGAGAGCGTGGAGGACGAGGAGCCAGAGGTGGAATTGTCCAGAGATGAGATTTTGAGATTAAACAAGATCAAGAACCGATACAGCCGCAAGCAGATCGAGAGCTTTGTGATGGAACATATGACGAACGGGGAATTTGCAGTCAGCAGCGATACAGTAGCTAATGACGAGGAGTTTGAAAAACTGGTGCTGGCTTATGATTATTCCACCAGAAAGGACAGTCCGTACCGGATCCGGAGTCAGGATGTGGAAGAGATCGACAATGGCATGTACCGTTATCCGGGGCTTGTTTTCGAGAAGAAAGAAAACGGAAAGGGAACGACGCGTAACGATGAAGGTACGGAAGCGTTAACTGGAAAGTAAATCGGTGAATTCCCAGTGGAAACGGTTAGAACGAGAAAAACGAGAGGAAGAAGATAGATGATCAATTATTATGAAGAGCTGTCTGGCGAAGAGCAGCAGAGGGTGAAGGAGTCCATCCAGCTTCTATACCGTCAGACCTTTCTTCTGGAACGGAAATATGACCGGAAGACCAAGCGGTATCAGATCAACCGGGAATATCACCAGTGCAGTAAGCACCTGGAATTTATCCAGGCGTATTTTGCGCTGATGGATATTGAAGTGGTGGAAAACAGCCAGATGGGTGTGATCTATCTGCGGGGCGAACAGCTGATGGGCGAGAAAATGCCAAAGCTGGCGACTCTTTATCTGCTGGTACTGAAGCTGATCTATGATGAGCAGATGTCCACGGTATCCACTTCGGTGAATGCCATGACCAATTTAAGTGAGATCCATGAGAAATTAAATACCTACCGGCTTTTGAAGAAGCAGCCCTCCAACACGGAGATCCGCCGCAGCCTGGCGTTGTTAAAACGGTATCAGATCGTGGAACCGCTTGATGTGTTAGACGAGCTGGACGGCTTTTCCCGTCTGGTGATCTACCCGGCCATCCATGTGGTGCTGCTGGGAGACGACGCGAGAGCGCTTCTTAATACCTTTAGTGAAGGAGATACAGAAGATGACGAACCAGAGATTTGAAGCCCTGTCCAGGATGTGCCTGAACAACTGGCATTATATACGCCATAAAGTGCTGTCCTTCAATGATGGGATCAACTTTTTTACGGGTCATTCTGGAAGTGGTAAATCCACGGTTATTGACGCGCTGCAGATCGTTCTGTATGCCAATACCGATGGTCGTGGATTCTTTAATAAAGCGGCGGCAGATGATTCTGACCGAAGCCTGATCGAGTACCTGCGTGGTATGATCAACATCGGAGAGGACAACCGGTTTTCTTATCTGAGAAATCAGAATTTTTCCAGTACCATTGCACTGGAATTAAAGCGGACAGACACAGGGGAGTGCCAGTGTGTAGGCGTGGTGTTTGACGTGGAGACGGCAACCAATGAGATCTCCCGTCTGTTTTTCTGGCATAAGGGGCCGATCCCGGATCACCATTACTGTGTGGATGGATCTGCAAGAACCATGTCCACCGATGAGATAAAAGCCTGGTTATTGCAGAATTTTGTCAAAGAGGACTATTATTATGGTTCCCACAATGAGCGGTTCCGCAAGCAGCTTTATGATATCTACTTAGGTGGACTGGACGCAGAGAAATTTCCGCTGCTGTTCAAACGGGCGATTCCGTTCCGTATGAACATCAAGCTGGAAGAATTTGTAAAAGAATACATCTGTATGGAGCAGGATATCCATATCGAGGATATGCAGTTAAGCGTCATGGAATATGGCCGCATGCGTAAGAAAATCGAGGACACCTGCAAGGAGATCGCCAGCCTGAAGGAGATCTGCGACCAGCATCGTGTGGTGGAAGGAATTAAGACCCAGATGGGGGATTATGGCTATTATGCGGCGAAGCTGGATATTCTGCAGGACCGCCTTTTAGCCAGTGAGAGCCAGACCAAATACCAGGCTTACGAGGAAACCCGCAAAAAAGCCCTGGACGACATGGAAATGCGGGAGCAGGAGATCAAGGACCTGACAGACCAGGAGGAAGAGTTACTGCGGCAGATTTCCATGACCGGTTATGAGCAGTTAAAGGGGCAGTTAGCGTCCTTAAATCAGCTGGTGGAACGTCTGGCCAGCAGCAAAGCCCGATGGGAGCAGACTGCCGCGGCGTTAAAAGCCTGGGAAGAGGAGGACAGTGTCTCCAACCGGGTGCTGTGGGATATTGACGAATTCGCCAAGGGAACCATTTCCGGCGAGGTGCTGGATCGGCTGAAGCATGGACTGGAGGAGCAGCGGAAAGATGTAGCCAGGCAGCAGCAGGAGGCCCAGAGCGAGATCCGCCAGCTAAAGAAGAGCCGTGCTCAGGCAGTGGAAGAGCTGGAGCAGTTAAAAATCGGTAATAAGGCGTATCCAAGGGAGCTGGACGAGGCGCGGACGATTCTGCAGAACCGTCTGTATCAGGAGACAGGCAAGAGTGTGGCTGTGGAGATCCTGGCGGATCTTTTAGATATCCGGGATGAAAAATGGCGCAACGCGGTAGAGGGTTATATGGCCAATAACAAACTTTCCCTGATCGTAGAGCCGAAATATGCCCGCACAGCCATGAAGATCTATCAGGAGCTGGATAAGGAGAAATATTATCAGGTGGCGGTTCTGGATACGGAGCGTGTTCTGGCAGACCACCATCAGGTGCTTGACAATGCCTTGGCAGAAGAGGTGGAAACCAGCCGGGATTACGTCCGGGCCTATGTGGATTTCCTCCTTGGAAAAGTGGTGAAATGTTCCGATATCGATGAACTGCGGAAATGCCGGATCGGTATCACCAAGGACTGCGTGCTGTACCATAACTACCGGATCCAGCATATCAACCCGGCCCATTATACGAAATTTGCATATATTGGCAAGAACAGTCTCCGTCAGAGGATCAAGCTGCTGGAGAAAGAGATTGCGGATCTGGATGAGAAGCAGAAACCGCTTCAGGACGTGGTGAAAGAGGCGGAAAGAGTTCTGACGCTGGAGTATTTAAGCCAGGAGTCTTCTGTTTATCTGGAATGGAAGCAGGATATGGATTCTTACCCAGAGAAGCTGAACCAGAAGAAGCGTCTGGAAGCGAAGCTTGAGCAGGTGAAATCCCAGAATGTTGAAGTGTGGGAGAAAGAGCGTAAAGCCATTCTGGATCTGCGGGAACAGCGCAAGGAGGTTCAGCGCCAGCAGCAGAAGACGGTCAATGACCTGGAACGTGACATGGAGGACGAGCGGAAAAATGGCATCGCCATCCAGGAGCGCCTGATCGAGAAGGAGCGGAATCTGCCAAAGGACGAGGCCAGAGAAGAGGGCCTGCAGGAACTGTTAAAAGAACGGGCCGAGAAGCGGAGAATGCAGGCTGTCACAGGAAATGGAACCGCAGAACCACTGCGTTTTGATGTGCTGCGGTCAGAATTCCTTGGCAAAATGACCCGGTCAGAGGAAAAGCGGGTTGCGGAAATGAACAAGCTGGTGGGCATGCGGACGGAATACCTGCGGGCGTACCAGAACCGGAATTTTTCCCCGACTACGGAAGAAAATAAGGATTATCAGGAATTGTACGACAGTCTGAATTTCGACAGCTTAGAGGAGTACCGGAAACGGGCGGCAGAGCAGGCGAAAACGGCGGTGGAGCATTTCAAAGATGATTTTATGTATAAGATCCGGAGTGCGATCAAGGATGCCCTGGTGCGCAAGGATGAGCTGAATAAGATTATCAGCCGTCTTGATTTTGGTAAAGATAAATACCAGTTCTATATTGGTAAAAATAAAGGTTCTGATGGTCAGTATTATGATATGTTTATGGATGAGGCCCTGGAGGTAAACCCGTCAGATCTGGACATTGGTCTGGACAACCAGTTAAATATGTTCACTATGGAGCATGAGAATCATTATGGAGTCATGATCAATGACCTGATCAACATCTTTATTCCGCCGGAGAATGCGACGCCGGAGGAGATGGAAGAGGCCAGACGGAACATGGATAAATACGCTGATTATCGGACATATCTGTCTTTTGATATGCAGCAGCTGATCCAGAATGAGGATGAGACCATCAAGATCGGTTTAAGCAAGATGATCAAGAAAAACTCCGGTGGCGAGGGCCAGAACCCGCTGTATGTGGCGCTGCTTGCCAGCTTTGCACAGGCATATAAGATTGACTTAAAGCCTGGTCTGCAGCGGAATCCGACCATCCGTCTGGTAGTGCTGGACGAGGCATTTTCCAAGATGGATGCGGAGAAGGTGGCAAGCTGTATCCAGCTGATCCGTGGTCTGGGCTTCCAGGCGCTGATCAGTGCGACCAATGACAAGATCCAGAACTATCTGGAGACAGTGGATAAGATCTTTGTATTTGCCAATCCGAATAAGAAGGCCATTTCCATTCAGGAGTTTGAGAAGAAGGAATTTGACCAGTTGAAGCAGGATATCAGTGGTGATGAGGATGGAGAAGAAGTATAACCTTCTGGACATGATTCTCCAGAAGCACGAGGAACACAGCAGTGACTGGAAGAAGGATGATCCGGTGGGAAGCCGGAAGAGGGAGATTCAGCAGAGTGATTATGATACCTATGGGCGCAGTGACCTGTTAAAAGAAGCCAGGGAACTGGAAGAACAGAAGCTTATCAAGGTCAAATGGATGGGCGGCCGGTCGGACATGGAGTATGTCCAGTATCGGCTGGAGCAGATGCCGCGGATCTATGAGATGACCGGCCGTATCCCGAAACTTCAAAGGGTACGGTCAGAGCAGGCCGCGGATCTAAAGTTGGTAGAAGTTTATGCTGCAGAGGCAGAAAGTTCCTGGTTAAAGGCTTATTATGGAGAACTATCTGCTCAGATCCATCGAGGAAAAGCTTTAAAAAATCTGGAAAAGCATGGAGAATTGCTGTTTCAGTGTCTGAATGCATTAGAGAAGCTGGAAGAGCCTGTCTTTATCCGGATTTTCAGCAGTTATGCCCTGACAGGTACAAAAATCAGGGGCTCTAAAGTATTTAAAGATCAGCTGCAGTCCAGAGTGTCCGTATTGCGAAAAGATATCACCCCATGGTGGACGATACCATGAATGACCGCCAGGTTTTAGAACAGCTTTACCTGACGGATTATTCTCAAGAATTGGCGGTGAAAGGCGATTTAAAGCTGGAGCAGCCGGATCGTCAGGTGGTGGATCTGGGAAATTTCCCTGGCGGCGTGATTTTGACCACAGAAACGTTGAAATCTTCAAAAATCTGTGGAAAACAGGAGATCAAAAAGATCATTACGGTGGAAAACAAGGCAAATTTTGCATATATGCCCTATGAAAAAGGGACACTGATTTTGTTCTGCCATGGATTTTTCTCTCCGCTGGAGCGGGAGTTTCTGCGGGAGCTGGAAGGTGTGCTGGAACAGGGAACGCAGGATATGGAGCAGTCTCCTGGAACAGAAAAGGCAGGAAAATGTGCAGCCGGAGTAGAATATTATCACACCGGTGATCTGGATTATGGCGGCGTGCGGATCTTCAAGCATATCCGGGAACACGTATTTCCAAAATTACAGCCACTTTCCATGGATGTAGCGCAGTTTGACCGGTATCTGGATTATGGGACAGATATGGAACCATCGTCATGGGAGAAGTTAAAAAATGTGGAAGAACCGTTGCTGCAGCAGTTGATTGACCGGATTCTGACTACGAAAAAGGTTATTGAGCAGGAGGTATTCCTGATAAAAAGTGAATGAGGGAGAGCAGATTTGTGGAAAAGAAAAGACTTGCGTTATTAGGGTGTGGAAAACTGAATCATATTGTGGCGGATGCGTATCTAAATGGCATTCTGCCAGAGTATGAGGTGGTAGGTGTTTTAGGAAGAACGAAAGAAAAAGCGGAAGCATTGGCAGAAAAGCTGGGCTGTGAACGGTGTGAAAATATTGACGAGCTTATGGCTTTAAAACCGGATTACGTGGCAGAAGCGGCATCCGTGGCGGCGGTGAAGAGTTATGCAGAAGCAGTTCTGGCTGGCGGAGCCAATCTGGTGGTGATCTCCATCGGAGCCTTTGCGGATGAAGCATTTCTGGAACAGGTAAAAATGACCGCGAAGGCACATGGAACGCGGGTACATATCGCTTCTGGAGCGGTTGGGGGATTTGATGTTTTGCGGACCATTTCCCTGATGGGACACGCGAAGACGAGGATGACCTCTTATAAGGGGCCAGAATCCCTGCAGAATACGCCGCTTTTTGAAGAAACGTTGTTACATGAGGCAGAAAAGAAGGAAGTTTTCGTAGGAAGCAGCAAAGACGCCATCGCCATTCTGCCAACGAAGGTTAACGTGTCTGTGGCAACTGCCCTGGCATCTGTGGGTCCGGAGAAACTGGAATATCATATCAACAGTGTGCCAGGCATGAAGGGAGATGACTACATCATCGAAACCGAAGTGGAAGAAGCGGGAGTGAAGGCGGTGCTGAATATCTATTCCAGGACAGCACAGATCGCAGGATGGAGTATTGTGGAAGTGCTGCAGAATGCGGTTTCACCGATCGTATTTTAACAGGAGGATAATGGAACATGTTTTTCTTAAACGAGGAGACCACTGTGGCGGAAACGCTGGAGGTGGTCCAGGAGGTGCAGCAGGACTTAGAGCAGTTAAAGCCCAATGTAGTTCTGGAAACGCTTAAAAGCTGGATTCCTGGCCTGACAAAGTTAGGGTACCGTCTGCTGGTGGCGGCACTGATCGTATGCATCGGATTCCAGATTGCGAAAATGGTGCGGAAGATGCTGGAGCGGAGTCTGATCCGCGTGGATATGGAGGTTTCCATACGCAAGTTTTTACAATCTGCGGTGTACGTGATCATTTGTGGCCTGACAATCTTTATTGCAGCTGATAAACTGGGCATCAGTTCCGCATCGATCGTGGCTATCCTTGGTTCTGTCGGCCTGGCTTTGAGTTTGTCGCTGCAGGACATGCTGGCAAACTTTGCAGGCGGTATTGTGTTGCTTCTGATCCGACCATTTAAGGTAGGCGATTACATCATCTGCGGCGGACAGGAAGGAACCGTCCGTTCCATTGGTCTTGTATATACCACATTGACTACCTTGGATAACAAACAGGTGGTATTTCCAAACGGCAGCCTATCGAACACCAACTTGGTCAATGTAACGGCCCAGGAGAAGCGGTGTCTGGAGCTAAAGGTGGGAATTGGCTATGGTTCCGATCTGAGAAAAGCCAAAGAAATCATGGAGAAACTTTATGTAAACCATCCGTTGATTTTAAAAGATCAGCCAGTTACTGTATTTGTGGATAACCTGGCAGACAGCGCCGTAGTGATCGGCGCCAGAGGCTGGGTGGCAACCGGGGATTACTGGAAGGTGAAATGGGACCTGACGGAGCAGGTGAAATTAGAGTACGATGCTGCTGGAATTGAGATACCATTCCAGCAGCTGGATGTGAATGTGAAACATTAGACGTTATAAATAACATCACAAAGGGCGATGTATGCGAATAGCGAGGACATTCAAGTCCTCGCTATTCGACACGAAGCATCCGATAGCCGATCCCGATGTGCGTTTGTATGTATTGCTGCCTATCTTTTCCGCGTTCCAGCTTTTTGCGTAGGGTTGCCATGAACACCCGCAGAGAAGCAATATCGTTTTCCCAACTGCTGCCCCAAATCTGCTGTGTGATGTAGGTGTGGGTCAGAACCTTACCCACATTTTTTGAGAGCAGGCACAACAGCTTGTATTCGATGGGTGTCAGGTGCAGTTCTGCACGATCAAGATATGCACAGCCTGCCGCATAGTCGATTTTCAGAGCACCGTTTATAAAAATTGGAGATTCCTGCGCTGTGTCTGTTTTTATCAGCAATAGTCTCCGTTGTGTCACCCGCAGCCGCGCCAGCAGCTCATCCACAGAAAATGGCTTAGTGAGATAATCGTCCGCCCCGGCATCCAACGCCTCAATTTTATCGGAATCCTCCGTTCTGGCGCTGATCACAATGATCGGCATATTGGACCAGGATCGGATTTTTCGGATGATCTCCACACCGTCCATATCTGGCAGGCCCAGATCGAGCAGAACAATATCCGGGTTATGTGATAAAGCCTCGATCACGGCGCTTGCGCCGTTTTGTGCCGAGAGATATTTATAATCGTTGGTTTTTAGCGTCGTTGTGATCAGATTGCGTACCGGTGGATCATCTTCTACAACGAGGACAAGTGGTTTATTCATTTAAATTCACCTCACTAAGTGGTAATGTAAAGGAAAAGATGCAGCCATGTGGCAAATTGTCTTTCAGTGTCATTTCATTATGATGCGCATGAATGATGGCTTGACAGAGCGTAAGTCCAAGACCAAGACTCCGTCGGCTGTCACCGATCAGATTGCTTCCGGTAAAGAACATTTTAAAAACAAGTTCCTTTCGTTCATCTGGAATACCGGGACCGTCATCACTGACACAGATCTCAGCTGCTTTTTCCTGCTGGATTGCTGTGATTCGGATGTTCGAGCCTGGCGGAGTATATTTGACTGCGTTGTTCACCAGATTGATAAGTACCTGCATGATGAGTCCCGCATCCACCCGCACCAGCAGCGGCTCATCGCCACAATCCACAGTAATATGATGTTCTGCAGATCTTCGGTCGATATGCCGGAGCGCTTCCGATACAATATCGTCTACGACTTGATCAGAAAGATGCAGTTTGACGCTGCCGTCCGTGATTTTTGTAATAGAAAGTAAATTCTCGACCAGTCCGGTCAGCCATTGAGCATCATCATAGATGTCCGTAAAAATCTGTTTCCGTGTTTGCTCATCCAGCATGTTATAGCTGTGCAGCAGCGTATCTGCGTTACCGGAAATGGAGGTCAGCGGCGTTCGTAAATCGTGGGAAATGGAGCGCAGGAGGTTGGCGCGAAGCTGTTCGTTCTTTGCAAGAACGGCAGCTTTTTCCTTTTCTTCGGCGTTGTGCAGACTTTCCAGTGCCAGAGCGCACTCTCCGAGAATGGAAAACAGAATGCTTGAGGTAAATGCGTCCGGCTGCGTTTGCTTCTCCATCGGAATTCCGATGACGCCGTAAACCTGCTGTCCGATACGAATAGCAAGATATAACCGCTTTGCCTTTGCGAATGTTTCTGTTGTCGCTCCTGCACGCTTTCGGTTTTGCCAGACCCAGCGGATCACATCCTGTTCCTGCTTCTCCTTCGTTACACTGTGTGGGCTGCTTCCGTCTGCCGGGTAAACAATCCCATCTAGCAGAGCTTCGCCCTGCGCTGGGTAAACCAGAACATCCCGTTGCATGAGCTTCTGTATTTGAGTTGCGGTCATCTGATAGACTTCATCCGGTGTTTCTGCCTTTTGAAGCTGCCGGTTCATATCAAAAAGGAGCTTCGTGCGATAGGCGTCCCGCGCAGATAGCTGTGCGTGGGCTTTGAGCTTTGTGGCAAGTGTGCAGGTTAAAAGTGCCGATGCAAACATGACGGCAAAGGTTATGGGATATTTGCTTCCATAGGCTACCAAAGACAGCCGGGGTTCCGTCAGAAAATAATTGAACAGGATGACACTCAAAAAAGCGGACAGTACGCCACAGGTATATCCGCTGGTAAAAGCGGAGGTCAGAAGCACGCCTAACAGGTAAACCATGATGATATTGGCATTTGCAAAACCAAGCCGTAGAAAGCCCCACCCGATGATCGTTGCAGCGACCAGAATCCCGACAGTCAAAAGCAGTTCCAGGGCAGTCGGAAATGCTGGGCGGATGGAAATCAGCCGCTTCCTGCGATAGCTCTTATAGGCTTCCACGTCCGGAATGATATAAATGTCCACATCTGGAGCCAGCGCAATGAGTCGTTCCGTCAGCGTCGGTTCGCTCCAGAAATGCGGCCGTTGCACACCGCTTCGCCCGATTACGATTTTAGTTACATCGGAGAGCAGTGCATATTCTGCAATCTGTGTTGGTACGTCTTCCCCATGTGTTGTGACGATCTCTGCGCCGAGTTGCTGCGCAAGACGCATATTTGCCTGTAAACGTGACATGTCTGCTGTATTCATCACAGTATCTCCAGGCGTCTGTACATAGAGTGCAGTAAGGCTTCCACAAAATGCCTGCGCCATTTTTCCCGCCATCCGCACAATGCGTTCATTGGATGGAGACGAAGACAGGCACACCAAAATATGATCTTTTGACAGTTCGTTTTCTGTATTTTTCACCATTTCACCGCCTCTCTTATAATAGTATAACACCAAAATGAGGCTGTTTCTACCGTATCCAACCAGATTCGTTGTCCGGGAAGGAAATTTGCTCTGAATCATAGATTATGATTTTTACATGGGCATGATTGCTGCGAAAACGGGAAAGCGTTTCCTCAAACTTGTCAGGAGAAATATCTTCGTCAAGATGCACACACGGTTCAGGCTGCTGTTGTTCGGACGCTTTTTTGATTCTCTTTTGATTTTCGTCCAGAATAAAATCCAGCTGCTTCATCAGAAACCAGCCAAACAGGAACATTAGAGATGTCACAACGATCAAAACCAGATCTGTCATATTGTCTCACCGTCCGTTCAGATTCGGAAGCACTTTTGCAGCGCTTTGTACTCACCTAATGCTAAGATAGTCGTCTTTTGTGACAGCACCGTATCCGGTGTGATAGAAACATTGGTTTTTCCCGAATGCTTGATACCAAGAATGTTGATTCCAAACTTTCTGCGGATATCCAGCTCTCCAATGCTTTTGCCGATCCATTCTTCCGGAATTTCTACTTCAAAAATAGCGTGCTGATCGTCAATCTCTATGTAATCGAAAATATGATCGGCTGTATAGCGGATTGCTGCCCATTTTGCCACCTGTTTTTCCGGGTAGACCACATGGTCGGCGCCGTTGCGAAGCAGAAACTTCGCCTGCACATCACGTTCGGCACGCGACACCACACATTTTGCGCCCAATTCCTTCAGAAGCGACGTTGTTTCCAGCGAGTTCTGAAAGCTGCCGCCAATGGTCACGAGGCAGACATCAAAATTTCCGATACCAAGAGAACGAAGAAACTCCGCGTTTGTGCTGTCGCCGATTTGTGCGTTGGTGACATACGGCAGTACATCATTGATTCGTTCCTCGTTTGTATCGACCGCCATGATCTGATGACCCAGCTGAGAAAGCTGCATGGCGATATGCCGCCCAAAGCGACCTGCTCCAACCAGTAAAATGTTTTTCATAGGAATTTTCTCCTCCTCTTATCCAATCGTGATTTTTTCAAGCGGTAGCTTCGCAATACTCGCTTTTTTGCCGGATAGTGCCGCATAAATAAGGGTAAGACCACCGACCCTGCCCAGATACATGAGTGCAATCAGTACCATTTGTGAGGGAATATGCAGCTGCGGTGTAATACCCAGTGTCAGGCCTACTGTGCCTACCGCCGACGCCGTTTCATACAGGCACGCAGAAAATGGCAGGCTTTCATATGCGCTGATAAAGACAGCACCGCTAAAGAACAGTGTAAGGTACATTGTCAGAATCGTCGCAGCGGTCTTGACGGCACTGCAATCGACTCTGCGTCCGAAAAATTGAGCACTCTCACGCTGGCGGAAGGTCGCAGCAGCATTGGCAAGAAGGACGGCCAGCGTTGTTGTTTTCATGCCGCCTGCTGTAGAGCCAGGTGAGCCGCCAATGAGCATCAGCAGGATTATCACGCCCTGCGATGCACTGGACATCGCAGATAGATTTACTGTGTTGAAGCCTGCTGTCCTTGGCGTAATGGACTGAAAAAAGGATACCAGCAACCGATTTCCAGCGGGCAGCGCAGAAAAGTCTGCAAAAAAGAAAAATGTGGCGGGCAGAACAATAAGAAGACATGTCGTGACGAGTATCACCTTGCTCTGCATCCGATAGCGATGAAACTGCCATTTGTTTTCGCAAATGTCATCCCAAGTCAGAAAGCCGATGCCGCCGACTACGATCAGCAGCATAATTGTGATATTGATTAGCAGAGAGCCTGTGTAGCCAGTGAGGGATGGATAAAGATTGTTTTTTGTTCCCAAAATGTCAAATCCGGCATTACAAAAGGCAGATATGGAATGAAACACCGCCATCCAGACACCGCGTAATCCATAATCACGGCAAAACACCGGCAGCATAGCAAGTGCGCCCAGCAGTTCAATCAGAAATGTCCCACGCAGGATAAAACGCGTCAGCCGAACGATCCCACCAACTTTCGGTGCTGAGATGGCATCCTGCATGGTGCTGCGCTGCATCAGAGAGATTTTTCGCCCGGACAGCAGTGCAAACGATGCCGCAACGGTCACAACGCCAAGCCCACCGATCTGGATTAGCCCTAAAATGACAACTTGCCCGAAGACTGACCAATAGCTCCCGGTATCCTGTACCACAAGCCCCGTTACACAGACGGCAGAGGTCGCGGTAAATAGCGCTTCATTGAAAGGTGTTACGTTTCTGGCTATTGTGGAAATCGGCAGCATCAGCAGCAACGTCCCAAGCAAAATGACTCCGGCAAAACCTAATATAATAATTTGGAAAGACGAAAGGCGGCGCTTTCGACGAATGATTTCCTCTGGCATAAAAAGCAGCTCCTTATCAGTTTTGATAAAAAAATTATACAACCGGAGATTTTAAGAATGGATAAGGAATGTTTGCGGCGCATTAAGATTGGATAAAGATAGGGAGAATTGTGCATGGTTTCGTTGCTGGAATTAGTTTACAATATTTTACAAGATTTTCTTTTTGGGGCTTTACGCCAGGCTGGATTCATGGTAGTATAACAGATACAAATAGTTGCATCAATTCTAAAGATAAGTCGCAGAAGTTCATTTCTGCAGAGACATCTGTCTCATAAGGTTATTCTAAGTTTCAAAAGCGGCGCGTTCGCTGCGGATTCAATTGATTTTAAATTTCATATGGAAGAGGGGATGTTTATGTTTGCGCCCTGTAATACCTGTGCCTACGAGCATGTGGTGGAAAATCGTCTGGAAAATGACAGGGAGATCTTGTCAGCAGCCGGACAATGCTTACGTGATGGCGACACGGCAGCTGTGTTTTATGTGACAGGGAGAAATTATGTGCCGGAGGGAACCGTTCTGAAAAATTTTTATGGGGATTCGCTGGAATACTCAGTTTCGTTGGAAAGGACAGAATGGTTTCAGGGAGAATGGCTTCAAACCATGCGGTTTGCGGTGAAATGGAAGGATTTTGAAGGTTCTGGGAATCAGGAAGGCTCTGAGAGTATAGAAGAACTGTCATCTGGTTCAGCAGACGATATCTGCTACTGGAAGATCGGAGATCGGATCAGCAGGGAAATTGATGGGAAATTCTTTGCATTTCGTTGTATTGACCAGAATTATTATGGTGCAGAGGATTCAGGTCAGGCGGGAGCGCTGTTTTTGTGCGATCAGGTGATTCCATGGGACTATGGCTCCTGCTCTGCTTATGAAAAACTGGAAGATGGCAGTTATGGGTATGTGTATCATAAAGGTCCTATTGAGGCTTTTGGGAGAAATGAGGAGTACAAATACTCTGCGGTGCGTGAGTATCTTGGACAGGTGGCCAAAGAATGGGAAGAACAAGGGTATCAGATGAAGAATGTCCGTACTGGACGGACTTATACCTATACAGGTCAGACGAAAGAACGGAGTTTTGAGCAATTTTCGGAACAGGATCTGACTGCCCATCCAAGCAGCTACCAGCAGATGACAGACCGGGTATTTTTGCTGTCGGTGGAAGAAGCCATCCGGTACCGGGATGAACTTTGGAAATTTAGTGGAATGGACTGGCTGCGCCCGGCATCCACCAGATATTGGCTGAGAACTGCATGGGAAGAGAAGGTGGTGAAGGCACGGGACAGGCATATGCTGTGGATCTGGTCAAAGGATGCATAGCGCCGGTGGATGTGGGAGATACCTGTGGGATACGTCCGGCATTTGTGGTGACCCAGGCAGCGAGCCGATAGGTGGGGAACAGATATGTGCTCCAAAAGGGAATGGTGAAGATACGGACGTTCGACTTAAACATAAAAGAAAGAGAGGGAGAAGCGTGAGAAAACAAAAACATTGGAAACGGAATCAGAAGATTGCGGTGCTGGCAGCAGGAAGCCTGCTGGCGCAATGTGTGGGTGTGGGAATCCCGGTGAGAGCGGAGATAAAACATGTGGAAGTTTCGGAGGGAATGACGTGGGAAAGAGCCACGGCTTCTGATGCGAGTGTGCTGCCAGATGATGGTGCATGGATAGATGGGGAGAAAGTGACACTAGAGAAAGCGACTCCGGCTCAGGCGGAACGGATTGCATCCATCAGCCTGCTGGCATCACCAGGTAATTTATGGGAAAACTGGCCTGAAACCATGGATTTTCCGGGAGATGGCACAGAAGAAGCGCCTTACCAGATCAATTCGCTGTCCCGTCTACTGGGATTTTCCAGATCCGTGGCGGAAGGTAACTCCTATGAGGGACAATTCTTTGAACTGACCAGGGATCTGGATCTTGGTGGACTAAATCTGAATCACGGAAGCTGGAACCCTATCGGCTGGTATCAGAATGCAGAAGAGATGGATGGGGAGATCACCTGTGGGTTCCGGGGGACATTCGACGGGGCAGGCCATACGATCAAGGGATTGAAAATCGCAGATGCGTCCAGGAAGCTGGTCAATGCCGGTCTGTTTGGCTGGATTGACGGTGGAACCGTCAAAAATCTGGAGATCAAGGCAGCGAATATCAGTGGAGAAGGAAATCTGGGTATTTTAGCGGGCAGAATTACAGGAAATGCAGTGATCTACAACGTAAAAGTATCCGGCTTTGTCCACGGAGAGACAGGAAATGCAGGTGGCCTGGCGGCGGTTTTGGAAGGTGATGGAGAACGTGTAACCGTGGAAAACTGCAGGGCAGAAAATGTGGTAGTCAATTCGGAAGGCCAGGACAGTTTTACCGGCGGAATCGCAGGAGCAGCAAAGGAAGCAGATCTGGTGGATTGTCTGGTAAGCACCCAGAATGGAACCGCAGACCGGATCAGGGGCAAAGGCTATGTAGGCGGCATGGTTGGCGTAATGGAAGATGCAAATCTTTACAATTCCTACGTCAATGGAACCATCGGAGGAAATGGTTCCCGCGCAGCAGGTGGAATTGTCGGAAAATATCAGGGCGGAAGTATCGTGATGGCCCGGATGGCTGGCGAGGTGGCTCGGACCTATCAGGGAACGGCAGCTAGAGAAGGGACCTTTGTGGGAACCAGAGACTGGGCGGATGTATTTACCTATGGAATGGAAAAGGGTGATAACCTGGCGTATTTATTTACCAATTCCGCGTCAAAAGCGAAGCATGTATTCGGTTCTGTTATTGATGGGGATAACATTTTCATGGAAAATGCCCATATAGGCTATTGGACGGATCATGAGACCCGTTATACCACGATTTCCGGGGAGATGGAAAAACGGAATCCGGAACGGTATTTTTATGAGGAACTGGAGGATGGAATCCGGTCCATCATCACCAGACGGCTGGGCAATGAATTTTCTGCGTCAGGAGCGGCAGAGGACTTACGTTTCCGGCTGGATCATTTTGCACCGGGATATCAGGGAGAGCCGGTAGAGGCTATCTGCTGTCTGTGCCGCGGATTGATGCCAGAAACAGCAACGGAACCTACGATACGGACGTGGCGGTGCTGACAGCTATGCCGGGTTCCAATCAGTCCTATTATCGCTCCATTGACAAGGACCATGTGGCGGCGGTGGCGCCGGGTGTGGCAGTGACTGTGGTGACTGCGCCGAAAAATGACGAGGAAAACCGCTACCAGATGGTAGTGGATGAGAAAGAGCCGGGAGGCGTTCTGCCGCCGACCTACCTGGATGACAATGGTCAGATCCAGCCTATGAATTATGTATCCGGTGGAAGTTATACCTTTCAGATGCCGTCCCGTGATACAGAGATCAATGTCCGTTATCAGAAGGTCACCACGAGAATTCAGATCACTCCTTCGGATATGACCTTTCACGTAGTGCAGACCCGCAGCGGTGATCGGAAAAATCCGGATGTTTGTACCGAGGTGCGGACAGGGGAAGGGGTTCTGATCGCCAGATATCTGAATGATGTGCCGGATCAGTCGGTGGAGATCCAGCCAGTACGGATACATGGGGAACATAACAGCGCGGGAGATACCATTTCCAGAACCATGAAGTGGATGGTGGATGACGCGGATCTTTTGCAGCTGGCGGCGGAAGAGGGCTACACGACAGAGGATGCCCGGATCATTCCAAGAATCAGCAGTTCTTTTATTCAAAACATTCTAAAGAAGCAGATCAAGGCTCAGGCAGACAGTCAGTATCAGGAGCCGATTTCAGCAACGATTTATAAGACAAGTGGTGTTGTGACCGCCATGACGGATCCGGATTATTCGGTGGGAAATCAGCCGGTATACGGAAATTGCCGGGTTCATGTCACATTCCAGATCAAGGATCAGACCACCAGACGGGTGGAAGGACTGGATTTAAATAAGAGAAATCTGAATTTTACCATTACCAGGGTATTGAGTGGGGACCGGAAAGCACCGCAGGAGAAATATCTGTGTACGGGAGACACGGTGTTATCAGCGTCATTGATCCCGGAGCAGCCATTTTACCAGAATGTAACCTGGAAGGACCAGGAAAATGGAAAGAATCTGAGACTTTCCAGCATGGGGACTCATGGGGAAGAGTGTAAGGTAACTGTCCGGTATGATGAAAAAGGACAGGAACATCCCGCATGGATCCAGAATGTGGTCAATGCAGATGACCAGAAATGGCAGGAAGATCCGTATGGAAAACGGGCCGGAGGCGCTTCTTATAGCGAGACAGTGACTGCAACTTCAGAGGACCAGACCCATGGCGTGATCACGGCTCAGTGCCAGGTTACGGTGAATTTCAGAACCCTGGACCAGACGGTGGTCCATCCAGAGTCTGTGGCGATTACTCCTGGACAGATTTCCTTTGATCTTCATGTGAAGAAAACGGGAACCAGATATGCGCCGGTAAGGGTAAACCAGGAATTTGAACCAATCCGGGCAGCAGGTATCGTAAAACCAGTGTTTTCTGTGGATGAACGACCAGAAGGATACCATGACCAGGTGCAGTGGAGTCTGTCGGATGACCAGTGTATATCCGTAGATTCCAGTGGAAAATTAAGTCCAAAACCGGAGGCTTTGTGGATCACGGAGTTATTAGACGGTACGGCTTACGGGGCAGTGAAAGAGGATCAGAAAACCGTCTGGCTGACTGCAAAAACGGTGGATCAGGGATTGGAAGCGAAGATCCCGGTAACCTTAAAGTTAACCGTTGAGAATCAGGTGCAGCCGATCCGGAGCAGCACGGGTGGTTCTTCCAGAGGATCATCGGGAGGTTCTTCCACCAGGTCTTCTTCCGGAACCACAGTCGGTGGAACGAAAAACGCTACATCCTCTGTGCTTCCGTCCTATGTAGTGACGGGGAAATGGATTCAGAATGCCGCAGGAAAATGGTTATTTACGGATCAGAAACGGACTTATGTCAATGAATGGGCGGCAGTACATAATCCATATGCTGATACTTCGAAAGGGCAGAGCGCATTTGACTGGTTCCGGTTTGACAAGGACGGATTTATGGTGACCGGATGGTTTACAGACAAGGACGGAAACCGCTATTATTTAAGCCCTGTTTCTGACGGAACCCAGGGACGCATGGTGACTGGGTGGCAGACGATCGATGGAAGATCCTATTATTTTCAGGAAGAATCCAATGGAACCAGAGGGGCATTGCGGGAGGTACAGTAACAAAATAATATCTCTAATAGAGTTATAAAAATGATGTTGGGGTCAAAAGCTTTTGACCCCTCTGATACCGGATTGCTCTGCACTGCGTGCTCCCGCAATTCTCAAAAACATTCGTAATTCGCTCATTTTTCTTTGAAAAATGGCTGCTTACTCATGTTTTTGGCGGGTCTCAAGGTCAAAAATTCTCCTGCAAGCAAGCTTGCGTCGAACTTCTGACCTTTTGACCCTGGTATCATAAAAATGAAAGGATGGCGGAAGGATGGAAAAAAGTTATATTTTGTGTGCTGTGGTGTTGATGTCAATGGTTCTTGCATTTCCTGCATGGGCGGGGGCTAAGGGACCTGGAGAGGCGGCGCATGTGGAGAATGGAGGAAGGTCAGAGGGAGGAGCTGCAGCAGAAGGAGATCAGGGTGCGGCAAAAACACCGGCAGATCTTGGAATTACAGACCCGGAATACTATCTGTGGCAGTATGTGTATCGGCCAGGCGAGGCATATAGCCTGACGCCAGCACCAGATGGTAATTTAAAATCCAGTTATCCAGAGGATCTTCCGGGAATCCGGGAATTTTTAAAGGGATCTGACTGGATCCACAAGACAGAGGAACAGCGTTTCTGGCTGATTTATGACCGTCTGTCCGTTGGAAGACATGGGAATACGGGGGAAGCTGGCCAGAACGGTGAAACGGCATATGCATTTTCTGTACTGAATATGGGCAAAGGACTTTGTAAAAATTATGCTGCAGATATCAGGCGGATTGCCCAATTTATGGGATTGGAGGCGGTAACTTACGATCACTCCTATCTTCATCGGTCCGCCATGGTAAAGGTAAATGGTCAGTGGATGGCAATGGACGGAAGCATCGATACAACGAATGGAACGCCAGTGGAAAAGGCTGTTTATCCAGTGGATTTTGATACCGAATACCACCGGTATGAGCGGGAATGTCAGCAGAGCAGTGAGTACCAACAGCAGCAGAAGCAACGGGAAGAAGAGAAAAATTGGGACGCAAAGCTGTTTGCGGGAGAAATCACCTGGTTTGAATATTACCGGAAGTTGTATACAAACTTGTCGGATGAGGAATTACGGGCATTGTATTCGGATATGGATCTGGACAGCAGAGTAGGACAGGAATGAGAGGATGAAAGAAAATTTATGTAAGAACCAAAATGGAAAAAGAGTACTGGCATGGATACTGTCCATCACCCTTCTCCTCTCATCTGGTCATTTTCCATTTTCCATGCAGACAGAGGCCAGATCTGATCATCTGGGGAATACGGACACTTACTGGAGCTCTACCTGGCATTATTACTGCATTGATCACAGTGGAATTGCAGCGAATGGACATGGCGCGGATGGGGACCTATATCAGGCATTTGCGCCTTCGGCTGGGCTTTCAAGTGCGGAGACAGCACTGCTTTTCTGGGCGGCATTGTCCATGGAGGCCAGTTTTGGAAATATGCCTACCATCAATAAGTGTTATCAGCAGATCAATGAGAAAGCAGCGGCTCATGGTCTCCGGATCTTGTCACCAGCGGTAACACAGAGTGATTTAGGAACGTTATTGCATCTGTCTTCTACCAGAAAAAAATATGCCTGGCTGGATTTTGCAGTGGCGCATGGAGAAGAGTATCTGGCATTAGCCGGACTGATGGGCGGAGGCTCTGATTCTGGAAATTCAGGCAGTGGAACGATCGGTGCAGGTCCCGTGGTGCTGGAAGGACATACATCCAGCGGAAACCCATATGCGATTGACCCGGAGACTTTGTCCATTTCCTTTGATCCAGGTGGGAAGGACCGGGATTTTATCCGTACAGTTCCACTGAAATTTTGGAATGGATCGGAATATACCTCGTCCATTCCCACTGGCTGGAGTTATGAAAAGACGGATACCATGATCCGGTTTCATACGACAGATCCGGCTTCCAGTCTCCGGATCATGTTTGATACAACTGGAACGACGTATGGAGCCGGAGCAGGCAGTGGATATCAGTCAGCGGAAGAATTATATGAGGATACCCTGGAATTATGGCAGTGTATCCAGTGTTCTGGAACCCACAAGCATGTAGCTGGTGGAAATGTTCCGTTAGAAGGTCACCAACGGTGTATTTTTCTGGATATCCAGGAGAAGATGGATCTGGGACAGGCCAGCTACTATGCGGCAGTTGGCGGTGGGAGCTCCGGTGAAACAGAAGGGGCTCTGGATTTTCAGATTTATCGTCATGAAGAGGACTGGGAAACGAATTATAATGTCCAGCTTTATAAGTATGATTATGAAACGGGAAAACCATTGGAAGGGTCTATTTTCCGCTTGTATGAGCGCTTTGATGATCAGGATCAGATTCAGGATGAAGATGGTTATGGAGTGATCTGTCGTGGTGGAGATCCATATCTCAGCTATCATAAGGATGATACGGTTAGCTGGGACGGATTCCGGTTCATTTCCTCTTTACATACAGGAGATGATGGGAAGATCCGTCAGACGGTCAATCATGGATATCATTATGAAAAGACATTTTGTGATGGGCATCCAGAACCAGTGCTGGCTGAAATTCCAGAGGAAGAGACTGATGAAAATGGAGAGGTATCGAATCAGGACGAGATTGATGAAGCAGAGGAGGAAAATGAACGTTTGCAGGAGGATTGGCAGGCATGTGTAGAAGCCTGTGAGGACTATGCGGATCAGTATCCAGGAGTTCATTTTCATTGGATAAATGACGGGGCAGATGCATCTGCTTCTGGAGAGGTGGCTTTTGCCCAGTCGGGATGCCAGGCAGATGCAGAAGAGACATATGAGGCATTTATCTCACTGCGGTACAGCTATGCTTTTCAGGAAGAACAGGCCAGAGATGGCTATGCGCTTCATGGAAAACATCAGGATGACGTACCCATTGAGATCATTCGGACTGATTCTTCAGAGCATGGCGCAAATGCCCAATTTACAGGAGAATACAGCGGGCAGATCACAGCCAGTCTCAGTTCCAGAATTGCGAAAACGGAACAGGCGGCGGTGGTAAAGATGGAAAAACAGTATTATCCGGTGGAAGAAGCCAGTACTTTCCAGTACCAGCCGCAGGTTATCAAATGGCCGGAGAAGGTGCTGGAGGTTTTGCGAAGAAATGCTGCGCAAGAAAACCTGGCAACCCCGTCGTCAGCAGAGAAAGCAACGCCAAGTGATGCGGGACGCGCCACACGATCAGATGCGGGATGTGCCACACCATCAGATGCGAGACGCGCCACACCATCAGATGCGAGACGCGCCACACGATCAGATGCGGGACGCGCCACACGATCAGATGCGGAACGTACCATTACTGTCAAGTCCGGAGATGACCTGGAAGACGTTGACGCAAATGGCATTGGAGGTACGGATCTGTTCGAGAAAGCCTATGAGGAGGCATTAGCCAGAGAAAGTGTCGGTGACATTCAGCCACAAGGTCCTTCGGATCAGTACAGTCACTGTAATAACCAGGACGGAGAGGAAAATGCATTCCGGGTACATGACCACCGGACAGAAGGTGAGATCCATATCAACAAGCGGGATATGATGTTAGAACAGGGGGAAGAAGATCATCCTGGATTTGACTCTTATGGGGAAGTGCAGGCAGACGCTGTGCTGGAAGGGGCGGTTTATGGTCTGTTCGCAGCGGAAGAGATCCGGCATCCCGATGGAAAGACGGGAATTGTGTATGAAAAAGGAAATCTGGTGGCAGTGGCTGCAACGGACAAGTATGGGGACGCGTCTTTTCTGGTCAACACGGAGGCCCCCGGTTATGTCTATGATTATGAAGCCGGAAAAATCCAGAAAAACAAAAATGGATTTGCGGACCGATCACCGAAAAATCTGTATACAAAAAATGAAACCGTGGATGACTATACAGGAGATCGAGGGCAAGTACGAAGTTATATCGATTTAGAATCAGAAAATGGAAATTGCTGGATTGGACGGCCGTTATTTCTTGGTGACTATTTTATCAAGGAATTGACCCGGTCAGAAGGCTATGAACTTTCTGTTTCTAATAAAAATCAGGGAATCACCAATGCAGGCCAGACCTTTGGGCAGGAGGAGCAGGAAAAGCAGGGAGAAGGCTATGGTGTGGTGACCAGAAACCTGTTTTATGAAGTCCGGCCATCAGAACATCCGACCGGTTCCTATGATGATCCCGATTATAATGAACTTTTTTTCATGGTGCAGTCAGAGAAGACAGGAGAGGCAGGATTTGATGTGTTATTAGGAAATCTGCCGGCTGATACGAAGGTTTACCGGGCGGAGGCTGGAGAAAAAACGGTAGAAGCGCAGGTTCCATATGGGGATTATCAAGAGCGTCCGGTTATGGATGCAGATGGAAATCCTGTTTTTGTGACGGTAGAACCGGGAGAAGAAGGGAAATATATCCGTTACAAGGCCGATGGCTCCATAGAAGTGCAGGAAAAACCGGCAAATCTCCGTATCCGTGATTTTAAGATCGTATCTGAAAAAGAGATCGACCGGGAACAGACGGAAGAGGTGATCAAATCGGCGGTATCTTCCATGGATGAAGACCAGGTGGCTGAAATGCTGGAGAAACCATTTACCATAGGTTCTGAAGCGTTTTTCAAAGCAAAACTGGAAGCGGCACTGCGGGCCAATGGCTATCGGACACCTTCGGAAAATGGACGGTATTCTACGGTAGACCGGGGAATTTATGACCGGGGAAAGCATGGAACGGAAATTACATATGGAAGTCCGGTTCAGACGGTGCAGCTTCCAAAGTTTGTGGATGGAACCCGTGTGACGGTGGAAGAGGCATTATGGGCGGTCTTAGATGATTATGAGGATGATCCAGGTCTGTCTTATGGTGGTCTGGAGCAGGTGAGAGAATCGAAAGACCATTACGAGATCACGTTGTATCGGTCTGTCATTGGAAATCCAGAAAATTACGGAGTTATGGAGTCGGGTGGAAGTGTTGGTGTTTATCATCGGTTGGAGTATGTTCCGGATGATCCGAAGGAAGATCAAGGTACGTTTATGCCCATTATTCCCAGACAGATGGGGAGAGCTGCGGCACATTTTCGGAAATGACAGTACAGACCTCGGAATCAGGAATCAGTTATTATTCAGCGCTTCTTATTCCAGACAGTCAGACTGACGGAAGTGGTCAGATCATTCCGAATATGGTCCGGGAGACCTGTTTTTACCAGGTGGGAGAGGTGCCATTGGATGTTAGTGGACAGAGAATTCCAAAAACCCAGTGGCGTCAGGACACCAAAACTGTGACCATGACAAGGGAAGAGAAGGTATGGAGAGAGCTTCCGGTGCGGAGTATTGGTGGAAAACAGTTCGTTCATGTGGCAGGCGCTTACACAGATCAGTTTGGAAACCGGCTTACGGATGAGAAAGAGCCATTGGAGCAGGAACTGCGTCTGGTGGTTCCAGAGCGATTGATCACACTGTCTTCGGCAGATCTTGTCCGGCAAAATAGCGGCTGGAAGACAGGAGATGTCATCGGGAGCGGCGCCTATTACCGGGATTTCAGGGGTGCTTATGTAAAGGCGTACCGGCAGGCAGAAGCTGGAGCAGAACAGACAGGAAGCTATGTGAAATTCCAGAAGCTTTGTTATCCGGGACAGGACAGTCCATGGCAGGACGGAGAAGGGCGTCCGGGAAGTGAGGAAAATACCAGAAAAAATCCTGTTAATCTGCAGGAGCGGATCATCCAACAGAAGGTTCAGATCGTGAAGACGATTCAAAACCGGAAAAATGAAAAAGAGTATGGAGATCAGACTCCGGGAGAAGGAAAATTGCCGGGATTCCGCTTCAAAATCTATCTGAAATCCAATCTGGAAAGCCTTTATCGGGATGAAGCAGGAGAAGTTTGCTGGGTGGATCAGAAGGGAAATCCTATTTCGATTCTGGAAGAGAAAGAAAAATATCCGGGACTGGTTCCAAGGATTCATACCAGGGTGCTTCATCGCCAGCAGCCGATCCAGAAGAATTCTTATGCAGCAGTGATTGCCAACGAAAGCTTGTACAGCTATGGTCCGGATGGCATGATCCAGAAAGTGCAGGGTCCGGGATATACGGCTGTTTTGGAACGCAATGGAAACACACCGAATTATGAGAAGTTTTTTGCTGCCATCCGGGTGGCCAATCAGGATCTGTGGGACGATCATGCCCCGACCTACACCTCTGCGCGTCCCATTGGAAATCTGGTGAACCGGCGGCAGGAAACCCTGGAAAATGCAAAGGTGTCAGATATGGTCCGACAGTTTGCCATCGACTGGTATCTGGATGATGAGGTCAGAAAATTGACCAGGGAAAAGGAAAAAACGAAGGAAATCGAAGGAAAAGAATCTTCAGCATATTCGGACGAGCTGCTGGATCTGGCGTTGTGGGAGGCCATTCAGAAGGCGCAGAATTATCTGAAACCATTTTTTACCTATGATCTGGATGAGATTTATGCAGTGGCCTGGGAGCCGGATGCTGCGGGTGGAAAGGACCAGAACCAGGCTACCCTTTGCTGTGATGAGAATTTTGGCGATGAATCTGAAGGATATTATTTTGGAATTTCTGCCTATCTGCCTTATGGTGTGTATGTGGCAGCAGAACAACAGCCCAAATATGATGAGCTTCAGGATTTTGCGAACAAGCATTATGAGATTGACGCACCCAAGGAGATCATCGTGCCGTCTGTTTATGAGAAGAACGCAGTGACATAAAGAATCATAAGGCTGGAGCTTATGATCCATTTTATCGGTATGACATGAAAATGGAAACAGCGCTGATGGAAAGCCGGTATCAGATCCGCTTTGGAGAAGAGCAGAAGGTGGTTCAGGCGCATAGCCATTCAGGTGATTTTCAGGTGTATCCGTATGGATTGACAACCGGCAAAATCCAAGAGGGAGGCTATTTTATGTTAACTCAATCGGAGTATCGTCCATACAAGAATTACTATAATGGGGACGATGTTCGGAAAAGTTCAGAAAATCCATATCTGCCAGGTTATGCAAATCCTTATTACATCTCGGAAAACCAGAGCGGAAGAAAGAAAATCTCTGGAGTTTACTGTTATAGTTCCGAATCAGAAGCGGCAGGAATTCTGCCAGATGGAATCAGAACCATGCAGGGCTCTCTAAAAGCAGAGGCCGGGATTTATGCGCCTATGCTGGTTCCTTATACAGTGACAGAACCGGTCCGGGGACAGAAAGGGACAGCTTTGTCTGGTTATGCAGTTGGTGTCTTTCGGGATCAGTTTTATACAATCGGTCTCCGCATAGAAAAGCTGGATTCCCAGACCCATGAGAATCTTCTTCACGATGATGCCATTTTCCGGATCTACCGTGGAAAACGCCAGGAGACAGCAGATGGACAGGGGGCGGTGTTGTTTTATGAAAAGAAGACTATGATTACAGGAAGTCAGGAGTTCCTGACTGCCATGGGAGCGGAGAATATCCGGCCAGTGAAGAGACAGAGAAGCTTATGGGGACGGTTATTTGGAAAAGTGGTGGATGAGGATGAACTTTTCAGCGGTGAGGTGGCAGCAGGAACACCTATGTGTGAGGAAAAGGATCAGATCATTTTACGGGATCTGTCTGCCTATGCAACGGTACGGAATGGACAGATGCAGAAAGAATATAATGATGGAACGGAAACTCCCACGATAACTGGACAGCAGACGGTTGGCTATGCAGAACTGCCAGATGCATTGGGCGCTGGCGTGTATGTGATCGCAGAAATAAAAGCACCAGCGGGATATGTCCGGTGCCGTCCGATCGCAGTGGAAATCTATTCTGATAAGGTCACTTATTATCAGGAAGGAGATATGAAACAGCAGATCCAAGGGGCGGTATACGGTTCCAATGCCAGGATTTATGTGGAAAATGCACCAATCCAGCTGGAAGTAAAAAAGTGGAGCAATTCGGAGAAACATCCTTATATAAAAGGCGCGGAAATGGCGCTTTATGATGCCATTGAGATTACTCCTTCCGGAGACACAGAGGATTACAGTTATAAGGGTGTGACGGTTTTGCGAAATGGAATGGGAAATGTGACAAGAATGTATGTAAAACAGGGTTATGCGGGTTCTAAGACCGTTTATGGTCTGCGGACAGATGGCGAAAAAGAAATGTGGGATGCAGGAGAGGTGGAACGGCCGGATACGGATATTTTGTATTATGATCTGGCTGGTCTGCGTCTGACGGAGTATCTGTGGGATGATGAAAGCCCGGAACATTCTCTTTATGCCATCCGGGATGGCAAGCGGTATCTGGAACTGAACGGAGGAGATCTGACCAAGGCAAAATATTCTTCAGTGAATCAGATGTTCCAGGTGGCAAAGGGAACTCATATTTATCACCTGGATCAGGATGGGCTGCGGGATTCTCTGGTTGATCCGGTGACAGGAATGGCATATCTTGTGAAAGATTTTGATGGAACCAATGGCAGCTTCGATCAGCTTGCAGGGATTTCGGGCACTGGAAAAGGAAAAAAGCAGATCCTGGTGTGGCCGGTAAATGTGGCAAAAGACGCTTATGGGCATGTAATTGCCAGAGATAAAATCAGGACAGAACGCCCAGCGACAGTAGGAGAGTATCAGAGTGATTCTGCGGAAGGAGAATCAGGGTATTTAACTGGAAGCTGGAAGTCAGAACATGGGGAAAACAGTCATCAGGAACAGACCCTGAGGCAGAATCAGAAAGGACAGAGCTTACATGGAGAAGAATTGAAGGATAAAAACAATGGAGCTTTTCTAAAACGTGTGAATCCTGTTCTGGATACCCATGGACTACCTGTTTACTATCAGAAAAGTCAGGAACGGTATGGAAAAACAACGGATCTTTATGACCGGGACGGGGAGCTGGTGCGGCAGAAAATTTCGGATCATTTACTGGCTTTTAACCAGAATGTTTACCAGAAGAAAGAAGGGAAAGAGCTGTATGAGGAGGGCAGTCTCTGGCATCGGCAGGGAGAAGGATATGTGTTGGAAAACATCTGGATCACGTCAGAAAAAAGTCCCAATGATCCGTTTGACCATGGGATGACAGATGGACAGGCAGACCGTTTAAAGAGGATTCCTGCGGGCTGTTATATTCTGGAGGAACGGAAAGTTCCGGATGGATTTGTGAAAGGCTTCCCAGTGGCAGTATGGGTTGGTGAGACAAGGAATCTGCAGAAAACAGAAATGGAAGATGAGACAATCAAAGTCCAGATTGAAAAATTAGATGCGCCGCCGGGGCTGACTAGAAATGTGCTGGAAATGACGAAGAGAAATGCAGAGGGAAAAGCAGAAAAAATCGCAGAAGAAAGCATTTTGACATCAGAATATAGCTATGATCAAGTGGAACAGGCGCTTTTGGTGTTATATCAGTTGGAAAAACAGGGATTGGAAATCAAAAAGAAAGAAGTCACCCGATGGACAACTGGAAAAACACCGAGGCTCTTAACCCCTTTGGCAGCAGGGACCTTTCTTTTGGAGGAATTGAAAACACCAGCTGGATTTGTGACTGCAAAGCCGATGGAGCTTGAAGTAAAGATGCAGAAGCCAGTACAACAGGTTACCATGGCAGACGATCATACCAGAATCCAGATCCGGAAATATGAGAAGGCAGGAGGAAAGGAAGTCCTCTTAAACGGGGCAGTGTTTTCACTGTATACAGGGAACCAGCGCCAGTCTCCGGTATATACGTTTACCACGGATGATGGGAAACGATTCCGGGAATTTATTCCGGAATTTGAGGAGATGTATCAGATTTATGGAGCCAGGAAAGGAACCAGTGTCGGGTGGGAATACCAGAAAAAGGCTTATAGAGCTGTTTGTGTGGATGTGGAACGGCTGGGCAAGGAGCAGGAAGAGACAGATTTTCCAGAACAGGTGATTTTAAAGTTTCGGACTGACAAAGGAGAGATCATCCGCATAAAAGTGCACCAGACTTTGCCAGATGACCGGAAAACCTGTCAGTTTGAGTACCAGTTTGATTATCAGAAGCTGTCGAAGATCAATGCTTATGCGGCAGCGTGGCTGACAATAGAAGGTATGCGCCGGATAGAGTATCTCCCTGTGGGGGCAAGGTACTGTCTGGTAGAAGAAAAACCGCCTAAAGGATATCAGAAAGCAGAGGATAGCTGGATCACGATTGAGGAAACGGGAGATGTCCAACAGTATAGCATTGAGAACAGACCAGGGAAATTGTGGATTGATAAGCGGGAAGGCACAGAGAAAAAGCAGCAGCCAGGTGCTGTGCTGGCTTTATATCGGGCTGATGAACCAGGAATATTCGATCCAAAGCCGGAATTTCTGGTGGAGCGGTGGATCAGTGGCACCGATGGCCGTTTTTCAGAATTAGAGAAGTTGAATGGAACCATTCCAGATGGCTATCAGCAGGGGGATTACCGGCCTCATGAAATTACCGGATTAGAAAGCGGTGATTACTGGCTGGCGGAAGAAATCGCCCCGGATTATTACACGAGGGCAGAGCCGGTTTCGATCACGTATGAGCTGGACCAGGAATTTACATTGGTGGTTTTAGAGAATCAGGAGGTGAAAGGAAAGCTAAAAATCAGAAAAGAAGGAGAACATGGGGAATTACTGGCAGGCGCAGTATTCCAGCTGCAGGCATTTCAACAACCGGAATGGAGCGGATGGTCCTTGTGGACCTGTTTTCTGGGAAAAGAGGAGCTTGCGGAGCAGGCACAGGCAGAGCCAATAGGGACGGAGCAGGTACAACTGGAGCAGGTACAAATCAGGCAGCCACTGACGGAAACTCCGGTATTAGAGAGGAAAATGATCACAGATGCTTCGGGAATTGTAGAGGCGGTTGGACTGCCAGTTTCGTATCTGGCGGCTGATGGAACGAGAAAGCCGTATCGTTATGAACTGCGGGAGATCACGGCACCAGATGGTTATGTGTGCTCTGATCAGGTCTATCAGTGGTATTTTTCAGGAAAAGCAGGGATGAATTCTTACCAAAATGGAGAGATGGCACTAGTGGAACTGACTGTTCAAAATAAAGAAAAGGAGACGCCAACAGAACCAGAAAAACCAACAGAGCCGGAAGAGACCACCAAACCGGAAGAGACCACTAAACCGGAGGAGACCACCAGACCGGAAGAGACCACCAGACCGGAGGAAACCACCAAACCGGAAGAAACCACCAGACCGGAAGAGACCACCAGGCCAGAGGAGACTACCAGACCGGAGGAGACCACTGGATCAGACCGTCCAACCAGACCGGAACGGGAAGAAAAGGAGACAGAAACCATTCCAGAGACTGAGCAGGAAAGCATACAGGAGACACCAGAACAGCCGGAAAAGGAAGAACGTCTGATAGGAAGGATTTTTGTAGAATACCGGAAGGGACGAAATCAGGGAGGAAAACGAACCTTTGGAGGTATCACTGGTCAGAAGATCCCAAGACTTGGCTATGGGGAAGAAGAAATTCCATGGGTATGGATTCTGGTCTTTGCAGGCAGTACGTCATTGCTGATGCTCTGGTTTGTGAAACAGATATGGGAAAGGAAACGGAAGAATGGTAAGAAATAAGAAGCTTCGGAGAATGTTTCGGCTGCTATCGGTATTCCTGGTGATCTTTCTGATTGAATATGGAGATTTTATGGGGATAGAAGTGCAGGCGGAGCAGAAGCCAGAAACACTGCAGATCATCAGTGATGCCTTTTTAGAAGCTTACGGTGAAAAATACCGCCCAGCCCAGATCTATCAGTATGGAACCGCCAGGTATGAACTTCAAAGTCTGGAGCAGATTAAGAAGGAAATTCCGCAGAAGGAACAGGCAGTGGAGGAAACGGTCCAGTACACAGCGGTAGAACAGGCTGAACAGCTTCCGGAAACGTATCATGCATGGGTAAAGGATCAGGATACGGGAGTGGAGACAGAAGCAGAACTTCCGGTCAAAGATGCAGAGTTTACCAACTGGCGGTGGATGGATGGATTTTCCCTCCCGATCACGGTCCAGCAATATGATGCAGAAGCCTACTATCTGGGTGATCAGGTGGTGAGAGCCAAAGAAGGAGATCCTTTTGCAGCATATGGGAAGGAACTGCTAAAACTGGCCGGATTATCTCCCAAATATTATAAAATCACGTCTACCAGATGGGAAGGAGAACCGTGGCTTGGAGAAGACGGGTATTGGTACCGGAAAGCAGAGGCAGAGGGAGAAAAATATGTGGCGGACTGTGAGGTGATCTATGGAGATGAGGTCATGCTCCCGGCAGAAACGGGATACGCCTGGAAGGCGGTATACAAAAAGATGCCAGAGATCACCATGGACCAGACAGGATCATCGGAGGAAGAACAAAAAGAAATGATGGAAGAAAGCTTTTGGAAGGAACTGATCCGTCAGATTTTAAAGATCACCATCTTTTTATTCCCGGTATTGCTTCTTCTCCTGTTACTTTTATTACTGATACATAGAAAGACTTGCCAAAAGAACCATTCCTCGCTACACTGATGATAGTGACAGAATCTTTCAGAGGCTGGATTTTCTATCAGATGCACTCAAATCTGGTAAAGCGGACATTCGCAATCCGCTTCGCTACTTGTTCATGAACGCAGAGAGATTCTGGGAGTATAGAATAACAGTAAGGAGGATCAGGGCATGAGAACATGTGGCGTATTGCTGCCCGTTGCAAGTCTTCCATCAAAGTATGGAATTGGTACATTTTCAAAAGAGGCATATGAATTTATTGATCAGTTATGGGAGGCAGGACAGAATTACTGGCAGATTCTGCCTCTGGGGCCTACAGGATATGGAGATTCGCCCTATCAGTCTTTCTCTGCATTTGCGGGAAATCCTTATTTTATTGATTTAGATCAGTTGAAGGAGGAAGGGCTTCTTACAGAAGCGGAATGTCAGGAGGCGGACTGCGGTCAGAATCCAGAAGAGATCTCTTATGAAGCGGTGTATCAGACCAGGTTTCAGGTGCTTCGCAAAGCTTATGATCGCCTAAAACGGCTGGAAAAAGAGGAAAATGAAGCAGGAAAATCCCTAAAAGAAAAATTTGAGGAAGAATTAAGTCCGGAAACCATCGATTATTGCTTTTACGCAGCAGTAAAGAAAGCATTTGGCGAAAAGAGCTGGAGTCAGTGGGATGAGGATATCAAACTGAGGAAACCAGAAGCGGTCGCCAGATACCAGAAAGAACTGGAAGATGAGATCTGCTTTTACGAATTCCAGCAGGTAACTTTCTTAAAACAGTGGAAAGCGTTGAAGGAATATGCCCATAGCAAGGATATTCAGATCATCGGTGATATTCCTATTTATGTGGCATTTGACAGTGCGGACAGCTGGGCTCACCCGGAATTATTTCAATTTGATGAGGAATGTCAGCCGGTCGCAGTAGCTGGATGTCCACCAGATGCTTTTTCTGCTACGGGACAGTTATGGGGAAATCCCTTATACCGGTGGGATTACCATAAAAAAACAGGATTTTCCTGGTGGATGAAGAGAATCCGGTTCAGCTTTGAGCTGTATGATATGGTGAGGGTCGATCATTTCCGTGGCTTTGACCAATATTATGCGATCCCATTCGGAGAGACCACTGCAATTCATGGCGCATGGGAGGATGGTCCTGGAATCGCAATCTTTGAGAAGATCAAGGAGGTCTTCGGCAAGGTTAATATCATTGCAGAAGATCTTGGATTTTTAACACCAAGCGTTCTGAAGCTGTTAGAAGATACAGGATTCCCGGGTATGAAAGTGCTGGAATTTGCCTTTCAAGCTGGGGAAGAAAGCAGCTACCTTCCGTATCTGTATAAACAGAATTGTGTGGTGTATACAGGAACCCATGACAATGATACGGTTGTGGGCTGGTATCGCAGCTTAAGCCCGGAAGACAAGAAATTTGTTGAGGATTATATGGGAATCCACGATCTGGATAGGGGAAATCCTTACAATTCCTGTGCTGCGCCGGCAGTAACGGAAAAAACACGGTGGGAGAAAGAACTTTCATGGGAAGTGATCCGTCTGGCTCTTGCAAGCACGGCAGATCTCGCGGTAATCCCGATGCAGGACTATCTGGGCCTGGGAACAGAGGCAAGAATCAATATGCCATCTACCCTGGGTGGAAACTGGACCTGGAGAATGAAAAAAGGAGCTTTTACACTGGAAATCCGGGAACGGTGCAGACAGATGAACCGGCTGTATGGACGGAGAAATTCCTATTAATCGAACGTCCGTGAGATTTGGCGCGTGATTCTGGTCAGCGTAAGCGGACATAAAAAAGGCAGTACAGAATCCCATCAAAGATGATGGGGCTGTACTGCCAAGGCACATTTTCAAGCATAGGATCCGCAAAACATGATAACAGGCATCCATCCACTACTGCAAAATAACAGTATCTTCCGATCCATCTCCAGTACCTTCTGTAGATTTTACTACAGAGAAGGTCGGCTGGTATTCATTGCCAGACATATCCTTAATGGAAACAGTAACACCGCCTTCTGGAAGCTGGAATGTGACTTTACCGTTGGTTTTATCAATGGATAATGGTTCATATACGGTACCACCAGCGGAAGTAGCATGGAGAGAGGAATAGTCCACGCCGGACTGGCTGTCGCTTAAGGTCAAAACCAGAAGACCGTTGTCGATATCGTAGGAAACGACATCCGGACATTCATCATCCAGTGTGTCCACAACCTCATAATTAGAGACACACATACCATTAAAGTTCTGCATGTAGACATCCAGGATTCCATTCTCCGTTAAAGTCGCCTGATAGGTTTTCTTTCCTACACTGACCAGATCCAGTGGCTGGGAATTAAAAGTAATGGTGACATTCTTAAGCGGCATGTGGGATGTGATCTTAAATGTCGCAGTGGTGGTCTGATAGTCGTTAGTCGGTGCCACGGTCAATTCGTATTTGGGCTTGGCAGTGACCACGAAGAAAATAATGGAATTGATCACAATAAATGGCAGTATGTAAAAGAGAAGGACCTGCAGCAGATCAGAATCCAGAGGATTGGACCGCTGGTGCATGGCGCTTCTGGTACGCGTTGTCTGATTCATAAATATAACCTCCTTTTTGATTACCCATAGCATAGCAGAAAATGAGACTTCTTACAAGTTTATCTTCAAAATTCCAGAGCGGTATGATATGATTAATTTACTATAAATGAGCAAGTTCGTGATTTTGCATAAAAGAAAGACACCTCGATTCCATGTGTTGTATAATGAAAGTGCCAAAACAAACATTTGCAACATTTACGAAAGAAGGT
>QUFC01000043.1 GCA_003478355.1 Lachnospiraceae bacterium AM48-27BH
GCTGATATGTTTGAATGTTGCCAACAGCGTCACCCACTTTCTGCAAGACTTCAAACTTTAGGGCAGCAAGGTCGGAAACCGCCGCCCGTACCTCCCCGGCAAGCTGCGGATAGGGACTGTGCCACTCGTTCAGCGTCCGGGCTATCTGGTTTAAGTTGCCGCCGATCCTCCCGTATTCGGCGGTCAGCTTCCCGACAGCGGCAAGCAGCTCGTCATTGATGGGGGAAACGGTTATGATGGGGCGTATGGCTGCCCCGGTTATGGCTTGCCGGATAAACTCGGCTTGGCTCATGTGGTAAGCAGAAAGCCGCTGGGCAAACTCGGCGTATTCTTCCTCGGTCATGCGTGTTTTGACTACCCGGCTGCGGTGCGGCGTGTTGTATCGTTTCATAGGTGGTTGACCTCCTTTCTGTGCGTGGTGTCCTCTCACTAATAGGAGAAAAACAGGGTGTGAAGCGGAACTGTTTTTGAAAAATCCGAAAAATATTTTGAGGGGTTTTTCAGCGGCGCAAGCCGCATAAGCAGGGTTTGGGGAAGGCACTCCCCAACAAGATTCCCGCAGGGGCAAAATGAGCGATAAGCGAATTTTGGCACCTCGGTAGAATCTTGCTCTAAGAAACTGCCGGCCTGCCGTTCACTTGCTACTGCCACTTTTTCAGAAAATCTATAACCAGCTTTTTTTATAAAAGGCTGCGGGCTGGCGTTTTTCCCTTACTCCCTACAAACCACAAAAGAGCAGAATGGACGGACTTTCCGGCAAGAACTTTTCCGGCGGCTCGGTCTTTCCCGACAATAAGGCGTTTCGGAAGCTGCGTTTTGCCCGCTGTCTGAAAAAAATGGCAGCCTTTTTTGGTTTCACTGTCTAATACGGAACTTTTGGAAATTTGCCAAAAATGGACGCAAAAAAAGCAGCAAATCTTTTTCGGATTTACTGCTTCATGTGCCGCTGCGGTGCGGCGGGATGGATATTCAGTTGAAATAAAAGAGGATGGTGGTACTTTAGTCTATCGACTCTTTACTAACTATTAGGTAATCTTGAAAGATTTTCCTTGAATTTATCTAAAGAATGTTCATTGTTTCCCGCAAAAATAAGTGGAATTGTATATTCATATGATATGCCATTTTCATAGTCCGATAATTGTATTTTTATAGTATCATCCCTCTCATCTTTAGGTGCTATATATATGAATGAATTTTTATTTATATCAGATATTTTCCCTTTTTCAGAAGAAACAGTATAACCCCAGTCTGTTAAATTTGTCTTTATTGTAACTTCTGTTTCTGTTTCTTTTCTAGTCTGCAATGCTGTTTTATCGATTTGGATATCAAAAGGAGTCGAACCTAACAATTCACTGTTTATATTTACAAGTTCTTCTCCATTTGTTTTAGAAATATTAGATTCATCTTCATAATTTTGTTGAGATTCATCTTTTGGTGTTTCTCTGTTACATCCTAATAAAAAGCATAAAATAATTAGTACTAATACAGAAAGTTGTTTTTTTTGCATTTATTTCTCCTTTCATATTATCAAAGAAAGCACTGAGAGTACTTTCAAGAAATTTTGAAATATTCTCAATGCTTTCTATTTTTTGATCATAAACTTGCCGGTAATGATACTATGTTAATTTATCTCTTTCGCGTAACCTTTGTTGCAATATACACATGCACCATTCACCCATTTGTGAGACATTTCAATCGTCTCAACTTCATAAATGCTTACTTCTCCACAAATTAAACATTGTTTGTAATTATATACATGACGTGTCGCACATTTATCCCAGTCATCATATATACCAGGCATTTCATCTTCATATCCATAGTACTGGGGAGAACCCCAACTATGAGTATGAGCGGCAAATACAGTCATTGGAGCAGCTACAATTCCAGCTACTACTGAAAGTGCTAAAATAGATTTTCTTAAATTCATAAGTTCCTCCCTTTCCTTAAAAATACATAGCTCTTTGTTACATTGTCATTTTAACATAATAATTGGTAAAATGCAATAATTTATTTTCTATTTACGAGAAAATACTGTGCATATTATCTTATTTAGGAATAGTTAAGGCGGCTACCTAAATCTTTTTATTACTTTACCGCACATGAGCATTTGCGCCGGGGTTATCGTTGCCGTAGCCCTCAAGCAGATTGATTGCACCCCAGATGCCAAGACCTGCGCCCAGAGCGATAACGAGAGTCTGAAGAACGGTTACTGCGCTATTGAAAAATGCCATAATATTTTCCTCCTAAAATTTGAAATTGTTTTGAGAATAGAAAAAGCCCTCCGTACTACCGGCATCAAAACCGGACGGAAGGCTTAGTTTACGAGAATCTTTTCAAGGAACTCCTCGACGGTTATCACGCCAAGTTTCTGTTCCATTCTGCTTCTTGCATATTCAGTTTCACAATCATATATATCACCACCACCTTTCATAAGAAACAGCCAATACATTGACTGCAACAAATCTTCACGAGAAGCACAGATTGTCGGTGAAAAAACGACAGGTGAAACCTTCAGAACCTCTGCGAGTTTCGCTGTGGTTTCTGCATTAGGGGTTCGAGCGTTTTTCTCATACTGAGCAATACGGACATCCGCTGTTTTCTCGGAATACCCCATCAGGAGTCCAAGCTCTTTCTGGGTAAGGCGGCGAAATCGTCTAACGAACTTCAATCGCTGCCCAATAGAGGTATCCGTGATCCACCAAGTCATTTTTTTTACACCTCGCTTTCTGCAAATTCTCGATATACAACCTCATTTTTTGCTCTGCGCTTGCCTACGGCTTCACTGGGAGCAAGGTCAGGGTAGGTTGCCTGCACTTTCTGTCTGCTTCTGCGGACAGTTTCAAACCCCGGAAAGCTGCGTCTATCCAGTTCCTTCAAAAACACAGGAACCGTCATGGCATGAATGTCGATGCCACGCAGACCGGAATAGTGTTCCAGTACCATCAGGTACAAATGATTGTCGGTATTTCTTGCCTTGTGGTCGTGTTCCAAGATGTTCTTAACCAGGGCAGATACCGTTTTCAGATTTTCCAAACAGAAACCTCCTTAATCCGCATCGACTACCACAAACTCATCACCTGCCTTGAGCTTCAACCTTCGACTCAGAAACTGCTCAATGTTGAACTCATTTCTCTTATCAAAGTCTGATGTGTACTTATAATTGGGGTGCTGCGTCAGATCGTACTTGTCAGAAAGAAACGGTCTGACACCACGCAACTGCAAAATACACTTGCTGCCATCCAGAACCGCAAGCTCATCTACGCTCGCAAGGTCTTTGCCTAACTTCTGATAATTCAAGCCGTAAGACGGGCTGTTACCTCTGGTGTTGGAGGTGTTGTAGGTGTCGATAGTTTCTTTTCCCAATGCCTGATTCAGTTCTTTGAGCGTGGTTGGCTCAGAACCACCCAGGAAAATTCGGGAATCCATGTTGCCGATGATGGTATCGGCATTGTCTTTATAAATGGCTTTCAGCTGTGATTGTGCCTGGAGAACAAGGCAAGCCGATATTTCACGGCTTCGGATTGTCGCTACCAGTTTTTCCAGATTGGGAATCTGACCGATGTTTGCCATCTCATCAATCAAGCAGCGCACATGAACCGGCAGTCTGCCGCCGTACACATCATCTGCTTTCTCGCACAACAAGTTGAACAGCTGTGTGTAAATCATGGAGATCAAAAAATTAAACGTCGCATCCGTATCTGACATAATCAGAAAGAGCGCCGTTTTCTTATCTCCGAGAGTATCCAACTGCAACTCGTCATAGGCAGTCACATCTCTGACCTCCTGAATATCAAAAGGAGCCAGACGAGCGCCGCAGGAAATCAAAATCGACTTAGCGGTCTTGCCGGCAGCCAGCTTGTATTTTTTATACTGACGGACTGCAAAGTGATTCGGCTTTTTCTTTTCCAGGGCTTCAAACATCAGATCCACCGGGTTCTGGAACTCCTCATCATCTTCCCGCACCTCCATTGCGTTCAGGAACTCAATCAGGGTGGAGAAATTCTGTTCCTCAACCGGAGCTTCATAGTGGATATATCCGATCAAGGCACAGTAGAGCAGCGTTTCCGCCTTCGTCCAGAACTCATCACCGGCTTTTCCATCACCCTTTGTGTTGGCAATCAGCGTTGTCACCAGTTTCAGAATGTCTTTTTCTGAATGGATATAGGCAAATGGGTTATAGTGCATCGACTTCTGAAAGTTGATGGTGTTGAAAATCTTGATGGTGTAGCCATGCTTCAAAAGGGCGTTGCCGCACTCAATCACGATGCTGCCTTTCGGGTCAGTGACCACATAGGAACTGTGCATCTGGAGAAGGTTTGGCTTCAACCAAAAGCGAGTTTTACCGGAACCCGAACCGCCGATAATCAGAACATTCTTATTTCGGGCATTGGCAGGATTCTTCGGGCGATTGCTCATCATCAGCCGCTCCGTTTTTGTCAGGATCACATTGTCCTCGAACTTTGGTGCAATAAACGGCTCAATATCTTTTGCCGTTCCCCAACGAGCAGAACCGTACTCAACATTGTGTCGGTACTTCTTTGCGTTTTTGCCTTTTAGATAGACAGCCAGCCGAAGTCCTGCGCCGCAGAGAATACCAATCAGCAAATCCAACGGGTGAAAGCTGGGAAACGGATTGTTCAGGGCTATCGGAAGGGCATGAAAAAAGCTGAGGATTTTCGCAGATGAATCTGCCCCTTCAGCCAATCTCCATGCTTCTCCTAAATTCGTAGCGAACAACCCTACCAGAAAATACGGTAAATTCAGAATCAGGAGCTTTTTCATTTTTCTCTTATCCATCACAGATCACGCTCCTGTTTCTTCTCTCGAACCTTCTTCGGAATCGCTGCGACAATTTCCTTGAACTTCTTCAGCTGCGCCAGAACGCTCGGCTTTTCATTCTTGGTTAATGCCCTTGCCTGATGTTCCTTGCAGATTGCATCCAAAGCATCTGCATCTTTAGAACGGACAAAAACAAGAAACCGGGGAGGATCAACGGACTTATCTTTTCTTACGGCAAAGTCCACGCCATACTTCTTGGCGAGCTTTTCAAAATCACGGATACTCTCTTTGTCGATCTCAACATTCGTAGCACCCTGATTCTGTCCCAAAAGCTGTTTCACGGATTGCTTTCCATGAACGGCAGGGTCTCGTGCCTTTTTCATCTTCACTTTTTCCCGGTGCTGCAAATACTTGCGGATACCGGCAATGATAGTGCGCCCCGTCAGCTTGGTTGTGCTGATCGCCAGGTTTACTGTTCTGTTTTCAACTTCTTCCTGCATGATTCATCACCTCCTGCAAGCAGTAGAGTGAACAGATTATCGTGCCATATCTCTGTGGTCGTAATACAGATTGCCCTTGGCAACTGCGGCATGGCTGATAATCTTGATATTGCCAGCTTTCTGGTTATCCAGAGCCTTCTGATAACCCACATCGCTCAAATACAGGCGATTTCTTTCGCCTTTCCAACCGACAGGCGATTCATCGGTCAGCACATCGAAAATAATCATGTGCTTGGTGGCGTCATCAAATCGTGCCAAGTCCATATAGGTATGTCCCTGGTACTCCTTGGCACCATCCTGAATCCGCTTTCGCTCCATCAGCTCTCCAATCGTCGAATTTCTTTGCATAAGAACCTCCTTACAGAACATCTCGGTCAGGGTTACTTTTGTGGGGAACCGAATCAGCTTTGACAGGTGCATCTTCTTTCTTCACCATGTCATCCGGCAGGGGAAGCGCCATAATGCTGCGCCCCATGCGTACAAAAGTCTCAGGCTGATGAAAGTGTTCCTCAAACTGCTTCATCAGTTCCGGGGACAGAGAACAAAAATCATCCTCGCCCAATCCCACAACCAGAAAATCACCGGCGATAATGTCATAAATATCGCCGTCATCATCACGCAGCGCACGGTTCAGTTCTTTGCCTACGAGTTTACCTTCGTCGTGCATCACCAGTGCAACCGGCTCATTGAACGGATAAGTTGCCTCAATATCGCCACCTACGGCTTTCTGCAAATCCTCCAGCTCACAGCCGATCTGCACAGCCTGCGGATACATGAACGGCTTTACCAGCAACACATTCATGGTATCTGCCTGTTCTTTCTGAACCTCCCGTTCCTCGGTCGTGCCGAACGCAACACCGGTAAAGTTTTCGGAGTCCAGAATGTACTCCGAATTGTAATAAGCGGCTCTAACCTGTTCCTCTGCCGCATCGTGAGATTCTGCTTGCACCGTAACCGTTTTCTCCAAGGTTTCGGTGATCTTCACATCGTATTCTTTCAAGTTTCGATACCTCCGTTTCTTTGGAAATAAGAAAAGCGACCATCCATGAACCTGTTACAGTTCATAAATAGTCGCATCCACATCGGCTAAAAGCTCGAACAAGCAAATATCGTCCAGTTCGCAAATCAGGGAACCCATGTCGAAGAAAATATCGTCCTCGCATTCCACCGTAGTAACCACGCTGCGGTGTTCGTTAAGACAAATGGCTTCTTCCTTGTCCATCGTGATCGTAGACATACAGGACACCACATAGAATGTCATATCTTCTGCTAACCACAGCTCCTTGCTCTGAATCGTGCGAACTTTTTCATCGCCGCTCATATCTTCTACATAGGACAGAAGCCGCACGGCTCTGCTGTTCAGAAGTACCTTTCCCTGATAGTCGATACCCTCACCAGCAGAGGACAATACTCGATACTCGCTAATCATCTCGGCATTTTTCTGAAACGACTTTGCCAGAAGCGCAGGAGAAATATCATCGAACTCCTCACTGTAGTTTACGAGCATATCTACCATATAATCAGGATCGCAAAGGTCGTAGAGTTCTTCCAAAGCGCCCTGAATGTTTTTGGGTGTAAACATTTTTTACCTTACCTTTCCATTGATTTTTCTCTTTTTTTCTGCCATTGCTCCAAAAGCTGAATGATTTTATCCTCCATCTGCTTGTTGGTATAGGACTTCGGGAAGTATTTTCGCAACGAATCCGTTTTGAAGGTTACTCTGTCCAGCTCTCCCTTCTTGATTTCATTCATAATCTCGCACATCGCATCCAGCGTACACTCGCCCTCCTGTGCGAGCTTTTTAATTCGCTGTGCTTGCGAAAGGGAAGGAGCTGCTTGAGCATAATCCATTGCAGAAAGAAAATCCTTCTGTTCTTCACTTGCCAGATAGGAAAGCTCCACCGCAGGATTGAATTTGATCTGACCCGTATCTACCATATCCAGCAGTTCCGGAATCAGTTCGGTCAGACGGATATAACGGTGTACCTGATTTCTGCTTTCTCCTGCCTCCTGACCGACTATATCCATTGCCAGCAACTTCATCCCAACTTGGGATGAAGTTAAATCGGTGCGTTGACCTTGATGTTTAATCGCATCCAGCTTCATCTTATAAGCAAATGCTCTTTCACTCGGCAGGATACTCTCCCTCTGCAAATTCGCATCAACCATCAAAATAATGGCTGCATCATCGTCCAGGTCACGAACAATCGCAGGCATGGTTTCCTTACCCGCAAGCTCCGATGCCCGGTGCCGCCTGTGACCAGAAACGATTTCATAACCACCGTCGGGGTCAGGACGGACAATCGCAGGAGTGAGAACTCCGAAATCTCGGACGCTCTCTGCCGTTTTCATCATTTCTTCATCATCAACCACACGGAAGGGGTGTCCCTCAAAGGGGTGTAGCTCAGAAAGCGGAATTTCCTGCACACGCTCCTGCTGGGCTTCAGCTCTGGATTGATCGGTGGAGAAAATATCATCGTACCCCTTCAAGCTGATGTTTGCGCCTTTTTTCTGCATTGTTTAACACCTCCTTCGTCAGAATTTTATAGGCTTCGGCAACTTTGCCTTTGGGATCATGCTTGAAGATACTGGTTCCCTCTGCGCTGATTTCCTCTGCACGGACAGAGCGGGGAATGTCGGTCTTGTAAACCTTCAGCTTTCCGCCGTAGCTCTCCCGAATCAGATTGCTGATGTCTTTGGAGTAGTTGGTGCGGCTGTCCACCATCGTCAGAAGAATCCCTTCAATCCTCAGTTTCGGGTTGATTTGCCTCTTGACCTTGTTGATGGTTCCAAGCAGCTGTTCCAGACCCTTTGCAGGAAGGTATGCTGCCTGAACCGGTATCAGCACATTGTCGGCAGCTGCCAACGCATTGACGGTCAGCATACCCAAAGACGGCATACAGTCAAGAAGAATGTAATCATAATTCTGTTTGACTGTATCCAGGTATTGCCGGAGAATGGTTTCCCGGCTCATGGCATTGACCAGTGCTACCTCCATACCTGAGAGTTCGATGTTGGACGGCACCAAATCAACGCCCTCCGGATGATGAAGAATCCCTTCATCGGGAGTAATAGGGTTTTCCATCATAATCTTTCCCATCAGATCGGAAAGTGTCGGAGACAGATCATCCGGGCAGGGATTGCCCAAACTGACCGTCAGGGAAGCCTGGGGATCGGTGTCTACCAGAAGCACCTTTTTTCCTTCAAGAGCCAAGCCAACGCCCAGATTCTCGGTGGTGGTGGTCTTTCCAGTGCCTCCTTTCTGATTGACCACCGCAATGATGGTTGCTTTTTTCGACATTTATCGTCACTCTCCTTCCTCTCGCTTCATTTTCAATTTCTTAAATCCTCCTTCCAAATATCCGTGTGACATATCGTGCCGAACAAGAGCATCGTAGTAGGTGTCTATTGTCGTCGGCGCATTGTATATCGTAGTCAGCATATACTGACGGATATTTCTAATCTTTGTGGTGTTCTCCTTGAAGCAGTCCATAACATATCGAATGTGTTCGGCATTCAGTTTCATAAACCGACTGCGGACAATTTCTGCCGGACGCTCCTCTGCACCAATGCGAATCAACGGTCGCTTCGTGCAAACTGTTTCAACGATCAACTCCAGAATGTTATCCAGCATTTCGGAATCGTAAGGGTAATCCTTCTTCAACAAATCCATACTGAGCTGATCCGAGAAATAATCAAAGTATTCTTGATACCGGTCATTCTCGTCCATCATTCCACCATTCCGGAAGGAAAGATAGAATCAGTATCACTAAATTCAGTATTTTTAATATCAGTATTATTACATTGTGATTTCGGAAGTTCTTGAGTTGTGATTTCCATTGTTCCAGAATTGTGATTTTCACAATTCAAGAGTTGTGAATCCACAGCAGAGATAAAGTTCTTCACATAGATCAGGTTGGGCTTTCCCAAACCCTGGCGCTTACGTTCAATCAATCCTGCTTTCTTCTCAAGTTCACTGAGCAGCTTGATAGCCTTTTGTTCAGCACAGTTCAGAGCCATCTTCGCTTCGTCGATTGTAAAAATGATATACACTCTACCGTTTTTATCTATCCAACCATTCTTGGCAGACAGGCTCATGCGGTCAAGCAAAATGCCATACAGCATCTTGGCATCGGCAGAAATATTCCAGAACCTCTCGTTCGTGAACAACACCTTCGGAACTCGATAGAATGTGAATAGATCGGATTGCTGACCGTAAAAATAATCAAAACTCACACGGCTTCACCACCTTCTTTCTGCGGAAAACTTTCTGTTGTCAGCGGAATGCTGCGGAAAGTCGTATCCGTCTTTTCGTAAGGACATCGGGCAAAATAGTAGAAGCGGTATTCCTGTTCATACACATCCATATCAACGAAGCCCCACTTCACGCATAACCTTCTTCGTACACCAACCAATGCACGGGTGATCTCGCCCATAGGGACAGCCATCACATTCCGACTTGGGTTTCGGCGGCAAAGAGATTAAGTAGTAGCAATTATTTCTACCCAGACGGCAGCCCTTTCTGCCATTCGTCCAGAAGTAGCAGTAATGACAGTCGCTCGGCTTGTCTGCGGTATAAACAGGCTTGCTCAAATAAAACACCTCCAATCTCTTGTATTTGCCCATGGGTTTGGGCATAAAAAAAGAGCGCCTATCCATCCCCAATGCGGGGCAAATAGACGCTCTATGTACATAACGATATTTAATTTTATCTGCTATAACTGCATGGTATTCAAAACATCCGCCTTTTTTGATTAGCTGGATTTTTGGCACGATTTTGGGGCTGATTAGCAGGAAGGGCATTTTCATTAGCAAGAACAGCCCGTTTTCTGCTAAAAATTAGCTGGCGATTTTGTCTTATAACAACCGTTCGATTCTGGAGGGGTTGTCAAAAATCAAATTTTGGAGTAGAATTTTATCTCATACAGTGAAAGAGCTTTTTCGTAGCTTTTTATATAAGAAAAGCCGAAAACCCTTGAAAACAAAGGCTTTCGGCGTTGTTCACTGGCGTCCATAAGAGGATTTGAACCTCCGACCCCACGCTTAGGAGGCGTGTGCTCTATCCAGCTGAGCTATATGGACGTGTCTGATATATGATTATAGCCCGATCAAAGTCGAACTGCAATCCCTTATTTAGTTTTTTTTGAGGTGGCCGTTGTAACGCAACCTTAGGAGGCGCTTGTTATATCCATTTAACTATGGGAACAAATGCCGTATTTTCGGGCTTTTTCAGCCTTTTCGGTCACGGCGACCAACTTTATGAATCTATCCTGCAAAACTAAGCTACGGAAATAATGAAATCGATTCATAACATATCTATTATATGAAATTTATAACATTTCGTCAAGGGTTGGCTTATGTTCAGATTTAAATTTTTCGGTAAATTTTACAGTCCCCATCATCCAGATTTTCCCTTTGAAACGCCGTCCTGGTTCTGGTACTCCGATCAGATCTTTCCCATTAACACCTACATGGAAAATCACATCATTGCATTCCAGCTTCAGATCATATACTTCCTCTTTCGTAAAAGAATTGATCTTTTTTTCTACACTCAAAATATCCCCAATCACGGCATACTGGTCGCATTCAATCCCACACGGCATAAAACTGGAATCTACGATAGAATAAATGTCCTCTTTCTGGACTCTTCTGGTGATCTGGGAATACATATCAATGTCATCTACAGTCAAGGTCTCCATGGCGTCTTCATCGCCGTTTTTTGCAGCCTCAATTAAATCTACACGCTCTTTTAATGCCACTTTCGCCATCTGTACCTGCTTTGCCGTCTTTTTGATCGGCAGCAGAATTTTACCTCCACTGGAAAGTCCCATCAAATTCACATGATCAACGTCCAGATTTTCCTTATTCATCCGTTTTTCCCGGTATTCCATAGCGTTTTCCATGTAAAAGATTAAAGAAATTCCTACTCGGTTTTCATCCAATAAACCGGCAAAAGTCTCCCTGTCTGTATGTCTTTGAATAGAGCAGTCTGCTGTGGAAGAACTGTCATGGCTCAGCATATATGGCACATAATACTCTGGCCGCACAACACCAAACTCATCCATTTCCCCATAGATATCCAGCCCCATATCAGGAGCCATCTCTGCACGAACCTGGCAGAGATTCGTTTCTTCATCAATCTGTATTTTATGGATCTGTGATGGATCTACCTGATCGATCAGATCCTGTAATAGCTTTTCTATGTCATGTTTCTTCTTGTAATTGCTAAATCCAACTGTCCGCAAAAACTTATGCATAAACTCACCTTCTCTGTTTCAGATTGCCGCTATAACAGAAACGAAATACTCTCCTGCATTCCGTCCTGATTCGCGGTAAAGCGGACATTCGCAATCCGCTTCGCTACTTGCTCATGAACGCAGTCGCTTCGCGATCTGTCAGTGGGAGCTGAAAACTCCCACTGACATAAGCATCCCCCTCACCCGCCGCTTAGTGCTCCGCGCACTTGAAGTGGGGGAATGCTTATCTGCGTTCAACAAATGCCAGTTCGTGCAAGCACAACTGTCATTTTCCTTATTGTTATAACAAATGGAGCGAAGAATTTTCTCCGCCCCATTCTCGTTTCCTTATTATAACTGATTCTTCCGGACAATGCAATCCGCAATCTGCAGTCTTTTTTCTAATGTTTCACGTGAAACATCTTATACAATACCCTGAGCGATCATAGCGTCTGCAACTTTCTCGAAACCGGCGATATTTGCGCCAGCCACATAGTTGCCAGCAACACCATAACGCTCTGCTGCATCGGATACCTTTGCGTAGATATTAACCATAATATCTTTCAGTTTTGCATCAACTTCCTCAAATGTCCAGGAAAGTCTCTGGCTGTTCTGACTCATCTCCAGTGCAGATGTTGCTACACCACCTGCATTTGCAGCTTTGCCTGGCATAAACAGCATACCGTTCTCTAAGAAGAAATCAGTTGCTTCTCTGGTGGATGGCATGTTAGCGCCCTCTGCTACGCAGAAGCAGCCATTTGCTTTCAGAGCCTTTGCATCCTCTAAGTTTAACTCGTTCTGAGTTGCACATGGAAGAGCAATATCACATGGAACAGTCCAGATTCCCTTGCCCTCTGTATAAACAGCAGTTGGAACCTCAGCCACATACTCTTTGATTCTGCCACGGCGAACCTCTTTGATCTGTTTTACAACATCCAGTTTGATTCCATCTTTATCATATACATAACCATTAGAGTCGCTCATAGCAACAACCTTTGCGCCTAACTGCTGAGCTTTTTCTGTTGCATAGATTGCAACGTTACCGGAACCGGAGATCAGAACGGTTTTGCCAGCCAGCTCTTTATTGTTGTGCTTTAACATCTCATCCAGGATATAGATCAGGCCATATCCAGTTGCCTGGGTACGTGCTAAAGAACCACCATAGGTCAGGCCTTTACCAGTTAAAACGCCCTCATACAGACCAGTCAGTCTCTTGTACTGACCATACAGAAAACCGATCTCTCTTCCGCCTACACCGATATCACCTGCAGGAACATCCTGATCAGCGCCGATATATTTGTAAAGCTCTGTCATAAAGCTCTGGCAGAATGCCATAACCTCACGGTCAGATTTGCCTTTTGGATCAAAGTTAGAACCACCTTTACCACCGCCGATTGGCAGACCGGTTAAGGAGTTTTTAAATACCTGCTCAAAGCCTAAGAATTTTAAAATACCCTGGTTTACAGATGGATGAAGTCTTAAACCACCCTTGTAAGGTCCGATCGCACTGTTGAACTGTACACGATATCCTTTATTTACCTGAACATTACCCTTATCATCTACCCACGGAACACGGAAGGAAATGATTCTCTCTGGCTCTACCAGTCTCTCTAATAAAGAAACACTTCTGTATTTCTCCTCATTTGCATCAATAACCAGTCTAAGAGAATCTAATACTTCTTTTACAGCCTGATGGAACTCTGCCTCACCTGGGTTCTGTTCCACTACTTTTGCGTAAATCTCATCTACATATGACATGTTGAACTTCCTCCTCATTTTTCGATTATATCCGCTTCAAACTTTGGATTGTTAATTTCGCTCTTAATTATAGCAAGTTAACGTGTTAACGTCAACAAATAATTATATGGAACTATTTTGTTTTATAAGGTTTTATACCCATTTTTCATTTAAAAATTAATATTGTTAGATTTTTACTTTCTTTTATAAGGTTTTATTTGCTCGTCTTTTTATCGCATGTCTGCATTTTTTAATAAAAGAAAGCGTTGGGGCAGGCTTAATATCCTAATGCCCGCTCCAGCGCTTCTTTTTCCTCGCTTCCAAGGAGTGTTTCTGTTTCTCCCTTTTCAATATCTTTAATATAGAGATAACAGCCCTCTCTGCTATGGACAGAATTTAAAATAAAACCAGTGTTGTTCTGATCCAGCATGGCAAATGCAAAGCTTAAGTTTCCGCCCATTCCCTTAAATGCATTATATTTCACCATACCAAATTTCTGATAAGATCCTTTGACATTTTTCGACAATGTCCGCATCACATCTTTGTTTGCGCGATCCTGGGATTTTAATTCTTTAATTTCATCAGACAAATTCAGAATAATCTCTTCCATGGATTCTGCGTCTTTTCCCCGCATAAAATAATCATATCTGCGGTATAAACGGCTGGTCTGCATAATGCAGATTACCGTCATGATCAGCAGAAGCAAAGTGATGACTCCCAATGCGATAATAACGACAGCCGGATCGATCGGCCAGTTGTTTAACATACTATTCATTTTATCTCCTCATCAATATTGTCTTTCCCCCGCAGACATTACATCAGTTCAATGACTGTTTCACATTTTTACAGCAATATGGTTTTACTGACGAATGGATTCAATCAATTCCACAATCCGCTCCAGTTCCGCCTCAGAATAATATTCGATTTCTACCTTTCCTTTATTCTTATCCCGTTTATTAATGACAACCTTCGTTCCCATTACCTGTTTCATGCGTTCTTCCAGATCATGAAAAATGAAACTCAGATCGCGTTCCTCTTCCTTTTCTTTTTCTGGTTTTTTCGGTTTCGTAAGCGCTTTGACCAGTTTTTCGACTTCACGGACACTCAGATGTTCGCCAACTATCTTCAATGCCACCTGATACTGTTGTTCTCCGTCCTCCAGACCAAGAAGAGCTCTTGCATGTCCACTGGTCAACTGTCCCTGGATCAACATCTCCTGAACCCGGCGATCCAGCTTTAACAGACGGATACTATTGGTTACGGTCACACGACTCTTCGATACCCGCTCTGCAATTTCTTCCTGGGTCAGATCAAACTCATCCATCAACTGCTGATAAGCGATCGCCTCCTCGATCGGATTTAAATCTGCTCTCTGCACATTTTCAATCAGGGCGATTTCCATGGCCTGCTGCTTGCTGTATTCCCGGATCACCACCGGAACTTCCTTTAAACCAGCCACTTTTGCTGCACGCCAGCGCCGTTCACCGGCAATGATCTCATAATGCTCGCCTTTTTTCTGTACCAGAAGTGGCTGCAGCACTCCATATTTCTTAATAGAATCTGCCAGTTCGCCGATCAGTTCCTCATTGAAATCTTTACGAGGCTGCTCCTCATTAGGCTCGATCAAAGAAAGCTTCATCATAAATTCTATTCCGCTTTCTTCCTGTTCTGCCACTTTCTTATCTGCTGGAGTCGTCTTTTTTTCCGTTTTCGCAGTTTTTACTGTCTGTCCAGTTGATAACGCATTTCCGGTATTTTCATGCTTCTTATGAACAGTCTGCCCAACTGTATGTACCGTTTTACGTCCAGATGTTTCACGTGAACATGATTTTCTTCTTTTTTTTCCGGCTGATGCAGACTTTCCTCTACGCTCTCCACTACGTCAGTGCCAAATATTGCACCCAATCCTCTTCCTAATCCTGTTTTCCTTGCCATCAGATTTCCTCTCCCCTGCTCATTACTTCCGCTGCCAACAGACGATAACTCTCTGCACCTGTCGATCTGGAATCATACAGGTTGATCGGCATTCCATGGCTTGGTGCCTCTGCCAGACGGACATTTCTCGGAATAATTGTCTTATAAATATTTTGATTTAAATTGCTTTTTACGCTCTCTACAACCTGAAGGGAAAGATTTGTCCTGGCATCATACATGGTAAATACGACGCCTTCCGTCTCAAGCTGCGGATTTAATTTCTTTTTCACCAGACTGACCGTTTTTAATACCTGATTCAATCCCTCCAATGCATAATATTCACACTGGATGGGGATCAATACGGTCTGTGCTGCAGTCAATGCATTGATCGTCAGTAAATTTAAAGAAGGCGGACAATCAATCAGAACGTAATCATAATTGTCTTCAATTTCTTCTAAATGCTGTTTTAATAACGACTCTTTATTCTCAAAATCCAGCAATTCGATTTCTGCTCCAGCTAGATCTACATTAGACGGAAGAAGATCCAGATTTTCCTGTACATCTTTTGCAAGACAATCCTCCATCTGGCACTCGCCTACCATTAGTTCATAAACGGTATCACCAGGAGCATTCTTATCAAGTCCCACTCCGCTGGTCGCATTGCCCTGTGGGTCAAAATCTACCAGTAGAACTTTCTGTCCTGCCTCAGCCAGACATGCGGACAAATTGATGGCAGTTGTTGTCTTACCTACTCCGCCCTTCTGATTTGCAATCGCTATTATTCTTCCCATAACTAGTCCTTTCTATTTCCATGTTCCCGAATTGTTTTACGCAAATCAGCGTTTTCTCATATGTTTTTCGTTTCCTTCAAGTCGAACGTCCGTGAGACTTGGCGTGTGATTCTGGTCAGCGTAAGCTGACATATTCTTTACAGAATCACTGTACATCCTCGCGGAGCGTTTATCTCAGTCGGAGACCCACCTCCCACTGAGAATCATTTGTTATTACTCACCACCTGAAGAGGTGGGAGTCTTCTCGACTGAGATAAATATTAAAATTGATGTTAGGGTCAAAAACTTTTGACCTCTCTGATACCGGATTGCTCTGCACTGCGTGCTCCCGCATCTCCACTTCTGCTTCGGTTGGTGCTAAACATGTGTCACTGGCACATAGCACTCTCAAAAACTTAGTATAACACATTTTTTTATCTTTTCCTATGGTCTTTTATAAAAACACCAAATTTTTGTTTCACGTGAAACATTTAAGAATTATTTAAGCGGCTTTATCGTTGCCTTGATCATACCAATGTATTATAATAAGATTATTCAATTGTAACTGTTTCGTAGGTCTGCGCACTTACAGAGCAGTTACTCTGTTTTCTATTTTAATAGGAGGAATTTCATGACAACAAAAAATAAACTTATCACTACTACCCTCTTATCCGCCAGTGCGATCGCATCCATCGCCTTGATCAATCAGTGTCTCAAACTGTCCGCTACAGCAAGACACGTGCTGGACGAACCGGAGTCTCTCTGTTATCACTGGAGACTGGGAGATATTCATTATACCAAGTGTGGAAGCGGACATCCACTGCTTCTGATCCATGATATTTCTCCGGCTTCCAGCGGTTATCAATGGTCCCATATAAGCTCTACCCTCTCCGCTCACTTTACAGTTTATACCATCGACCTTCTTGGCTGCGGACGCTCCGAGAAGCCAGATCTGACCTACACCAACTATCTGTTTGTCCAGTTGATTTCTGACTTTATCAAATCTGAGATCGGACACCGAACTGATGTGATCACCACCGGTAACTCCGGGACTTTTGTGATCATGGCCTGCGACCATAACCCGGAACTATTTAACCGCCTGCTGCTGATCAATCCACAGAGCATTTCTGCCTGCAGCCATCTTCCAGGAAAATACGCAAAGATCTATAAGTCCTTCCTGGATTTCCCGGTGATCGGCACACTGATCCATAATATCGCCTTCAGCCGCCATTTTCTGCTGGAACGTTTCCGCCGCAGATATTTTAGCAACCCATTTGCAGTAAAGGATACCGATCTCACTGCATACCATGAGGCTGCCCACTTAGGTGCCTCCGCCAAATCCATCTATGCCAGCGTTCACTGCGGTTACACCAACTGCAATATCACAAATGCCCTGAAACGGATCGACAACAGTATTTACTTAGTAGGTGGAGAAGATTTTGACCAGGAATCTGATATTTTGAAGGAATATACCCTCCACAACCCAGCTATCGAGTACACCCTGATCCCTAAGACCAAGTTTCTCCCTCAATTGGAAAAGCCTGCTCAGCTTCTCCACACGATCCAGATGTACTTCGGTTTTTAACCTCTTTACACTTACCCGGACGATGCTGAACATGAACAGTTAAAAAAGGGGTGCGCAAACGGGCGCCGCCGGGCGCACTAACAAAAAGGAGAATGTTCACGTGAAACATTCTCCTTTTTTGTTATCATCTTTCATCCATCAAGTCTCGTACTGCGCCACTCCTGCTTCATATGTCTGTCCACAACCTGACAGCCACCTGTTTTACTCCTTACTTTAACGGTTCTTTTCCAGGCATACCTGCCTTCCTTGGATACTTCTTCGCCGTAGCCTCAACCTTCCGAATCACCACCAGCGTCCGCTCTCCCTCTGTCTTCGGAAGCTCAAAAGACACTGCATTCTCAATCTTGCCACCCAGCAGCTTCACAGCACCTCTGGCCTGATTCAGCTCCTCTTCCACCTTTCCTGACTTATAAGGAATAAATGCGCCTCCTACTTTTACGAACGGCATACAATACTCTGATAGTGTTGCCAGATTGGCCACCGCTCTGGATACGCACAGATCAAACTGACCACGGTACTCCGGATTTCTTCCAAAGTCCTCAGCCCTTCCGTGAACCGCCTCGATCTTCTCCAGTCCCAGGGTGCCGATCACTTCATTTAAAAACTTTACCCTTTTATTCAAAGAATCTAACAGCGTCAATTTTAGATTTGGAAATGCGATTTTTAATGGAATTCCCGGAAAACCGGCTCCTGTTCCCAGATCCATGATCCGGATTTCTTTACTTCCAAGCTCTGAAACCGCCTTCACCAGAGACATACTGTCCACGAAATGCTTCGTCACTACTTGATCCATCTCTGTGATGGCAGTCAGATTCATCACTTCATTCCACTGGATCAGCATCTCATAATATTGAAAGAACTGTTCCATCTGCTTTTCACTCAGCGTCACGCCGATCTGGCTGCACTCTTCTTCCATCCACTGTGCAAACTGTTTCTCCATCAAATTTTCCCTTCCGGCGCACACGCCTGATTATTCATGATCATGATGATATCTTATCTGCTCCAAATAAACCAGCAGTACTGAAATATCTGCCGGAGACACGCCAGAGATTCTGGACGCCTGTCCAATGGACATTGGTTTAAACAGATTCAGCTTCTGGATCGCCTCTTTTCTCAGTCCTTTGACCTCTGAATAATCAAAATTCACATCCAGTTTTCTCTTCTCCAGCTTCTTAAACTGGGCCACCTGCTGCTTCTGGCGACGGATATAGCCCTCATATTTCAGATTTATGTTAACCTGTTCCTGAGTATCTTCTGGAAGCTCCGGACGATTCTTATCTAATTTGGTTAACATAAAATAATCCAGCTCCGGTCTCTTGATCAGTTCCGCCAGACTGGCGCCACTCTTTAATGGTGTACTACCATGACTCTCCAGAAATGTCTGGACCTCTTCCGTAGAACCTACATTGGTATGCTCCAAACGCTCAATCTCTTCCTCGATATCCCGCTCTTTCTTCAGTACCTTCTCATACTCCGCATCGCTTACCAGACCAATCTCATGGCCGATGGCACGCAGGCGCAGATCTGCGTTATCCTGTCTCAATAACAGACGGTACTCCGCCCTGGAGGTCATCATCCGGTACGGCTCATGATTCTCCTTGGTCACCAGATCATCGATCAGCACGCCGATATATGCCTGGGAACGATCCAGCACAAACGGCTCTCTTCCCAGCACCTTCATGGCCGCATTGACACCTGCCATAAATCCCTGGACAGCTGCCTCCTCATAACCGGAGCTTCCGTTAAACTGCCCGCCACTAAACAGACCGGAAATCGCCTTAAACTCCAGCGTTGCCTTCAACTGTCTGGAATTAATGCAGTCATACTCAATGGCATACGCATTTCTCACGATCCGCACGTTCTCAAGACCTGGAACTGTCCGGTACATGGCATACTGGACATCCTCCGGCAGAGAACTGGACATACCGCCCAGATACATCTCATTGGTGTAAAGTCCCTCTGGTTCAATAAATACCTGATGACGTTCTTTATCCGGGAATTTCACCACCTTGTCCTCGATAGACGGACAATATCTTGGTCCGGTACCTTTTATGGAACCGGAAAATAATGGAGACCGGTCCAGATTTGCGCGGATGATCTCATGGGTCTTTTCATTGGTGTAAGTCAGCCAGCAGGACACCTGCTCCTTCTGAACGGAAGCCGGATCTGTAGAAAATGAAAACGGGACCACCTTCTTATCACCAAACTGCTCTTCCATTTTAGTAAAATCAATACTTCTCTTATCAGCTCTCGCAGGCGTTCCCGTCTTAAACCGGAACATTTCCACGCCATTTGCCTTTAAAGAATCTGTCAGATGCGTTGCTGCCTGCAGTCCATTCGGTCCTGTGGCATTGCTCACATCACCATAGATACATCTGGCATTCAGATAGGTTCCCGTTGCCAGAACCACGGCTTTACAGTGATATACTGCGCCTGAAAATGTCTTAACGCCCTTGATCACGCCATCTTCTACCACCAGCTCTGAAACCTCTGCCTGGCGGATGGTCAGATGGTCCGTATTTTCCAAGGTCTTTCTCATTTCCCTGGAATAATTCTGTTTGTCTGCCTGGGCCCGCAGGGAATGTACTGCCGGTCCCTTGGACTCATTTAACATCTTTGACTGAATAAAGGTTTTATCAATATTTTTTCCCATCTCGCCGCCTAAAGCATCCAGCTCTCTTACCAGATGCCCCTTGGAGCTGCCGCCTACGTTAGGGTTACACGGCATCAGGGCAATGCTGTCCACGCTGACCGTAAACATAATGGTCTCCAGTCCCAATCTGGCACAGGCAAGAGCCGCTTCACAGCCTGCATGTCCTGCACCAACTACTACAGCATCATAATTTTCCTCTAAATATGGCATTTGTTATCCTCTTTCTTACGGTCAGCGCAAATCCATGCGCAGATCTACCAAACAGTTATTTACCCATACAGAACTTGCTGAAGATCTCATTGACCAGATCATCCTCCACAGCCTCGCCAATGATGGTTCCCAGCTGCTCATATGCGTTCATCAGATCAATGGAATAAAAATCTTCCGGCATTCCGTCCTCAATACTTTTCTGAACCAGTTTAAGGCTGGAAAGGCTTTCTGTCAATGCTGTTTTGTGGCGGATATTCGTCACATACACCTCATCGTTAAAATCAATGTCTCCCTGATAGAACATGGACTGGATCTCTTTCTCCAGCTCTTCAATTCCAGTCTCCTCCTTGGCGGACACCGGAATCACCCGATGGCCTGTCTGTTTCTCCAGCTCTTCCACAGACACCACCTGCTCCAGATCCGTCTTGTTTAACAGAACCACCGCTTTCCGGTTTCGGATCATTTCTATAATATCCCGGTCATTTTCATCCAGTGGAACAGATGCGTCCACCACGTAAATGATCAGATCTGCGTCCTCTGCCGCCGTCCTGGCCTTCGTTACACCGATCTTCTCCACCACATCCTCTGTGTCGCGGATTCCCGCCGTATCCACTACATTCAAGCTGATACCACGCAGGCGGATGTGCTCTTCCAGCGTATCCCTGGTGGTTCCCGCAATATCCGTGACAATGGCACGTTCCTCACCAACCAGCACATTCATCAGAGAAGATTTTCCCGCGTTTGGCTTTCCTAAAATAACCGTTTTCACACCTTCCGACATGACCTTCCCATTATCCGCTGAAGCGATCAGACGCTCTAATTCCTTCACCATTGGCTCTAATTTCTTCGCCAGTTCCTCCCCATATCCGTCTAAGGAAATGTGTTCCGGATCATCTAAAGCCGATTCAATATAAGCGATCTCATAGATGATCTTTTCTCTTAATGCCTTGACCTTCTCCGACATTTTGCCCTTTAACTGGCTGACAGAGCTTTTTAACGCATACTCATTCTGGGCGTTGATCACATCGATGACCGCTTCTGCCTGGGACAGATCGATCCGCCCATTTAAAAACGCCCGTTTCGTAAATTCTCCCGGCTCTGCTGGTCTTGCTCCATATTGGATCACAGTCTCCAGGATTTTTTTCATCATCAGAACACCACCATGACAGTCGATCTCCACTGTGTCTTCCGCTGTATAGCTGTGAGGTCCTTTCATGATCAGGACCAGGACTTCATCGATCACCTCGTCCTGATCACAGATATATCCGTACTGGACGGTATGGGATCTGCTCAGATCGATCTTTCCTCCATTTTTTTTCTTAAAAATCTTCTCGATCACTTCAAATGCCTGTCCACCGCTGATCCGGATGATCCCGATTCCGGAACTCGTCATGGCTGTGGCGATCGCCGCTATGGTATCTGTCTTCATATTCTATCTCCTATAAAAATCGAAAAAGAAAAGTGTACGCACAAAACGTACACTTTTCCGTCACTGCCTATGCCTGCTGATTATCTGCATTGTCTGCACGATCTGCACTGCTGTTCTCTTTCTTTTCTCTTGGCCCTCTGCCGCCTTCGCGGTTCTCACGATTGCGGCCGCCTCTGTATTCCCGTCCCTCACGAGCTTCCCTCTTTAAAGAGATCACCACATGACGGAATGGATCTTCACCCTCGCTTCTGGTCACTACATACTTATCATTCTGTAATGCTGCATGGATGATTCTTCTCTCATAAGGATTCATTGGCTCTAAAGAAACACTTCTTCTGGTCCGTTTTACCTTATAAGCAATGTTTCTGGCAAGTGTCTCCAGCGTTTCTTTTCTTCTTGAACGGTAATTTTCGGTATCAAGCTTGACTCTTAAATAGCCATCACTTTCTTTATTCACTACCAGGCTTACTAAATACTGCAAGGAATCCAGAGTCTGTCCTCTCTTACCGATCAGAATGCCCATGTCATCGCCTGTCATATTAACAGCCAGTTCCCGCTCAGAGGCATCATAAGAAGTCTCAATCGTCACTTCCATGTTCATAGCGCCAAATACCTGCTTTAAGAAATCAACGGCTGCTTTCTCGCAAGCCTCTACATTGATCACTTTCTTTGGAGCATCTGCCTTCTTCTCCGGCTCTTTGGCTGCTTCCACGACCGGCGTTTCTTTCGGCTGCTCTGTTTTTGGCATCTTTGTTTCTGCCTTTGGCGCTTTCACCTCCGGTTTCGTCTCTGCCTTAACACATGGTTTCTCCTGGCGGAATTCCTGTTTTGGTTTCTCTTTCCGAGGCTCTCTTGCCGGTTTTACCGGTTCGATTTTCTTCTCATCCAGGGAGAAAATATCATCCAGATCATTTTCCTTTTTCTTCTTTGCCTGAATGACAACATCTTTTTTACCAATAAACCCCAGAAAACCTGCGCTTCCCTTTTCAATAACTGTATATTCCAGATTGTCACTGGTTGTTCCCAGCTGGATCAACGCCTTGGTAATGGCTTCATCCAGAGTCTTGGCAGTTACTGTAATCATCTCCATAGCTTCCCCTCCTATTTGCTATGTTTTTCGTTATACTTCTGAACCATGTTTGCTTTCGCTGCCAGACTGCCCGGCTTTGCATTCTGATTATAATACTCATTGGACTCTTTGATGGTCTTCTGAGCTTTCTCAAGCTTCGCCTCTCTTACCTTCTCCTCTTTCTGCTCCTCTTCCTGAAGCTTCTTTAAGGTCTCACTGGCATTCATCGTGATCTTTGTTGGAGGAAGACCTTTCTTTTCGCGCTTTTTATTTGCTTTGGCAACATTTTTCGCGATCAGGTCATCAATATTGATCTTCTTTAAATATTCATTCACACCGATCTGCTGGATTACCTGGAAAGTACTGCTGGCTACCCAGTACAGACCGATACCTAACGGGAATGTGAAACAGAATACAACAGACATCAACGGCATGGTCACATTCATGGATTTCATCATGTCATTGCCCATCCCGCCTTCTCCGGCGCTCTGCTGCTGTGTTGGCTGGTTTGCAGTCATCAGCTTGGTGCTATACCACTGGGTCAGACCAGATAAGATCGGTATGGAGAGTGCGATCAGCGCAACAATAATAGAAATACCGGAACCACCCTTCATAAACTCCGTTAATACATTCAATGGTGTGTATGCAATGTTCATACCAAAGAACTGCTGCATGCGGTTGATCGCCTGAATCGCATTCTCACCGCCTGCAGTGGCTACGCTGGTAATATCCGGGAATGCTGCTGCCAGATCCCCCCACTGCTTGTCTGTTAATTTATATAAGAGATCCACAACCTTGTCCATGTTGGAGTAATCCATTCCGGCCAGCTTGTGGGTCTCAGCCAGGTTGGTAAATACTTCGCTCGTAGCGAAACCAGCTGGCAGTTTGTCGATAATTAAATCAAAATAGTGGCGAACAGAACCAACGTATGCCGGAATCTTGTAGATTACCTGGTACAGAGCCAGCATAACCGGCAGCTGGATCAGTAACGGCAGACATCCGCCGGTCATGGAAGTACCGTACTTCTCATAGACAGCTCTTGTCTCTACATTCATCTTCATCATCGAGTCATTGTCTGTTTTGCCTTTGTACTTTTTCTGAATTGCCTGGATCTCCGGCTGCATAACAGCCATCAGTTTACTGGATTTCTGCTGATTTAAGGTCAGCGGAAACATAAGAAGCTTCATAACCAGCGTGAATAAAATGATACATAAACCGATGTTCATCACGCCAAATGCACTGGTAAAACGGAATAACGCATCCATAATCCAGCCTAACACATCTGCGATAGGGCCGAAAATGCCCCCCGTCTTTGTCAGAACTAATAAATCCAATGAACTACCTCCTCGTCATTACGGAACTGGATCATAACCGCCCCTGCCCCACGGATGACACCGAAGTATCCTCCGGATCGACAGCCATAAACCTTTCACCACGCCATACTTTTCCAGTGCTTCAATGGCGTATTGAGAACACGTAGGCGTGTAGATACAGTGATATCTTACTTTTAATGGAGATAAAAAAATCTGATAGCCCCTGATACACAGGATCATTGCTTTTTTAATCATTCCCTCATCACTTCGATTCTCTTAAAATGTTATGCAGTCCGCACAAGTGCAAATATGCACTTTCAATTTTTTTGAAATCTGATTCCTTTGCCATCTGTCTGGCAACTACTACGATGTCTAGTCCAGTCTCGATCTCATCCTTGTGTAAACGAAAACTCTCTCTTACCAGCCGTACCAGGTGATGTCTCACCACGCTGTTACCTACTTTCTTGCTGACCGAGATACCGATTCTGGTATCCGGCCGCTCAGAACGGCTGATATACATGATCAGTAACTTGTTTGCGTAGGATTTTCCATTCCGGTATACCTGTTGAAACTCACTATTCTTTTTAATAGATGGAAAACGTTTCATGGAACCTCCTTTTGTTTTGCATCAGGGAAAATCCCCGCCGCATTTGTTTCCTTATAATAAGAAAGGCCACAATTACTTGTGGCCCTTTCGATCCGATTAAGCGGATAATTTTGCTCTTCCTTTTGCTCTTCTTGCAGCTAACACTTTTCTTCCGCCTGGAGTGCTCATTCTGGCTCTGAAACCATGAACTTTAGATCTCTGTCTTTTTTTAGGCTGAAATGTCATCTTCATAACGCGGCCACCTCCTCTTTATTCTAATACCTATTTACATAAGTACATTTAGACTATTCTAAACTAAACATCGTTTCAATTATATAGAAGGAAATTCTTTTCGTCAAGGGGAAAATTTCAAAAGTTCGTGTATTTTTTTGCCTGTGAACAACTTTCCACACACTCTTGTGTGTTGTGGGCAATTATTTCCACTTATCCACAAAATGTTGATAACTTGTGGATAACCGTCTGGATAAGCTCTGGACAACTAAAATTTCGTTCACAGGCCCGTCCCCGAAATCCTTATATTTTAAGGCACAGCTCTTTGTGCATAACAGAAGATAGGTTTTTCCACATTTTTGTGGATATCTATGTTGACGACTGGCTATTTCCGGCCTATTCACATGTTTTTCACATAGTTATCCACAGATTTTTGCTATTTTCGTTGAAAAAATTTCTTTCCTGTTATAGAATAGTCATATGATTGGGTCATCAGGCTCTTTTTTATAGATCCCCGCGAATGGGATTCTATTTTTCAAAACACGTTAGGAGATTCTCTATGCTTGAACAATTAAAAGAACAATGGGATAACATTCTTCTCCATGTCAAAGAAGAACACGATATCATGGACGTTTCCTTTAATACCTGGCTTCTCCCGCTGAAGATCTTTGCGGTGGATGGAAATGTCGTGAAGATTCTCGCTCCGGATGCGCAGATGCTGCGCTACATCCAGAAAAAATACGGCCTGATTCTGCAGGTTTCCATCGAAGAGGTCACTGGTTTTGCCTGTACCCTTGATTTCATCACGGAAGATGACGTCAAGGAAAAAGAAAAACCGGAAAAAATGCTGATCCAGAATACTCCTGGCGATGTGAGCCAGACTGCGCTGCAGAATGCCAACTTAAACCCGCGCTACACCTTTGATACTTTCGTGGTCGGCGCTAACAATAACTTAGCCCATGCGGCAGCCCTGGCAGTAGCCGAATCCCCAGGCGAGGTTTACAATCCGCTGTTTATTTATGGAGGCGTGGGACTTGGAAAAACCCATCTGATGCACTCCATCGCCCATTTTATTTTGAAAAATAACCCGGAAGCCAAGATTTTATACGTGACTTCTGAGAAATTTACTAATGAGCTAATCGACGCCATCCGTAACAAAAACAACATTTCCACCACGGAATTCCGTGAGAAATACCGTAACAACGATATACTTTTGATCGACGATATCCAGTTTATTATCGGTAAGGAAAGTACCCAGGAGGAATTTTTCCATACCTTTAATACCCTCTATGAAGCCAAAAAGCAGATCATCATCTCCTCCGATAAACCGCCGAAAGAGATCGAGACACTGGAAGAGAGACTCCGTTCCCGTTTTGAGTGGGGTCTGACCGTGGACATCCAGTCTCCTGATTATGAAACAAGAATGGCGATCCTTCGCAAAAAAGAAGAGATGGAAGGCTACAATATTGATAATGAAGTCATCAAATACATTGCCACCAACATCAAATCCAACATCCGTGAGCTGGAAGGCGCGCTGACCAAGATCGTTGCCCTCTCCAAGCTGGATCACAACAAGGAGATCAACATCGCTCTGGCTGAAGAAGCATTAAAGGATATCATTTCTCCGAACGCGGAGCGGAAAGTGACGCCAGAGCTGATCATCCAGGTGGTTGCAGACCATTTTGGCATCACCCCTCTGGATATCTCTTCTCAAAAACGGAATAAAGAAGTCGTTTATCCACGGCAGATCGTCATGTACCTGTGCCAGAGTATGACCGGAGCTCCTTACAGGAGATCGGCCGTTACCTTGGCGGACGTGACCATACTACCATTATTCACGGGCGTGAGAAGATCGCAGCGGACTTAAAGACCAACGAAAATCTGGCCAACACCATTGAGATTTTGAAGAAAAAGCTCAGTCCACAGTAATTTGTGGAAAACCTGTTGGCAGACTGTGGATAACTGCAGTGGATTTTTCGCCGGATTTTCTCCTGTGGATAATCAAAAAGTTGTTACATGGATTTTCGGTGGTTATCCACAAGGTTTTTCCCAGTGGATCTTGAAGCAGTTCAAAGGGTTTCTTAGGTTTTACACAAATTCACAGCCCCTACTACGAATGCTACGGAAAGTATTTCTTTATACACGTATTTATTTTGGATTTTCCAGCAAAGGAGTTATCAACAATTATGAAACTGACATTCCAGAAAGACGACCTGTTAAATGGCATTAATATTGTTTTAAAAGCAGTTCCATCCAAAACCACCATGCCGATCTTAGAATGTATCTTAATCGATGCATCCGATAACCAGATCAAATTAACGGCCAATGACATGGAACTTGGTATTGAGACGAAGGTAGAAGGTTCGATTTTATCCAAAGGTAAGATCGCTCTTGATGCAAAATTATTATCTGAGATCATTCGTAAATTATCTGGTGGTGAATCGGATATCACCATCGAATCTGATGATAAGTACAATACCACCATTACCTGTGACAACTCTGTTTTCCACATTCAGGGAAAAAATGGCGATGAGTTTTCCTATCTCCCCTTTATTGAGAAGGATCATTTCATCTGTCTGTCTCAGTTCACCTTAAAAGAAGTGATCCGCCAGACGTTATTTTCCATCTCTGTCAATGACAGCAATAAGATGATGACAGGTGAGTTATTCCAGGTGACGGACAATGAGTTAAAAGTGGTTTCTCTGGACGGACACCGCATGTCTATCCGCAAGGTTGAGTTAAAAGATCATTATGAAAATATAAAAGTGATCGTTCCTGGCAAGACTTTAGGTGAGATCAGCAAGATCTTAAACGGGGATAATGAAAAAGATGTCCGTATTTACTTCAGCAAGAACCATATTCTCTTTGAGTTTGACGATACGGTTGTGGTTTCCCGTCTGATCGAGGGCGAGTATTTCCGCATTGATCAGATGCTTTCCAGTGATTATGAGACAAAAGTAACGGTGAATAAGAAAGAATTCTTAGACTGTATTGACCGGGCCAGCATCCTGATCCGTGAAAACGACAAAAAACCGATCATCATCAGTATCACCGATCACTCCATGGAATTAAAGATGAATTCCAGCTTCGGTTCCATGAACGCGGAAGTGATGATCCACAAGAATGGTAAGGACATCATGATCGGCTTCAACCCGAAATTCCTGATGGATGCCCTCCGGATCATTGATGATGAGGAAGTTGATCTGTATATGATGAATCCAAAGTCCCCATGCTTCATTAAGGATGCGGATGAGAACTATATTTATCTGATTCTGCCGGTAAACTTTAATGCGGCATCTGTTTAGGGAAAACTGAAGGAGTAAACCATGGAAGTGATCAAATTAAGAGACGAATACATCAAATTGGGACAGGCATTAAAGGCAGCAGGGCTTGTGGAAACAGGTGTTGATGCCAAATATGCCATCGAGGATGGTCTGGTAAAAGTAAATGGCGAAGTGGCAACACAGCGAGGCAAGAAGCTTCATGCCGGAGATGTGGTAAGCTACGATGGAGAGACCATCAAAATTGAAGCATAAATCATGATCATCGAGTCAATTGAACTGAAAAATTACCGGAATTATGAAAATTTACAGTTAGAATTAAGTCCGGGGACTAATATTTTCTACGGGGACAATGCCCAGGGAAAGACCAATATCTTAGAGTCGGTCTATGTCTGCTGCACGACCAAGTCCCACAAAGGAAGCAAAGACAAAGAGATGATCCGGTTCGGAGAGGATGAGGCCCATATCAAGCTGACCGTGAGGAAGCAGGATGTGCCTTACCGGATCGATATGCATTTAAAGAAAAATAAAGCCAAGGGGATTGCCATTAACGGAATTCCGATTCGGAAAGCCAGCGAGCTGTTTGGCATTGTCAACGTGGTATTTTTCTCGCCGGAGGACTTAAACATCATTAAAAATGGTCCTGCGGAGCGGAGAAGATTTCTTGATCTGGAGTTATGTCAACTAAATAAGCTGTATGTCCATGGACTGATCCAGTACAACCGGGTGGTGACTCAGAGAAATAAGCTGTTAAAAGAGCTTTCTTTCCATCCGGAATATGAGGAGACCCTGGATATCTGGGATCTGCAGCTTGCCCAGTATGGACGCCAGGTTATTGAGTACCGGACGGATTTTGTGAAACAGTTAAATGAGATGATCGTTGGAATCCATAACCAGTTGTCAGGAGGAAAGGAACATCTGGAGATTTTCTATGAACCCAATGTGGAGGCGGAAAAGCTGGAAGACGCCCTGGCGAAAAACCGGGATTCGGACCTCAGACAGCGGACTACCGGCATTGGTCCCCATCGGGATGATATCAGTTTTATCGTCAATGGAATTGATATCCGCAGGTTTGGTTCCCAGGGGCAGCAGAGAACCGCAGCCTTGTCCCTGAAACTGGCAGAGATTGAACTGGTAAAATACCTGGTAAAGGATTATCCGGTCCTGCTTTTGGACGATGTGTTATCGGAACTGGATGGAAGCAGGCAGGAACATCTGTTAGCCGGGATCGACCATATCCAGACCATGATCACCTGCACAGGTCTGGAAGATTTTTTGAGCCATCGTTTCCCCATTGATAAGATCTACAAGGTGGTGGAAGGAACGGTATCAGGTGAAAACTAATAATTTAGTAGGAGGAAGCTATGAGCGCGGAATACGGAGCAGATCAAATACAAATTTTGGAAGGACTGGAAGCAGTAAGAAAGAGACCTGGTATGTACATCGGCAGTACTTCATCCAGAGGTCTCCATCATCTGGTATATGAGATCGTTGACAACTCCGTTGACGAGGCTCTGGCTGGATATTGTACAGAGATCAATGTGATCATCAATGCCGACAATTCTATTACTGTTATTGATAATGGACGTGGAATCCCAGTTGGAATCCAGAAAAAAGCAGGACTTCCTGCCGTAGAAGTCGTATTTACGGTGCTTCATGCCGGTGGCAAGTTCGGCGGTGGCGGATACAAGGTATCTGGTGGACTTCATGGTGTAGGTGCGTCGGTAGTTAATGCCCTTTCTGAGTGGCTGGAGGTCAATATTTACCAGGATGGCAAGGAATATAACCAGCGTTATGAGCGCGGTAAGGTCATGTACCCGCTGCGAGTGGTTGGTGACTGCCCGGCTGACAAGCATGGAACCAGAGTTACCTTCCTTCCGGATAAAGAGATCTTCGAGGAGACCATTTACGATTTTGAAACCTTAAGGGTCCGTCTTCAGGAGACTGCCTTTTTGACCAAAGCGTTACGGATCACCTTGAAGGATGACCGGGAAGAAAAGCAGGAGAAGGTATTCCACTATGAAGGTGGTATCAAGGAGTTTGTTTCCTACTTAAACAAGGGAAAAGAGCCGCTGTATGAGCAGGTGCTTTACTGTGAGGGAACCAGGGATAATGTCTATGTAGAAGTTTCCATGCAGCACAACGACTCCTATACCGAGAACATTTATACGTTTGTTAATAACATCAATACCCCGGAAGGTGGTACCCATCTGACCGGATTTAAAAATGCGTTGACCAAGACCTTTAACGATTATGCCCGGAAGAATAAATTATTAAAAGACAGCGAACCGTCTTTAAGCGGCGAGGATATCCGCGAGGGACTGACTGCCATCATCAGCGTGAAGATCGAAGAACCTCAGTTTGAGGGTCAGACCAAGCAGAAATTAGGCAATACTGAGGCGAGAATTGCAGTGGACAGTGTGGTCAGTGAGCAGCTTACCTATTTCTTAGAGCAGAATCCGTCCGTAGCCAAGGCGATGTGTGAGAAATCCATTCTGGCACAGCGGGCCAGAGCTGCAGCGAGAAAAGCAAGAGATTTAACCAGAAGAAAGACAGCCCTAGAGGGTATGGCGCTTCCGGGAAAACTGGCAGACTGTTCCAATAAAGACCCGGAGAAATGCGAGATCTACATCGTAGAGGGAGATTCTGCAGGTGGTTCTGCCAAGACAGCCCGCTCCCGTGATACCCAGGCGATTCTGCCGCTGCGAGGCAAGATTTTAAACGTAGAGAAAGCCAGACTGGACCGGATCTACGGCAATGCGGAGATCAAAGCCATGATCACGGCCTTTGGTACCGGTGTTCATGACGATTTTGATATTTCCAAGCTTCGTTATCACAAGATCATCATCATGACGGATGCCGATGTGGATGGAGCCCACATCAGTACCCTGCTATTGACGTTCCTTTACCGCTTTATGCCGGAGCTGATCAAACAGGGCCACGTATATCTGGCGCAGCCGCCGTTATACAAGATCGAGAAAAATAAAAAAGTATGGTATGCCTACAGCGACCAGGAGTTAAACTCCATTCTGACGGAAATCGGAAGAGATAACAATAATAAGATCCAGCGTTACAAAGGTCTGGGCGAGATGGACGCAGAGCAGCTCTGGGAGACCACCATGGACCCGGAACGCCGTATTTTACTGCGTGTCAACATGGATGAAGATGTACGCTCGGAGCTGGATCTGACCTTTACCACTTTGATGGGTGACCAGGTAGAGCCAAGACGTGAGTTCATCGAGGCGAATGCGAAATACGTCCAGAATCTGGATATCTAAAAAAGGAGAGCACAATGGAACCCAATATCTTTGATAAAATTCATGACATAGATTTGAAAAAGACCATGGAGAAATCCTATATCGATTACGCCATGAGCGTTATCGCTTCCAGGGCTCTTCCGGATGTAAGGGACGGTTTAAAGCCGGTTCAGCGAAGAGTTCTCTACTCCATGATCGAGTTAAACAACGGTCCGGACAAGCCACATCGTAAATGTGCCCGTATCGTCGGCGATACCATGGGTAAATACCATCCACACGGCGACAGCTCTATTTATGGTGCGTTAGTCAACATGGCCCAGGAATGGTCTACCCGTTATCCGTTGGTAGACGGACACGGAAACTTTGGTTCCGTTGATGGCGATGGCGCCGCAGCGATGCGATACACGGAGGCCCGTTTAAGCCGGATCTCCATGGAGATGTTAGCGGATATCGGGAAAGATACCGTTGATTTCGTACCGAACTTTGATGAGACTGAGAAAGAACCGACCGTTCTTCCTTCCAGATACCCGAACCTGCTGGTCAATGGTACTTCCGGTATTGCAGTTGGTATGGCTACCAATATCCCGCCTCACAACTTACGGGAGGTGATCGGGGCGGTTGTCAAGATCATTGACAACCAGGTAGAAGAAAACCGGGAAACCACCATCGACGAGGTGATGGACATCATCAAGGGACCGGATTTTCCAACAGGAGCTGAGGTTCTTGGCAAAGCCGGAATCGACGAGGCATACCGGACTGGCCGCGGTAAGATCCGTGTCCGTGCCGTTTCCAACATCGAGACGATGCCAAATGGCAAGAGTCGTATTATTGTCACCGAAATTCCATATCTGGTGAATAAAGCCCGTCTCATCGAGAAGATCGCAGAGTTAGTAAAGGAAAAACGCGTAGATGGCATTACGGATCTGCGTGATGAGTCTGACCGCAGCGGTATGCGTATCGTTATTGAACTGCGCCGTGATGTGAATGCCAACGTGGTTTTAAACCAGTTGTTAAAGCACACCCAGTTACAGGATACCTTTGGCGTGATCATGCTGGCATTAGTCAACAATCAGCCGAAGGTCTTAAACCTGTTAGAAATGTTAAATTACTATCTGGATCATCAGAAAGATGTGGTGACCAGAAGAACCAGATACGATCTGAATAAGGCAGAAGAGCGCGCCCACATCTTAGAGGGCTTACTGATCGCCTTAGACAACATTGACGAAGTGATCCGTATCATCCGTGGCTCCCAGACTGTCCAGCTTGCAAAACAGCAGTTGATGGAGCGTTTCGGTCTAAGTGACGCCCAGTCCCAGGCCATTGTAGACATGCGACTGAGAGCTCTGACCGGTCTGGAACGTGACAAGTTAGAGAATGAATACAAAGAACTGGAGGTAAGAATTGCAGAGTTGAAGGCGATTCTTGCAGATGAGAAGAAGCTTCTCGGCGTGATCAAAGAAGAGATCCAGGTGATCTCTGACAAATACGGCGATGACAGAAGAACTTCTATCGGATTTGATGAGTTTGATATGTCTGCAGAGGACTTAATTCCAAACGATGAGACCATCGTTGCCATGACCAAGCTTGGCTATATCAAGAGAATGTCCAAGGACAATTTCAAGAGCCAGAACCGCGGCGGCAAAGGAATCAAGGGTATGCAGACCATCGATGAGGATTATATCGAGGATCTGATCCTGACCAAGAACCATAACTATATCATGTTCTTTACCAATACCGGCCGTGTATACCGCTTAAAGGCATATGCGATCCCAGAAGCAGGAAGAACAGCCAGAGGAACCGCTATCGTGAACCTGATCCAGCTTCTTCCGGGCGAGAAGATCACCGCCATCATTTCCATGAAGGAATATGATGATGAGAAGTTCCTGTTTATGGCAACCAGGAATGGTATGGTAAAGAAGACCCCGATGCGCGAGTACGCCAATGTCAGAAAGACCGGACTTCAGGCCATTGTCCTTCGGGAAAATGATGAGCTGATCGAGGTTAAAGCTACAGACAACAAGCGGGATATCTTTATGGTTACCAAATTTGGTAAATCCATTCGTTTCCATGAAACGGATGTGCGCGTAACCGGCCGTGTATCTATGGGTGTCATTGGCATGAATCTGGATGATGGTGATGAGATCATAGGCATGCAGATGGATTCCCAGGGTGAGACCCTGCTGGTGGTATCTGAAAATGGAATTGGAAAGAGAACAGATATTTCTGAATTCCCAATCCAGAAACGTGGTGGCAAAGGGGTTCTCTGCTATAAAATCGTAGAGAAGACCGGATATCTGGTAGGAGCGAAATTGGTTCATGAAGACCATGATATCATGATGATCACCAATGAGGGCATAGTAATCAGAATCGGCGTGAAGGATATTTCCATCATCGGAAGAAATACCTCCGGTGTGAAACTGATGAACATTGATCCGAATTCTGATACCCGGATTGCCAGCATCGCGAAGGTAAGGGATGATGAGCAGAATCCAGAGGTGGAAGATGCGATCGATGAACAGGAAACGGAAGAAGCTTCCACAGATACGGAATAATGAAAAATCAGAAATATCAGAGCAGCGAGACCTTTCCATAGATTTTCTAAGGAAAGGTCTCTTGCATTATCAGTGGGAATCCCTTATGATTGAGTTTAAGAAAGACTTTACAAAAGATCATGATTGTCCAGCAGGCTGATGCTATGATTGAGAGGAAGCTGAACAGTTATCATAGAATAAAGGAGGAGTCATCAGATATGCGGTCAGTGAAAACAGAAGAGATCACCCGCCAGATCCGGGAAATGTGCATTGAGGCCAATCATTTTTTATCCTCGGATATGAAAGAAGTTTTTGACCAGGCGGTAAAGAAAGAAGAATCCCCTCTTGGCAGACAGATTTTAAATCAGTTAGAGGAAAATTTAAAGATTGCGGGGGAAGACATGATTCCCATCTGCCAGGATACCGGAATGGCAGTTATTTTTATCAAAGCAGGACAGGAAGTTCATTTTGAAGGTGGCTCCTTGACTGATGCTGTCAATGAAGGCGTCCGTCAGGGCTATGTAGATGGATATTTAAGGAAGTCCGTTGTCCGCGATCCGATCGAGCGGGAAAACACGAAGGATAACACGCCTGCGATCATCCATTATGAGATCGTGGAGGGCGACCAGGTGGATATCACCGTAGCGCCAAAAGGCTTTGGAAGTGAAAATATGAGTCGTGTTTTCATGTTAAAACCGGCAGATGGCATAGAAGGTGTCAAAGAAGCTATTTTAACAGCCGTGAAAGATGCAGGACCTAATGCCTGTCCTCCTATGGTTGTCGGCGTCGGCATCGGAGGAACGTTTGAAAAATGCGCCCTGATGGCCAAACATGCTCTTACCAGAAATCTCCATGAGATTTCCCCGGTTCCATATGTCCGTGAACTGGAGAAGGAGATGTTAGAAAAAATCAATAACTTAGGTATTGGACCAGGTGGTCTTGGCGGAAGAGTGACTGCCTTTGCGGTGAATATTGAGACTTATCCGACCCACATTGCGGGACTTCCGGTGGCAGTCAATATCTGCTGTCATGTGAACCGTCACGTACACCGGGTTATTTAAGGAGGGGAAAACATGGACAGACATATTACTGCGCCGATTACCAAAGAAACAGCCAAAACACTCCATGCAGGAGATTATGTATATATTACCGGAACTATTTATACTGCCAGAGATGCCGCCCACAAACGGATGCAGGAAACTTTGCAGCGAGGGGAGGCCCTTCCACTGGAAATGAAGGAAAATGTGATCTATTACATGGGACCATCACCAGCCAGAGAAGGACGTCCGATCGGCTCGGCTGGACCGACCACTGCCAGTCGTATGGATAAATATGCGCCGGAACTTCTGGATCTGGGACTTGGAGCCATGATCGGTAAAGGAAAAAGAAGCCAGGAAGTGAAGGATGCCATTGTGAGAAATGGTTCTGTTTACTTTGCGGCAGTCGGCGGAGCAGGCGCGCTTCTTTCAAAATGCATTTTATCCAGTGAAGTGATCGCTTACGATGATCTTGGAACGGAGGCGATCCGGAAGCTGCAGGTGAAGGATTTCCCGGTGATCGTGGTAATCGATTCCGAGGGCAATAACCTTTACGAGACTGCAATTCTGGATTATAAACGGGAGTCATAAAAAGTATGAATCGAATTGTCTATATGGTGCTGCGTCATTTGCTAATCGTTCCGTACTGGTTCTGGAAAATCGACCATATGGGAAAAAGGCCTGATCAGTATCCAGAGCAGGAACGGTATGACTATTTAAGAAATATCATTAAAACGATTAATCAAAATGGCCGGGTGACGGTGCGAGGCTATGGAGAAGAGCAGCTTCCTAAGGAAAACGGCTTTATCCTGTTTCCAAATCACCAGGGATTTTTTGACATGCTGGCAATTATTGATACCTGTCCAAAGCCTCTGGGTGTGATCATCAAAAAAGAAGCTGCCAACTGGATTCTAGTGAAACAGGTTTTGCGGCTTCTTGGTGGTATTCCTATGGATCGTTCTGATATCCGGGCTGCGATGGAAGTGATCAAAGAGATGACCAGACAAGTAAAAGAAGGTAAAAATTATGTGATTTTCCCAGAGGGAACAAGAAGCCGGAAGGGCAATGAACTGCTGGAATTTAAAGCTGGAACCTTCAAAAGCGCTATCAATGCCGGATGCCCCATTATTCCAGTGGCTTTAATCAATAGCTTCCGTCCTTTTGATATTTCTTCAATTAAGAAAGAACAGGTTGAGGTTCATTATCTGGAACCAATCTACAAAGAACAATATATAGGGTTAAAAACCAGAGAAATCGCAGATCTTGTGCATGATCGCATTCAGACAGAAATTGACCGATGCATCAAAGTGGCAAAATAAGCAGTTTTTGAAAAAAATAAAAAAAACTGGTTGACATTTGTATTTATATCGTATATAATTGTCAATGCGTCTGAAACAAATACTGTTTTTGACAAATCATATGGAAATAACAACTACGGAGAAATACTCAAGAGGCCGAAGAGGCGCCCCTGCTAAGGGTGTAGGTCGGGCAACCGGCGCGAGGGTTCAAATCCCTCTTTCTCCGCTTCATTTCCAAGTGATTATTTTTTAACTCTAAAGTAAAAAAATAAAAACTTTTGCTTGACAACAACAAGCAAGTATGATAAAGTTAATACTCGCCTGGTGAAACAGGAGAGACGGACTTCAAAAAAGTTCAAAAAAATAAATAAAAAAGTTGTTGACAAACAGAACAACATCTGATATACTAAATGAGTTGCTGCTGAGACAGACAACAACAAAGAACCTTGAAAATCAAAGATTGAACAGTATGTAAAACCCTGAAAATTCGAATAAAAAAGAGTCCTGGTTGGACGTCTTTGAATGAGAAAATTCAGAACAAAAACAAAC
>QUFC01000044.1 GCA_003478355.1 Lachnospiraceae bacterium AM48-27BH
CAAAGGGGCGGCACGCTTTTATCGTTACCACGCACACCGATAAGCAGCACATCCATTGTCACATTTATTACAACTCCACCACCCTTGACTGCACCCGGAAATTCCGAAATTTTTGGGGCTCCAGCTTCGCCCTTCGGCGGCTCTCTGACAGGCTGTGCCTTGAAAACGGGCTATCCATCGTGGAGAACCCGAAGCCCCGGAGCAAGAGCAAGTATCGGAACTATGGGGAGTGGCAGAAAGACCGAAAAGGGCCGCTTTCCTATCAGGACCGACTGCGCCTTGCTATTGATACTGCGCTGGTGGAACGCCCTTCTGATCTGGACGAATTTCTCAATTTGATGAAGCGGGCCGGGTATGAGGTCAAGACGGTTCGGGGCGGCGGTATCAGCTTCCGGCTGACCGGGCAGGGACAGGAACGCTTCACCCGTCTGCGTGCCTCCACGCTGGGGGACGGCTACGACTTGCAAGATGTTCTGTCCGCCATTGAGGGCAAAGAAAAACGCCCCGGGCGCTCGGAGCGGAAAATCAGTCTGGCGGTGGATATTCAAGCAAAGCTGGCTGCCGGTAAGGGGCCGGGATATGAACGCTGGGCGAAGGTATTTAACATTAAGCAGATGGCCGCCGCTCTTGCTTATATACAGGACAATGGCCTGACCGATTATGAGCAGTTGGCACAGAAAGCCACCGAGGCAGCAGACCGTTTTCATACCATTTCCGAGCAGATCAAGCAGACGGAACAGGCCATGAAAACCAATGCCGGGCTAAAGGCCGCAACGGTTCAGTATGCCAAAACCCGTCCAGTCTTTGAGCAGTATAAGGCGACGAAGTACAGCCGGAAATTCCTTGCGGAGCATGAGGCCGACCTTGAACTGTACCGGGCTGCACAAGCGGAAATGCGCTCTCTGCTGGGCGGGGCGAAGCTCCCCAAAATGGATGTGCTGAAGGAAGAAGGCCGTAAGCTCACAGCAAAGAAAAAACAGCTCTATGGAGAATATCAAAAGGCACGACGGGATATGCAGGAGATCGTCACGATCAAAGCGAACATTGACACTCTGATGGGCTACACCGAACCGGGAAGAAAGCAGGAAAAGGAGCGTTAAGGTTATGAAAACAAGGAGCAAAGCGACGCTGACACTTCGGGCCATGTTGGCCCGAAGATACGGGTTTGGGGCGAGCCCCAACAAGCCGCCTTTGTGCCACTTGTGGCCACAGAGGCATTGCTTGCCACTTAGCGGCAGCCCCTAAAATGGCGCAAAAAAACAGAGGCCCTTATTCTGGAACCTCCGTTTCTCTGGCTTTCTTAATGCCCTCGGCTGTGGCTTCTATCACGACAAGCTCTTTTTCGTTCATGGAGTTTAGAAGAACATCAATGTGCTTTCTGCAAGAGCTTGACCTTGCCCCTCCGTCCGCATGAATAAACTGGTCAACTGAAACGTCAAACATAGTAATGAGTTTAACAAAAAGGTCGAAGCTGGGATACTGACCTTTGTTCTCAATATTCATAATGGTACGGGAGTCACGGTCTACTAATTCCGCAACATAGGCTTGTGTCCAGCCCTTTTCTTCTCTGGCTCGTTTGAGAGCTGCCCCGAGGCCGTGAAAGTCAAACCTTCTTTCATCTTGGTTCATTCTCATATCACCCTATATCATTCTACATTTCGGGTTGAATTATGAGAATGTAATGAGATTTTACATTAAGTAGTATTTTGTTTCGCATCCATGTAGGCTCTAACTTGTATTATTCGAGGTAGAGAACTATAATATATCCTGTGGAGGTGCGAAATGGACTATATGACATTGAAAGAGGCCGCCGAAAAGTGGGGCGTGACACCTCGTAGGGTAAATTATTATTGTGCTGGTGGGCGTATCCCCGGTGCTGTAAAGATGGCTGGTGTTTGGCTGATCCCAAAGAACGCAGAAAAGCCGATTGACGGAAGGACAAAACAAGGGAAGGGGTTGCACCATGAATAAAATCCTGATTATAGATGATGACAGAGAACTGTGCGCTTTGATTAAACGTAGCGTACAAGCAGAAAACATAGAAGCTGATTTTTGTAATACCGGAAAAGAGGGCTTACAAAAATTAAGAGAGCAGGAGTATCAGCTTGTGGTGCTGGATGTGATGATGCCTGGTATGGATGGCTTTGAAACGCTGGAAGAAATTCGCAAGGAGTACAGCTTGCCGATTTTGATGTTCACATCTAAAAATGACAGCATTTCTAAAGTGCGGGGTTTACGAGCCGGAGCGGACGATTATCTGACAAAACCGTTTGATATGGATGAACTGATTGCCCGTATTGCGTCTCTTATTCGCCGCTACACTCGCTTTAATCAGCAAGCTGGAGCCATACAAAAGCTAAATTTTGACGGATTGCAGATTGACCTTGAAAATCGTTCTGTTACTACATCAAACGGCACTTTTGAACTGCCCCCAAAGGAATTTGATTTGCTCCTGTACTGTGCAAAACATCAAGGGAAAATTTTGACCAAACAGCAGATTTATGAGGAAGTATGGGGCGAAGAATATTTCTATGATGACAGTAACATTATGGCGATTATCAGCCGACTTCGTAAAAAATTAGAAGTCAATCCTTCAAGCCCAAAGTATATACAAACGGTCAAAGGGATTGGCTACCGGTTTAATAAGGAGGTGTAGTCAGCATGGAAATTATCGTATTCTTGTCCATTGTGATTGCTGTTGTGGCTGTATTGACTTCCATCGTTCTCGTTCGGCGTGTAAAAAAACAAATAGCAGAAATGACCGATGTGCTGGTTGATGTGAAAAACGGAAATGGCAACCGGCGTATTCTATCTGCAACAAATGAACTGACAGCACCTCTTGCCTATGAAATCAACGAGATCGTTGTGGCCTATGAAAGCAGACTTTCAACTGTACGGCAGACAGAAGAAACCAACCGCCAGCTTATGACGAGCCTTTCCCATGATGTGCGAACGCCCCTTACTACTCTGATTGGGTATCTTGACGCTGCACACAAAGGACTGGTCACAGGAAAAGACCGGGATGATTATATTGAAACCGCCCGTCGGAAAGCCCATGATCTGAAAGAATACATTGATGTACTTTTTGACTGGTTCAAGTTAAATTCCAACGAGTTTGCTTTGGAAATCCAGAGCGTTGAGGCCGCAGAGCTGACAAGAAATATTCTGATCGACTGGATACCGATTTTTGAGGATAAACAGGTTGATTATGACATCGATATTCCCGAACAGCCTGTCCGGGTAAGATTGGATATGGACAGCTATATGAGGATTGTCAATAATCTCATTCAAAATGTAATCGCTCACAGCCATGCAGACAAAATCAAAATTGCCCTGTCAAAGAAGGAAAATAATATGGAGCTGCTGCTGGCGGATAATGGAGTGGGAATTGAGAAGGAAGATTTGAAACACATTTTTGAACGGCTCTATAAGTGTGACAAAGGACGGTCTGAAAAAGGAAGCGGTCTTGGTCTTTCTATTGTCCATCAGCTTGTAGAAAAGATGGGTGGAAGTATAGCAGTTGAAAGTTTGCCGGGAAAAGGAACTGAATTTATGTTGCTTTTTCCTTTGGAGAGTTAAGCGGGTTCCCGTCTTTATGGCGGGAGCCTTTGTCATTTTACTGGATTTCAAATTGCAAGGTTAATGCAAGGTTGCGGCAAGGTTAATGCAAGGTTGGCATGATAGAATACCTTACAGAACAGGAGGTTTTGAATATGGATACAAATTATATCATTGAAACAAAAAATCTGACGAAGCAATACGGCTCACAAAAGAGTGTGGCTGACTTAAATATCCATGTGAAGCGTGGGAGAATTTACGGTCTGCTGGGCAGAAACGGAGCCGGAAAAACCACTACCATGAAAATGCTGTTGGGCTTAACGAAGCCGACTTCCGGGGAGGTCAAAATCTGGGGAAAGTCTTTGCAAGGGAATGAAAAGAAGCTGTTGCCCCGTATCGGAAGCCTGATTGAGTCCCCCGGTTTTTATCCCAATCTGACCGGCACAGAGAACCTGCGTATCTTTGCTACTCTGCGGGGCGTACCAAACAATCATGCTATCAAAGATGCTCTGAATCTGGTAGGACTGCCCTACAAAGATAAAAAGCTCTTTTCACAGTATTCTCTTGGTATGAAGCAGCGGCTTGCCATCGCCCTTGCCGTTATGCACGATCCGGAGCTTTTGATTTTGGATGAGCCGATCAACGGCCTCGATCCCATCGGTATTGCAGAAGTACGCTCCTTTATTCGGGAGCTTTGCGACGCAAGAGGAAAAACTATTTTGATTTCCAGTCACATTCTTTCGGAGATTTCTTTGCTGGCTGACGATATTGGAATTATCGACCACGGCGCGTTGCTGGAAGAAGAAAGCCTTGCTGAGCTGGAGCAAAAAAGCAGTAAGCATATCCGGTTTACGCTCTCTGATACTGCACAGGCAGCAAGAATTTTGGAACGCAATTTCCATGAAAACCATTTTTCCATACAGGACGACCACAATCTGCGCCTGCACAACCTTGATCTGCCTGTGGGTAAAATTGTAACTGCCTTTGTAGAAAACGGATTGGAGGTATCAGAAGCACATACCTGTGAAGAAAGTCTTGAAGATTACTTCAAGCGTGTGACAGGGGGCGAAGGAATTGCTTAAACTAATCAAATGCGAATTTTTGAAATTGAAACGGAAGAAATTTATTCCGCTTATTATTCTGGCTGCTTTCCTGTTTCCAATCCCGCTGACTTATCTGATGACAACGCCCTCTATGATGGAGCGATATACAGATCGGGCAGATGCTTTTGACGGACTATTTAACATGGTGTTGGGATATGGTATCCAGTTTTTACTGCCCTGTATTATTGGAGTGATTGCCGCTATCCTGTTCTTTATGGAACGCGACAACGATACATTCAAAAATCTGCGTACAATTCCCATAACCAGCACGCAAATGGTGCTTGCAAAGATTATTGTCCTCTTTCTTTTTGGAATTGTTTTTTGTGTGGCTTCTACCATTGCAACAATTCTTTGCGGAATTGGAACATTAGAAGTTTATGGAATTGGTTATAAGCTGTTTTTGGCGGTTGAAACGGGGATCTTCATTACGGCAGGAACACTCCCGTTGATTGTCCTTGTTGCCTTTTTCAGTAAGACCTATGTTTTTTCCATTTTGTTGTGTGTCTTTTACAGCGTTCTGAACATGAGTGCTACGGCATTGTTTGACACACTGCCTAAAACTATGTTATGGCTTCTGCCCACGCCACTGACTACATTTTGGAGTGCGGGAGATATGGCGGCTCATGGAATAAAAATGGACTTGGAGCAAATGACAGGGCTAATTCCCTCAACATTTCAAGTTGTATTCATTCTTGGGATTATGGCATTCGTTTCGTTCTTACTGATTGACAGATTATATAAGCAGAGGGGGGAATAAACATGGTTCGCATTGTAAAAACAGAATTTTATAAATTGAAAAGGTATCATATCCTTTGGGCGGGCGTTGCACTCATGCTCCTATCCGTCCTGCTGACCTTGTTTACCTCTATGGCGAATGATGGTTCCGTTTGGGATTTTGCCTATCTTACAGAACAGGTCATCAAAAACAATATGTCCATGATTTTTCCGATGTGTATCAGCCTAATTGCTGGATATATGATTTCTCGCGAGCAGACGGATGACACATTGAAAAATATTCTGACTGTGCCGATCTCTTTTAAGAAACTGTTGACCGGAAAATTGATTGTGTGCGGCGTATTGTCTATTATTTTCGGGCTGATATGCAGTCTGTTTACAATCATAGCAGAAATGATTGTGGGATTTCCCGGCTTTGAGATTTCCTTAGCTCTAAAAGCAGCCTTGCAGATTACTGCGGTTAATTTCTTTTTATATCTTGCGGTTCTGCCGATTATCGCTCTTACTTGTCGGAGGGCAGGCAGCTTTTTAGTCGGTGTAATCATTGCTTTTGTCTATGGATATGGAGGGATGTTTGCCGCAGGAAATATGACATTAGCAAACATTTATCCGATTACCGCAAGTCTTGGAATGGTAGGCTACCGTAGCTATGATACCGCAGTCAACTGGAATATCGGAACCTGTTCTTGCAGTCTTGCGCTTGCTGTCGTTATTTCTGCCATCTTGATTTTGTGCATGAAAGAACGAGAAGCAACCCAAACAAAGAAAAAGGCCAAAAAGGTAGCTCCAAAGAAAGGCTGGTGATGATTTTATGAAGAAAATCGTTTTAGCATTAACATTCGTCCTTGTGGGAAGTTTTATGCTTGCTGGCTGTTCAAAAGATGAAATTCTCAATCATTACAATAACATTGTTCAGTCTGCGGGCTCCATAGAACTGACAGGGAAATCGTCACTGCAAGGGGAAAAAGAAAAAGGAATTGATGATTATACAGGGACTTATACGGCTGATTATGCGAACTTTTCAGGTACAGAGTATTTGTTCGGAGGAACTTCCATAAAGAGAGAAGCCGGTAAGGAGCTGTCCATTGATTGCACCTTGGAGATTACGGAAGGTACTGCAAAAGTATTTTGGATTTCTGGATCTGATGAAGCAGTCACGTTGATTGAAGCAACCGGAACTTATAGTGACACAATTACACTTCCTGATGGTGGAAATTATATCGGAATTGAATGCGAGAGTTTCACAGGAAGTATTGAATTAAATATTGAATAACATTCTGCCGGACGACGGCAAAAGAAAAAAAGCCGTCGTAGAGCAGACAATTTGACACGCCCATTTGAAACGGCGGCTTTGATTTTCAGAGCCGCCGTTTCTTTGCGTTTGCACAAACCAATGACGACTTGCAGGGACACGGTAGCCGATTGGAGGTTGATTTACCGTGTCCTTCTTTTTATTTCGCAGTATCCATGATCTGCACCAGTTAAAAAAAGCGTAGCTCCCCCTCCGGGACAGTCTGGTTATGAATGTGAAATTAGACAACACATAAATGAATATGTAACTTCATGCGTCCGTGTGGCTTCATGCCGCCCGGGCGCTTTTGCGTTCTTATGGGGCCGCTTCGGGCCATGTTGGCCCGAAGTCATTCCCCTGTGTCGCTCCCCGCCGCCTTCGTTTCGGTCACTCGTCAACTAACAACCGAAACGGAGGTCAATATGGCTATTATCAATTTGCGGGACTATTACCCATTCTATACATCGGATTGCTTCATGGAAGTATCGGAAGAAGTTGCAGAAATGTTCAAAGAGTTTGATCGTAAAGAGGCTGCCTACCGGCTGCGTACATACCGCCACAAAGCCTACTATTCCCTTGATCGGAATGACGGACTGGAGCATGAAGCTGTCTTTGTTGCCTTATCTCCCCATGAACTGTATGAACGGAAAGTGACCATGCAGGAGCTTCACGCAGCGATTGCCAGTCTGCCGGACAAACAGGCAAAACGGATTTACGCTCATTTCATTCTCGGCATGACCAAACAGGACATTGCCCGGGCAGAGGGCGTCCATGAAAAAGTGGTTCGTGTCGCAATCGAGCGAGGTCTGCGGCGCTTAGAAAAAATTTTGAAAAATTCTTTGTAAGGCGTACCGATTTAGGCCGGAAAATGAAATGGCTTATGAGAGGCAAAACACTTCGGGTCACAATGGCCCGAGGTTCAGACAAGCCTCATGCAGATTGAAAATTGAATAAAAAGACACCCGGATACGAAGGGAAACGCGCTGTGTGACAGATCCGCCATGACCTCGGATTTCAGAGAATACAGTCTTTGTAAAACTGAGCGAGCGAACAGGTCCATGCCATAGGTGGGGCAAGGCTGGCTCCACCGGAACAGGCGCAGAACCCGGATACTTGCGTTTAGTCACAGTCCGAGCGTTGAAGCGGTCTTGCAAGCCGTGAGCCGTCGCAGGCAATGAGAACGCCTTGCCATCAGAATGGGGAGAGTTGAAATACTATGGGGCATGAAGCCTATGTCCGTTCGATGTGTCTGAAATGAAGTGAAAACCTATGGGGAGTCCCCGGCAATGCTGTCTGATGATAGGCCAACCGATCCGGCGTGGCTCCCCATCTTTTCAAAAAAGGAGCATTTTATGGGAAATGCGTTTGGAATGATCCCCGGCTTGGAACCGGACGAATGGAGCAATGACGCCTGCCGTGGTTATGTCATTATGGCAATGGAGGACTTCGGATTTTCAAAGAAAGATATACGGCATGTTGTGGGGCAGCTTTATGAAGTATTTGACCTCAACAGCGTGGAGGACGCCAAAGAAAAGTACCATTCCAGTCCTTACTGACCTCGGGTCACATCGACCCGAAGTGGAGAAAGCTCAAAGGGCGGCACCTGCTGGGTGCCGTCTTTTGACATTTCCCCACGGGACAAGTGGGAAAGGCAGGCATATACACGCACTTTCGCAAAGGAGGTTTTCAATGACGCAAGCTGTCACTTATGAACGAGAAACAAAGTCTGTCGCATTTCAAGGGAAGATCATTGTGCTGGAAAGCCTCACGCCGGTACTTCCCCCGAAGGAGAAAGCACAGCGCAAAAAAGAAATTGAGCGTTGTCTTTATGAGGTGTTCCGCAAATATGGAGACAGATTTCCCTAATCATTCGCAACATTGTTGTCCGGGGCTGCTGATGATATAATATAGTTGTAAGGTTGGTAGCTCCATTCCAACAAGGAAAGGAGCCCAATATGGAATTTATCAGAGAAGATTGTATTTACGCAAGACAGTCAGTAGACCGCAAGGACAGTATCAGCATTGAAAGTCAGATTGACTTTTGCAAGTATGAATTGAAAGGTGGGAGCTGCCGGGTATTCAAGGACAAAGGCTATTCCGGTAAGAATACGGACAGGCCGGAGTTTCAAAAGCTGCTGGGCGAGATCCGCAAGGGAAAGGTTCGGCGGGTCATCGTGTACAAACTGGACCGTATAAGCCGCTCTATTCTGGACTTTGCAACGATGATGGAGCTGTTTCAAGAGTACGATGTGGAGTTTGTATCCTCCACGGAAAAGTTTGATACTTCGACCCCGATGGGCCGGGCCATGTTGAATATCTGCATTGTATTCGCCCAGCTTGAACGTGAGACAATTCAGAAGCGTGTCACAGACGCCTACTATTCCCGGTGCCTAAAGGGCTTTCACATGAGCGGACAGGCACCATACGGTTATCAGTTAGAGCCTACTGTGGTAGAGGGTATCCGCACAAAGAAAATGGTTGCCGACCCCGTAGCCGCCGACCATGTTCGGCTGATGTTTGAAATGTACGCTGAACCGGAAACCTCCTTCGGAGATATTACCCGATACTTCGAGGAACATGACATAAAAATTTATGGCAAATCCATGTTCCGTACATTTCTTTCCCAGCTTTTAAGAAACCCTGTTTACGCACAGGCCGATTTGGAGCTGTACGAATTTTTCAAGAGCCAGGGCGCAGCGATTGTCAATGACGCTTCCGACTTTGCCGGAACAAACGGCTGCTATCTCTATCAGGGGCGGGATGTGAAGGAGGACAAGGACAGGTGCTTAAAAGACCAGATACTTGTTATCGCTCCCCACGAAGCACTCATTTCCTCTGACACATGGCTGAAATGCCGAAAAAAACTTATGGTAAATACCACCTTCCAGCAGGGACGGAAACCGAAAAATACTTGGCTGGCCGGAAAAATCAAATGCGGGCATTGTGGGTATGCTCTGAAAGCCACCCATGTGCCAAACAGCACCGGATATTTCCGCTGTACCAAACGGACGGAAAACAAAGGCTGTCCGGGCTGCGGGAAAATCCGCAAAGAAGAATTTGAGCAATTCATTTTCTCGGCCATGCAGGAAAAGTTCAAAGACTTTCAGATACTCCACGGCAGAGAGGAAAAAGTCAATCCGAAACTGACCGCCTATCAAGTGGAGCTGGCACAGGTGGAGGCAGAAATTGAAAAGCTGCTGGATACGCTGACCGGAGCCAATGCGACCTTGCTTGCCTACGCCAACAAAAAAATTGAAGAACTGGACACCCGACGCCAGACCATTTCAAAGGCAATCGCCGAATTGAGTGTTGAAACCATATCGCCCCAGCAGATAAAGAAGTTATCCTATTATCTCGACAACTGGGACAGCATAGATTTTGACGACAAAAGAAAAGCCGCCGATGGTTTGATCTCTACGATCAAGGCCACCAGCGACCGTGTTCAGATAGAGTGGAAAATCTGACATTTCCGCTCTATCGCCCCTCATTTCTATTTTATCTTGTTTGTACCCCTTGTACACCGATGTTTTAATTTGTTATGAACCTTGACATCAAACCATCTCAAGATTAGCAACTAATTTTGATTTTTCACATTCAACCAAATGAACGTCTGTATTTTTTGTCTATTGATTAACAAAAACACAAAAACCGCCGCAACTATACTATATCGAACAACTCTATAATTATATGTTAGCAATAAAATTCCTCCTATACACATAAATAATATAGTTATTTTTACTATCTTATATGTTTCATATGGATGAACCCCATTGCAGAATTGATCACAAACACGGTTCATAAATAAATAATGCAACAAACAATAAATCATATAACATATTAGTGTTGTATATCCTGCTGCTCTATATCCATATACATTAATAAATATATAGTTCAGTATAATATTTAAAATTGCTCCTCCGACACTTGCATACATAATAAAAGATGTTTTTTCATAATAAAAAGCAAATTTAGCGAAAAGATCATACATATACATAAAATATACACTCATTGCTACCGGTGGAATTACATAAATAGCTTCATAATACGATATAGGTGCAAATATCATTACCGCTTCAGGTGCAAACGCAATTAGCAAAAGATTTGCCCCCGCAACTAATATTAATGTTATGTATGCAATTTTCTTAATATCTTGAATATGATTTTCCTTGATTTTCTTATATATCCATGGACTAATCGTTTGCATTAATGCAGTATTAAATATCGTCATAATCATGGAAATAGAATACGCCAAACTATATATTCCAGTTTCGCCATCACCAACAATTTTCTTGATCATAATACGATCGGAACTATTCAATACTGTTTGAGACAAATAATGTGGAATAAGTGGTATATTATATAGCAATGCATACTTCCAGTACTTAGAAGAATAAAATTTTTTACCTTTTTTCATCTGGCTCACAAAAAGTCCAGAAAAAGCAATCAAATCCACCAATACAAGTCCTAAAATTCGTGCTGTTACTTTATCTTTAGAATGGAGTATTAAAAATATTCCAAATGCCGGTTTTATTATCGAAACACCTAACGTAATAAATACTAATGCTTTATACTTAAATAATACTCTTTGTTCAGACGCCCAAAAATTAAATACTGCTGCAGTCCAAATTAATATAAACATTGAAAGCATCTGTACTGTGGTCAATGAAAACAACGTATTCCAATAATCATGAAATACTATATAAATTAATCCCCATACCACAATCATAATTACTGTAAGACCTTGAAGTGATGAGGAAAAAATATCCTTATCATCTTCAAATTTAACTAACCCCTGTGCATACACACCATACGATAAGTTAAACGTTATAAATATTGTCACAATATCCATCCAAGAAGTGAAAACATTATACTGCCCATATTCAGCAGCCGACAATATACGTGTAAAAATAGGTGTTGTTATTACAGAAATACCTTTTTGCAAAAAGGAACACATCAAAAAAGCCATTGATGCCTTAACTTGAACCGGCATTTCAGAATATTTTTTTTTCATTTTATTTATCATTACAATCTCTCATCTATTACTAAGCAAATATTGGTATCACATATATCAAAAGAGCAATACATACAGCAATTATTGTGCAAATTTTCCATATCTTATATTCTTTATCCATTTGCTCTTTTTCCACTTTTGTAGGCTCCATAATTATTCCGATTTCTTCTTCTAAAGCAGGTAACGAATGTTTATGCTTACGTGAAGATAAAAAATAGGAACCTATACATATAGCAGATATAATAATGGAAGTTACTACGGCTCCTTTATCCGCAAATAAAATCATAAATAAATACAGACAAATTGTCACACAACATCCGGTTTTTCCAAATGGTGCCTGATATGGTCTGTGGAGACTAGGCATTCTTCTTTTTAATCCTAAATATGATAAACAGCCAATCATATAACAAATCGCCAAAGAAATGAGCGAAACAGATGCAATATAATCAATTGATCCTGTCGCTATAAGAATCACATTTATAATTCCTACAACATACACTGCAATATGTGGCGTCTTATGTATTTTATGTATCTTTCCAAATGCAGAAGGAATAGCTCCATCTTCAGCCATCGTATAAATATATCTAGCTGGAGCTGCAATACCAGGATTTATAGTAGATAAATCACCGCCAAAAGCAATCCCGATACACAACAAAATAACCGGAAATCCTATTAATCCTGCTGCTTTTAATCCTTCAGCATATGGAGCATCAGCTAATGCAAGTACATTATAAAATTCAACTGGAACCAAACCAACTAAAAACCATTGGAACAACGCATTTAATGCAAAAACAAGGAATACCGATATCTTTAAAGCTCTTGGCAATGTATATTGTGGATATTTTGTTTCAGCTCCCATAGATACACACGTTTCAAAACCTGTATAACACCACCATACCAATCCAAAAATATACATAATCTTTTTAAAAGAAGGTAACGATTGCATTACACTTTCGCTAAAATATTCAATATGTATCTTAGGTATCATATACAAAAACCAGCAAATAGAACATCCCCAAAAGAAAAACACAAAAATTGTCTGTGCTTTGCCTGATTGCTCAATTCCTTTAACATTTAAATACAAAAAAATAAAAATCAATATAATAGCTATAATTCTAGAATCTAACCAAGTTAAATCAATTCCTATTTGCTCCGCAAGAATTTTAAAATAATTAGAAAATGCAAGAGTCTCTCCTGCCCCTATCGCCACAACAGAAATTATATAATGCCAACCAGCTAAACTGGCCCATGCTCGATTTAGTCCTCTCTTTGCATAATTATAAGTTCCACCAGCACACGGAAGTGCTGATGCCATTTCACCATAAATCAAGCATGGCCAGATAGAAATTAATAAAGCTATTAATGTAAATAGAATAATCCATGAACCAACATATCCTATTTGTGCAGAACCACACGTAAATAATCCCACACCCACAACCGTTCCTATTGTCATACTTATCGATTCTTTTAATCCCAAAACCCGAACCATTTTAGCTTTATTATTTTCCATAACCTTTTCCTCTACTAATAGTTATCCTTCAATCAAGTTTAAAAATCTTTCCAAACACCAGATTTGCCATTTCTGATTTCCTGTAAACTGATTCATATCTAAATTCTTTTTAAATTCATCTCTGGTCGGCCCACTCCACTTTTCGAAGTACATATCAACAGGTCTAGGCATTGGTATCTTTTCTGGAATTTCAAATTCTGGATAACATTTTTTAAAGAGTTCTCTTATCAAATATTTCGATTCGCCATTTCTTACTCTATTTAAATCCAGAGCATTTCCCATTTTTACCATTCCTGATGGATCAAAAAATGGAATATACTTCATTCCTGCTGTAATAAAAGCATTACAATAAGATCCACTGGATTCATGTGCAAATACCTCATCAATAAACCGCAAATAATCAATTTTATTATTAGGTAATCTATATCTTTCATATAAATAATCCATTGAAACAGGTTCTTTTAACACATCTTCTGGTTTACAAAACGTATAAAACTCAACCCATTCATCAAAAGACCAGTCTCGAGATAGCATCTTATCCATTCCACCGAATACAAGATCACTACCATCAGCTGCTACCATCATTTCAACGCCATCTTTTTTAGCTTGCAAAGCTCCTTCCATAATTTGCGGTTCAATGGAATGTACGGGTGCACCTTTCGTTAACATTAGTTTATCAATATTCTTTTCGACTACATTCCAGTCAATATCCACAATATGATGATTTAACTGATATTTTTCAGCATATCTCTTTGCTCTTTCTAAATCCTCATTTCCACATTTTCCACCAAGAAATCGAAATGTATATGCATCTGTTCCAGGTTTCATGAATGCAGCAAGACATGCGGAATCCATTCCTCCTGAAAGTAAAATTCCTAATTTGATATTATCTTTTGATTCAAACGCTGTCCTATATGCATTGGCAATATCTTCTGCAGTATAGACAATTGTCTTTTTTCTTCCGGATACGGAATATCCCCTGTATGATGAAGTCCCACCGTAAACTCCTTATCATCTTTTTCAATATAACGAAATGCTAAATAGGAACTCATACAAAATTTTTTATCAATCATAACTTTTATCTCCTTTTACTGTACTATTTTATTTAACATCATGTAAATCAACTTTTCTAAGCGTACGCAATGCTTCAGTAATCTTCGTTGAAGAAATTCCTTTTGTGTATGGGAAATAAATTATTTTTATATTCTCTTTTGCAAACTCTTCTTCATATTTTTCCCATTTAGATGTTCCATACCAATCATCCCCAACAAATAAATATGAAGCACCTAATTTTTTACATGCCGTCAACTTATCCATGTCATACTGCGGCACAGCTGCGTCAACATATTTGCAACTGCGAACCATTTCTATTCTGTCTTCAAAGGGAATCAATGCATTTTTCCCTTTATATTGAACCAGTTCATCAACAGTCACACCAACTATTAACTTATCACACATTCCTTTTGCATTCTTAAACAAATTTAAATGCCCAACATGAAACAAATCATATACCCTGTTGTATAGCCGATTATCATTAATGTATCCTCCTATTGTTTCTATCAAGTCTTTCCGCACATATAGTTGATAATCATGCGGTGAAATTCTTTTTTCTTTTGGTGGTAAACTCATATAATCTCCATATAGATTTTTCAAATGTCCGTCATATTTTTTTATACCCCACACTCTTATTTTTTCAAAATCATACAATTGACGATCTAAATAAACTTTTTTTTCCAGTTTTCCTTTTTGAAACCACCCTGCCCCATTGCAAAGGACAAACTCCGATGTTTTCCATTCATTTTCTTTTACTAAATTTATTTCTTTTGATAAACATCTTTCCATTCCATACAAAGAATAAACATATGAAAGAATTTTTCGACGAACATATTTTGCTTTACTTACATACCCTTTAGAAATTTGCGGATTGTCTACTATTCTGCAACGTATTTGTTTATATTTTCTTAATTTGTCAAAAAATTTCTCTTCATTTTTTGTTGGATAACCATCAACCGGAAAAACATCAATGTAGAGACCTCCAAATTGATATTTTTTATTTATGTTCTCGATTAGAATTGTATCTTTTAAAATAATTTTTGCAAACGGATAACAATACCACTTATCCGGATAATGAAGTATCTTAAACCGATCTTTGTATTTAAGATTAACAATATCAATCAGTTTTTCATAATCATCTCTAGGCATTGTAACATCAATATCATCATCCCACGGGATCATTCCTCCATGTCTCACTGCCCCTAACATAGTTCCGCCAAAAATATTGTAAATTAAATTATTTTTTTCGCATATATTATGAAATTCATTTAATAAATAAACTAATAAATTTTGCATTGTCAATAAATCTTTAATTTCGACATAGTTTTCAGGAATGCTACACATAACTGACTTATTACTCCTTCCATTGCAGAAATAAATTCAACTCTTTTTTCTTTAAACTTAACAAGACCTGATGTATAAACTCCGTAAAACAAATTTAATGTTACAAAAATTCCTATTATAGACTGCCAAGATGTATATACACTAAATTTACCATATTCATCATTTGAAAGCAGCCTTGTAAATATAGGCGTCGATATTGCTAATATCGCTTTTTGAAAAAAAGAACATATCAAAAACCAAATCATAACAATTCCCCTGTATTTCGTTATATTAATATATTATTAACTATTATAAACGTTACAAGTATTCCTACTCTTTTTTTAAATAGTATCCAATAACGCACTGTAATACTATTGCTAATACCAAATAGTGTTTTTTTAGAAGTAACTTAAAAACAACCTGATATTTTAATGGAAGGTTATTTGTTCTTTCAATTGCTTCTTTAGCCGCAAAACTCTTATAGGTATTTCCTAGCATATTACTTTTTTCTAGGAAGGTTATTTGTTCTTTCAATTGCTTCTTTAGCCGCAAAACTCTTATAGGTATTTCCTAGCATATTACTTTTTTCTATAATATTCACTCTACACTTAACAATATTTTTTAAATTACATATCATTAACCATGAATAATAAACTTGAAGTTGTTCTAAACACGTTTGTTCAAGTTTTGTTGTATTTAAATATCTTATTAATAAATTGATATTATCCGACAAATTACTATTATAGCTTTAACCATAGAAGTAGCACGCTGTCTGTAATGATAATATGAAGATGAATTTAATATACTAATACATTCAGAACTCATCATATAAGGCATTGATACCGCAAAATCTTCACCAAGCGTTATTCCTTGTGGTATGTTTTCATAATATTTTTCCAATTTTTCTTTGATAAACAATTTATTCCATACCGCAGGATTAATACCAAATTCAAAATATTCTCCCGAATAAATAAATCTTGTTTTCAAATCCTGTAGTTTTTCATTTTTATATACACCAACTGGGCAATAAATAGTTTTAACATATTCACGATTGGGATACGACATTAAAAAGCTATCAACAACAATATCTGCGTTGTCTTTCTCTGCACTAACTACTAAATTCTCAATATAATGTGAATCCAAATAGTCATCTCCATCAACCATTAAAACATATTTTCCTTTAGCTAATTTCAATCCATCTTTTCTTGCATATACAAGGCCCTCATTCTTTTTATGTATCACTTGTATCTTATTATCATGCTTGTAAAACTCATCACATATAGTTGGACATTCATCTGGTGATCCGTCGTCAACTAAAATTATCTCTACATTAGTATATGTTTGATCAATTATCGTTTGAATGCATTGTTGTAAATACTCTTCAACTTTATATATAGCAACTATTATTGACACTAGCGGTTCCATCATATTTTAATAACACCTTTCAATGTAAACTTTTAAACATTTATTCATCTTGCTTTTATTGATTAATTCAATGTTGCTAGTTATGAATAACAAAATTAGATTAATCCATAAAGTCTGACTATCCAACCCAGGTATAATACTGCAAGCAACAAGTGTAGCAATCAAAATGGCACAACCAACATCATTTTTGATTTTTTTCATTCTATTGAAACAAATCAAAATCATTATTCCAACAAAAACCAAACCTAATATTCCATAATCAGTCAATATTTCTAAAACAAAATTATGTTGACTCATCCCTTTTACGCCACCATATTGTTCTGCCAATGTATAAATGCATCCTGCCCCTCTTCCAAACAATGGATTACTCATAAATATTTTCAAGGCCGCTAACCATAATCTAATTCTAAATGAATTACTAGAATCATTTAAACTATTTACTGAAAATCTATTTATCATACCAACCGGTAATTGACTAACTACAATTACTGCTAATACACCAATTAGTAAACAGATAAAAATATTTCTTTTAGTCAATTTATAATTTTTGTACAAAAGGATCCCATTACCCAGCATAGCTGATAATAAAGCACCACGTGATCCAGTCATTAAAATTCCACACAACGGCACAATAAATAATATTAAATTAGAAGCATTAGGTTTTTTAATAAACTTATCAAAAGTATATATTGCAGTAAACAACATATATGCTGCTAAAAAATTAACATCCATTAATTTTCCAAAGTTGCTTATTGTAAATCTAAACATATACCCCCTAATATGTACTCTTTGTAATATCATTTTGATCACAATTAACCATACTGATATTTCGTACATCTTATAAAGGAACTTAATATCCTCTTTCTCAATCATATAATTAGCCAAACATATAACAGTAATTACTTCATATAAATGATATAATGTATATTTCAACGTCACGCTTCTATCACTAAAACATGCATACGATATACAAATATATATGCAAAACATCATACCTATTATTGACAATTTATTATTAAAAGCAAAATTTATTCTTTTTTCGGCAACAGCGAACAAAATTGTCAACAAAATAAATGGCCATATATGAATATACAGGCTCCACCCATACCTATTAAAAATAATATATACAAAAGACAACGCAACAATCCAAACCGAAACCTTCCTTTCTGGAATCGTCAGTTTAATGTTTTTCCACATGATATAATCCCCTATTTTCTAATATGTGATAGTACTTTTTTTGCAAAATATTAATAGCATATTTTATATCATATTTTTGATTTAACAGAATCTTTCTATTTTCACTTGATATTATATTATTGATTTCTTCTGCCCATATCTGTGCATCTATACTTGCTTTTTCAATCGGTAAGAAATAATTTGTACCCGAAATATCAATTTCTTTTGAAATATTATTTGAAAAAAAGCATTTCAATCCAGCGGCTTGTGCTTCAACTCCAACTACCGGAAATCCTTCAAAAAAACTAGGAAGCAAAAAAGCATCCATAGCTTGATACCATTCCTTCGTACTTAATTGAATACCCGCAGAATAGTATTTGTCTTCTAAATGTTCTTGCTTAATTTTTTTTACAAACTCATCATATAATCCATTTCCGCCAACCGTTAAAAGTTTATAATTATCCTGCTTTCTTAATAATTCTTTTAAGACATCAATTAAGAAAAATGTATTTTTTTCATCACCAAATCTACCAACAAAACCTATTACTCTTTCATTAGGCAAAATTCCACATTGTTTTCGAATTTTATTTCTTACTTTTTCATCATACTCAAACAAACCAGCTTCTATCGCATTAGGGATTATATTTTCTTTATCAAACTTATCTCCCCACATCCAAATTCCAGCAGTAGCTCCACAGGCCCATTTCTCAACTTTTAGTTTTCGAAGTAGTTTTACATTCAAACTATTTAATAATTTTCGAAGCATTCCTTTGGGAGTTGAACTCGAATGGGAATGCGCTATAACAACTTCTTCACGATGCAAATATGGAATGATTATTGGCATCAAATTAGCTGCCGACTGCATATGTACATGTACTATATCATACCTTTCTTTATTTAAAAGATCCTTTAATTTTATACACGCTTTTAATGGATGCCTTTTATAATTTTCAATACTAAATATCCGCCCACCAAGCTTTTCTATCTCATTTGCATAAGCAATGCCATCTCCATACATATCTAAAAAATCAAATTCAAATTTATTTTTGTCAATATGTTTAAAATAGCTATATACTAAATTTTCCACGCCTCCTGGATTACTACTAAATCCTATTTGGAGTATTTTTATTTTCTTTTCAATCATTCTTTTACATTCCTATGCATGATTTTTTCTTAATACCTTTTTAAATATCCATGCACGACTCTTTCTAGGTACTATCGCAACTATTAATTGTGCCATGCAGGTTATTTGGTAATCTAACCAAGAAATATAGCCCGTTTCTAGTACTCTCTTTCTACCTGCACAATATTTTTTATAATAGTTCCACCCCCCTCTACGGTCATACATATCTTTTCCAACTCTTGCATACACCAGCGGTTCTGCAATATTCTTGCATTTAGCACCAGCCAAAATCATATGAACCCATAGCAATGTATCTTCCATAAGTAAACATGATTGATAATTTCCCGCCCTTAAAACCATATCTCTTTTATACATAACAGTCATATGGTTAAATGCATCCCTTCGCTTCTGATATTTTTTTATAGAAACATCATTCAACGGTACCATTCTTTTAGAAACAACATTATCAATATTTTTCTCAAACTCTACAATACTGCTCCCACATATATCCAGTTCTGGATCTTGCTCAAATTCCTGTAATTGAATCTCAAAACGTTCTTTGACAGCAATATCATCTGTATCCATTCTTGCTACAAGATTATTTCTGCAATACTTAATTCCTTCTGCCAATGCCAGACCAAGTCCCATATTTTTTTCCAATGGAACTATCGTATATAGGTCATGATCATTATCTGTATATTTTTTCAATGTATTTTCCAGTTCTGGTGTTAATGGACCATCCTTTACAATTACAATCTGTTCTGGCATCACCGTCTGATTTAACACGCTCTCCATACATTGAATAAAATATTCTGGCTTTTCTTTAATATACAATGACATCAAAACTGAAAACTTTTCCACAATCTACCTCATCACCGCCACCACAGTTTTCACCATAGTGCCAATTTCTCTAAAAAATCCAAATTTCTTAATCTCTTCCAGATTCCATTTCATCTTCTCTGGAAGAATCTTTTCAACATAAACTCTATCAGCATCTTCCCCAGATACATCGGCCAGCCGTTTATCTTCGTCTTTATACTGAATACTTGCTTCGCTAGTCACACCTGCTGGAAGCAGCAACGTTGCCATCATCTCTGGTGTGTACTTTTTCACATATTTTTCTACCTCTGGACGAGTACCGACAAAGGTCATCTCTCCCTTCCAGATATTGATCAGCTGTGGAAGTTCATCTAATCTGCAGCCACGGAGCTTTTTACCCATCTTTGTGATTCTTGGATCTTCTCCTACGGTTACCAGACTTCCGATTTTATCTGCGTTGATCACCATGGTTCGGAATTTATAAATACGGAATTTTCTTCCATACTGAGTAATACGTTCCTGGCGATAAAATATAGGTCCTTCAGAGTCTTTTTTGATCATAACCGCTAATACCAAGAGTGCTGGTGATAGAATCACCAGCATAACACTTGATACTGCAAAATCAAATATCCGTTTTACGAACAGACTAAACCATTTCCTGCTTAATTTTTCATAATAAGGTCTCACCTCTTCCGTCTGCATAAAAGTCGGAAGCTCCTCCCATTTTCTTAACATCAGTCAGACCTCTCTTAGATATATTCTTTTACAATCTTTTTATAATTTTCCATCACATATTCCACATCTTCATCGGTAAGCTTTGTATGAAGTGGAAGTGTGATCAGATTATGATAATAATCATATGCATGTGGGAAATCCTTGATATCCCAGCCCAATGCTTTATATGCAGTCATCATCGGCAGTGGTTTATAATGAACGTTGCAGGCGATTCCCGCTTCTGCCATTTTTACAATGATCTCTTGGCGCTGCTCTTCTGTAATTCCCGGTACACGGGTGATATACAGATGTCCAGAAGACGTGTGTTCTGCGTTATAGTGATCCAATACCTGGATTCCTAATGGTTTCAGTGCCTCATCATATCTTCCTATGATTTCTTTTCTTCTGGCAAGAAGCCCTGGATAACGCTCTAACTGTTTTAATCCGATCGCAGCCATGATATCTGTCATGTTACACTTATACCACGGTCCAATGATGTCATATTCCCATGCGCCAAGTTTCGTCTTTGCAAGAGCATCTTTGCTCTGTCCATGAAGGCTAAGAAGCTGATACTGATGATACAGTTCCTCATCATCAATACCTGGAATACTCTTCCAGGTACTTGCGCCGCCTTCTGCTGTGGTAAAGTTCTTTACTGCATGGAAACTAAAGGAAGTAAAATCTGCGATTTCACCCGCCATTTTTCCAAGACGCTCTGCACCAAGGGCATGAGCGCAATCAGCCACAACGATTACTCGTCCAATTGCTTTCTGGATTGAATTAGCTGGCTGAAATAACGCTTTTTTGCGTTCTACAGCCTGATAAATCCGGTCATAATCGCATGGAATGCCACCAAGATCAACGGTGATCACTGCTTTCGTCTTTTCTGTGATCGCAGCTTCCATGGCATCATAATCCATTTCTACTGAATCTTTCTGGGAATCAATGAATTTCACAGTGGCTCCACAATGAATCGCTGCTGATGCAGAAGCAGTATAGGTATATGCCGGAACCAGCACCTCATCGCCTTCGCCAACTCCTAATACCCGAAGGTTCAATTCCTCTGCTGCAGTCGCCGAATTCAAGCAGACTACCTTATTTGTATGACAATACTCAGCCAGATTTTTCTCCAGCTGTTTTGTTCTTGGTCCTGTCGTAATCCACCCAGATCTTAATGCCTCAGCTACCTCCTGAATCTCTAATTCTGTAATATCTGGCGGACTAAATGCAATGCTTCTTCTTTCCATAATTACTCCCTCTTTTATCTCGTATTTTTATTCTGCCGGATGATAGGTAGAAACTACATTTTTCAAAACATCTCGGATATTCTCTTTATTCTTATAAGCCGCATCCATCAACTCTTCCAACTGTCCCAGGAACACATCGATATCAAATGGAATCGGGCAGCCGATATGGATCAGATCGTTCTGAGTCTTTTTCAGTCCCTCTTCTGCCATCAGTTTCTCCTCGAACAGTTTTTCGCCCGGGCGAAGGCCACTGTATTCAATCTTAATGTCCACATCTGGCTTATGACCGGACAGACGGATCAGGTTGCGGGCTAATGTATCGATCTTCACTGGTTTGCCCATATCCAGGACGAAGATCTCACCTCCATGGGCGTAGGTTCCGGCCTGTAATACCAGGCTGACTGCCTCTGGAATGGTCATAAAGTAACGGATGATGTCTGGATGGGTAACGGTTACCGGACCTCCGGCAGCGATCTGCTTCTTAAATAGCGGGATTACAGAACCGTTACTTCCCAGTACATTACCGAAACGAACCGCTACGAATTCCGTTTTGGCATGTTTTAACGCCTCGATAACCTCTGGCTTTGTGGTCATATCAGACATACTGTGGGTAAATAACTGTGGAAGCTCGTAGGCTCTTCCGGTTTTTACCATATGGTCAAAGGACTGGACTACCATCTCGCAGAGACGTTTGGACGCACCCATGACGTTGGTTGGATTCACCGCTTTATCAGTACTGATCAGGACGAAACGTTTACAGCCGTATACCAATGCTGCATAAGCAGTCTTATAGGTACCGATAGCATTGTTCTTGATTGCCTCGCATGGGCTGTCTTCCATCAGTGGTACATGCTTATGAGCTGCTGCATGGTATACCATTTCCGGACGGTATGTCTCAAAGATCTTGAACATCAGGCGGCTGTCACGAACAGAACCAATTCTTACTACCAGGTTCAGATCTGGATATTTCTTCTTTAATTCCAGCTGAATGTCATAGGCATTATTTTCATAGATATCAAAGATGATCAGCTGTTTCGGACCATGGGCTGCGATCTGACGGCATAACTCAGAGCCGATCGATCCGCCGCCGCCGGTAACCATGATGACTTTTCCTTTCAGATGCTGAAAGATCTCATCCATGTTGACCTTGATCGGATCACGTCCAAGAAGATCCTCTACTGCAACCTCTTTCATGTTGCTGACAGTCACATCACCGGTATAGAGCTGGTACATACCAGGAAGATTCATCAGTTCACAGCCAGTATGGTTGCACAAATTTAAGATATCCTTTTTCGCCTCTGCGGAAGCACTTGGGATCACCACGTAAATCTTATCGATATGGTATTTCTCGCAGGCACGCATGATCTCATCTCTGCCGCCTTCAACCGGAACACCATCTATGTATCTGCCCCATTTATTTGGATTATCATCAATGAAACAGCAGACTTTCTCTTTTACTTCCTTGGCATGCTTGATGTCTCGGAAAATCATCTGTCCTGCTGAGCCAGCGCCTATCAGCATAACATGCTTTAAATGCTCGGATTCTTCCTGATGTCTGCCTCTTAAAAGAAGCACAAAACGATACGCAAACCGGATTCCCAGCGTCAGACCGAATTGCATGATCACACCGAAGAAATAATAAGAAATCGGCATCCGTTTTGTCATAAGCAGTGTTCCTGCCACATAACAGATCCAGGTAAACACAGTTGCCGCCGTCATCCGTACTAATTCACTATAACTTGCAAAGCGCCAGATACTCTTATATAATCGCAGCCCCCAAAATACCAGGATACAGAAAATTCCGTAAATTAAGATTGTGTCGAAATAAATATCTAAATATTCATTGGGAATACTCTGAAACCGGCAGTCAAACCGGATCCACATGGCAAAAAAGTAGGACGCTGCAATGGCGACCATATCATAAACCATCAGATACACAGCCATGATCTGCCAATGTTCTGGGTGAAATTTTTTCTTAAGCATATCGGTTACTCAGTCCTTCCGTATATTCTGGAAGCAGGGTCAGTTTCTGCTCCATTTTGTATAATTTTCTTCCCTCGTCAGAGGTTTCAATCTTCATCTGGGTGCATCTCTTCGATGGCTGGAATGCCTGATCAAGGTCTTCCTTTAGCCGGATACCAAGTACCAGAACCTGTTCTTCTCCCCAGAGCCGTTTCTGAATCTTCACAAAACGCTTGCGGAACTCAATTCCGGTAATATCAGGAATCAGATCAGCTAAAGGTCCATCGACCAGATAAGTATAATCGTCTTCTCTCAAGACATAAGAAAGGCGGATCACATGGCTCTCATCCGTGATCTGCTCCAGGAATTCTGTATCCGCGTCCATCAATGGATATGCGGAAAGCTCTCCGGAAGCAAGCAGGGCTGACATAGCCGGGACCCGCTGTATATACATAAAAATGGGTCCGTCTTTTCGCAGGTTAAGAACACGCACCCAGGAAATAATGGTTCTGCGTGAATGATACTCTCCCCCTGACGCCGCCAGATCCGCTCGTTATATATGACGAATACCTCCTGGTATAGATATGAAGGGACTGTTTTCTGGATTTCTTTTACCAACATTTCCTCACGTCCAGGCCAGGTGCGTAATAGATACCATAGCATCTTACTTTCTCCTTATGGTATTTTGTCGTAGAGTGTTATACTCTAAGACAATTTTTTATCGTGCATAAAACCTTATGCTGATTAATTTTACCCCTAAATAGGGTCTTTGTCAACCTTATAGGGCGAAATAGGCAGGAATCACTGATGGTAAAATTGTCCTTGCGGAGATCACTGCGCATCCTCGCGGAGCGTTTATCTCAGTCGGAGGCCCATCTCCCACTGAGATAAACCGTCAAAATTCTGGTCAGTGGTCCGCGTAATTTTTATGAATGAGGAGGCCGCATATGGCAAGAAAAGGAGAAAATATCTATGCCCGTAAAGACGGGCGATGGGAAGGACGCTATATTATAGAAAGATCGGCTTCAGGGAAATACCATTATGGGTATGTCTATGCCGGAACTTATCGGGAGACCAGGGAACAGCTTCTTCAGAAAAAACTGGAGCTGCTTCAGGGTAAGAAAGAAGCGGTATCCCATTCTGCGAATGCGCCTGTTGCGTTAGAACAGCTTGCTGCAGACTGGCTTGTAAAGCAGAAAAGCCAGATCAAAGAATCCAGTTATGTAAAATATCAAAATCTGATGAATCAGTATCTGGTTCCTCAAATCGGGAAACTGCAGCCCCAGGAATTGACCAGTGAAAGGCTGGAAATATTCTGTAAAACTTTGCTTACTTCTGGCGGAAGGCATCACTCTGGGCTTTCTGTCAAAACTGTTTCCGATATCTTATCTGTGACCAGAGCAATTCTTCGATATTCTGTTTCGAAAGGATACCGCATTTCTTGTGATTTTTCTATTATTTCTTTAAAACAGCCATCCAAAAATCTTCATATTTTAAGTCAACTGGAACAGCAGAAATTGTGTTCTTATCTGCAGAAGGATCTGACATCAGTTAATCTTGGAATCCTGCTTTCATTGTTTTCTGGTCTGCGGATTGGTGAAATCTGTGCTTTGCAGTGGTCCGATATTTCATTTGATGAAAAACTGATTTTTGTTCGCCGGACTATGCAGCGATTGCAGAACACTCAGGATTCCGAAAAGAGAACCAGAATCTGTATTTCTACACCTAAAAGTCCCAGTTCCATCCGTCAGATCCCGATTCCAGACGGTCTATTAGAGCTTTTGTGGAATAATTCTTCTAATAAAAGCGGCTATCTATTAACTGGAAAAACCGATGTTTTTATGGAACCGCGAACCATGCAGCGTCGTTTTAAGAAGGTTTTGAAAGCCGCCGGAATTGAAGAGACTAATTATCATGTTCTGAGGCATACATTTGCTACCCGGTGTGTGGAATTAAATTTTGATGTAAAGAGTTTAAGTGAGATCCTTGGACACGCTACGGTAAACATTACCATGAACCGTTATGTCCATCCATCAATGGAATATAAGCGTCAGAACATGCAGCGTTTATCAGAACTGATTGCCGTCAGATAAAATCGTCAAAGCCGCAGATTTCCCCTGTTTTTGGGGGCAATCTGCGGCTTTTGTCTTAGAGTATAACACTCTACGGTTTTATAATATCCAATTCGATCAGTTTTATGAATGTAAAACAGCCCCATAGGATTCTTCTTAAACGAGGAATCCTATGGGGCTGTCCTATTATATTGGAGATCATCCGACTGTTATTTGCGGATTATTCTGCCTTATTCTCTTCTTCTTTTACTTCTGCTGGTTTTGCTTCCAGGTCGCTTGGCTTCATGCTTAAGTTGATGCGGCCCATCTTGTCGATCTCGATAACCTTAACGGTTACTTCATCACCGATGTTTACCACGTCCTCAACCTTTGCGACTCTCTTCTCGGACAGCTTGGAGATGTGGATCATGCCGTCTTTGTTTGGAGCCAGCTCTACGAATGCACCGAAGTTCATGATGCGGACTACTTTACCGGTCAGAACCTGGCCTGCTTCGATGTCGGTAACGATGTTTTTGATGATCTGGATTGCTTTTGCGATCATATCTTTATCGGTACCGCATACGGATACGTTGCCATCATCGGTAATATCGATCTTCACACCGGTCTCTTCGATGATCTTGTTGATGACTTTACCCTGTTTTCCGACAACATCACCGATCTTCTGAGGATCAATCGTGATCTGCTCGATCTTTGGAGCGTATTTACCAACTTCTTTTCTAGGCTCGGAGATTGCTGGCTTCATGCAGGTGTCCATGATGAACAGTCTTGCTTCGCGGCATCTTGCGATCGCGCCTTCTACGATCGGTCTGGTCAGACCGTGGATCTTGATATCCATCTGGATTGCTGTGATACCGTCAGTTGTACCGGTTACCTTAAAGTCCATATCGCCGAAGAAGTCCTCCAAACCCTGGATATCGGTCAGAAGTACGAAATCGTCATCGGTCTCGCCAGTTACCAGACCGCAGGAGATACCTGCTACCATCTTCTTGATCGGTACGCCTGCTGCCATTAAGGACATACAGGAAGCACAGGTGGAAGCCATGGAGGTGGAACCGTTGGACTCGAAAGTCTCGGATACGGTACGGATCGCATATGGGAACTCAGCCTCGCTTGGAAGGACAGGGATCAGGGCTCTCTCAGCCAGAGCGCCATGACCGATCTCACGTCTTCCTGGTCCACGGGATGGCTTGGTCTCGCCTACGGAGTAGGACGGGAAGTTATAATGATGCATATAGCGTTTGCTTACTTCGTTCTCATCCAGACCATCTAATTTCTGCTGCTCAGACAACGGAGCTAAGGTACATACGTTGCAGATCTGAGTCTGTCCACGGGTGAACATCGCGGAGCCATGAACTCTGGGGATCAGATCGATCTCTGCTGACAGAGGACGGATCTGGGTGATCTGACGGCCATCTGGACGTTTGTGATCTTTTAAGATCATCTTACGGACAGTCTTCTTCTGATACTGGTAAACAGCCTCACCTAAGATCGCCAGCCACTCTTCATTTTCTGCAAATGCCTCTTCCAGTTTCTCCGTGATAACACGGATATTCTCCTCACGGGTCTGCTTGTCATCGGTAAATACTGCTTCTTCCATCTCTTCCGGAGTAACGATCTTCTTGATCTCCTCGAATAATTCAGCCGGAACTGCACAGCTTGTATACTCATGCTTTGGCTTGCCAACCTCAGCAACGATCTTGTCGATGAACTCGATGATGGTCTGGTTTACTTCGTGAGCCTTGTAGATCGCCTCGATCATCTTCGCCTCTGGGATCTCATTCGCGCCAGCCTCGATCATGATAACTTTCTCTCTGGTAGAAGCGACAGTCAGGTTTAAGTCACCGTTCTTCCACTGCTCCTGAGTTGGGTTGATGATGAACTCGCCATCGATCATGCCAACCTGGGTCATCGCACATGGACCGTCAAATGGGATATCGGAAATGCAGGTTGCGATCGCAGCACCTAACATGGCTACTAACTCCGGACGGCACTCTGGGTCTACGCTCATGACCATATTGTTTAAGGTAACATCGTTGCGGTAATCCTTCGGGAACAGAGGTCTCATCGGACGATCGATAACACGGGAGGTCAGGATCGCGTTCTCAGATGCTTTGCCCTCTCTCTTATTAAAGCCGCCTGGGATCTTTCCTACAGAATATAACTTCTCCTCGTATTCAACGCTTAATGGGAAGAAATCGATTCCGTCTCTTGGTTTATCCGATGCAGTTGCAGTAGATAATACAACGGTATCGCCATAATGCATAAATGCAGCGCCATTAGCCTGCTTTGCCACTCTGTTCACATCAACAGTCAGAGTTCTTCCGGCAAGTTCCATAGAAAAACTTTTGTACATGGTGTTTTCTCCTTCTTTGTTCTTTGTCTTTTTCTTTTTGCCCTATGGGACGATAACAACCGGCAGAAGCCGCCGAAACTACTGAAAAATACACCCGCCCGGATATGCTTTTCAGCGGTCTCGGTACTGATCTTCTGCCCTATTTTACGTAAGAGGAAATTCTATTAGAATTCTCTCTTACACAAAATAGGGTGGAGACTGATCTCCACCCTAATCTTTTTATTACTTTCTGATGCCTAACTTCTCGATCAGTGCACGATAGCCTTCCAGGTCAGTTTTCTTTAAGTAATCCAGCAGACCACGTCTCTGTCCTACCATCTTTAACAGACCACGTCTGGAGTGATGATCTTTCTGGTTTGTCTTTAAGTGCTCAGTTAACTCTGTGATTCTTGCAGTCAGAATAGCGATCTGAACCTCTGGTGAACCAGTGTCTCCTGCTTTTCTACCATACTCTGCGATAATAGCTGCTTTCTTTTCCTTTGAAATCATGATGATTCCCTCCTTAATATAATAATATTCTTACCGTGAACCAGGTATCTGGTTGGAGTTTCCAGAAACTGAGCTCCGGCGTCAACTCATACTTAGATAGTTTATCATATGACATGATGTTTGTCAAGATAGGAACGCCCGTATTTTTGATCGAACTCTAATTGCTTTTTCAAGTCGTCAAGCGATGGGAATTTCTGTTCCGGACGTTCAAAATCCAGCAATTGGACTTCGATATTTTTTCCATAGAAATCGCCTTCTGCATCGAACAGAAAGGTCTCCACCCCAATGGGACTCTCTTTTCCTACTGTCGGTTTTCTTCCTATATTGGTAATTCCACCGTAATAACGGTCATCCATCCGCACACGGGAAACATAAACCCCAAAGGGCGGAAGGTACTTTTCCTCCGGCGGGATGATATTCACCGTTGGGAATCCCAGAACCGGGCCGCCAAGGTGGTTGCCATGAACCACAGTTCCATGGATGGAATAAGGTTCGCCAAGCAGTTCATTGGCTTTCTCGATATTGCCCAGATCCAGTTCTTCTTTCACATAGGTGCTGCTGATATCCCGATGGTCATCCTGGGCTTTCACGATCACATCCAGTTCGTAACCATAAACCGGCTGAAGTTTCTTTAATAATTCTGCATTTCCGCTTCTCTGATAACCAAACCCACAGTCCGTACCAACCACGATTGCCCTGGCATTCATTTTCCCCAGCAGGATCTCTGTCAAAAACACCTCCGCAGGAAGATGGATCACTTCTCTGCTGAATGGACATTCCACCAGATAATCGACACCCATCTTTTCCATGTTGTTGCGGCGCTCCTGGTTGGTGGTGATCACCTTCTGGGGTTTTCCCTGGATCTTGGCTGCCGGCGTCGTATCAAAGGTAAAAACTGCTGTCTTCCAGCCATGCTCTTTTTTTAATTCCAGCATCCGCCCCAGCAGCTTCTGATGGCCTTTATGACGGCCGTCAAATTTGCCCAGCGTAACGATCGTCGGTTCCTGGATCTGGAAATCCATGGTTCCAATGAAACATTTCATGCTAATTTCCCCCCAGGAACATCTTCCATGGCTTCAGCCATTTCCGATCTTCTTCATAACGGTACACACCCAGAAACCGCTGGTCACTATCGTACATCCGAAACAGCTGCTGATCGGTATATCTCTGATCCCATTCCACTTTCACAAGCTCCGGCTTTACAGGATTCCCATTATGTACCAGACTGTCTGCCTCCGGAAGCGCACTGACCTTTGGCTGATCCAGAAACATCTCCTCAACAGAGACCAGATACTCACCGAGACGTTCTTCATCTCTGATTTTCTCCAGTTCCTTTAAGGAAATACTGTCTTTCAGTTCAAATCTTCCCACTCTGGTGCGCATCAGAGCCTCCATGCAGCCTCCACACCCCAGTTTTTCACCAATATCATGGCACAGGGTACGAATATAGGTGCCCTTGGAGCAGGAAACCATCATAGTCACCCGAGGCAGTTCCATGGATTCCACGGTGATATCATGGATCACCACCGGTCTCGCCTGACGTTCCACGGTTTTACCGGCTCTTGCCAGCTCATACAGCCGTTTTCCATCCACCTTCAGAGCAGAATACATCGGCGGGATCTGATCGTAAGGGCCAATAAAGCTTTTGATCACCTCCAGCACCTTCTCTGGATTTTCTTCTACTGGCCGTTTCTCCAGGACCTGCCCGCTGATGTCCTGGGTGTCAGTGTCGATGCCCAAAAACAATACCGCCCGGTACACCTTACTGTGATCTGTCAGCATATCGCACAGCCTGGTTCCCTGACCCAGACAGACAGGAAGAACTCCCTCTGCATCCGGGTCCAGGGTACCTGTATGCCCGATCTTTTTCTGTCTTAAGATGCCTCTCATCTTGGCTACCACATCATGGGAGGTATATCCTTTTTCTTTATAAATGTTTAATACGCCATCAAGCATTGGCCTTCTCCCGCTCTAACTGTTCCGCAATATGGGCAGACAGGTTATTTACCACATCGTGGACACTGCCGGACATGGTGCAGCCAGCCGCACGGACATGGCCGCCGCCACCAAAATAAGCCGCGATCCTGCTGACATCCACGATGGAGTTGGAACGGAGACTGACTTTAAACTGATGAATGCCGGTTTCATATAAGAAAATGGCACATTCAATTCCATCAATCACCCGCAGCTGATCTACGATGCCGTCCAGATCGCTCTTTTCGACGCCATAGAAATCCATATCTTTCTTCCGGACCACACTGAAAATACATCTGCCATCCAGAAATGTAATACTCTCCAGCAGCGCTCTTCCCAGGATCTGGGACTGCATGTATGTCTTCTTATAAAAGCTGCCGTCGATGATGGTTCCAAAGTCAATGCCTTTTTCCATCATTCTTCCGGCGATCTCCATGGTCTTTCTGGAGGTGTTGCTGTATTTGAACACACCCGTATCATGGATGATTCCGGTATAAATGCATTCTGCCACACGTTTACTGATTCTGCTTTCATCCAGCTGTCCGTAAACCACTTCACAGGCAGAGCTTGCATGGCCATCGATCACATTTTCCTGGGCGTAGCCGCGGTTTGTGATATGATGATCGATGCAGATCGTTTTCGCAGAGCGATCAAAGCAAGACTTAAAATCACCTAAGCGCTCCTCATCGCTGCTGTCTAAACAAATGCACAGATCATAAGTTTCTTCTCCTGCTTCTGTCTCAATAGCATCAAAGCCGGACAAATAGCTGAATTTTGAAGGAAGACGTTCCAGACGCACGGTAACTGTCTTGGAACTGTCCCATTCTTTAATATAGTTATAGACGGCCAGGCAGGAGCCAACACAGTCTCCATCCGGATTTACGTGTCCTAAGATCACGATTTTTCCGGCCTGGTCTATCATCGTTTCCAGTTTTGTCATAAGCCGCCCCCTTTTGTTGTGATTTGCAATGGTCCTATATTCTCATATAGCCAGCCCGCATTTTGGCAGGCTGGCCAGATCATCACTTATTCTTCTTCATCGTCTTTTAAATCTTTCGTCACATCATCGATCAGTCTGGACATATTCACACCATACTCGATGGACTGGTCCAGGATAAACTTGATCTCTGGTGTATTCCGTAAATTCACTCTTCTTGCCAGTTCTTTACGGATGTAGCCTACTGCGCTGCGCAAGCCCTCTACTACTGCCTTAGCAGCTTCATCGCTGCCCAGGACACTGATATATGCCTTGCAGTACTTTAAGTCCGGGGTTACCTCAACGGAAACCACGCTCACCATAGCTGCAGCCAGTCGTGGATCTTTTACTTCGGTACGGATGATCTCGCTTAACTCTCTCTGGACCTCCGCATTGATTCTTGTATTCTTAATACTATTTTTACGCATGGAATTCCTTTCTGGTGGAGGCTCCTAAATCCTATCTGGGAACCTCTACCATCATATATGCCTCAACCATATCGTCTACCTGGACATCATTGAACTTCTCAAATACAAGTCCACACTCATATCCGGTCGCCACTTCCTTCACATCGTCCTTGAAACGTTTCAGGGATGCCAAAGCGCCTTCAAAGATCTGCTCGCCCTCACGGGTAATACGGACAGAACAGCCTCTCTGGAACTTACCGTCCATAACGTAAGACCTGCGATGGTTCCGACGCCGGAAGCCTTGAATAACTGACGCACGATGGCATGACCAATCACCTTCTCCTCAAATACAGGATCCAGCATACCCTTCATCGCAGCCTCTACGTCCTCGATTGCCTGATAAATGACACGATACAGTCTGATATCTACTTTTTCACGTTCCGCAATGGATTTTGCAGTTGCATCTGGTCTTACGTTAAATCCGATGATGATGGCATTCGATGCAGACGCTAAGGAAACATCGGACTCGTTGATTGCGCCAACGCCTCCATGAATCACTTTGACCATAACCTCTTCATTAGACAGCTTGGTCAGGCTCTGCTTTACTGCCTCTACAGAACCCTGAACATCGGCTTTTACGATGATCGGGAGTTCTTTTACATTACCGGCCTTGATCTGGGTAAACAGATCATCCAGGGATAATTTTGCCTTAGTCTCTTCCAGCAGCTTGTTCTTGCTCTCAGAAATAAAGGTATCTGCGAAGCTTCTTGCCTCTTTCTCGTTCTCGGTCACTACGAATACCTCACCGGCATTCGGCACACCGTTTAAGCCCAGGATCTCAACTGGTGTCGATGGAGTTGCCTCTTTCACGCGGCGTCCCTTATCATCCATCATGGCACGTACTTTACCGTAGCATGCGCCAACGGCGATGTTGTCGCCTACGTGGAGAGTACCCTTCTGAACCAGAACGGTTGCAACCGGGCCTTTGCCCTTATCCAGCTCTGCCTCGATCACCAGGCCTCTTGCGTTACGGTTTGGATTGGCTTTCAGCTCCTTTACCTCAGCTGTCAGGATGATCATCTCCAACAGCTCCGGAATACCCTCATGGGTATGTGCAGATACCGGAACGAAAATGGTACTGCCGCCCCAATCCTCTGGCACTAACTCATACTCTGCCAGTTCCTGTTTTACACGTTCGATATTTGCACTTGGCTTATCGATCTTGTTGATAGCAACAATAATCTCAACGCCTGCTGCCTTTGCATGGTTGATCGCCTCAACGGTCTGCGGCATCACGCCATCATCTGCTGCAACTACCAGAACTGCAATATCGGTAGACTGCGCGCCACGCATACGCATAGCGGTAAATGCCTCATGTCCCGGAGTATCTAAGAAAGTAATCTTCTGTCCATTGATCTCTACTACATACGCACCAATGTGCTGGGTGATACCGCCTGCCTCTTTTGCAGTGACATTGGCTTTACGGATGGCATCCAGAAGGGAGGTCTTACCATGGTCAACGTGACCCATAACGCAGACTACCGGAGGTCTGGAAACCATATCTTTCTCATCCTCTTCATCCTCACGCAGCAATTCCTCGATCACATCGACCTTTTCCTCTTTCTCACAGAGAACATCATACTCCATAGCGATCTCTTCTGCCTGCTCGTAGTCGATCTCCTGGTTTAAGGTAACGATCTGACCTTTTAAGAATAACTTCTTAACAATGGCAGATGGCTGCAGTTTCATCTTCTCCGCCAACTCTTTGATGGTCAATACATCCGGAATGGTAATAACCTTGATGGTCTCCTCTACCTTCTCTTCTACTGGTTTCTGAGGCATGATGAACGGATGCTTGGAAACGGATTTGCCCTTGTTCTTTGGTCCGTCCTCTGTCATGTTCTTCTTATCATAACGATCGTTCTTATAAGCGTTCTTATTCGCACGATTGCTCTGTGGCTTGGTTGCTAATGGGGTATCGAAAGACTTTGCGCTGTCTCTCTGGCCGGAACGTCCGCCCTGACCGCCGCGGTTATCACGGTTGCCCTGGAAACCCCCCTGACCGCCGCGGTTGTCACGATTGCCCTGGAAACCACCCTGACCATTACGGTTGTCACGGTTGCCCTGGAAA
>QUFC01000045.1 GCA_003478355.1 Lachnospiraceae bacterium AM48-27BH
GACGAATGATATTTCTTTTTCCGTCGGTCATTTGTACTCTGTGTACAGGTTTCTTTTGTCTTGCCATAATAAAAGGCCCTCCTAATGATATTTATTTTATCATAGAAGGACCTTATGATGGTTATTTTACAGAAAAAGTTTCACAGGCTCTCTAACAACTACACTTTTATGGTACTAAATAACCTCCAAACTGAGTAATTTTATCTTACATCAGTTTGGAGGTTTACACAAACTTTGGGATGCTCCTGTTCTTTTAAACATAACGTAGCAAAATTACTTGCATGAGCCGTCATGATCATTAGAATCAGGTCCACAACTTCCGCCTCCTAAGTAACAAGCTCCAACCTGTTCTTCAGAAGTAGTTCCTTTAATTACTACCATAACCTTATCCTCCTTTCACAATTATTCTACATTTAAACTATAGTGTATCTAAATAGTATTGTAGTTTCATCTTAACAAGTTCTTCTGAGTTCATACATCCTTTTTTTCCATTTATAAACTCATAAATACAACCACCACCGCACAAAGGAAACACTTTACAATCTCTACACATCACATTTATCCTATTGACTTTCCATTTGCTCAGTTCATCTTGATTTGTTTCACCATCTAAATTACCAACGATACTTTTACAATCTCTATCACATTTTATTATATATCCAGAAGGTAAATACAACTTACTATACTCACTCCCTGCCAAACACGTATTAAAGTTGTTTTTTATGGAGCCCAATATATCTCTACAAAAACCACATTCAACCAGTTTTTTAAAGATGGTAAAATCATTTATCGCCGAAGATTTCTTACTATTATCTGTATCACTTCTGAATATTTTATTTGCATAAACAACCACGTCTTTTTTTTGTGGTAACAAATCGCTAAGAACATCTATTAATTCTAGTATTTCGTTAACATTGTTATCATCATAATTGATTCTGATCTGTATCCTTATACCCGCCTTTATTATTGCTCGAATACGTTCAATCACTAAATCAAATCCATTATCAAAATTGTATCCTTTTATATTTTCATAAGTTGTTTTTAATCCATCAATTGTTATTTGAACTGCCTTCAAGTTCCATTCTGCAACAGCATGTTCAATCAATTTATCAGAAAACAGCACTCCATTAGTATAAATTGAACTTCTAAATTCAACATCCGAAGGAAGCGACTTTTTTAATTTTTTTGCTATAACATCTATTACATTTACATTCAAAAGTGGTTCACCGCCAAACCAAATTACATACAATTTTTTTGAATTACCCTGCCTACCAAGAATATAATCAACGATTTTATTTGCTGTTTGCAAGGACATACTTTCCCGAACAAAACTATCTTCAAAACAATAGTGACAATGTGCATTACAGTATGTTGTGGTATAAATTGTATGACTTCTTATTGTTTCGTTGTCCCGAGCAATATTTGAATTAATAATATCTACAATCTCCTCATACTCATCATCAAAATCATTAACATAAATCCCTAAATCAGATAGTTCTTTTTCATACTCTGCGCTTATTCCCTCATACCTTGTCCATTCATCGTTGTCCAAAATTATACAATTTCGAGTTTTTGTATTAAATATTAAATTTTTATCTTTATGTTTAACTTCTATATTATACTTGGACTTTTTCATTTTCTTCTTCACCATTTAAACATTTATCCAGATACGCAATTAATTTGTGTTTTATTAATTTTTCTGAAACAAAACAACCCTTTTTTTTATTGTACTTTTCATACTTGCACCCTCCTCCACATACTGGAAAAAGATTACATAACATACACTCTTCATTCATCAATCCGCTACACCACTTTGATACTAGCTTATTTTTAATTCCACAAGATACATCACCTACAATATCACCTTTAGATATTGCTTGCGCACATTTTCCAATATCACCATTTGGCAAATACATTTCATTATATAAATTTCCAGCAGTACATGAAATCATATTGGGCTTAATTGTTTCCAATATATCCTCTATAAAACCTTTCAAATACAATTCATCCCATATTTTTATGTCATTATCTACACTTGCAGCTTTACTATTGTCCTTATTATCATCTGAAAATATTTTATGTGCATATACAAATAACATCGTTTTATCCATAAACTCCTCAGAAAGATAGTCAATAAGATCAAGTATCTCACCAACGTTATCATCACTGTAATTTATGCGGATTCTAACTTTAATTCCTGCTTTCATTAGTGTGTGAATGTTAGTAATTATTCTTTCAAAAGAATCTTTAAAACCATATTTTTTAATTTCTTCATATGTTGTCTTTAATCCATCTATTGTAATTTGAACAGAACCCAAATTCCAAGTTTCGATTGCTCTACTAACTGTTGGTTCGTCAAATAATATCCCATTTGTTATCATAAAAGAATTATATTCCACATCATTTGGTAAATCTTTCTTTAATTTACAAGATATGTAATCCATAATATCCTTATTAAGCAATGGTTCCCCACCAAACCATGTAATAGTAAGCTGTTTTGCATTTCCTTGTATATCAAGTATTCTTTCAACCACTTTATCTGCAATGGACTTATCCATTGCCTCACCTACAACATTCTTTTCAAAGCAATAGTAACATTTTGCATTACATTTAGTCGTTGTATAAATTCTATGTTTTCTACACTTTTGATTATATAAGTCAGTATTCCTCTGATAATAATAAAAAGCCTCATTCAATTCATCATATTCATCTTCAACATACATACCTAATTCATTGAATATAATTAAATCATCATCTGTGGCAATATTTAAAAAACTATTATACTCATTTTCATCTAAAATAACACAAGTTGATTTCAGCAAATTATAAATCAACCATTTGCCTTTAGAACATACACATATATTATATTTCGACAATTTCATCTCTATCACCATCAGTTAATATTAATAAATTATTTTATGCTTCATCACTTCACAGATCATTTCTTCAGTTTTAGTATTATTCTGAAAAAACGCGACCAACGCCAAAATTATTGTTATACTAGCTTCTTTTTTTCAATCTCTATACTATTATATGTCTTACACTTTGTCGCTTCCAGCGACACAATGTAATCTTATCATACATTTCTCAATAATTAAACTCTTTTTTCATTATTATAATATTTCTGCGTTACAGTTCAGCCTTGCGGCTGAAACAACACATCTAACACCGGCTAGAAAATAGCCGGTGTTCCTATAAAGATCTGTTTGATGTTCTCCATTAGATTCATTTTACGCCGTTTTAAGGTTTCTACGATGCTTAGGATCCGACAATACATCTCCTGTCCCTGTTTCTTACGGAATCCGCCTGCCATTTTTTGACGGTTCTTTACTTTCCTCAGATCCCGTTCTGATATATTATTATCAAATGGTACCTCAGAACGCTTTATGAACAGCAAATGGTTTTCACGGTATTTTTCCAGACGGTTTAACAGGGCCGACTCTTCCTGCTTCGCGTATTTATGCTTCGTAGATTGGTTTTCTTCCCTTCTTTTTTCCAGACAGTCTGTATACCTCTTTTCATAGTCTTTCCTTTTTTGAACAGAAAATTGCTCTTTTCCTTCTGCCTTTTGAGCTTTGCGTTCCCTGTTCATTTCACTCAACAGATTGGTAAGTTTTTCTGACCATTGGTTTCCCACTTCTTCCGTATTCTTTTTTAGATATCTCAGGATATGTACATTGCACTCCGCATGGCTGTTCCATACTGGTACAACGCCGTTTCATGGTCATGTAACAGGGTACCCTTATAGCGGCTGAAAAAGGAAAGTTTATCCAGCTCCGCTTTTGTTTTCTTTTCCATTCCATAATAAACAACCGCTTTTCCATCGCTTATATTTCGGATATAGCCCTGATTTCCATTCAGACTTACCGTTGTCGCGTCCGTTGCTACAACTGGCTGGTTCATCAGACATTCCTCCAGCTTACGAATTTCTGGTTTGGAAAGGTCAGAAAATTTCCGGCAGAAACTGTATACGCTGCCTTCTGACAGTTCCAGACATCCATCTGACGCGTCATTCAAAAACGCGGCGATCCGGTCGTTGGACATCACTCCTTCTCTGTACAGATCTACGGCAAGGGATTTGATGATAGAACCGTATACGACTTCGCTCCGGTATCCTTCGGTGATTTGGTAGTTCCCGTTGGCATCCGGATAGATCTGGATTTCCCGGATGACAGGCTGTACGCGCAGGCCTATCACATAGCGGACGCGGTATCCTTTTTCAGATACCTCTCCGACCATTTCGATCTCATGAAGGTATTTTCCGCTGGCCAGCTTTTCCAGGACTTTCTAACTGGACAGGTTTGTCCCTTTATGGCCGGTCTGGCTCCCGTTTTTTTCTCGCTTTTTTCAGTCATTGTAACTGTTTGCCAAACGGCTTGGCTTCTGGTCACTGGATGGAGGCTGGGATGTATTGGAACTGTCATGATTTAGTAGATTTCTCAGGCGGGTATTGTCCTCTGTCAGAAGTTCATTTTCTTTCCGAAGCTTTTTGTTTTCTTTTTTCAGATCCGATATTTCATTGTTTAACCCAGATATTTTTTGATCCGTTTCTTTTTTCATGAAGTCAAGACGTGCCATAACCTTTACCAGCTCATCATATACACTTTTTCCGTAATGTCCGCCTGCCATAGCCATTTCCGCCTTGAACGTGATAAAACAATCATAGCACAAAACGGAAAGAACTACAAATTTTACGAAAATACGGATTGGCAAAATGACGGGGGACAAGGTTCCAAATCGGATGGTTCTTTTTTCTTTCTATCCACAAAGCTGACCGGAAAATGCCGATAAATGTATTTGTGGAAAAAGGAAATATCCGGATTCCAACTTAGAAGCCTGTTATATAGAAGAAAAAAGAGAAGGGACTGTGAATAAGTCCTCTTCTCAAAAAATAAAATTTCTCTGTTTTTCATATATGCATCAGCCGTAAGGCTGAACTGTAACGTATATTTACTCTTGATATTCCAGCTTTTGTTGCTATATCAGCATCCGGTCAGGGTACATGATTTCCAGCTCGCCACGAACTTTTCCCCAGTTCCTGATTGGCATTGTCCACTTTTTTGCGATCTCGAAAGTTCCCAGATATAGGGCTTTCATAAGTGCCTGAGAGCTTGGAAATACACTGCGTTGCTTATTCAATCTACGATAGCAGGAATTCAGCGATTCTATGGCATTTGTAGTATAAAATGCGGTACGAACCTCCTTGGAAAACTTAAAGATTGGGGATATTGCATCCCAGTTTTCGTGCCAGCAATTCATCGCACTTGGATACTGAGCAGACCATTTTTCTGTTACAGACTCTAACTGCTTTCTGGCAGCTTCTTCATCTGCGGCGGTATAGATTGTCTTTAAATCTTTTGCAAATACTTTCATATCCTTGTTTGCAACGTATTTAAGCGTTTTTCTCACCATATGTACAATACAACGTTGCTACTTCGTTTTTGGAAATGCCGTAAAGATTGCATCCTTGATACCGGTCAAACCATCAGAGCAGAGAATGAGAATATCCTGAACTCCTCGGTTTTTTAGGCTGTTTAATACAGACAGCCAGTATTTACTACTTTCATTTTCGCCCACAACAATGCTTAGGACTTCTTTCATGCCATCTTCATTGATACCAAGCACGACATATGCTGCATGTTTCCTGATCACCCCATCATCACGTACAGAAAAGTGTACCGCATCAATAAAAACGATAGGGTACACAGGGGACAAAGGACGATTCTGCCATTCCTCGATTCGTGGAAGGAGTTTATCTGTGATATCCGATACCATTCCTTCACTTACTTCAAAGCCGTAAGTATCCTCTATGGTTTCTGAAATCTGTCGTGTGGTCATTCCCTTTGCATACATTGAGATAATCTTGTCAGCAATCGAAGAAATATCTTTCTGACGTTTTGGAAGCACCTGCGGCTCAAAAGGACTCTGACGATCCTGAGGTACATCTACTTGAAATTCGCCATATTTACTGCGGACAGTCTTAGATTTCGTACCATTACGGTAGTTAGGCTCACCGGATCTTTCATAACGGTCATAGCCTAGATGGTCATCCATTTCCGTTTCAAGCATATCTTGAATTGTTCCGGAAAGCAGATCTTTTAAAGCATCCTGAATATCCTCAGCAGATTGGATATCGTACTCCTGAAGCAGCCCCTGGATAAGATTTCTTTTTCCTTCGGTCATTGGTTTTGGTTTGTAAACTTCTTTTTTTCTGTTTGCCATAATAAAAGGCCTCCTATGATTTTAATATTTTATCATAGAAGGCCCTTGTATTGTTTAATTTACAGGGATTTTTTCAACTCAAAAGAACAATCGAACACCACTGTCATCAATTTATTGAAAAAAGGAATGTCCCTGGATTTTATTCAATCCATTCTTCCTTCTCTCTCCATTGATGATATCTTACTTTTACAGCAAAATCTTAACTGCTAATTTTATTCTATTTATCACAGAAAGAGGAAATCCCGCCACGGAATTTTCTCTTTCCATTCTCTATCCTCTATTTCTCTTTCAAACTACTCAAATATCCTACAGCCGCCAACGCCGCCACATTTCCCTGCCCGGCGGATTTGATATACTGATACGGCTTCCCGGCCAGATCGCCACAGGCGAAGCATCCTGGCAAGTTGGTCTCCATCTGTAAATTAACCGCTACATGGTTTCCGTCCATCTGAAGTCCCGGAATCAGATGGGTTGGGGAGATGGTGTCCCGCAGGATGAAAACCATATCTGCCTGATGCTCAGCGGTTCTGGTTTTTAAGGCAGAGACCATGGTCATACCATCCATTTCCGCTCCCAGAATCTCCACGGGAATCTCCCGCAACACGATCACTTTTTCGGATACTGACGGTTCCTCTTTATACATCGGGATATAGGTCACGGACTGGGCCATCTGGCTTAGGAAATCGGCCTCCGCTTCTGCTTCTTTGTCATAACCGATAACGATGGCCTTTCTTCCGCGGACAGCAAATGCATCACAGGTAGCGCAGTAGCTGACGCCTTTGCCTAACAATTCCTCCTCACCAGGAAGTGGTCTGCCAAAATTCACCCCAGTGGCCAGAATCACGGTTTTGGATTCATAGCTGCCGCTGGCTGACTGGATGGAATAATACTCCCCCATGGGGTAAATGGCGTTGACCTTGTCCTGGGTGATCTGAATGCCAAGGTTGTCTAAATGGCTTTGAAATGCTTTGGCCAGGTTTTCGCCGCTGACATCCGGCAGTCCCAGATAATTCTGGATATCGTGGGCTTTGCCTACTTTGTCGCTTAGGTTTTTATTGCCAAGCAGCAGCACCTTTTTATTCCGGACTGTGGCAGTCACTGCTGCCGATAAGCCCGCCGGGCCGGTTCCTATAATCGCAATGTCATATCGCTCCATATCATTTCCTCCTTCTGCCCTCCAGATTCTAGTCTAACAAAAACTCACTGAGCACATAGTTGCTCACATCAATTCCATAATCGCTGAGCCTCACATCCGGCATATCCACGATGATCAGCCCCTCGTCCTTCAATTTGTTCAATACATTTCCGTACACATTCCACATATTCTGCCCAAACCGCTGGAAGAATTCGCTTCCTGACACACCCTTTATCATGCGCAGTCCCAAAAACATAAATTCTTCCATTTTTTCCTTGTCTGACAGTTTCGTGATCTCCTGGTGCAGTTTCTCATCGGCGTCGGTTCCGGTCATCTGGATTTTGTCATAGAGGCTGAGATCCGATTCATTATGGAAACGGAATCCCTGAATATAGGAGGATGCCCCCAGGCCCAGCCCCAGATACTCGATTCCGGTCCAGTAGCCGATGTTATGTCTGCACTCATAACCTGGTTTGGCGTAATTAGAGATCTCGTACCGCTCGAAGCCCTGTTTATGGAGCATGGATTTCGTCTCATAATACATTTCCCGCTCGGTGTCCTCGTCCGGAAGCAGCTCCGGATGGTCGTGGTAAGCCTTGAAAAATGGCGTCCCCTCCTCGATGATCAGACTGTAAGCGGAAATGTGCTCTGGCCGCAGCATCAGCACCTTCCGCAGCGTGGATCTCCAGGATTCCAGCGTCTGTCCTGGCAATGCGGACATCAGATCAATGTTGACATTGGTAAATCCCGCCTGCCGCACCCGCTCATAGGTCTTTAAAAATCCATCATAGCTGTGTATCCGGCCCAGAGCCTTTAATTCCCCGTCATCGGCAGACTGCAGCCCGATGCTGATCCGGTTGATGCCGGACGCCCGGTAGATCTGCAGCTTTTCCAGACTGACGGTTCCCGGATTGGCCTCGATGGTCACTTCCACATCCTTTTCCACATGGAAATGTCCGTACACCGCCTCCATGATCCGGCTGATGTCCTCTGCTTCTAATATAGAAGGAGTGCCTCCCCCAAGGAATATGGAGGTCACCCCATACCCCTCATAGAAGGCACTCTGTACGGATATCTCCTGGACTAACTGCTCCACATAGACTCTCATCTCCAAGTCTGTGGCAGGTCCCGACAGGAAATCGCAATATGCACATTTGCGGACGCAGAATGGAATGTGAATGTATAATTCCAATGGTCGTCTCTCCACAATTACTCCTCATCCAGCTTCAGAACGCTCATGAACGCCTTCTGCGGAATCTCTACATTACCAACCTGGCGCATCCGCTTCTTGCCTTCCTTCTGCTTCTCCAGAAGCTTTTTCTTACGTGAAATATCACCGCCGTAACATTTTGCCAGAACGTCCTTACGCATGGCTTTCACGGTCTCTCTGGCAATGATCTTGCCGCCAACAGCCGCCTGGATCGGGATCTCGAACAAATGTCTCGGAATCTCGTCCTTTAACTTCTCGCACATCTTTCTGCCTCTCTCGTAAGCAGAATCTGCATGAACGATAAAGGAAAGAGCATCCACTTCCTCGCGGTTGATCAGAATATCCAGCTTCACCAGTTCGGAACGCTCATAGCCCTTGATCTCATAATCGAAGGACGCGTAACCTCTGGAACGGGATTTTAACGCGTCAAAGAAATCGTAAATGATCTCATTTAACGGCAGTTCGTATTTTAATAAGGCTCTGGTGGTCTCGATGTACTCCATGCCTAAGTAAACGCCGCGGCGCTCCTGGCACAGGTTCATGATCGCGCCCACAAATTCCGTGGTTACCATGATCTCGGCGCTGACGATCGGCTCTTCCATGTAGTCGATCTCGGTCGGATCCGGCAGATTGGATGGGTTCGTCAGGGAGATCACATCGCCATTTTTCTTATGCACCCGGTAAATAACGCCCGGCGCCGTAGTGACCAGATCCAGGTTATACTCGCGCTCCAGACGTTCCTGGATGATCTCCAAGTGAAGCAGTCCCAAAAATCCACATCGGAAACCGAATCCCAGCGCAATGGAGGTCTCCGGCTCGAAGAACAGGGATGCGTCATTTAACTGAAGCTTCTCCAGTGCATCACGCAGGTCGTTGTACTTGGCTCCATCTGCCGGGTACAGACCGCAGTAAACCATGGAGGTTACTTTTTTATAACCTGGAAGGGGCTCTGCACATGGGTTATCTTTATCGGTAATGGTATCGCCCACTGCCGTATCTTTTACATTTTTGATGCTGGCTGTGATGTATCCAACCATACCGGCTGACAGCTCGTCGCACGGAATAAACTGGCCTGCGCCAAAATAGCCAACCTCTACTACCTCTTCTTCCGCTCCAGTTGCCATCATCTGGATGCGGGTACCTTTCTTCACAGTTCCCTCTTTGATCCGGCAGAAAATGATAACGCCTTTGTAGGAATCGTACAGAGAGTCAAAAATCAGCGCTTTTAACGGTGCGTCCGGATTTCCCTTCGGTGCCGGGATCTTCTCCACGATAGCCTCCAGGACCTCATCCACGTTCAGTCCGGTTTTTGCAGAGATCCGTGGCGCATCATGGGCTTCCAGTCCGATCACGTCCTCGATTTCTGCTGCTACACGGTCCGGATCGGCACTTGGCAGATCGATTTTATTAATAACCGGGAAAACATCCAGATCATGATCCAAAGCCAGGTACACGTTAGCCAGTGTCTGGGCCTCGATTCCCTGTGCTGCGTCCACCACCAGGATTGCGCCGTCGCAGGCTGCCAGGCTTCGGGACACCTCATAGTTAAAGTCCACATGTCCTGGGGTATCAATCAGATTGAAAATATACTCTTCTCCATTTTTCGCCTTATATACGGTTCGGACCGTCTGGGCCTTGATGGTGATTCCTCTCTCCCTCTCCAGATCCATGTTATCCAACACCTGATCCTGCATCTCACGGCTGGTCAGAAGTCCTGTTTTCTCTATGATTCGGTCTGCAAGGGTTGACTTTCCATGATCAATATGTGCAATAATACAAAAATTTCTAATTTTACTCTGGTCAACAGTTGCCATGTGTGTATGATTTCCTTTCTATCTGTAACGTTCACAATCAGGTATCGCCATGGGAATCTGCACTCCTATGGCATCTTAGCATTTTATTTTATCATTTTTCATTTTTTTGTGCAAGGTGAGATAGACGATTTCTCCGGGATTTCTTACAATTTTTCGTTTATATGCTGCTTATGCCGCTTAAAATACAACCTGTGTTATCGTTACTCCCACACACTCAATCACGCGGACCATCTCACCCACCACCCAGCACCTGGTCTAACAGATCCGCCAGCGGCTCCATGGCGTTTAGCGCCTCCTCCAGCGTGTTGGTCTGGGCTCCCACCTCGACCAGTGCTGACCTTGGACGCACATGAAGATTATAGCGGAGTCCTTTTAGGAAAATTTTTCTGGTCAGATCCGGGTATTCCTCTTCTGCCAGAAGCTGCATCTGCAGGCTGAATGCCAGATTTTCCGTTTTATACGGATTTTTCAGGTACTCGATCTCCCCTTCCGGTGTCTGGCTCATGCCGTTAAAAAACATAATCGGCGCTGTGGCCTTTCCATTCACCGCCCGCACCATATGTAGACTTTCTTTTACACCGTCCCGATGAAGATCCAGCACCACCTGGATTGATGGATATTTCTGTAAAATACCCATGATTCCATCCAATGCGTAGTTGTAAGCGTGGTTCCGGTCCAGCTTTCCCGCCGCCATGTCGTAACTGGTGGTGTCATGGAGCACCTGATAACCCTTTTCTTCCAGAAGCGCGGTCAGACGGTTTCCAAGCTCCACCACTGTGGCTTTTTTATTTCCTGCAGCGTAATCCGCGTAGGTTTCCTGGGAATGGGTGTGGTAGATCAGGATCTGGGGTACGGATGGGTCTTTTTTCATGGATAGATCCATTCCTGTGAGAACTGCTGCGTCCATTTCCTCCCGTCTGGCTGTGGTGGAAGAATGGACCGTGTAGAAATGCTTGATCAGAAAATCATAATCCTGCAGCTGCGCCAACTGATACATGCCGCCTGTATAACCAGTATGACCTTTCTGATATCCATCGCCTGCTGCCAGCTCTAATGCCTGACTATTTTCATTGCCATTGCCTGAACTGTTATTGCCAGAACTGCCTCCATTTTCATTTTCGGCACCTGCCATGTCATTTTCAGAATCTGCTCTGCCATTTTCGGCGTTCTTGCAAAATCCCAGCCGTTCTGCTTCTTCCTGGGCCTCTGCACCAGACTCATCGCCCATGAGAAACATCCAGGCCGCCTCATGTAAAATCTTTTTCCGGCGTTCATAATCCGTATACGCCGGGTCCGCGGGGTAAGGATCAGACCTATCCTCTGTTCGTCCTTTACTTTCTGACCTTCCATCCAGCACCTGCTTCCAGAATCCTTCCATGGGATCTTCTTTCTTTTTGAAAAAATCCGCCAGAAACTCCGCCGCCGCCATTTTCCATGGGATTTTTGAATGCTGCGAAATCATCTTCATTGTCTCACCAGCCAACGGCTTCGCCAGGGCCAGCACAAGGACTGTCCCGGTCAGAACCATGGCTGTCTTCAGTAAACGGTCCGTTTTCCAGGGTCCTGACCATCGCATCACTGTCCGCCTCACCGTTTCAATCTCTTTTCATTTTATGATACAGGGAAATTGTTCAGTACCTCCCATGGCAACACATTTCTTCTTACCTGCACTTCTTACCTGCCGCATCATTCCTCTTATCCTTTTTTACTCCCCCCCCAAAAATGCTATATGGATCGCCTCAGAGATGGTATAGCTAATTGCCTTAATGGTCTGGTCAATATCCGGCGGTGTCACATACATCTGGCCAAATTCCGGCTCCAGCAGCTCACAGATCAGGCGATATTGTTCATCCGAATCCAGCTGATCCAAAAAGCCTCCGATCTCCCTGGTCTGAGCGTGTTCCAACAACGTCTGGATCAGCACAGACACCGTATCATGGACAATGGCCGCTGTCCCCACCACGGTTGGCACCCCAATGGCGATCACGGGTACTCCCAAACTCTCCCTGGTCAGCCCATGGCGGTGATTACCCACACCAGAACCTGGATGTATCCCGGTATCTGTCACCTGAATGGTCGTCCCAAGCCTGCGGATACTGCGGGCTGCCAGCGCATCAATGGCGATCACCAGATCCGGCTTCGTCTCCCGGACAATGCCACGCATGATCTGGGCCGTTTCCATGCCTGTCTGGGCCATCACACCGGGGACGATGCCTGTGAGGATTGTTCTTTCATCATCTTGTGACTTCCCGTCCCACCCGGTCCTACAATTCTCTACGTCCAGGGACTTATTCCACTCTTTTCTGTCACCGTTTGTTGTGTCACGATTCGTTCGGTCATTCTCTTTTTTCTTTGGTTCATAAACCGTAATTTTTAAATGCTTCAATACCTCCGGTCCAAGCGCATCCGGTGTCACCTGTGCATTTCCAAGTCCGACCACCAACAGATGGATTCCTTTCAGGCTCTGCTCCTGTTCTTTCTCTTCTTTCTCTTCTTCCTGTTTTCTCCACCACTCCATACTTTCTACTTTTCCTGCACTTCGCGCTTTCTCCTCCTTTCTCTGGATCTCCCTGATCATCCGTACCAGCTGCGCCGCCAGTTCCTCCGACACCTCCCGATGATAGTCCTCATCCTTCTTCCCCATGGTTTTCGCTTCCAGCGTCAGATAGGTTCCTACCGGCTTCCGTAAAGCCCTGGCTCCATGTTCATCCAGGATTTTTACCTCGGTCATTTTCACCATACTGGAGGCTCCCGCCACTCCCTGCAGGACACGCCAGCCACACTTTGTTCCGCTCTATTTTCTGTTTTTTCCTCAATGGCCAGATCCGTTCTAATCTCAAACATAGCATTCCTCCATTTTTCTCACAAAACCTTTATTTTTTCTTCTATTTTCGTTATTATTTTTCTCAAAAATAAGCGAAATATGTATTGACATTTTAGGGGAAGTTCGTTAGAATAATATAGAATGTTTACATTGAACTGTCCGTGTCCAGGCTTTGATGCAAACCAAAGAATCTAAATCATATAATCATTTAATCGGAGGTGCCCAGATTGGCTAACATTAAATCTGCTAAAAAAAGAATCTTAGTTACTGAAACTAAAGCTGCTCGCAACAAAGCGATCAGATCCAAAGTAAAACTTGTATCAAAAAAGTAGAGGCTGCTATTGCTGCTGGTGACAAGGCTGCTGCACAGGCAAGCTTATTAGTTGCTATCTCTGAGATTGATAAAGCTACTTCTAAGGGTGTATATCACAAGAATACTGCATCCCGCAAAGTATCCCGTATCAGCAAAGCTGTTAACGCTATGGCTTAATCAGTCAACTGATTCCAATAGAATAATTTAACCCAAATAAAAAAGAAACCGTTGGTGTGACGGTTTCTTTTTTTGTTATAGCAATGAGAAACATTAATATTGTCTGGTGATCAATAGTTCCACCGCCAGCCTTTCATCCAGCCGTCCGGTTTTCACCGCTTCTTCTGTATCCACGCAAAGGTTTACATAAGATAAAATCTGTTCCCTGCTGAAGCTTTTTGCCTGCGGCATGGTCTTGCCTACCACAAACGGCTGCATTTTCAGTTTGGATGCGATCCCATTTTTCTCCATGCCCTGGTTCATCAGTTCTTTTACCTGCAGGATCTGGTTAAACTGCCGTGCGATCAGAAACAGAATCCGCATAGGCGGCTCCCGCAGCGTGATCAGATCCTCATACAGATCCATAGCCTTCCTGGTATTCCGGGTTACAATAGCCGCTACCATCTCAAAAATCTTATTGGTCACACGTACCGTACAGATTTCCTCCACATCCTGATCTGTGATCACGTCCCGTCCCAAGGTATAGCTGATCAGCTTTTCCAGCTCCATGCGGATATTTTCCATGTCATCGCCAGTCTTGCTTAAAAACAGTTCCATGGTTCTGCCAGTGATCTTCTTCCCTTCTTTTGCCAGAATTCCACCAGCCCAGGCGCCTAACTGTCTGGCATCCTGCCGCTCCATCTCCGCCACGTATCCCAGATCCTTTACCTTTTTGTACAGACGGTTCCGCTTGTCCACCTCATTTTCCACAAACAGCATACAGGTGGTATCCGGCATCTGCGGCAGATATTCCACCAGGGCATCCGCACCGCTGCTCTTAAAAAGACCGCTGTCCTCGATCAGGATCAGACGGCGGTCTCCAAAAAACGGCATGGTGTCCGCCAGGCTGATAATCTCCTTCAGATCCAGTCCTTTCCCCTCAAAATAGTGGAAATTCATGGTATCATCCCCCACCATAGCATCTTTCATGCGGTTTTTGTAGCTTTTCTTCAAAAATGCCTCTTCCCCGCAGATCAGATACACCGGTTTAAATTCCCCTGTCTTGATGTCCTGTGCCAATACCTTCACGCAATTTCCACCTTTCTGTCATGATCCTGTTTCCGGCATCTTCTCACCCGCCGCTTAGTGCGATCTTCCATTTTCACTCATTTGTAACTGTTCAGCGTCTTCCCGGTTACACGCATTTTCACTATCCATTATTATACTGGATTTTCTGGTTTTCTCAAGCGATTCATGAAAATATCTTGCACCACACCCACTTTTTATAGGTACGAACCTGTACATTTCTCTTCTTTATCTCTACCAGAACCGCCCCGCAATCCCTGGTACACACCCACGGAATCCCCTCTTTTTCCAATCTTTCCAGTGTTTCCACATGAGGGTGGCCATAACGGTTTCCTTCGCCGCAGGAGATCACTGCCAATCTGGGAGAGATTTCTTTTAGAAATGGTTCTGTACTGGAATATCCGGAACCATGATGGGCGATTTTTAGAATCTGGACCGGCTTTTCCAAGGTATCCTTCTGTTCCAGCCACTGCAGCTCCCCATCTGCACTCATATCCCCAGTCAATAACATCCCAAACTCTCCATAAGACGCCTGGATCAACAGGGAATGGTTATTCCGCTCCGTTTCATCAGTTCCTGCTCCATCGTAGAGACATCGAAGGTTCAGGCCATCTACACGGATCTGATCCCCCTGTTTCATCCAGAACACCTTTGCCCCGGCATTTTTGGCTTGTTGACCTAGTTTTGCGTAAATGGGATCTTCTTTTCCTCGAATGGGAAGAATCAAGTTCTGGATCTGAATGCCGCTGTCGGATTCCAGAAGGTATGACAATCCGGAGATATGATCCTGGTCGCCATGACTGACGATGGCGTAGGAAACTTTTGAAATTCCATTGCTTTTCAGATATGGCTCTAATACCTGCTGCCCCAGCTTTTTCTGGTCGGTACTGCCTCCGTCCAGAAGAATCACGCCATGGCGGGTGCGAAAGAAAATCCCATCGCCCTGACCAACATCCAGAAATGTGGTCTGCAGGCCGTAAACCGGACGTGGTGCCAAAAATAACGCACTGACTACACATATCATCACAAGGCTGATTGCCTGACCTGTTATACTGCCACTTTTCCATTTTTGTAATCCCTCTTCCTCATCCTCCTTTTCCAGTAACAGCCATTTTACACCCAAAGCCACTCCCCACAGGCATACATACGCCCCAATCTGCCACATCTTCGGTCTCCCCAGTACCCACACTGCGCCCGGCAGCTTTTGAAAGCTTTCACATAAAATCCGATACAGTGCCAGTACATAATGTCCCCCGCCAATAGCGATCCGGCCACACAAGAGACTGCATCCACCCACTGCCACGCAAAGAATTCCGGATATCAATACTCCACCCATGAATGGAATGACCAGCAAATTCAAGAGCATACTGTATACTGGATACTCAAAGAAATGGTATGCGATCACGGGGAAGGTCGCAATCTGGATCGCCAATCCCGAAAGTACCGCATTCCCGATTCCTTTCCATCGCTTTTCCCTTCTCTGCTTTCCCTCTATTCCTTTTATTTTCACCGTATGACCCGCTCCTGTCCGTCCCACTTCCACCCATGCCTGCAGCATTGGCAGTACCGCCCCAATCCCCATAATCGCCCCAAACGATAACTGAAAGGACGCCTGAAACAACAAAAGCGGGAACTTCACCAGCAAAAGCAGCGCCGCCACTGCCATGGCAGACAGCAGATCATAGGTCCGTCCAAACCGGTCTGCCGTCAGTCGCAGACAGACCATCACCACCGCCCGGATCGCACTGGCAGAGTTTCCACTAAGAATCCCATAGGAAATGGTCAGAAATCCGGCCCCGATTCCCGCCTGACCGATAGACAGTCCCAGTTTCCGGAAAAATCCATACACAGCCAGACTGATCATGGAAATATGCAGTCCGCTGACCGCCAGCAGATGAGAGATCCCATTTCTCTGGTACAGCTTTCTGGTGTCTTCTTCCAGACTGCTTTTATCTCCCAGTACTACCGACTGAAAGATCCCCAGATCCTCCTTCCCGCAGATTCTCTCCAGGATATCCGCCGCCCGACGCTTCAGACGGTAAATTCCCTGGAAATAAGGCGACACACTGCCTCCGGCCTTTCGCACTACCTCCCCATACATCTGCCCGCCATATCCCTGGGCATGATAATACGCGGCATAATCAAACTCTCCTGGATTTCCCGGATGTCGGAACTGCTTCAACTCCCCGATCACACAGATCCGCTCGCCAATCCCGTATTTCTCCACAACCGCCGCCTGGCTCTCTGCTTCCTCTGCCATCTCCTCTGCCTTCACATAAACCACCAGCTTCGGATACGGCTTTTCTCCCTCCAGATCCAGTCTCCAGTCCTCCTTTCCAGGCTGGATCGCCATAATTTTCCCATATACCACTCTTTCTTCTCCTTCACAGGTTTCCATAAATTTCTCCCACATTTCCACCTGCCTCTGCTCCTGCCACAAACACACCACTCCAAAAAGCACAAAAAAGAGCGGCATCATCCACACAACCAGATTTCTGCCGCTCTTATTCCACTTCATCCACAGAACCATTCCCCCGCTGCATAGAAGCACCAGGGTCAGGATCTGCCAGACCATCGGCAGCCGTAGATATACCTCTCCAAGTACGAATCCCCACGCCGCAAATAACAATGGTCTTTTCATATTCAATTTTCCTTTTCTGAAACGATCACTCTCCACCGAGATCCAGATTCCGCTCAAACTGGGTATTTAACGATATCACATCCCGGAACATCACATCCGAAGAGCCATTGACCGTCAACTGCACCTTGTTCACACTGGAAATGGCACAAAGGGAATTCACGATCGAATAAATCGGGATTAATTCCTTTACTTCCAGGGAATTATTTAAAAAGTTCGAATCAAAATTTACATAACATACATTTTCACTGACAGAAACATTTAACAGCTTCACATCAGACGGAAGTGTCGGATAACCGCCCTCCACCTCCGGACCTTTCAGCAGTTCCTCTACTACCAATTTCTCCAAAGACGTATTCATGCTGTGAACCACTTCCCGATCCTCTTCTACCAGCTTTTCGCCAGTCTCGTCAGCAAAATACAAGGTAATCTGGATCTTTTCAAAGGTATTCACATCGCTGATACTTTCAATAAAATCGGTATCCGCCAGGAGTCCCACCGGTTTTCCCGTCAGATCCAGTAACGGCTGGTCCGCCACATAAATACTGATATAATCGACTCCCTCAAGCTGTGTCATGGTCTTGGTCAGCGCCGCCCGGCATAGGATCTCCCTGGTGGCATCCATATTGACCCGGCTGTAACCGCCGTCAAAATACAGATACAGGATCCGCTCCTCCAGCCGGTAGCCACGGTATCCTACCTTATCAGATAATGCCGCCTGACTGTCCACATCATTTGGAACCTTCAAAAACTGCTCCATCAGCTCCTGGATCAGCAGTTCCGTGTCGGTGGTCTCTGTATGATATTCATAAGGAGCCAGCTTTGTCACAGAAGTATTCAAATAATAAATCTTATAAGCTTCTCCGGCCACTGCTTCCGTTTTCTTTTCCCCGCACCCTGCAAGGGCCAGGACTGTCAGAAGAAGCAGCAGTCTGTATACATAGTTTTTCATTCTGCTCCTCCTAAGAAATATAATTTAACGGGATCCGCACCGTAAAGGTAGATCCTTCACCTTCTTTACTGGAAAGACGGATAGCGCCGTGATGCATCAGGATCACATTTCTGGTAATGGACAGGCCCAGACCCGTACCGCCGGTCTCTCTTGATCTGGCTTTATCTACCCGGTAAAAACGTTCAAAGATATGCTCCTGATACTCCTCCGGAATGCCAATCCCGGAATCCGCCACTTTAATATAGAAGAACTTATGATCTGCATCCAGAGTCACCCGCACCCAGCCATTCTCAATGTTATATTTTACCGCATTTTCCACCAGGTTATTGATCGCCAGGGAGAGTTTCACCTCGTCCACATCCGCCGTCACTTCCCGGATGCTCTCATAGATCAGTTCTACATTCCGTTTCTTGGCAATGGGCCGCAGCCGCTTTAAGATCTGCTGCACCAGGGCATTGATATCTACCTGGGCAATATTCAGCTCTGCTGCCGCCTTGTCCATCTTCACCAGCGACAACAGATCATCAATGATCTTGCTCTCCCGGTCGATCTCATCAGAAATATCCGTCATGAACTCCCGATACAGTTCCACCGGAACCTCCTCCATGCTCATCAGAGAATCTGCCAGAACCCGGATAGACGTGATCGGTGTCTTTAACTCATGAGACACATTGGATACAAATTCTTCTCTGGTCTGATCCACGGTTCGAAGCTTGGTGATGGTGCTCTGGACCGCCTGGGAAATGTTCCATGTTTCTTTGTAGGTATCTCCGAAATACTCTCGTCCAGATTGCCGTCCGCTACCTTATTTAACATCTCCTGCAGCCGTCCAAATGGCTTCATCAGAACAACGACGAACAAAATAGAGCACAGAATCAATACTCCAATGATCATCAGCCCGTAGAAAGACATCTTTTCCGCCACCTTCGATACATTGGATACAATATTCTCTGTGGACACAGTCATCAACAGCACGCCGATGACATTCCTCTCATCTTCACTGTCGCAGATCTGCGCCGTTGTAACCACATAGTGCTTGTCTGCCTCATGAAACGCCACATTTTCCCCACGGAAGCATTTTACGATCGGTTCGGACACATTGATCCTCCCATCGGCCAGCCCAAACGTATCCTTCACGATCCGGAAATTCTGATCGACCACCACGATTCGTCCATTGAAAATGTCTGCGATGGTATCCAATTCTTTATCAATCAGCGGGTCATGGTTTTCTTTTAACAGATACCCGGCTCTGGTCAGCCTGTCTCCTGTGATCAGGCACTGGTTCTGCACCTCGATCATCCGTCCGTCGATCTGTGTCTGGCTGAAGGACTGGTTCATAAATTTGCTCTGGATAAATACCGGCAAAAAACCAATGATCAGAAACAGCAGAAACAACGGTATTTTCATACTGAAAATATGATTCAGTTTTATCCGTTTCATTCGATCACCTTAGAGCAGGCCACTGCTAATGAACCAGGTCCGATATGGCAGCTGACGCTTAAAGACAACGGCGCAATCACGATCTCGCCGGTCGCCGGGAACAGTTCCCGCAGTTCCTTTGCAAATTCATCTGCCTCCTCCTGGTTATCCGTATGTGCCACCGCCAGATGGACATTCTTACCTGTCCGGTCACCGAAACGTTCCTCTAAATCCTTCGTGATCGCCGCCACCATTATACTCTTAGCCTGTTTCATGGTTCTTGCCTTGGCAAATGCATCCAGCTTCTCTCCCTGGACGGTCAGAACCGGTTTCAGACGAAGTAAAGTACCAAGCGCCGCTGCCGCCGGAGTGATACGTCCGCCTTTTTTCAGATATTTTAAAGTGTCCAGCGTAATGTAAATGCTGGAATCAAATTTTACAGCCTCCAGCTTCTCCTTGATCTCCGCTGCGCACATACCTTTCGCTGCCAGCTCTTTCGCATCCAGGGCCGACTGGCGCTGGGTCACGGATATCCGCTGGTTATTGACAACTTCTACCTTTCCGTCATAATCCTCTGCCAGCATCATGGCAGTCTGACATGATCCACTCAAACCACTGGACATAGGGATATGAACGATCTCATCGTATTCTTCCAATACCTCATCCCAAAGAGCCATGATGGACTCCGGAGATGGCTGCGAAGTAGAAATATCGCTTCCCTCACCAAGCTTTGCGTAGAACTCCTGCTGTGTCAGGGTAATATCCTCTAAATACTCCTCGCCATTGATCATAAATGGCATCGGCACAATCCGGATTCCAAGCTGTTTTCCTTCCTCCTGGGTAATTCCGCTGTTACTGTCTGTAATGATCGCTACTTTCATACTGCTCTCCTTCTATTCTATGCCCGCTTCCGGTCAGCGCACAAATACACCAACCAGCCGAACCATTATTCCAATTTTACCTGCGCCTTATGGCGTGGTGTACACTTATTCTACCTTATTTTTCTAGGAAATTCTACTCATTTTTCCAAAAGACTTGTTATCACTGTTTTGCCAGCAGGTTTGAGAAAATATTTTGCCAGCAGTGGACGAATTTTCCTCTATGGCTTATAATAGATTTCATAGTTATAGAATCAATCTTAGAAAAAGGAGTATTCGTCATGCCTTATTGTCCAAAATGTGATATGGAATTCGTGGATGGAATCACCACCTGCTCTGACTGCGGTGGTCCTCTGGTGGCATCCAAGGAGGAAGCAGACCGATTAAAGCGGGAAGAACAGTTAAAACGACAGAAAGAACAGCAGAATCTGACCCAGGAGATGCTTTCCATGGAGATGAACGGCGCCGATGCGGACGGTTTCTCCGGATACGATTCGGAAGCATTTCACACTCTGGCGAATTCTGATGATCCAGATGTTTCTGCGAAAGGTTCTCGCTCCACCGATCCAGCGTCTGCCCTTTCCTTCAAGCAGCAGTCTACCGCTTATGTAGATAAAGGTCAGAAATATGAGGATCTTCGTTCCTCTGCCTCCGCTTTTCTCATCGTTGGCGGCGCAGTCCTGATCTTCTCGGCTCTGTGCTGGTTACAGATCGTCCGTCTGCCTATGGCTGGATTTTCCCGCTATCTGATCCAGACCGCTCTGACCGCCATGGGAATCTTCTCTATGGTAGTTTACATAAAATCAAACAGATCTGCCAAGGATCTGCTTCCACAGATTGAAGAAGAAAAGCAGAAAACGAATGATCTCATCCAGTGGTTCTTATCGGAACAGAGCGCCCAGGACATTGACCGGGAAATCCTGGATCTCGACCAGTTAAATGACGAAGAGATCAGCTTAAAACGTTTCCAGATCATCCAGGATTATCTGATCACCCACAAGGATCTTCCAGATCCGGCTTATGTGGACGCGTTATGCGAGGAAATCTACACAAAGTTGTACGAAGAAAATTAAAAAGTCCTTGTTTCCTATGACATAAAAAACTACCGACACTAACCCCATTTTTCATGGTTTTATCTGTCGGTAGTTTTTTTACACATACGTCACTCCGTATCTGTCTTTCTCATTCGTATATTCCCGCTCTGAGGAGTCTTATTTCACCAGTAAAGATTTACCAGTCATCTCTTTTGGCTGCTCCATGCCCATTAACTCTAACAGAGTTGGTGCAATATCGCAGAGTGCGCCGCCCTCTCTTAGCTTGTAAGAAGGATCTGCGTTCACCAGGATAAATGGAACTGGGTTTGTGGTATGAGCGGTCCATGGCTCGCCGGTCTCGTAGTCTACTAACTGCTCTGCGTTGCCGTGGTCTGCACAGATGAACATCACACCGTCCACCTCTTTTAATGCCTCAACAGCACGTCCTACGCACTCATCAACCACCTCAATGGCCTTGATCGCTGCGGACTCTACGCCGGTATGGCCTACCATATCCGGGTTCGCGAAGTTGATGATGATCACATCATATTTATCAGACTTGATGGCGTTTACCAGCTTGTCGCATACCTCATATGCGCTCATCTGAGGCTTCAGATCATAAGTTGCCACATCCTTTGGAGACGGAACTAAGACACGATCCTCACCCTGGTTTGGCTCCTCAACACCGCCGTTGAAGAAGAAGGTTACATGAGCGTACTTCTCAGTCTCAGCGATTCTCACCTGAGTCTTGCCGTGGTCTGCCAGGTACTGACCCAGCGTATTGGTAATGCCCTCTTTCTTGAAAGCAACCAGCTTGTCTGTGATGGTCTCATCGTAATCGGTGAAACATACATAGACAAGATCTAATTTTTTCTCTCTTGCAAATCCATCAAACTCTGCGTCACGGAATGCGTGAGTGATCTCTCTTGCACGGTCTGGACGGAAGTTAAAGAAGATCACAGAATCATTGTCCTGGATCGCTGCAACTGGCTTTCCGTCTTTTACTACTGCAAATGGCTCTACGAACTCATCTGCCTTGCCGTCATCGTAAGAAGCCTGGATTCCTGCAGTTGCACTTTCTGCCGTCTTTCCTTCGCTCTTCGTCATCACGTTATATGCTTTTTCTACACGATCCCATCTCTTATCACGGTCCATGGCATAGAAACGTCCCATAACAGTCGCTACCTGGCCTACGCCAAGCTCTGCCATCTTGGATTCCAGTTCTTCTACAAAGCCTTTACCAGATTCTGGTGGAGTGTCACGGCCATCTAAGAAGCAGTGTACATACACCTTCTCAAGACCATTTCTCTTAGCCAGTTCCAGAAGACCATAGATATGGGTCAAATGGCTGTGAACACCGCCAGTAGATACCAGGCCGAACAGATGAAGGGCAGAATCATGCTTCTTGCAGTTCTCAACAGCTGCTAAGAATTCCTGGTTCTGGAAAAAATCTCCATCCTGGATGGATTTGGTGATCTTGGTCAGCTCCTGGTAAATGACACGGCCTGCGCCCATGTTCATATGTCCAACCTCGGAGTTACCCATCTGGCCGTCCGGAAGTCCTACAAATAAACCGCTGGCATTGCCCTTTACAAATGGACACTGGCTCATCAACTGATCCATCACCGGAGTCTTTCCTTCGCAGACTGCGTTGTGGTCACATCTGTCATTCAGACCATATCCATCAAGGATCATTAATACGGTTGGTCTTTTACTCATAATCAAATCTCCAATACTATCGTAATCACTTATTTGTAGTTAACGATCTTACCAAAATCTGGCTTTAAGGATGCGCCGCCTACCAGACCGCCATCGATGTCAGGTTTTGCAAACAGCTCTGCTGCGTTGCCCGCGTTAACAGAACCACCGTACTGGATACGGATCTCTGCTGCAGTTGCCTCGTCATATACCTCAGCGATACATGCACGGATCGCGCCGCATACTTCCTCAGCCTGATCAGAAGTAGCAGTCTTGCCAGTTCCGATTGCCCAGATCGGCTCATATGCGATCACAGCAGTCTTCGCCTGCTCTGCAGTTACGTTCTGGAATGCAATCTTGATCTGCTGACGGATCCAGTCAAGGGTGATTCCCTGCTCTCTCTGAGTCAGAGTCTCACCACAGCAGATGATTGGTGTTAAACCATGCTCAAATGCCTTCAGGACTTTCTTATTTACAGTCTCATCAGTCTCAGCAAAGTATTCTCTTCTCTCAGAATGTCCGATGATCACATATTTTACGCCAGCATCTACTAACATATTTGGAGAAATCTCTCCTGTGTAAGCGCCCTTCTCCTCAAAATACATATTCTCAGCACCGATCTGGATGTTGGTTCCTTTCGCTGCCTCCATAGCCGGAATGATGTCGATTGCCGGTACGCAGAATACAACATCTACTTCATCGTTTACTACTAATGGCTTTAACTCCTCTACCAGCTTAACAGCCTCAGATGGAGTCATATTCATTTTCCAGTTTCCTGCAATAATTTTCTTTCTTGCCATGATATTATCCCCTCAAAGTTAAATTATAATGTAACTTCCCCTTACTAAGCTCAAGACGTTACGTTTTTCGCTAAGTACGGGGAAGTAAGTTCGTACTAAGTTCATGCTTCGCTTTCGCTCGCATTCACTAAATACTTACTTATCATCAGCTGCTGCTACGCCTGGCAGAGTCTTGCCTTCCAGGAACTCCAGGGATGCACCGCCACCTGTAGAGATATGGCTCATCTTATCTGCAAAACCTAACTGGTTAACTGCTGCTGCAGAGTCACCGCCACCGATGATGGTAGTTGCATCTGTCTCAGCTAATGCTTTTGCTACTGCAATCGTACCTGCTGCTAAGGTTGGGTTCTCGAATACGCCCATCGGTCCGTTCCAAACAACGGTCTTAGCGGTCTTAACAGCATCTGCATACATCTGAGCGGTCTTAGGTCCGATATCGCAGCCTTCTCTGTCTGCTGGCATATCAGCAACACCATAAACCTCAGTCTCAACCGGAGCATCGATTGGGTTCGGGAACTCAGCGATGGTTACAGAGTCAACTGGCAGAAGTAATTTCTTGCCTAATTTCTCAGCTTTCTCCATCATCTCTTTGCAGTAATCTAACTTCGTGTCATCTACTAAGGATTTACCGATCTCATAGCCCTGTGCTTTTAAGAAAGTATAAGCCATACCACCACCAATGATCAGGGTATCGCATTTCTCAAGCAGGTTGGAGATTACGTTTAATTTATCAGCAACTTTTGCGCCGCCTAAGATTGCAACGAAAGGTCTTACCGGGTTCTCAACTGCATTACCTAAGAAGTCGATCTCTTTCTGCATCAGATAACCAACTGCGTTTGTGCCGCCCTTTGCAGTGATGAACTTGGTTACGCCTGCAACAGAAGCATGTGCTCTGTGGGAGGAACCAAATGCGTCACATACATAATCGTCAGCCAGATCAGCCAGCTCTTTGCTGAACTCTTCGCCGTTCTTAGTCTCTTCTGCGCCACGGAAACGGGTGTTCTGTAACAGAACAACATCGCCGTCGTTCATCTCAGCAACAGCCTTGGTAGCAGCCTCGCCTGTTACGTGATAATCGGATACGAATACAACCTTCTTGCCTAATTTCTCTTCCAGTCTTGCTGCAACCGGAGCTAAGGACTCACCCTCGTTCGGGCCATTTTTTACTTTTCCTAAGTGGGAGCAGAGAATTACTTTTGCGCCTTCATTGATCAGCTTCTGGATCGTAGGAAGAGCTGCAACGATACGGGTCTCGTCTGTGATCACACCATTCTTTAACGGTACGTTGAAATCACAGCGTACTAACACTCTTCTGCCTTTTAAGTTCTTTAAATCATCAACGGATTTTTTATTTAACATGATAATTCTCCCTTCATGGACAGATAATAAATGAATCTCATAGGACATACTTTCCTATGAAATAAAAAGGGTCCGGCCCAAACATGACCGGACCCTTTTTGAGTCACATTTAATTCAACAATTAGCCTAACTCAGCGAAGTATTTGATTGTTCTAACCATCTGGCTGGTGTAGGAGTTCTCGTTATCGTACCAAGAAACAACCTGAACCTCATACAGATCGTCAGCAATCTGAGCTACCATAGTCTGAGTAGCATCGAACAGGGAACCAAATCTCATACCGATAACGTCGGAAGAAACGATCGGATCCTCGTTGTAACCGAAGGACTCGCTAGCTGCTGCTTTCATAGCTGCGTTGATAGCTTCTTTGGTTACATCTTTGCCCTTAACAACTGCGGTTAAGATAGTAGTGGAACCAGTTGGTACTGGAACACGCTGTGCAGAACCGATCAGTTTGCCGTTTAACTCTGGGATAACCAGACCGATTGCTTTTGCAGCACCAGTAGAGTTAGGAACGATGTTAGCAGCGCCTGCTCTTGCTCTTCTTAAATCGCCTTTTCTGTGTGGTCCATCAAGGATCATCTGATCACCAGTGTAAGCATGGATTGTGCTCATGATACCAGACTGGATTGGTGCATAGTCATTTAATGCTTTAGCCATAGGAGCTAAGCAGTTTGTTGTACAGGAAGCTGCGGAAATGATCTTATCCTCTGCAGTCAGAGTCTTCTCATTTACGCTGTAAACGATAGTTGGCAGATCGTTGCCAGCTGGTGCGGAAATAACAACTTTCTTAGCGCCTGCATCGATATGAGCCTGGGATTTTGCTTTGGAAGTATAGAATCCAGTACACTCCAGAACTACATCAACACCGATCTCACCCCAAGGAAGATTAGCAGCATCTTTCTCAGCATAAATTTTGATAGTCTTGCCATCAACAGTGATGGAATCCTCGCCAGCCTCTACAGTGTGCAGATTCTCGCCGATTTTTCCAGTATATCCGCCCTGAGCGGTATCATATTTTAATAAGTGAGCTAACATCTTAGGATCTGTTAAGTCGTTGATTGCAACTACTTCGTATCCCTCAGCTCCGAACATCTGTCTGAATGCAAGACGTCCAATACGTCCAAAACCATTGATTGCTACTTTTACTGCCATGATTTTCATTCCTCCTAAAGAATAAATTAAATGCGATTGTTAAAATCTAATCAACCCATTTAGTATTTTACCTAATTTTGCTAGAAATATCAAGCCCTTTTTGCATCATAAGTGACTATTTCTCACCTATTCTCCGGGAGTTTTCCCTGATTCATGCCCTGCATTTCCCAGAATACCCCTTTTTTCTCCATCAGTGTCTCATAATCCCCTTCTTCCACGCATTGTCCAGCTTTCATGACCATGATCTTTTTCACGTTCCGGATGGTAGAAAGACGATGGGCAACGATAAATGTGGTCTTGCCTTTGGAAAGCTTCTCAAAAGCCTGCTGGACCTTCCGTTCGGAGATGTTATCCAGGGCAGAGGTTGCTTCATCCCAAAGAATGATGTCTGGTTTCCGCAGGAGAGAGCGGGCAATACTGATCCGCTGGCGCTGACCACCGGATAAGCGTCCTCCGTGTTCTCCAAGATTGGTGTCCAGACCCTTGGGCAAATTTTTCACGACCTCATCTAAATTAGCAGCTTTCAGCACCTGCCACAGTTCTTCTTCCGTGACATCCGCGCTTCCATAAGTGATATTCTGCCGGACAGTGCCGGAAAATAAGATCGTTTCCTGGGGAACCACAGCCAGATGTCTGCGGAAAGACCGGAAATCCAGATTTCTCATATTTTCTCCATCTAAAAGTATTTCTCCGGAATCCGGTCTCATAAAACCAATCAGCATATTTAACACCGTGCTTTTTCCGGCTCCAGACTCACCGACCAGTGCAATGGTCTCTCCCGGCTCTGCTTTTAAGGAAAAATCCTTTAGAACCGGCTCACTGGCCTCTGGATACTGGTAGGTCACATGCCGGAATTCCACTGCTCCTTTTATATGATCCACTGGATTTTTCCCCGTATAATCTTCTTCATCATAAGAAGTCATCACTTCTCCGATCGAATGAAGGGATTCAAAACCCTTGGCCATGATCGGCACCAGATTCATGATATTGGTCAGCTGAGTGATAATGGTCGTGTAATAACTCTGATACAGCACCACATCGCCGATGGTTACTTTCCCCTGGATTGCCAGATAGGAAGTAAATCCTAAGCACACCAGCTGGGAAACCTGGAAGATCACCCAGCCGGTCGCGCCAAACAGATTCTGAACCACATCCAGACGATAACCATTTTCTGCCACATGCTCCAGATAGCCGGTCATTTTCTGGATCTCCTCCTCCTCCAGAGCGTGGGCTCTGGTGATCGGGATCAGTTCCATCATCTCCATCACATGACCGGAGGTATGCTCCACTTCCTGTCGGAACTGCTGGTTCGTCTCCTTCATCTGTTTGCGGAAAAGAAATACCGCTGCCGCAGACATTGGAATCGTCACCAGGAACATGATAAACACGATCCGGCTGTGAGCCAGCGTCACCGTCAGGGCAATCCCGACGCTTAACAGAATGGAAACCATCTGGATAGACAGCTGGGTGGACAGATTCTCCACTGCCTCCACATCACGCATGATCTTGGATTGCAGCCGTCCGCTGGACATCTGTTTATGATACAGGATCGACAAATGCTGCAGTTTTCTCACCAATGCACCCCGCAGCTCCGCCTCTACCTGTCGGATCGCCAGACTGCGGAAATGAACATGTAAATGGCTGGTTGGAAGATTTTGTATGGTCATCACTGCCATAAACAGCAGATACCATACGATCATGCCATATTCCGCCTGATTTCCGGACGCAGCAATATCCACAACCTTTGCCGTTATAATAGGAAGAATCCACGCCGGTGAGTGTTTGATCACATAAAACAACAGGGATAAAAACAAATATCCGTAGCTGCCCCGGTACAGGCCAAACAACAGTTTTAAGGAGTGATCTCCACATTTCTCATATAATTCTTCTATCTGTAGTTCTTTGGACTGTCTGATAAAAAAATGTTTCATTGAATTTCTTTTTTCCAGCCTTCTGGAAGCACATCTAAGGTGTTCTGAATCATCTCTTTTAACAGTTTCTCACCGTCTTCTCTGGAAATCCGCCCATGAACCAGAGGATCATTCATAAATGCCTCATAAGCCAATCCAAAATTCGGTTTCATGGCTGCTTCCAGAATTCTCTCATGATTCTCCACATGAGGCATCACCAGATCCCGGATCACCGGCTTCATTTCTCCAGCAAAAATCGGCTGGATGGTTCCTTTATAAAATACCGCATTGGTTTCTACCACTGCAGTTCTTGGCAGATTTGGAATCTGGCCCGCTGTATTTGGAATATTGACATTACTTACCATACGGTTTAAACCACAGAGTGCCTTCATCAGCAGGATTCCTTCTTCACCTGTAGCCTCTAATTTCAGTTCTTCTTCTCCAGAAGCCAGGCGTTTCGCCTCCTCGATTTTCTCTGCCTGGCGCTCTTTTCTCCAGGATACCGGAGTTAAGGCAAATTTCCACTGATGTACCTGCTCTGGATCTCTTAAATACACATCGCCCGGCAGAAATTCTGCCAGATGACGGTCACCTGCTGCCGCGATATTACCATATTTGTTAAACAGATCCATCTTTACCCTGTGAGCACAGTTAAAGGTTCCATTCATCCAGTTGCGGTCCGGATCATGGTATCCGTCCTCAAAATGTTCATCAATAAATTTCCGATAAATCGGGAATAAATCAACGCCCCTGCAGCTTGCACGGTCAAACCAGGTAAAATGGTTAATTCCCTGAACATTGACAATCACCTCATCACGTTCCACATCGGTTTCACCGGTTGCCAGCTGATACATATCCCGCAGGATCTTCTGGGTTCCAAACACTTCATGACAACATCCAAAGGCTTTGATCTGAGGAAATACCCGGTATAAAGTCTTCACGCAAAGGGTCATTGGATTGGTGTAATTGATTACCAGAGTTTCTGGGCAGTACTCCTTAATTGCTTCTGCAATTTCCACAAACATTGGAATGGTACGCAAAGCCCTCACCAGTCCTCCTGGGCCTGCAGTATCGCCTACAGACTGATAAATTCCATATTTTTCTGGCAGATGGACGTCCGAAGCCATATGATCAAATGTACCTGGCAGAATCGAAATGATCACAAATTCCGGTTTTTTCTCCAGAAGCTCCTTCAAAGAACCGCTGACCTCAAATTTCCAGTTGCCCTTTACATCTGACCGTTTAAATAATCTGGTTCCAATCTCTGCGTTCTGTTCCGCCATTGGACGGTCGATGTCATAAAGATCAATAATGCCGGACATCTTCTCTTCTCTGGCCAGATCCTTAAAAAATGTCCATGCCCATCCATGGCTTCCACCTCCAATATAAGCAACCCGTACATCACTGCATGTTCCATTCTGAACTTTCATATTTTTATGCCTCCCTAATTTATGATTAAAATTTGATATCTAACGCAATTGCCTTTGTTCCTGTCAGTTCTTCACTGCGCTTATCTGGTCCGTGAGTTCCTACATATAATAAATAGTCACTGCCATCCTGCACCCGTTTTCCCTGGTCATTCACTACCGTAAAAGCGTACTCATCTAACTGGATCTCTCCCTGTCTGGTCTCGCCAGGTGCCAGACATACTTTGGCAAATCCGCACAGAACTGTATTCCGCACTTCCCACTTTGAAGTACGGTTTTTCTTGTAAACCTGAACCGTCTCTTCCACTGCCCGGTCAGAATGGTTAACGATCTCATAAGAAACTTTTTTACTTTCCGAATCATAAGCTGCGCTTATCACTTCTGCCCTTCCATAAGTCAGGCCATATCCAAATGGATAGAGAACTCCCTGTTCCACATAACGGTACGTTCTGTTTTTTAGAGAATAATCTGTAAAATCCGGAATTTCATAATCGCCACCATAGAATGTCACTGGAAGCTTGCCTGACGGAGCGGTTTTCCCTGCTAAAATATCTGCCAGAACCTGTCCGCCTTCCGCACCCGGATACCAGGTCTGGATCACAGCCGCCGCCCGGTCCGCGTAAGGGCTCAGATCCATGCAGCTGCCTGCCATACAGCACAGAACCACAGGTGTGCCGCAATCCAGAACCGCATCGATCAATTTCTGTTGTGTCTCCGGGAAATGAAGATCCTCTTTATCTCCGCCAATGCATTCTCCTGTACTGATATGATGGGCTTCTCCCTCATACCGTTCATCCAGTCCTACACACAGCACCACCACATCACTGGCCCTGGCAACCACACAGCTTTCGGAAACCCGGTCATATTCTCTAGCCAGGCGCTCTGTCCTTGGATTTACCACATCGCTGCCTGACGCATAATAAAGACGGGTATCTGGAAATGCCTTTCTCATACCTTCCATCACGGTCACAAAATGCGAAGCCGTTCCGTGATAATTACCCTGAAGTACTACACTGGAATCTGCATTCGGACCGATCACGCCGATCGAATGGATCTTTTTCTGATCCAATGGCAGAATCCCATCATTTTTTAATAACACCATTCCTTCTGCTGCAGCACGGTAATTCAGACTAACGGCATCCGGCGTATCCACATCCTGGATATCCAGCTGATCCCACGGTGTTTCCTGGTTCATCCCCAGTAAAATCCGTGTAGTTAAAGCCCGTACTGCCGCTGTATGGATCTCCTCTTCTGTCACCATTCCCTGATAATAAGCCTTCATCAGCTGGTTATAACAGCTGCCGCAGTTCACATCACATCCTGCTTTCATGGCCATAGCTGCGGATTCTTCCGGGCTGGTGGTCACCATATGATGCTCATGGAAATCCCTCAAGGCCCAGCAGTCAGACACATAATAACCTTCAAAACCCCAGTCTTCTCTTAATATATCCGTGATCAGCCGTTTGTTTCCGCACAAAGGCGTTCCATTCAGGCTGCTGTAACCACCCATGGCACCTTCTACCTGACCTTCTTTTACACAGTATTCAAAAGCTGGAAGATAAGTCTCCCACAGATCCTTCTCGGACACCTGGGCGTCAAATTCGTGGCGCAGGGCCTCCGGACCGGAATGAACTGCCATATGTTTCACACAGGCCGCCGCTTTTAAGAATTTCTCATCATCCCCCTGGATTCCTTCAATGAACTTTTCTCCCATGTGTCCTGTCAGATAGGGATCTTCTCCAAAGGTCTCATGACCTCTTCCCCATCTGGGATCACGAAAAATATTGATATTGGGAGACCAATAGGTAAGGCCTTTATAAATGTCATAGTCCTTCTCCCGCTGGAATCCGTTATATTTTGCCCTTCCCTCTGTGGAAATGCAGTCTCCGATCTCTTTTACCAGTTCTTCGTCAAAAGATGCAGCCATGGCGATGGGAACCGGAAAAACAGTAGCTGTTCCGGCTCTCGCCACTCCATGAAGAGCTTCATTCCACCAGTTATACTCCGGAATTCCTGCTTTTGGAATCGCCGGAGACTCATATTTTAAAAGCATGGCCTGTTCTTCGATGGAAAGATCTTTTAAATATGTTTCTGCCTTCTCCCTGGCCTGTTCTCTTGCCTGCTGCCGAAGTTTTTCCTTCATTGATCCGCCCCCACTGTTTACTCTTGTTGTTTACTTTTACTGTTTGTTTTTGCTATTTGTTTTGCTGCTTATTTCCGATTGGCTTTCATTTTCTCCTTATCCGCATGGAAATCCAGGTAAGAAGCATCCGGGTAGGAATACTCACCACGATAATTGGAAGCATTATAA
>QUFC01000046.1 GCA_003478355.1 Lachnospiraceae bacterium AM48-27BH
TACTGTATAGCATGGGAAGTTTAGTACCTGATACAGTTACAGATGAGCATGTCTTGTCTGTAAAGGGTGCTGTCAGCCACCCTATGATGTAACGCCACTTTAGATAGCATTATCTATCGGGGATTAAAGGTCGGAGGTGCAAGCCGTTCGTACGACTGGGCAGTTACAAGCCCATTACCTTTAGGTGATGGGTAGTTGACTGTTGTGTGTTTTCTTATATAAAAACTTTCACTGGCAGAACCTGCTGCCGACAACTTCTGTGACTGCATGGCAACTCAAAAAGAACCAACCACATTCTCATCACTTAAGATATGGCTGGCTCTTTCTATTTAATATTTTTCACTATTTGATCGCGCTGATCGGTCTCGGCTCGATCCCCTCTGGAATCGGAATATACTCCTGATCCTTCATAACCTCATCATATTCCTTCCGTGCCTTTGCGATCCGTTCCGGCTCTTCCATCATCTTGATCGCTGCCAAAGCAATGGATTTACCTGCATACAGCATTCCCTTATGGGCGATCTCGGATTTTCCCTGGGATACCACCTGCCAGGAATGGCCCGGGGTCTGTGGCGCCCAGGTAGCGGTGTTGATCTGGGCGGTTGGACACATCCAGCTGGCATCGCCTACATCAGTCGAACCACCACCGCATTTTACCAGATGAATGGTCTCGTAAGGAACAATAAAATCATTGATCCTGGAGTGCTTTTTCTCTCTTAAATATTCCACATTTTCCGGGATCAGATGATCATCGATCAGGTCATCGAACACCCGTCCAGAACCATCCGGTGTCGTAGCGGTATATTTCTCTGCTCTTTCATAAGCATCTTCTGTATAGGAAGGAACACCTATCTCCTGCATCGCTTCGTAAAGCGCCTGCTCCAGAACCCGGTTGGAAACCAGATTCGCACAGGACTTGATCAGCTGCTTGGAATAGGTGGTTTCTGTCATGATAGCAGCACCTTCAGCGATCTTGTCCACCCGCTTGTAAAGCTCTGCTGCCTGCCCTACCTTTGGTGCGCGGATCAGATAGATGGCTTTCGCCTCGCTCTGAACCACATTCGGGGAATAGCCGCCAGTATCGGTGATGGCATAATGGACTCTGGCTTTATCGATCATATGTTCTCTCAAAAAATTGGTTCCTACATTCATGATCTCTAACGCATCCAGGGCACTTCGTCCCATTTCCGGACAACCAGCCGCATGAGCGCTGATTCCCTTAAACTCATAAAGCACCTGGAAATTGGCAAGGGAACTATCTTTACAGACCTGGTTCACGGTAGCCGGATGCCAGGTCAGGGCAAAATCCAGATCCTTAAATGCCCCATTTCTGGCCATAAATGCCTTACCAGAACCGCCTTCTTCACCAGGACAGCCATAGTAAACCACCGTTCCCGCATGACCATCTTCCAGATATTTCTTGATGGCCTGCGCTGCCGCTGCGGAACCGACACCCAACAGATTGTGACCACAGCCATGACCGCTGGCTCCTTCTGTGACTGCTTTTTTCTCGATCAGATCAGATACCTGACTTAAACCGGATAATGCGTCGAATTCGCCTAAGACTCCGACTCTTGGGGTTCCGCTTCCATACTCCGCTGTAAATGCAGTTTCCACCCCATACGCATGAGGTGTGACCAGAAATCCCTCGCTCTCGAAAAATTTCTGCAGCGCTTCTACAGACTGGAATTCCGTGAACGCAGTCTCCGCATAGCCCCAGATTTCATCACTTAGCGAAGTCAATTTATCCTGTTTCTTATCAATTTCTTCTATATATTTCTTTGCATCTATCATGGGATCCACCTCCGAATCTGTTTCATATACTCTCCGAATCTTTTATGTTGGATTTTCCAGAAGATTCCGAGAGTGCATTTCATTTATAATGCTCCATCGCCTTCATATTTCAGACATGCCACCCGGTGTCCCGGCGAAACCTCATGCATGGATGGTACTTTCAGAGAACATTTCTCTGTGGCATATGGACATCTGGTATGGAAAACACAGCCCACTGGCGGATTCATCGGTGATGGAAGATCACCCTGTAGAACCACTCTCTCCTTTTTGACATGGGGATCCGGGTTCGGCACTGCCGATAATAATGCCTGGGCATATGGATGCAGCGGATTGGCAAATAATTCTTCTGTCTCTGCCTCCTCCATCAGATGACCAAGATACATAACACCGATCCGGTCGGAAATGTATTTGACTACGCTCATGTCGTGTGCAATAAACAAAAAGGAAATATTGTCTTTTTCCCTTAGATCCTGCAGAAGGTTAATGATCTGTGCCTGAATGGACACATCCAGAGCGGACACCGGCTCATCGCAGACGATCACCTTCGGATTTAAGATCAAAGCTCTGGCCAGGCCAACTCGTTGTCTCTGCCCACCGGAAAATTCGTGGGGATAACGGTAGAAATGCTCTGGCCGCAGACCAACCTTTCCCATGATCTCCATCGCGATATCCAGACGATCCTTTTTGTTGCCAATACCATGGATTTCCAGAGTTTCCATGAGGATATCTCCCACCTTCTGCTTGGGATCCAGGGAAGTATAAGGATCCTGGAACACCATCTGGATCTTCTGGCGCATATCCGTCATCTGTTTATCATTCAATTTTGTTATATCTTTTCCTAATACGGAAATATTTCCATCGGTAGGATCGGTCAGGCGGATCAGAGTACGTCCAAGCGTACTTTTTCCACATCCAGTCTCGCCTACCAAACCATAAATCTCGCCCTCGTGGATGGTAATATCCACGCCGTCTACTGCCTTTACATATTTTTTCGGTTTTCCAAAGCCTGTATGCACTGGGAAATACTTCCGCACACCAGTTCCCTGCAACACGATCGGTCTTTCTGTCATTCCCATCACGTCTTCCCCTCCCTGATCCTTAAAATTCTTCCGCTGTATGAGCCATTGCCCGGTGGCACCGCACCTTCTGAGTCGGACTGATCTGCACCAGCTCTGGCATTTTCTCATGACATTTGTCCGTTGCATAAGGACATCTTGGCGCAAAACGACAGCCTGTTGGGATCTGATTTAATAATGGAACGGTTCCCTTGATCTGATGAAGGCGCTCGCCCTTCTTGCTGTCCAGCTTTGGAATCGAATCCATCAGACCGGTAGTATAAGGATGAGCCGGATGATCGAAAATATCATTTACCAGACCCTCTTCTACGATCTGGCCTAAATACATAACGATGACTCTCTTACAGGTCTCTGCTACTACTGCCAGATCGTGGGTGATCAACATAACGCCCATGTCAAACTTGTGGTTCATTTCCACGATCAAATCCATGATCTGTGCCTGAATGGTTACATCAAGGGCAGTGGTCGGTTCATCGGCGATCAGCACCTTCGGGCTGCAGGCCAGTGCCACTGCGATCATAACCCTCTGTCTCATACCTCCGGATAACTCAAATGGATACTGGTAAAAACGTCTCTGTGGATCCGGGATTCCAACCAGTCCTAACATCTCGATGGCCCGGTTTTTCGCCTCCTGCTTGGAGATCTTCCGGTGGATCATTAAAGATTCCATGATCTGATTTCCTACGGTAAATACCGGGTTTAAGGAACTTAAAGCATCCTGGAATACCATAGAGATCTTCTCACCACGGATGTCCTGCATCTCCTTTTCTGATAGATCAAATAAATTTTTTCCCTCAAAACGGACTTCTCCACTGTATACAGCCAGCCGTTTTTCGTCATATAACCGCAGGATCGACTGGGAGGTAACACTTTTGCCACAGCCGGACTCTCCTACGATTCCTAACATCTCGCCCCGGTACACATCGAAGGAGACGCCGTCTATTGCTTTTAATACGCCCCGTTCCGTTTTGAACCGGGTGCCAAGGTTTACCACCTCAAGAATTTTCTCTGCCATCTTATCGCCTCCCGCTAGTTACTCATTGGATCAATAAAATCACGGATGCCATCGCCCAACAGGTTCAGGCCAAGAACCGTAACCGCTGTGAAAATACCAGGAAAAACTACCATCCACCATGCATTGTAGATCACGGATTTTCCTTCATTTAAAATATTTCCCCAGCTGGGTGCCGGAGCCGGAACACCAGCTCCCAGAAAGCTCAATGCTGCTTCCGTGATGATGGAAGAAGCAAATACAAATGTTACCTGGACAATGATCGGGGAAAGGATATTCGGCGCCATATGCTTCCACATAATGCGGGATTTCTTCGCACCGAGACACCGCATTGCCTCGATATAAGTCTGTTCCTTTACCACCAGTGCCTGGCCTCTTGCCAGTCTTGCCATGTTTGGGATATTGACCACGATCAGGCTGATGATCACATTTTTAATATCTGCACCCAGTACTGTCATCAAGGTAATGGCAAGTAAGGTACTTGGAATGGCCTTCAGGCCATCACAGATCCGCATGAGAATATTATCTGCCACTTTATTGGTGCTTGCATAAAGTCCGATGATAATTCCTGCAATTCCCGCGGTAATTCCTACGGTAAAACCAACCGTAAGAGAAATCCTCGCTCCATATAATACACGGGCAAACACATCTCTTCCCATGGTGTCGGTTCCAAACCAGTGGTCTGCGCTGCATCCCTGGAGACGCCTCTTGACATCCAGCGCCAGCGGATCATACCTGCAGATCAGGGGAGCCAGCACTGCCAACAGAATCATCACCGTAACCACCACAAGACCAAACACAGACGCTTTATTTTTTGTAAACTTCCGGATCCGGATTTCGCGTTGTTCCTTTTCCAGTCGTTTTTTTAACTCTTCCATGTCACCCATGTTTCTCACCTGCCTTTTATTTAACTGACTCTTACTCTCGGATCTACAAATCCATACAAAATATCAATGATCATATTGATGACAACGTTGATCACCGCGATCAGGAGGACGATAGCCTGGATCACGTAATAATCACGGCGGCCGATGGAATTGACCATCAGCTGTCCAAGTCCCGGAACTGCAAATAAGCTTTCTACCACCGCTGCGCCGGATAAGGCCTGGACAATACTCTGCCCAAAGATGGTGATCAAGATTACCAGTGTATTTTTGAACGCATGCTTGGTAAGCAGGGAAAACTCTTTTACACCTTTTGCCTTTGCCATCTTAATATAATCACTGCCAAGAACCTCTAACATGGAAGCTCTGGTCATACGCATCATCAATGCTGCATTCATAAATCCCAAAGCAATCGCCGGTAATGTCAGCGAGCGGATATGCTCCAGAAATCCTTCACTGATCTCTTTATAACCGGAAACCGGAAAAATACGAAATTTAACTGAAAATAGCAACATCAGGAAAAGTCCCAGCAGGAAGCTCGGGAGTGAAATTCCTGCAAGGGAGATGACGGATACCACATGATCGACCGCAGAGCCTTTTTTTCTGGAAGCGATCATTCCTAACGGAATTGCGATCACTGCTGCGATTACCAGTGCGTAGATAGCCAGAGAAATGGTCGGACGGATGTGGCTGATGATCAGAGAGCCAACGGTCTCATTATTTACCACACTCATTCCAAAATCACCATGGAAAATATTGCCGATCCAGATGAAATACTGTTCGATCAATGGTTTATCCAGGCCCATCCGTATCCGGAGGGCCGCGATATCTTCTTCAGTTGCCAGGTCGCCCAGCATTGCGGTTGCCGGGTCACCTGGAACCAGATGAATCAATGAAAAAATGACAATTGATACAATGATTAATACAGGTATGACGGAAATGATTCGTTTTGCAATGAATCGCTTCATAGACCATCCTCCTTGTTACCTACGAGTATTTTTATTCCTTAATTCCGGCGTTATAGAATTTTGGACCGCCGCTGTACATATTCACACCCTCCAGATCTTTATCCATGGCAAACATTCCAAGATAATGACCTGGGCAGATGATTGGAAGATATTCCCAGGAATAGCCCTGTAACTCATCCCATTTGGCTTTTGCGTCATCCAGAGTTGTTGCAGATGTCATTTCGCTAAACAGAGTTGACAATTTTTCATCATCAGACCAGCCCGGATAAGCGCTGCCATAATAAAGCTTTAAGGATGGAACCGGAACCTCTGCAAATGTGGTAATGTACATATCATACAAACTTGGATCTTTCCGGTAATCCGTTAAGGTTGCCCAGTCTACAATGGTCAATTCCACAGGAACACCAATTTCTTCCAGTTCAGATTTTAATACCACTGCCATACTGTCCATTTTATTTAAAGTAGCAGCCAGGATACGGAAAGTACTTCCGTCATAACCGCCCTCTGCCAGGATCTCTTTGGCCTTTTCCGGATCATGAAGGTTATAATTCTCACTTCCGGCTTCACTTGCCCAGAATGGCTGACCTGCATCCATGTAGCAGGAACCTAATTCATATCCACTGCCAAAGCAGGAGGTTAATACTTCGTCACAATCAATTGCAGTGTTGACTGCAGTACGGAAATACTGTTCTGCGCCAAGGCCTTCTTTGTGGTTAAAGATAAATGCGATGGAACCCATCTGTGTTCTGGATGTAGTCAGCTCCGGATTTGCTTCCAGTCTCGCATAATCATCATCCTTTACATTGAAAATGCAGTCATACTGTCCGGCCTCGATACCCGCTGTAGCGGTTGCCTGATCCGGAACAATATCAAATTCCAGGGTCTTGGTCGGTGCTGCTTTATAACCTGCCCAGCCGTCCATCGGATCGCCCTCAGTTCCGTATGGAACATAATCATCAAAGCGATCCAGTCTCACGTACTGATCCTGTTTCCACTCTGTAAATTTATATGGACCGGTTCCAATGTAATTCTTTAAGAATCCGTTGGAATCCTCATCTGCACAGGCTTCTGCTGTTGTGATGGCTGCTGGCTGTGCTGCACCGGCGATCATAGCCGGCAGCAGGATCAGAGGTGTTTCACCTACGATCTTAACGGTGTAATCATCAACCTTTTCAAATCTTGCATCGCCTACCATATTGCCTGCGGAACTGAAGCCCTCCAGCCAGCGGTTCATGGATGCGACAACATCATCTGCGGTCATCTCGCTGCCGTCATGGAACTTCACACCTTTTCGAAGTACAAAGGTGATGGTCTTGCCATCTTCACTGACCTCGTAGCTTTCACACAATTCCGGAACCGCTTCTGCCTTTGCGTTCAAGGTAACTAATTTTTCAAACACGGTTCCATCGCACATCTGACGTGCGATCAGAGTACTGTTTTTGTGAAGATCCAGAGATGGAGCCTGCTGGGAAACTGCGATATGTAATGTCTCTTTGTAAGTAGCATTGGGATCTGCCACAGCTGCTGCAGTTGTGTCTGCCGCTGTAGTATCCGCTGCTCCAGCGGTGGTGCTTCCTGCTTCTGAAGATGTGCTGCTTCCGCCGCCACATGCAGTCAGTGACATCAATGCGGCCATTGCCAGTGCCATTGCGCGTAAATGTTTTTTCTTCATAATCCAGTCCTCCTCATATTAAAAACTTTAGACAAGATAAAACTAATAAAAAAAAACCAGCGCACACAAAGAACGTTTGTATCATTACCGCTACGTCTTTGTATGCGTTGGCTTTATTTTTATTGGTGCCGAGTATAAAGCAGATTTTTCTGACTGTCAAGTTTATCTGGAACAATCTTTGCTTTCTTTTCTTACAGCCTAATATTATGAAGTCAATGCAAAAAATATGAATGTTTTTTTGATAAATAATTTATAAAAATAAGTTTTTTTGGCTTTCTACAGTTCTTTATTAAGTAATTCCGTTCCTGGAACCACAAAACGGCCATCCCGGATGATCGGTAATTTTTCTCCAGAGAGCTGATGCCATAAATCTCATCCAGTTCCCGATACGGATGGTGATGTCCGTATGGCAGTTAAAGTATGCCTGGGACACATCCTCTTTTCTCAGAATGGATACCTCGTTGTCCCGCGCGATCACTTCTTTGCCGTCCGGGTTATACATCGGTGCGTCCTCTGCCCAGCTATAACAGGTATCACCTACTGCGAAATGCGGTCCCATCTTCTCCACGATCAGGATCGGCAGTTTATCGATGATACCAAACTTCTGGGCCATAGCATAAGCCGTTGTGTTGGTACCGATGGCGCACTCACCCATGGGCAGGCTGTCATGGTTTTTCATGATCACCTGCTTGATCAGCGCTTTGCCCTGTGCTGGATCGTCAAAGTTTTCACAGGAATACTCTGCTACACGTCCGTCTTTAAATTCCATATGCAGATTTTTAAACTGGATATCACCGATATAAACACTGCTGACCTCCAACACACCATTGGTTCCTGTTAATACAGGAGAGGTAAATACCTCGCCCAATGGGATATTCACATCTGCCACGCAGTTCTCAAAATTGGTCTCCCTCTCCCGGTCCGCCAATGGATGCAGTTTTACGGTCAGATTGGTGTGATTCTCCCCTTTTCCGGTGATCACTACGTGGTCTGCCTCATCCAGGCGGTCAATGATGGCCTGCTGAATGGTTTTATACACCTCATAATCCAGAGTATTGATGCGGATCGTTTCCTGGAAAATGGCCTCAAAATCCGGACCGATGGAAGGCTTTGGAAATGCGATGATGGTAAAGCTGGTCTCTTCTCCCGGAATATACTGGTTCACCACCTGGGCGGCGTCATTGGAATACGTTAAAGATAACTTCTCCTGTTTCTCATTCAGTGCCAGACATTCCGGCTTGTTTACCGGATCAAAGCCAGGCTCTCCAAAGGTCTCGATCACTGCCGGGCCTGCATACTGGGCCGCTAATTTTTTATATTCCTCATAAGCCACCTTTAACACTGCCAATTTCCGTTCTGTAAAGGCTTTCTTCATATAAAGGGCATTGTCATAGCGGTGGTCGTACTCATACTGTTTATTCGGAGAGGTTCCGTAGAATCCACGCTTCCGGTTCGGGTTCCGGTCGATACTCCAGACTGCCCGTCGGTAAAGAATGGTCTCTAAGCCCATCTGACGGAAATTCTCGATAGCTTTCCGGATCATCCGCTCGTAACCCAGCTCATAATGGATGGCAACGGTCTTTTTCTTGGACAGATCCCGCCCCATGACCTCAAAGCCCTTGCGATAACCTTCCGTATAAGTGTCCGCCATCTTGTCAATGGTCTCCTGAGGCAGGCGGTTCATAAATCCTGCAATCTTTAACTCCTCATCGGAAATATATTCGCCAAAGGCATACAGATAACGCAAATCGTTCAAATCCCGTTCCAGAATGATATCCTTGGCAAAGCTTAAGGATGGATCGAAATTCTCACGGATCCGGTAAGTAACTGTCAGATCAGCGTAATCGCTGGTAAACCAGTAAAGGGTCTCCTGGACACTGGATGCCTGTGGAAGCTGTCCCTCAAACAGATTATAGATCTCAATAAATAACTCGTCCAGAATCGTCATCTCTGTCAGACGGCTCTCCATGGCAAATGGAATCTGTCCACGGATCTCCTCGTATAAAAAGCTCAGTTTAGGGCCAAATTCCACGCCTAATTGACGAACTGCGTAAGATGGATTGGCATAACTGGTCTCGTAATGAGACGGAAGAACATCCTCATACAGCCGCTCATTCCAAAGCTTTAACTCCTCTAAGCTCTGGCTATTCCATGCGTCTGCATCCACCAGACTTTTTACCTCTGAAATCATCTGGATAAATTCTGCAGTTTTTATAAAATAGCTGCGATACGGCTCTTCCACCGTACTTTCTCTTGTGATCTGGCTGATCCGATCCATAGCCAGATAATACCGTTCTTTGACGGCTTCATTTTCATCTTTCCATAACACACGGTAATCCATGATTTACCCCCTGATTCCCATAATGATTGTAATGATCCAGCCTGCAAGCATCAGTCCGCTTAAGATTACGGTGATCCTTGCAATCATATGATTTTTTTCTTCTTCCAGAAAAGAAATGATTCCATACCATAAAGAAGAAATATCAAACAGAATACTGCAAAATCCAAATGCTGCAGAACTCAGCGCTGCCTGACCATTGGTAGTTACACCTCCATAAATGCCGTAGACGCCAAGTGCGGCTGCAACCACAAGAAAACCGAGAGAATACAGACTTCTTCTGGAGATTGGTTTTCTTACATAGGATACCCGGTTTGCAGCAGCTTCTTTTTGTTCCCGGATATTCTGTTCTTTCCGCTTTCTGCGGGCCTCTAACGCTTTTCTGGTCTCTTCTCGTTCCTGCGCTGCAGCAGGATCAATGGTTGTATTTTTTCTGGTCTTTTTGACGGTACGTCCTTTCACGCCAAAATGCAGACCACCACGTTCATCAGCAGCTGTTCTTGATGAACGGCTTGATCTTGCCGATCCTGCGGACTTTCCTGTTGAGATCCGGTATCTGCCCGGACGATTATTTGTCTGTCTTATTCCTGCCATGTATCTTTCTCCTTACACGGATCTTTTGTACCTTCCAATATGCCAGATACCCAAGGATACTTCCGGTTGTATTTAATAAAATATCGTCCACATCAAAGCTGCCGATCTTAAAGATCAGCTGGGTCAGTTCAATACACAGGCTGAATCCAAATCCCATAAGAACCGCATTTCTCCAGATCCGGCCTCTGCGGCTGACTACAGGAATGAAAAAGCCAAAGGGAACAAAGCCCAGTACATTACCTGCCAGGTTTAAAAGCACAGCTTGAAAACCAAGCAATCCCCGATATTTGATAAAACGACTGATCTCCCGGAACGGCATCAGATTATATGCATAATCTGTCTGTGCGCCTGGAACTCTGCCGAAAGATTCTGCAAAAAACAAAAAATATGTTAAGGCGATCAGGTACAGAATAAACAGTACCCAGCCGAATTTTTGAAGTTTGGTAGTGTTTCGAATCATAATAACGTAGCCTTCTTTCACACGTGACAGACTCCACCACTTAGCCGACGCTTGCAGGATTCTTCATCTGCGGTGGGTCATGTAAGCGACATCATCCCCTTTCGCAGTACAATCCTGCCCTGGGGCTTTGCTGTATGCTTTATACAGCAAACGCTGCAGAAAATGTACCGTATTCTGCAGCGTCCTGTGTTTAAAACATGATCTGTGACTTTTTCTTTAATAAATTCGCACCGGTTATAATGGATACAATCCCTGCGGAAACACCGACTGCGATGACAATGATCCCGATGGTGATATTAGCCGCACCGGTATTTCTCATTGCTTTATATACTTTTTCCATAACTGTCCTCCATCATATTCCAAATTCTAAGATGTCAGAACTTATTTTGCACCATACTGCTCATAATAAGCATCGATTGCTGCCTTGATCTTATCATCGATCACAACCTGACCCTGGCATTCTTTATTGTACAGATGCTCCACAACATCTGCCATGGTAACGATCGCATTCGCTTTAAAACCGTATAACTCCTGAACCTCTTCCAGGGCGCTCTTCTCGCCTTTACCTCGCTCCATACGGTTCAAAGATACCATCAGACCGACAACTTCTACATTCCCCTGTGCTTTGATGATCGGATAAGTTTCCTCGATGGATTTACCGGAAGTAGTAACATCCTCAATGATCACCACACGGTCGCCATCTTTCATCTGGCTTCCCAGTAAAATACCAGTATCGCCGTGGTCTTTTACCTCTTTTCTGTTGGAGCAATAACGGATGTCTTTGCCGTATAATTCACTATATGCGATGGTTGTCGCAACACTTAACGGAATACCCTTGTATGCAGGTCCAAATAATACATCAAAATCATCACCGTAATGCTCATGAATAGCCTTTGCATAATACTGTCCCAGACGTCTTAACTGGCTTCCAGTCACATATGCGCCTGCATTCATAAAGAATGGGGATTTTCTTCCGCTCTTTAATGTAAACTCTCCAAATTTTAATACATGGCTCTCAACCATGAACTCAATAAACTCCTGCTTATACTGCTCCATTTTACAAAAACCTCCTTATTTTATGCGGTTTTTAGCCGCTTGCTCACTTTCTGATTTGCGAAATTAATATGATACCAGGGTCAAAAGGTCAGAAGTTCGACGCAAGCTTGCTTGCAGGAGAATTTTTGACCTTGGGACCCGCCAAAAACATGAGTAAGCAGTCATTTTTCAAAGAAAAATGAACGAATTACGAATGTTTTTGAGGATTGCGGGAGCACGCAGTGCAGAGCAATCCGGTATCAGAGGGGTCAAAAGCTTTTGACCCCAACATCATTAATATCACTTCATTTTAAACCCATAAGTTTTTCCCATTCTTCCTCCTTTATGTGGGAAAAGTGGGCGAATGATACTTGGCATTCAATCCATTCTACCATGAAACTATTTTAAATTCAAGAATTCATATGTATAAATTATAAAGAATCTCTGTAAAATTTGGTAAGGAAATGGTCAAAGATGGATCACCTTACCGAATATTCATCGCCAATACAATTTCTCTGAAGTGATAGCAGATAACAGGTCGGCAGGTCTTTCTAAAAAATAATCTGCTTTTATGTGCTTATTATGACTGCCCCATCCTGCCAAAGCAAAATCAATTCCCGCATTTTCCGCACATTTACTGTCATATTTGCTGTCTCCGATATAAAGTACTTTACTACGGTCTGTTTTTGATAATTCCATATATTTCAAAATCGGCGCAGCATTGGGTTTATGTTCCTGTGTATCGTCTGCACATATAATTGTTTTGAAATAATGACTGATACCAAACGGACAAAAATCATGTGTAAATTCTTCCCTTGTCTTTGATGTGATAATCCCCATTTTATAATCCAGGCTTAGAAGATTTTTCAATAATTCAATGATTCCGTCAAATACTTTAATGGTATTTGTATAGTTACGCATATTTTTATCCCATAATTCTATCGCATAGGAAGTGTCTTTTATCGCAAGTTTTTTCAAAGCGTCTGTTCCTGTAATCCCTAACGCAAATCTTAGTTCAGAACATGGTATCTCTCTCCCGGACAATCCCTTTATAGTTTCCTGTAAAGAATGTAATACAGCATATTCCGTATCAATCAGAGTGCCGTCAATGTCAAAAACGATATGCTTATACTTCATGCTGCCACCTTTCCCTGTCTGTATCAAAATAACGTATCACCCTGCATGGATTTCCTACTGCAACACAATTAGGCGGGATAGGGCGGGTAACTACACTTCCAGCCCCTATCACGCTGTTTTTTCCTATAGTGACTCCGGGAAGAAGAATACAGCCGCCGCCAATCCAGACGTTGTTTTCTATCTCTATCGGACGTGCATAGGTTCTGAAAAATGTTGTCTGACGTTCCATCCAATCCGGCACAAGCCTTTCCTGTGGCAAGACAGGATGTGAAGATGTATATATCTGCACATTTGACGCAATCAATACCCTGTCACCAATTCGGATAGTTTTGTTATCCACAAAGGTACAATTCATATTGATTATCACATCATTTCCCAAAAAATATTTTTTCCATAGTCGCAATGAAAAGGCGTGTCGATTGCCACATTTTCCCCTATTCCGCCCAACAGCTCCCGAAGAATGGAAGTGCGTTTTTCTGTATCTCTATAATCAGAAAAATAATATTTCCGTGTTAATTCCCTTGTGCGGGCAATCTGCTTTAACGTATCGCTGTCAGCTGTTTCCAAAAAATCACTGGATTCGTAATACACAATATCCCCCCTTAACGAAAACTGTTTTCCATAACGCCCGGAAGCAGGGCATAGATAGAACAGCCAATCTGATCCTCAAACCGTTCTTTAATCTCTAAAATCTTTTTCCATCTGTCTATTGTCGCTGGGTGAACGCCGTATCGCATTGTCACGTCTACAAATCTCTTTTCCAAAAGACAGAACCCCGAGGCATAGCCAATGCGTCACATAACTGTACAAGACGGTCATAATCATCATATACCGCATTTGCAACAAATTCTTTCATAAACAGGTAATCCTCATCACTGACATCAAACTCTCCGATAGATGTGGCAATATCCTGTATCATAAATGCGTGGGATATACATATTTGTGCGGCTTTTCCCCACCCACGCTCCATACAGTAACGATAGCCGTCTATCAGATGCCTTTCCGAACTCACTCCGGCATAACGTCCAATATCGTGTAACAGCCCGAAAATATACGCCTGTTCAGAAGATAAATCTTTACAGTGTGACGCAATGTTTTTACAGGCTTCGGCTACATACCGGGAATGTTCTGCCCATGCTCCCGGATTGGATTCTGCCGCTTCCCTTAATGCCAGTTCTGCGGTCTGAAGGTTCAACTCCATTTTTAACTCCTTTCAAAAGGGCGGGGCTGGAAGATAAACTGTCCAGCCCCTTTATGATGAAATATTTACAGATAAATCAGCAATCCCCGGCATAGTACGAAACAATGTTCATATAGTCCGTTGGATTCGGAACTTCTAAAACAAGCCGCACACAGTTTTTGTTTTGGGAGTATTGCCGCCACAAACTGCCCTGTATCTTTTCTTCCCCATTGATGTTTTGTTTTTTACCATCCGGGCAGAGCATATTTACTTTGCCGGAACAGCTATTGACCGTATCTAAAAAATTTTTCATGTTCAGAATGTTCAGTTTTACCACTTTGCACTCACCTCCTGTAAATGACGGATTTACTTTACAGGTATCATTATAATGCAAAAGGAATAGAAAAAATATTTCTTTTCTGCCCTTATCTATCACTATTCTGCCATTTTCTCCGATATTCTGTGGGTGAACAATGTGTGTATTCTCGAAAAACCTTTCCAAAATAACTGCTACTCCCCAAACCGCACTCATGGCTGATAACGGTAACTGCTTCCTGCCCCTTTGCTAGCATCTGACAGGCAGCTTGCAGACGGTAAGCCTTTATATACTCTACGGGTGTCATGTGCAGACAGTCATGGAACACTCTATAACACTCCCTTTCGCTTAGGTATGCTGCTGCCGCAAGTTCCGGGATAGAGATTTTCTCTCTGTAATGTTCGTGAATATATATCATCATCAGCTTTATTTTATCATTGCTTTTGTTATGTTCCTTTTCTTTTCACGCATAGGACGGGATAGTTCAAAAAGCATGAGCCATATTTCTGTTAGGGTTTCCCGCAGTTTTATTTCATATCCAAATTCATCACTGGATAAACGAAATGAAGCGGCAAGCAGTTTCAAAATCCTTTCTTCTTCTGCATTGCCTGGAAAAAGCGGAATTACCTCAATCTGTGGGGCTGTTATGATAGGCGCAATATATTTTTGTTCAATCCTGCTTCCCTGTTCCCCGGCAAGTAGGGAAACATCGAAAATATGAAGTAGCTGTATATTCTTTTCTCTCTGCGATATTGCTTTTGTCATATGGAGTACATTGGGATTTATCATGCCGCCGCTTCCAGCCGGAAACAATATTTTTCCTCCTGGCGTATCATATTCAATGCTGCCGCTTTCCATATAAAAAAGTTCCACTGTCCTGTGCCAGTGCCACGGTACATAACCCCCTATATACTTGTCAAGTTCTGCCCTCGAAGCGATATAGGGAAAATCTTTTTCAAAATCTGGAAGCAATTCTTCCTTGCTTCCGGTACAAAATTCAATGCTATGGATATTTTTCATATCTGTTCACCTGCGCATCTGGGACTTTGTATCTTCTTTATGGTATTTTTCACGATACAATTGAATCTTCTTCTCTACAAGTTTTTCCCCTTCATACCTCAACTTAATAGAGAAAAACCTCTCTTCTCCAGAAAGCAGAAGATCAAGAAACACCCGGTCTCCCTCCCAGGTGGGAAGCTGCGGCACCATAGCTTTATCAACCCAGCAGAGATTTCCCTCATTACATTCCATCAATTCACCGCTATATCCGTCCGCCGTATATACGAACATCAGTTCGGATTCGTATTGACTGTTTAAAAATGTTACCAGACCGCGAAGTTGATAAGACGTCAGTGTTAAACCAGTCTCCTCCTTCACTTCCCGAACCAGACACTCTTCCGGTGTTTCCTGCTCTTCTACATGACCGCCAACTCCGATCCATTTGCCTTCGTTCATATCATGGTGTTTTTTGACGCGGTGAAGCATCAAATACTGATTGTTGTGTTCGATGTAGCATAAAGTCGTTATTACCATACTTTTTCCTTCTATAATTTTTTCTATTTTATACAATCAATGGCTGTACTTTATCCCATTTATATCTGTAAATTTTCGGCATATTGAAATGATATAATATCTCTAAGCGATGTTTGCAAGTATGCCTGTTCTTTATGCATAAAATCGACGATTTCATTTGTACTCATCGTTCCGATTTTTTCTATTACAATATCCAAAATTTTTATATCCTCATTTGAAAGTGACAAAAACTTTTGTTCACCGTTTAATAAAAAATGATATGCGTTGGTTTCACCCATATCAACCTCTTCGCAAGGAACATCTTTTAAATCAATAATCGAATTATGCCCTACAGGAACAGCCCCCATTGGCAGTGCTTGATATACTAACCCAGTAATTGCAAAGCCTCTCTTTTTATAAGATAAAGCATCTGCGTACCACATTAATTTCATAAGCTTTACTTTATATAAATTTGTAACCTTCAGTGAAGCTGCAAAATATCTAATTACATCTACCACTTTATCAAGAGAAAGTTCCGTGTTACCTTGAAATAATGAATTTCCCTGATATTTTACATAATTAGCTGAGATTGCCTTTCTTAAATAACAGTCTTGATCTTTTTCAAATAGAACAGTTGCCGCTTTTAAATATTTTTGATAGGATTCTGGAGACAAATTTTCTTTTGCATCATTGAGCAATGACAAAAACCATTCTGGATCATTACCAATTTTTTTTAAAATCGTATTATGGGCTTTATCCTGTACTTGATGGCTTTCATATCGGGTGATTGTTTTACCTCCCCAGCCAAGCAGCAAGCATAAATCCCCCTGACTGATGCCATACTTTGCCCGAATGTCCCGGATCTGGCCAGATGTTAAGAGACCTTCTTTTTTTCTGTATGCATCTTTTAAACAGATATCGTTCTCTTTCATCTGCCGTTCATCCATATATAACTCATCTGTTGCATCACAATACCAGTATAATGCCTCATATTCAAGTTTGCTGTTTTTAAATGTGGCTTGTTCCTTCATAAGAATTGTCTTTACTTCGTGTTCTTCCATACAACATGGACACAATTTTTTTTCACTCTTTACCACTTTCATATCCATGAAAACACCTCCTAATTCTTTCTATATGGGAACATTTCAGGTGTAAATGGTTTTTCAGCGAAATGAAATGACATCACAAATGTTGTTGTGTTCCCATACATTCCTAATAACTCTACTCTTATTTTAATATATACATCTTCCGTTCCATTATAAACCTTGCCAAATTCCCGCATTTCGCTTCTCTTTAGAAAACGTAGATCTTTTACTGTACGTATATAATCATCAACAGATAACTTTAATAACTCACGTCTCAATGCATCTTCAGGATTTTCGTTTGGAAATAATGCATTGACTGTATACTGATTTGTATATCTTTCCTCACGTTTTTTATCAACAAGTCTTCTTACCTGAAAATTAATCCTTGCTCCATGATCAAGTGCAAATTTTAACTTTTGTATGTATGTTTTGACCTCTAACTCACTTTCAATTCGTGATTTTGTCTCATCTGCCAAATTTACACCCTCCAATATGGTATCATTTGATACTTTTATCATAGAACTTCTTTCTGTATTTGTCAAACAAAAAATCAAGAAGAGAGAACTTCTTTTATTCTCTCTTCCGGATCTGTTATCACCATGCTTCAGATTTGGATATTAACTAATTGCAGCGCCTTGGGTGAATGAAAATTCTCATAAAAAAACTTGTCTACTTCTGAGCATAATACTCTAAGTAGACAAGTCTATAAATTTTTTGATATATTTTGTGATCTTAATCTGGTTTTTATCTGCCCCAGACTTCTTCCGCTACTTCTTTCACCAGTCTCATCTTCGCCCACTGCTCCTCTTCTGTCAGCTTGTTGCCGATCTCGCAGGAGGCGAATCCGCACTGCGGACTTAAGTACAAACGATCCAGCGGAACGTATTTTGCCGCTTCATGGATCCGGCTAATGACCACCTGCTTGTCCTCCAGAACCGGGGATTTGGTGGTGATCAGACCCAGAACCACCTTTTTTCACCAGACACTTTAGCAAGCGGAGCAAAACCACCAGAACGTTCATCGTCATACTCTAAGAAGTAGGCATTGACATGTTCCTCTCCGAACAGGATATCCGCTACGGAGTCATAAGCGCCCTCGCTTGCGTAGGTCGAGTGGAAATTGCCGCGGCAGACATGGGTGTTGATGATCATATCCTTCGGCGCATTGGCGATCACACGGTTGTTGATGTCTTTATGGGATTTCTGGACTTCGATCAGACCTTCTCTGGTGGTTCCATAAAGGATATGTCCGATCTTATCTGCGAACATTCCCCATGTGCAGTCATCTAACTGGATATTTCTGCAGCCTGCTGCATAAAGCTGATCGATCACCTTTCCATATACCGCTACGATATCATCTGCCAGTTCTTCATCATTTGCGTAAACTTTCTCCGTGTGTTCCCGGTTAAATGGCATGGTGAACTGGGCAAGCATCTGGGCTGGTGCCGGCATGGTCTGTTTTGCCACCGTATTTTCATCTTCCAGGGCTTTGACGAAACGGAAATGATCGACAAACGGGTGCTCTTTTGACAGGTTGATTTTTCCTATGATATAAGTGTCATCAACCATTGCTGCCTCTCCGTGAAATGGCAATCCTGTCTTGGTCGGCACATGACCAACACCATCAAATCCCCACATGAAATCCAGATGCCAGGTGGCTCTGCGGAACTCGCCGTCCGTGATCACATGGTAACCAAGCTCTTTGATCTTCGCTGCCAGTTCCCGAATGCATTCATCCTCAACTACTTTTAATGCAGCATAGTCAATAGCTCCCTCATCGAACTGTCTTCTTGCTTTCTTTAATTTCTCCGGTCTTAAAAAGCTTCCTACAAAATCATAACGGAATGGTGTCTGCAATTTGCTCATATTTATTTCCTCCATGTATCTTCATAATTTTTCTCTATCGGTGAATCTGTCGTTATTATATAGGAAGAAATGATTTTTGAAAAATACAGAAAAAGAGCGGTTAGCCATAGTTTTAAGTTATGGCAAGCCACTCTATAAATGTCAAAATGATTGTACTTATGAAGGTGCTGGATCGTTACAAGCTATTGGAGATACTGGTTCAATGCCTCTAAATAAGAGTTTCCCACCCGGCTGATCATACCTTTCCTGTGGGAAATATAACCGATCCGCATATTACTTTCCTGGGCTAACGGCACTGCTATAATGTCTTTGCCATTTAATTTCTCATCAATCACACCACTGCACACCGTGTATCCGTTAAGACCGATCAGCAGGTTAAATAATGTCGCCCGGTCGCGGACCCGGATGTTCTTTTTCCGCTCAAATGGGGAAAATATCTCTTCGGAGAAATAAAAGGAATTGTGTTCTCCCTGTTCATAGGAAAGATACGGGTACTGTTCCAGTTCCTCGTTGGTAATGATCTCTCTTCCCGCCAGCGGATGATTTCTGCTGATAAACACATGAGGTTTTGCAATGAAGAGCAGATGGAATTCCAGGTCATGGGATTTTAAGATCTTGTCCATCACTACCTCATTGAAATCATTCAGAAACAGAATACCAATCTCACTACGCATTCTGGCCACATCTTCAATGATCTCATATGTCTGGGTCTCTCGCAGACTGAAATCATACTCATCCTGTCCATACTGCTTGATCAGATCTACAAATGCATTGACCGCAAAGGAATAATGCTGTGTGGACACACAGAATTTCTTTTTCCCACCATGACCTCCCTTGTATTTATCCTCCAGAATCGCCGCCTGATCCAAGACCTGTCTGGCATAACCCAGGAACTCATCGCCCTCCCTGGATAAACTGATTCCCTTGTTTGTCCGGTTAAAGATCACGATGTTCATTTCTTTTTCCAGCTCATGGATTGCTTTTGTAAGGCTCGGCTGAGACACGTAAAGTTTACCTGCTGCCTCGGTGATGGTTCCTGTTTCCGCTACCGTTATCACATATTTTAATTGTTGAAATGTCATAGTATCCACCTATATGTTTTTTCATTACTGCCAGTATAACGCTTTTCCCATGATGTGTCGATGATTTTTGCCGTTTGCAGTTTCTTATTTACACTGAACTATTTTCGTGCTATAATAAAATTTAAAAGAAAATAGTAACTATTCCTATATTTTACCATTCAAGGAGGATTTTCCCATGAGCAATGTTGTGATTTCTGATTCTATTAAGTATATCGGTGCGGATGATACGACTCTGGATCTGTTTGAGAGCCAGTATCAGATTCCTCACGGCGTTTCCTATAATTCCTATGTAATCCTGGACGAGAAAATTGCGGTTATGGATACCATTGATGCCAGAAAGGGTGATGAATGGATGGCAAATCTGGAGACAGTTTTAGCTGGCCGTACTCCAGATTATTTGGTGATCTCCCACTTAGAGCCAGATCACGCAGCGAATATTAAGCGTCTGGCAGATCATTTTCCTCAGATGAAACTGGTGTTAAGCGCCAAGGCAAAAGCAATGCTTCCTCAATTTTTCGATATCGCCAATTTGAATGACCGCTGCATCACGGTAGCAGAAGGAAATGAACTGGAGCTGGGCTCCCATAAACTGAAATTCTTCATGGCTCCTATGGTCCATTGGCCAGAGGTCATGGTCGAATACGAGGAGACCGAGAAAGTGCTGTTCTCTGCAGACGGTTTTGGTAAATTCGGCGCTCTCTGCTATGACGATGAATGGACCGACGAAGCAAGAAGATATTATATCAACATCGTTGGTAAATATGGTACTCCGGTGCAGACTCTTTTAAAGAAAGCTGCTACACTGGACATTCAGACCATCTGCCCGCTTCATGGTCCTGTTTTGAAAGAAAATCTTGGTTTTTACATTGACAAATACATGACCTGGAGCAGCTATACTCCTGAAGAAGATGGCGTGCTGGTTGCCTGCGCTTCCATCCACGGCAACACCAGGGCTGCTGCAGAAAAAATGGTGGAGATCTTAAAATCCAAAGGTGCTGATGTTGTATTTACCGACTTAACCCGCGATGACATGGCAGAGGCTGTTTCCAATGCATTCCGCTACAGCAAACTGGTGCTGGCTGCTGCTTCTTACGATGCAGGCGTATTCCCTCCAATGGAAGATTTCTTAAACCGTCTGTCCCACAAAGCATTCCAGAAACGTGCGGTTGCCCTGATTGAAAATGGTTCCTGGGCTCCATGTGCTGCAAAATCCATGAAAGCAATCCTGGATACCATGAAGAGCCTGGATATCTGTGAAAAAACCGTTTCCATCAAATCTACCATGAAAGACGCGGATGTGTCTTCTATGGTAGCACTGGCTGATGAATTATTAGAAAAATAATAACGGTTCCTTCGATCTGCTCACTTGCTTGACTGACCGCATGAAAACTGGATTTGCAAGCGAAATTAAGTCTTATATTAAGCTTTATATTTTGCCATAATCTTTCCACAGGCAGTTCCAACTTCATCATAGGCCCGCTGGAAATAATGGTAGGAATCCCGCATCAATGTTAAATATGGTTCAAAGCTGGCGGCTAACGTGAAGAAGCCATTTTCCCGGCACAGTTCTTCCTGAGCCTGACGGATGACTTCATAGCGTTTATCCCATGCTTTTCCTTTTTCACCATGAAGCAGATAGTTGAAATGCCCGATCTGAACAAGGAAAACATGGGAAGCACCAGCTTTTTTGAATTGTTCCATCAATTCCTGGGTATTTTTCTTATAAATTTCCTTCGTCACCTGATGATCTCCATCGGTCTCTCCCTGACACCACACTACATAGATGTCCCGTACCGCAATCTGATGGTCGGAAAGATAGCACTTGGCGCTCTCCAGGCGGCTGACTGCATCGGAAATATAGGATTTCTTCCACTGCTCTGTAGAAGTTCCACCCTTGGAAGCTGACACTCCAATGACCACGTGGCCTGTCTGACGGTAATACTCATTGACCAGAGCCGTCACCATACTTCCGGAACGTTTCGTACCTCCATCTTCTGTCCGGTCTGAAAGTCCATTTGCCCGGTCCTCATGGAGACCAAATGGCTCCTGAATCGGAATCAGATCTTCTGGTGCGCTGACCGCTTTATATTCATATCCGGCTCCCGGAAGACATTCCGGCGCATCCTCTGCGTCCCCCCGGCCTGCCATATTTGACTGACCTGCAAATACAATAAGATCCACTGCTGATGTAATTTCCATGTATTTATTCCTCCGATTTATGGGATTTAATCCGTAGATTTTTTTACTGTTTCGTATATCCGCGCACTTACTGCACTGATCTTACTACCTGTTTATGATTATAGATAGCAAAATCTGTTTTTTCAAGGCGAAATAGAGTCCACATATAGCAAAAGCAGACGTCACATTTTTCGACATGGACGTCTGCTTTCGTTTTCTAAAATATCATCGTTTCCTTATTCCGCTGCCGCTTCTTCTGTTTCAGCAGAGACTTCACCATCTGTCTCCGTCTCTACTTCTTCCGCCTCTTCAACCTGGTCTTCAGAAAAATCTTCTTTCTTAGTCTCCTCTGTTTCTGGAGTTTCGGTTATTTCTTCCTCTTCGCTTTTAGATTTCTCTGCTTCAGAAGATTCATCCGCATTTTCAGCCTCTTCTGTTTCATTTGCTTTGTCCTCTGTATCTTCGGTAACGTCTGTTGTGTCTTCTGTCACTTCTTCCGTTACTTCTGGAAGGATGATATCAAATTTTGGAAGTTCTGTGGCCTGAGCCGGAAGCAGGACATCCGTAACCGGAAGCTGGACTAAAGATGCTAAGAGTTTCTCTGCTGCCGCACTGTCGGATAAAACAAATCCAGAACCCGTATAAACAATTGTAAATGTAGCATCTTCATATCCTTCAGAAGAAATCACAATCACTGTTGTAGCTCCTGTTTCCGTATTGTTAAAACCGCTGGCAGAAATCTTTAAGTGATCAAAATCAGAATTACTTTGAGAATCATCAACGGTATATAACATATAATAGCCATCTCCATAAAAGAAGCTGAAAGATGCAAACTCATAGAAATCATTTCCAACCTTCACATCTGTAATATTTTGCAGATACGTCTTTAAAACGGTTCTATTGGTTTCACTAAATCCAATCAAATAACCATTATCTGTATGGCTGAAACTGGTGATATCCATTGTTTTGACCTGATCTGGCCCTTTCTCTCCATCTGTTTCTGCCTGATATACCAAATCATTATATCCGTCTGCTTTTAATGTAATTGTTACTTTTTCACCAACAAATCCATCCGTTGTTAGATCAATCACATCATAGTTGCTTCCCCATAAACCAGAGCTATCTGTCAATTTCCATGTATACTGATCGCTGGAATAGAGACTGGAGTAACTGCTCTTTTTATAAGTTTTCGTTCCTACGGTTACTTCTGTCACTTTTGATAAATAGTCTTTCAAAGTACCTGAAGCCGGTGTTCCAAAACTCATATGATAATATTCCAAAGAGCGATTATAGGAATCCGTCAGTTTCTCAAATCCACTTACTTCTGGAGGTGTTAATTTCTCTACAACAGGCTCATCATTCAAATCTACGGTATAATTCAAATCAGCATAACCAGTTGCTTTGATGATTACCTGATAGCCATCTGCAAAACCATCTGTTGTGAAATCTAATACATCGTAATCATAGTATCCAAATGCTGTATTAGAAACATATTTTTTGCATGTAAAAGTATCATATGCTTTCATGGAACCACTAGAAACTGTATAATTTTCACCATTTACAGTCACTTCAGTAATTGCTGTCAGATAAGCTTTCTTTTCTTCTGCATTCATTCCAGAAAAAGCCATACGGTAATATTCAACATTTCCGTCAAAGAAATTATCCTCCGATTTCTTTTCTACGCCCGCAACTGTTGGTGCATCCTTCGTTTCCTCTGCTGGAGTTTCTTCCTGAACTACCTTAAAGTCTGCAGTCAACTCAAATCCATTATAATACTTCGCCCGAATGGAAATCGTATGTTCACCCGGTTCTACGTGATGAAGAACAAGCTGATTCTTTTCTTTATCCAGATCATAATATGGAGATGTACTTCCATAATAGGACTCATTATCCACAACATTCTTGGTTCCATCTAAGGTTACGGTCAGATAACGGCTTAAGAAATCACCATTGGTTCCAGTTACCTCAAAGGTTGCATCAGTGTAATAATACTCTCTGCTTCCGTTTTCAACTTTTGTTGCTGTGAATGCATTTTCACCGTCCTCGTACACCACCTTCAACGCCAGATCTTTTGCATCTTCCAGTTCCACACTATAAGTGAAAGTCACATAATTGGTCTTATAACCTTCTGCGTCAATGGTCAGCTTGTACTCTTCGCCAGGTGTGAAGATGTCTGCATCAATGGTAATGGTGTTATTTTCTGTATCTTTGCTCCATTTAGAGGAGTCCAGAGCATGAGAATTGCCATTTACCGTTACTGCACTGACTTTTTCGATGTAAGCGGCTTCTTCGCATGCAAGTACAATTGCACCGCCTTCCGCATTCTGCTGAACGGTCAATTCTGGCGCTGTCAGACGGCTGAAGTTGCCATTCTGCTGGATTTCGCCGAGAAGGCCATCTTCCAGTACCTCTTTAGCTGTTGCTGGATTGTTCGGATTAATCTTTCCTTCACTCTTGTACTCTGCAAATGGAAGGATACGTCCTTCTTTGGCTTTTTGAGTTTCTACGGAATTGATATAATCAACCCAGTCATAATACTCGTCACCCTCATCGTATACTGCATCATCGATGACACCGTACCACCAGTCAATGACCGCCTTGGATGCATCAATTTCCATATACAGCTTCTCCAACAGTCTGGCATTTACCAGCAGGTCAGAGTCGAAGATCAGGTTTGCGGAAATTGCGGAACTTCCAGAGCCGCTGGAGCCGGAACCACTTCCACTGGAACCGCCGGTTGCCATGCTGATTCCGTCTACTGAGTTATAAGCTGCAGCAGAAACATGAACTTCTGTAGGAGATTCTCCGTCTGTAACGCTGAATACTTTAGAAAATGTCTGGAATCCATTTGCATAAATGGTGATCTCATAATTTCCTTCGTATTTCAGATGATTTACCAGGTCATTGTACAGAACAAAACAATCAGAGCTGATTAAATACTGATCATCAATGCTTGCCAGATCCTCAACTTCACCCTTTGGATTCTTTAAGGTCACACGCTCTACCGGATTTTCAATTCCATATACAAAGTTTTTGATGGAGAAATGAAGATTTTTACCGGAAATCGGTGTCTCCTGAAGCATTAGTTCTGGTTTTTCGTAATTTACTACGTGAATTGGAACCAGTGCTGTGCCCTGATTAGAAGTTTTCACTCTCACGTAATAACGGCCATTGCCGGTGAAATTACCCTGTCCATTTCCATCGCTTGCAGTTTTGATGATCAGTTCTCCCACTTTACCACTGCCATGGGATACATTTTTCTGTACAGTATAAACTAAATTACTATTAATCGTGTTCTGGTACTGGCCATACTCAGCCAGTTCCAGCTTGCAGATGTCATCAAACCAGGCTTTTTCCTCATCAGTGTTGTAGTTGAACATAATCGTAACGGTTACATTACCATCCTTGTCAAATACCGCATCTGGAGAATAAGCTGGATGCGGATTCTGCTTCGCTGTCAGATCATATGTGGTCTGTTTCGGGCTGATACGGACATTGCCATCTTCATCATAGTTGGTCAGATAATAATCCCATGTCGCCACTGGGCCATGTGTCAGAATCTTCTGTGGCAGATAACCTGAAGTTTCGCCATATACCGCATTGGCCTGTGGTTCATCCCCAAGTGTCACACTTTCGGACTTGGATGGATCTTCTTTGCTGCTGACAGTCACAGTTCCTGCCTCAGAAAGGAGCGCCAGTTTCGCGACATTTTTCTCTGTGCTGACTGGAGTTACCAGCTTTGTGACATCTTCGCCGTCTACGGTAACGATAGTATTGTCTGTTGTGTAACCGTCATCATATACGATTGGCAGCCACCAGCCAAGGGAATCAACCTCTGTTAATTTGGTTTTTGACTCATCAATCAGAGAAACCTGTGTGGTCTGGCCATTGTTATCGGAACCGTTGGAACCAGAGTTAGAGCCATTATTATTTCCGTTGTTGCCGCTGTTATCGGAACCATTAGAGCCGGAATTATTTCCGTTATTACCAGATCCATTAGAGCCAGAGTTATTTCCGTTGCTTCCTGTGTTGGAACCATTAGAACTGGAACCATTGGAACCAGAGCTGCTTCCATTAGAGCCAGAACCGCTTCCGCTGGAACCAGTTCCACCAGAACTTCTATGGCTGGAATCTTTATCACTACCAGATTTTACCTGGTTTGCAACTGCTTTTACTGGATCACTGACATATCCCTGACCTGAACGATTATGTACCTGGCCATTTTCAGAGATCCACTGGCCGTCTGCATTTACCAGATATCCGTCTGCAGTCTTGCCGCCTGCAAACATTTTTCCATGATTTGTGCCTTCTGCAGGATCGAAATAATAACATTTTCCATCAATCCACTGCCATCCTGTCACCACTGCGCCTTCTGTTGCGTCTGCAGCGGTGCTGAAGAAATACCAGGTTCCATTCTGGTCCTTTAACCAGCCTGTGTGCATTCTGCCTTCTACCCCATCAGCAGATTTTTCGAAATAGTACTGTTTTCCATTGATGGTGGTCCATCCAGTACACATAAGACCTGTTGCCGGATCTACATAATACCAGCCAGATGCTGTGTAGATCCATCCCGTTTTCATCACGCCGTCAGTTCCCCGGTATTTCCAGTTCTGTCCTTCCTGGATCCAGGTTCCCTGCTGCAAGAAAGCCCCACCAGCGTTGCCTGTTGCCGCAAATGCATTGCTCTGAGCCACAGTCATAACCGCAAGCCAAGCCGCAAATGCGCGTTTTCCCATGCCTTTCTTCTTCATGTTAATCTCTCCTATGCCTTCCTATAAAATGATTTTCAATAAGATTAGCATTAACTAACTTTTGTCAGTGGCTATTATAAAAAAGGTCTTTCATTCTGTCAATAAGGTCTTTCATTATTGAAAAACGTTTTCAAAAAACGTTAATCAAGAACGTCTTTCTTGCCGTTCTTGCATTTTTTTGATATACTTGAGATTGATTTTACAGATATAGCATATATCTTATATCCATTCATTTAGCGCAAATGCCATGCTATTGACGTTCGTTAGAAAGGTATACTCGCATGAAATTACAACGTTTGCTCAGTCTAATCCGCCAGGCTGTTGACCAATATGAAATGATCGAAGAAGGCGATCACATTGCTATCGGGATCTCCGGCGGAAAGGACAGCCTTACCCTTCTGTGGGGACTAGCCCATTTACAGAAATTTTATCCAAAACATTTTTCACTGTCCGCAATCACTGTGGATATGGGAATCGATACCATGAATCTGGAACCAATCAAAGCTCTGTGCCAGGAAATTCAAGTTCCTTATGAGATCGTACCGACGGAAATCGGAAAAATTCTCTTTGATATCCGGAAAGAAACCAATCCCTGTTCCCTCTGCGCCAAGCTTCGGAAGGGTGCATTGAACAATAAAGCACTGGAGATGGGCTGCAACAAGATCGCCTACGCCCATCATAAAGATGATCTGATCGAGACGGCTATGATGTCCCTGCTTTATGAAGGCCGTTTTTACGCTTTTTCTCCGGTCACCCATTTAGACCGGACTGATCTGACGGTGATCCGGCCACTGATGTTCGTCTCAGAAGCTGATGTCAAAGGATTTCGTAACAAATACCAGCTCCCGGTCTGTAAGAACCCGTGTCCCATGGATGGACATACCCGCCGGGAATATGTGAAAAATCTGATCCACACCTTAAATATGGAAAATCCGGGAGTCAAAGACCGTTTATTCCGTGCGGTAATCGAAGGACATATCGATGGATGGCCAGATATTGAGCATAGATAATAATTAATTGTTTTTCTAATATTGTTATGGAAAGAAGGTGTTGTTAGTTATGGCTAATTTACCATATTATGAACAGAAGGATATTGAGAACATTCAGAAATTAAGAACCATGTTGAAGGAATTACCGCCTTTCTGTACGGAATATTTTCGTGGAATCGAACCCCGGACTTCTACTCGCACCAGAATTGCTTATGCCTATGATCTGTCTGTATTTTTTGATTTTTTAAAAAAGGAAAACCCAGTCTTCTCCAAGATGGATCGTATGGATTTCCGATTAGAACATCTGGATCAACTGACTGTTACGGATCTGGAAGAATACATGGAATATTTAAAATACCGGTTCAATGAAAATAATAAAGAAGTGATCAACAAAGAACGGGGAATCATGCGTAAAATATCCTCTCTAAAAAGCTTTTACAATTACTTTTTCCGTGTAGAAAAAATCAAGACCAATCCAGCTGCTCTGGTCCGGCTGCCGAAGCTTCACGATAAAGAAATCATCCGTCTGGATATCGATGAGGTAGCCATGCTTTTAGACGAGGTGGAACAGGGGGAGAGCCTGACCGACCGCCAGAAAGCATACCATGACCGGACCAAAGTCCGAGATCTGGCTCTTTTAACGCTTCTTCTTGGCACTGGTATTCGTGTTTCTGAATGTGTGGGGCTGGATATTCAAGATGTGGATTTCAAAAATGGCGGTATCCACATCCACCGAAAAGGCGGGAAAGAGGTTACCGTTTACTTCGGTGCTGAGGTGGAAGATGCCCTGAATGATTACCTGGCAGAACGTCAACGGATTGATCCGGAGCCCGGCAGTGAAAATGCTCTCTTCCTGTCTATGCAGCGAAAACGCATGAATGTAAGAAGCGTAGAAAACCTGGTAAAAAAATACGCTAAAATCGTAACACCCTTAAAGAAAATCACCCCACACAAGCTCCGCAGTACCTATGGTACCAACCTCTACCGTGAAACCGGTGATATCTATCTGGTCGCTGATGTTTTAGGCCACTCCGACGTCAATACAACAAAGAAGCATTATGCTGCTTTGGAGGATGAAAGACGTAGAAGTGCCAGAAATGCCGTAAGGCTGAGGGAAAAGGAATAAATGTCACCACCAGAGGTAACATTATCTCCAGAGATGGTATCAACGCCCATGCAGATAAAACCGATGACCTCGACTGCTTATAGTCTATGCCATCGGTTTTCCTAGTTCAAGCACTCTCACTCTGCTTCATCTGTGTCTCAATAACCTCATCTAAGTTGGCTGCTGTAATTTGTTCACTCATAGCCTTCTGCCTCTAATAATAAACACTGCAAAGGTTTAAAATATCCTGCAACAGATCATACTCCATCTTTGCCTTATCATTCATTTGATAATTTATCAGAGCATTTTGTGAGTACATGGCATCTACGCTTTGCGTTTTCGTTGAAAATTCCATCAAAGTATCCGGGCCAATGCCCAAACTGGTAAAAATTTTATTCCTGTCAGTTTTCTCATTTCAAAAAGTTCATTAAAACGCACTCTCTATCTCTCATTTCATATTAAATTTTTGAATTCTACAAACTTGAATTGACATAATTCACTTAGATTGCTTATGCCAAGCATATAAGTAGATAGCAAGGAACACTCCCGCAAAGCAACTAATGATTATGCCTGCAATCAAAGCAGGATAATAACTTGTAATCAAGCCTGTATCTGCTGTTACGATGAAGATAATACCAATAACAAATGCTATAACATAGATAATGGACATAAACTTTTTCATAAAATCACATCCTCGTCTACTTTCTTTCACACTATCACCTCCAGAATCACACGCGCTCAAATGACAGATATCTCGTTCCCTGAAACGTAAGTTTCCCAATGTCGCCTTCCGCCAGCATTCCATATTCTCTGCCAGAAACCGGCAGTTCCATCCGGTCACCGCTCTCTACCTGAAACGTGACATAGTAGCTGGTACTTGAAGTCGAATGGTAGCCATGAGTTCCAGACAGGTCACCCGCATTTGCATGGCTATGATGTGTGATATTTTCACGCTTTGCGACGATGGTTGCACTCACCGACAAACGCGGTGACTGATTGTTTTTATGCCATGTTCCGATTCCTGTCACAAACTGAAAGATGATCATGCCAAAAACCATTACGAAGATAATCGGAAACATAAACTCAAACAGCATAAACATATAGCTCACCTCTTCTTCATCTTTCGTCCAATGATTACTCTGAGCACAAAACATACGACAATCACGAAAAGCGAGGCAGCGATATACAGTAATGCTTCTGTATACCACGGTGCAGAATACGATTCGTATAGTTTATTCATGCCATCGTCTCCGCGATATTCTGTTTTAACCTTTTTGCATCGACAAATTTGAAATTTATCGCAATATTTCATTCTTGGATTATACTCGCTTATAGATAATTGGTTCATCATATCCAAAAGTTTTCTTTCCATTAACTTCCACGCTTTCAGATACCTCCAGACAACTATCAGAAAACTTTTCCCAAAGCTTAAATGTCATTACCGGTGAAAACTGGCTTGTACTGCCTCCTTCCCAGATTCCATCTTTCTCATGATAGAGCGCCGGAGTGAATTTTTCAGATTTTTTCAATTCAGTGTAGTCAGCATTTTTCATAGAATCATATGAAAACGTACTTTTATCTTCTCCTTCTGGTATTTCATAAGAATACAACACAATTCCGTCTTCTTTCTCTGTAATAAGGAAAAGATGTGGGGAAGCATAGCGTTTTCCATTTGTCTCATAGTAGCTTTCTTCAACAACAAATTTACCATTAAAATCTTTAGGAAGGTTCAAAATTTTCTCATTACAGATTGTATTAATGTGTTCTGCATAAGGATATGTTTTCCCTTCTCTCTGCATATTATCAAACTGCTCTTTGTTATTAAAGTGTCCCGTCATCATATTAATAAAATTATCGAGCTTCATCATGCTTTTTACCTCCAAATTCCGACTTGTTACTCACATGATATCATATTTTTTCTTCAATTACATCCACCAAATTTTAGTACACTGCCATTCGGCTTGCTTCTGTAACCGGCATCCGTTTAATCTTCTCCTGCATTGTTTCCTTTGTATCTTCATTGAAATGATAACGGACATCATAGACTGTCTGCCAATTTTCTTTGTAAATGTGTTCCCCTCTGTTTTTGTATACACAATATGGATTTGTGAAAACATTCGCTATGATTGTCCGTAGGAGGACGGATCATGGTTGACTATACACCGCTTTGGAAAACGATACATGAACGGGAAATAACTCAATATGCGATGCTTCAGGATAAAGTCCTACTCCGATAGTCACTCGGCGATATTTTGTATCTTTCTTTAAATGTTCGGTTAAAAGTTCTTTGACTTTCAAATCCACTATCCAGACAAATATTTGTAATAGAATCCCTCGTATTTTCCAGACGATAACATGCGTAATTTAACCTTGCATCATTAAGATATTGATTGAAATTTCTATGGAATATTTGAGAAAAAAGCCTAGATAAGACATATTTGCTTACCCCCAGATCTTTTGCCATCTCTTCCAGCGAAAACTTTTTTTGAAATTTGCTGATATATAGGAAACCGTCTGGTAAATCAGATCCCTGCTCCCCACATTACTCTTTTCTACCAAATTCAATTTTCCCATGCAACGTGCTAACACAATCTGAAGATATGCCTGTGCAACAGTTATATCTGACTGTTCTGTCTGTGAACTACATCGGCAGTTGAATTACCGAGCATCTGATTACAAAGCAAAGCTCCGTAGCTTCAGAGGTGCGTCCATGACACCCGTACTGCTACCCAGATGGGTTACACAGCTACTTTTATTGTTTTTGTACTGCTCAGCCCGGTTACGGGCATATCAATTTCTTTGCCAGATACGGCATGATACTTTCTCAAAATGTTATAAGCT
>QUFC01000047.1 GCA_003478355.1 Lachnospiraceae bacterium AM48-27BH
CCTATGAGATAAGAAAGAATCCTGCTTGCAGGATTCTCCGCCTGCGGCGGGGCGCGACAGCGGCACTCTTCCTTTCCGCCGCAGTGCGATCCTTAGCGGAGCGTTTTTTTGTGTCATAGGACGAAGTTTCCTATGACACAAAAAAAGGGAAGTCACTCCGTTATCCTGTCGGATAATGAAGTGATCCCCTCTTTTATTATACTGCCGATATTACAGATATTTCTTCAAAGTCTCAACCCGATCCAGTCTCTCCCAAGGAAGATCCAGATCATGTCTGCCAAAATGACCATAAGCAGCTGTCTGCTTATAGATCGGACGTCTCAGATCCAGCATCTTAATAATGCCAGCTGGTCTTAAATCAAAGTTTTCACGAACGATCTCAACTAACTTCTCGTTAGACAGCTTACCGGTTCCAAAGGTATCTACCATGATGGAGGTTGGATGTGCAACGCCGATCGCGTAAGATAACTGGATCTCACACTTATCAGCCAGTCCGGCTGCTACGATGTTTTTAGCAACGTATCTTGCTGCGTAAGCTGCGGAACGGTCAACCTTGGTGCAGTCCTTACCGGAGAATGCGCCGCCGCCGTGACGTGCATATCCGCCATAGGTATCTACGATGATCTTACGGCCGGTCAGACCACTGTCACCATGAGGTCCACCGATGACGAAACGGCCGGTTGGGTTGATGAAGAACTTGGTATCTGCATCTACCATCTCTGCAGGCAGAATCTCATCAAATACATATTTCTTAATGTCTTTATGGATCTGCTCCTGGCTTACCTGATCATCATGCTGGGTAGATAATACAACTGCATCCAGACGGAATGGCTTGCCATTCTCATCGTACTCTACGGTTACCTGGGTCTTACCATCTGGACGAAGGTAATTCAGAGTCCCATCTTTCCGTACTTTGGTTAACTGACGAGCCAGCTTGTGTGCCAGAGCGATCGGATATGGCATATATTCCTCAGTCTCGTTGCTTGCGAAACCGAACATCATACCCTGATCACCAGCGCCGATAGCATCTAATTCTTCCTCACTCATAGAATTCTCTTTTGCTTCCAGAGCCTTGTCTACGCCTAATGCAATATCTGCAGACTGCTCGTCAATCGCAGTGATCACACCGCAGGTATCGCAGTCAAAGCCGTATTTTGCACGGTCATAACCGATCTCGCGAACCGTCTCGCGAACGATTTTCTGAATATCCACATATGCGTTGGTTGTGATCTCACCCATAACCATCACCATACCGGTGGTGCAGGCGGTCTCACAGGCCACACGGCTCATCGGATCCTGTTCCAACAGTGCATCAAGAATCGCATCTGAAATCTGATCACACATCTTATCCGGATGTCCTTCGGTTACAGACTCAGAAGTAAACAGTAACTTCTCCATTTATTTTCCTCCTTTGATTTTGGGCAAACGAAAAGTCCGTAGCGAACTGCGGACTTGATAATTATAAATCAAATCCTCTTATTGTTCGATTTCTCGCTCAGGTTGGCACCTTCCTTTCTCGCTCATGGGAAGCTTCCCAATGCCGGTCCGGGGTTGCCGTGACTTCTCAGATCCTTTGTATCTCCATCACTCTGAATAAGGGACTATTACGCACTTTTCTATTTTCGTTGTTTGTAGCACACATCATTCTACTGAATCACATGTGCTTTGTCAAGGGATTTTCCCTTGTTTTTTCTCATTTTTTCTTATTTTGTCATTAGCCGATCTTTAAACGGAATTTCTGGGCTTCTTTATCGGAATCCACCTTCTCGATCTGAGCCCCAAGACCTCTTAATTTCTCCTCGAAATGCTCATAACCACGCTGGATATAACCGATCTCGTCCACAACAGTAAAGCCCTCTGCTGCCAGTCCGGCAATCACCAAAGCTGCCCCGGCACGAAGATCCGGTGCATTGACCTGGGCTCCGGTAAAGCCGTCCACACCGCCGATGATGGCCACGTTGCCCTCTACCTTGATGCTTCCGCCCATGCGTGCCAGCTCATCCACATATTTAAAACGGTTTTCAAAAATACTCTCTGTCACAATGCTGGTTCCCTCAGCCAGCGCCAGGGTAACCGTCATCTGTGGCTGCATATCTGTCGGGAATCCCGGATATGGAAGGGTATTGATGTTGGTGTGACGCTGCTTTGGCTTGCCAACTACACGAACAGCATCATCAAACTCCACTACCTCACAGCCAATCTCCAATAATTTTGCGGAAATAGCCTCCAGATGCTTCGGGATCACATTCCTCACGGTAATATCACCGCGGGTCGCTGCTGCTGCACACATAAAAGTACCGGCCTCGATCTGATCCGGGATGATGGAATACTCAGTTCCATGAAGCTTTCTCACGCCTTTGATACGGATGATATCTGTACCTGCGCCTTTGATGTTGGCGCCCATACTGTTTAGGAAGTTTGCCACATCAACCACATGAGGCTCTTTGGCTACATTCTCGATAATGGTCTGACCTTCTGCCAAAGCTGCAGCCATCATAATATTGATGGTTGCTCCTACAGATACCTTGTCCAGATAAATATGGCTTCCTACCAGATCAATGGCATGTGCCAGCACCGCCCCACGCTCGATCTCTACCTTTGCGCCAAGAGCGCGGAATCCCTTAATGTGAAGATCGATCGGACGGCTTCCGATGTTACAGCCACCAGGAAGCGGAACCTGCGCGCTTTTGTATTTGCCAAGAAGCGCCCCGATAAAATAATAGGACGCACGAATCCGGCGGATGTACTCGTCATCCACCGATACTTCATGAATATCTGATGCGTTAATTTTTACTGTGTGCCGGTCGATCCGGTCCACAGAAGCTCCAATCTCCTGGATCGCTTCCAGCAGTACATTGATATCTCTTACGTCTGGCAGATTCTCGATCAGAACATCTTCGTCTGTCATAATGGATGCCGCTAGGATACCCAAGGCTGCATTTTTCGCTCCGCCGATCGTAACCTCTCCTACCAGCGGGTTGCCGCCCTTCATAATAAACTGTTCCATCCTACACCTCTGATTTCTAAAATGATTTCTAAATTAATTTCCATGATTTTTATCTGAAATTGGGCCGAATGCCCCTGTCTCTCGTGCACATTATAACACATCTTAAAAATTTGTAAAGGAAACGTTCGTTTTGTTCACTTTTTTGTTACTGCGGCAGGACTTTTCCACAGATAAAATCATTTCCGCACCGGTTAAAATAATCTGCACCATCATTTAACCCCATCTTATAGGTCTCACCCGTTGCCGGATTCAAAACGGAAATATTATACTGGTCATATCCATATAAGAGAACATAATCTCCACTGTCCGTATAAGCTGCCACCGGCATTCCCTGACCAATGAAATAGAGCATCTGGTTCAAGGTACATCCCCTGGCATCAATGAGAACTGTACCTTCAGTCATCGTTTTTGCCTGGGACAGCTCCGACAGATTTCCCGTAAGAACAGCGGCTGTCTCCTGTGGAGAACGAATGGTCCGGATGGTACTGCGGTTTACCCGGTCCCATAAGATCTGCTGATCCTGATCCGTTACGATCCCCATAACCGGATAAGCTGCCTGGACTGCCTGGGAAAATGTCCCATAAATTCCCTGAAGCTTTCCTCTTCCATAAGCGTAAAATGCCGTTCTTGACTGCCGGTCTCCACTCTGGAATTCCAGGGTCTCTGACTGGTCATAAGTCAGCTTTCTTGCCACACTGATCTTGATCGTTCTGCTGATCTCCTGGTCTGTCTGCACAAAATAAACTTTTCTGCGCACCTCTGACGCAAACCAGCCGATATGATCCATAATATCGGTCTTTGCAGCCTCATTGCAGACGATGGTATCCTGATCTGCGTATGCATACCGGAGATCCCCATTTTTCACCAGACGCTGGATATGGATTCTGGAATCCTCCACCTCCACACTGCCAAGATAAAAACCCTGTTTCTCATAGCGGGTCTGGACATTCAGATCCTTATCCACGATCTGAATCGCATACATCGGAAGATCTTCTGCACGGCCGTTCAGCATCCAGATATCCTCCGGATGAGCCAGTCCATACACAAAATCGCCCTGAACAAATCCGAGCGCACGAAGAACGCTTCCCTCTGGCGCCTGGATCTCCTGTTTCTCTCCAGTTGCCATGTTAAATACATGGATCATCTTTGCTTCATAGGCATCCTGGCCCTCCAGCCACGCCAGGCGGGTCCGGTCACTGCTGATGGCGCTGGTCTCCTCAGTCAGTCCATCTGCTACCACCATATACTCCTTACTGGACAGATCGATCCCGTAAACAACGCCATCCTGGTAGACATAAAACATGCCATTCTCATTGAGATAGCTGAGTTTTTCAATATCCTGACGGATTTCATCATAAGAACGGCTGGAATCTGCAAAAAAGCGCTCCGTCACTGCCCCGTCTTTGCTGTAACTGTAAAGCCCAAGTCCCTGATTCCCCTCATGGTTACCCCGGTTCATATAACCGTAAACCAGAAACTCTACGGTTCCATCATCTGCTACATCTAAAATCTGTACATTGTGCTGGTCATAATCGCTTCGCCCGCTCTCATCTGTTCCATCCCGGAATGAAAAAATATTCACACTTTTTCCATCCTGCTGGTCATAGCACCATAGATCCCGGTTAAATACAAAAGCCAGATAACGATTACTCTTACTATGAAGGGTCTGGATCACATCGTCATTTCCGATACCCATAAGAATTCGTTTCCCTGAATACAGAATCCGCTCACCAGAAAAGATCTGGTTCATTTTCCGGTCAAAATCCATGAGATAAATGCGCTTTTCTGTCCATTTCACGGTGTAATAGTCGGTTACCTCATAGCTTTCCGTATTGCCCTGTTCTGCCATCCGGCTGACCTGATAGCTGACTTTGATCTGACCCATAATCCCGTCTAATTCCTGCAGCGTGGTCTCCATCTCTCCCACCAGCTCCATCTTTAAGCCGCCCCAGGTCAGCTGGGAAAAGCTGGATTCCACGGTCACATGACCAAGGGAAGAATTATCCGCTGTGTTTTTCGTTTCCAGATAGGTCACCAGGTCTTTTGCCTGGGTTTCAGACAAGGTTTTGGCGGAAAAATCTTCTGCAAACTGTAACATGGACTGCGCCAGGTTCTGCTCCGGCCACAAAATCCTCGTATAATAATGAAGTTCTCTCTGGGATTCTGTCTCCATGGTCACATGAAGCAGGTATTCCGTCCCCCTGGTCAGCAGGTTCTGGATCGGAAGCGTCAGCTCTTCTGTCCCATCCTCAGCCGTCTGCCACTGTCCGGCCTCTGTCTTCTCCACCAGCCGCTGCTTATCCAGGCTGCGGATCTCATAGCTGGTGCTTAACGGAGTTTCTGTATTGTATTTTAAACGCAGCTTTAACTGACGGTCCTCTGGCAGTATGGTCAGACTGTCTCTGGCCACCTCATTTCCCATATCCTGTGTGTAGCCCACCAGACGGTTGGCTGATCTTCAAATAGCTCTGCCTCGATGACCGGCAGCTCCGGAGCGTCCATCACGGTGTAAACCGTCTCGGACTGTTCCATATTATTTAATGAGGTAAAAAAATAAATGCCTGCTGCCGCCAGGAAAATCCCGGCCAGAATGGCAAATTTCTTGATTGCTTTATTCATATATCAACTTCCTTTTGGAATCTGTGTTTTCTCTTTTCTTAATATAACATCCCATTTTATTGTAAAGGGTATCCAGGAAAACTACAAGTAAATCTTTCCTTAATTCGTTACGGTTCACACGCCACGCAAACAAAAAACGGCATGAAAAGAAATGTACTCGTTCCTTTTCATACCGTTCCCTTTATCTCAGTCGAGAAGACTCCCACCTCTTTAGGTGGTGAGTAATAGCAAATTTGTCTCAGTGGGAGTCCTATCTCCGACTGAGATAAACGCTCCGCGAGGATGCGCAGTGATTCTGATAGGAATATGTCAGCTTCGCTGACCAGAATCACGCGCCAAGTCTCACGGACGTTCGACTTGAACTTTCTGATCTTACTGATATAACTTTTCCGGATACGCACCGCTGGCGATCAGGGCTCTTAAGGAGTCAATGACTGCCTGCTTATCCTCTTTGTAAGTCACACCGAACCATTTATCCGGTGTTTCCAGAACTTTTACTCTTGCCTTACCTTCAGAAACCAGGCGGTCGATCACCTGTGGAAGCAGGTACTCGGATTTGATGTCGCCTTCTTTCCTGGAAGCTAAGAACTCTGGGAAGCCCTTCTCCAACTCATTAATAAACTTTGCCGGAAGTCCCCACATATTCATGGAAACGTGACGGTTCAAGTCTAATTCTACCGGCTCGCCCTCCTCATTTTTCGCTGATAATGTGTCACCATTTCTGCGGATCTCGTAGGTCTCGGTTACTTTTTCCATGTATCCATCTGCGCCGACCTGGCAGACACCTCTGGTCACACCACCGTTCTCGCTTAATGTGTTAGTTAACATAAAACCAGCCATGCACAGGTCATAAATGGAAGCATCCTCATCCATTTCCTGCACCAGGTAATCATGGATCTCCTTGAAGGCTTTCTTTCCATAGTAATCATCTGCATTGATCACCAGAAATGGACCGTCTACCAGCCCTTTTACGCTTAATACGGCCTGACCGGTTCCCCATGGCTTGGTACGTCCCTCTGGTCTTGTAAAACCAGCCGGAAGATCATCTAACTCCTGGAATGCGTACTCTACCTTCACGATCTTCTCGATCCGGTTACCGATGATTTCTTTAAAATCCTCCTCAAGGTCTTTCCGGATGATAAAAACAACTTTATTAAACCCAGCCTGGATCGCGTCATAGATGGAGTAATCAATAATGATCTCCCCACCAGGACCCACCGGAGCCAACTGCTTAATCCCACCACCAAAACGGCTGCCAATACCTGCTGCCATAATTACCAGCGTTGTGTCTTTCATAATCTGTTCTCCTCTTTTATCTGTCAAAAAACATGGATCTGTTCTTTGCGCCATGTCTCGTGATTATAGCATATCTATAGAAGAAAAGCAAATTTTACCACCTTTAATTTTTCCGTATCTTCGCTACAAAGAACCCTTCATACCGTTCATCCGGACAAACGCACAGGGTTCCCGGAACCTTTACCGGAAGATACGTCACTCCCGGAAACATCGCCTGATCTAATGGCACGATCTCCGCCTGCTTTCCCAGCACTTTTTTCAGGCTCTTTTCATTCTCCAGTTCCAGGATGGAACAGGTGGAATAGATCATCTCATGGCCTGGTTTCAAAAGCTTGATGGCCTTTTTCAGAAGTTCTTCCTGGGTCTTAGCAGAACGTGTGATCAGCTCTTTGGTAAATTTAGAGGTGATTCCATGTTCTCCCACCGCCAGTGTGCCGCTTCCGCTGCACGGCGCGTCCAGTAAGATCTTATCAAAGGAGAAGAAATCATCCAGCTTTCTGGCATCCTCTACCATAACGAAGGCACAGGAAGCGCCCTGTTTCTCCAGGTTATATTTCAGACGTTCTGAGCGGACTTTGTTCTTCTCACAGGCCGTGATCTGAGCCAGATTGCCGGAGAGAGCGGCCATCTGGGTAGTCTTTCCTCCCGGAGCTGCTGCCATATCCAGAATGCACTCTTTGGGCTGCGGATTTAAGCATAACGGCGGCATCATGGAAGATAAGCTCTGGAGATAGATCCCACCATCTTCATAAGCCGGAATCTGCCTTACAGCCTCTTCCCTGGCTCCGCAGATGATCAGCGCGTCCTCGCTCCAGTCCACTGCCTCATAAGCGATTCCTACCTGGGAAAGCTGGGTCTTGATCTCCTCCGGTGTTGCTTTCAGACGGTTTACCCGCAGAGTTACTGCCCGCTCTGCCACATACCCGTCGGTGATCTTCTCCGCCAGTTCTTCTCCGTACTGTTCTGTCAATAAGTTCCATAAAAATTCTGGGATATTTTCCCGCATAACTTGTATCCTCCATAATCCCATCTTGACTGGGCTTGTTATTTTCTCCCACAATCCTATGATGTTGGGGTCAAAAGCTTTTGACCCCTCTGATACCGAATTGCTCTGCACTGCGTGCTCCCGCAATTCTCAAAAACATTCGTAATTCGCTCATTTTTCTTTGAAAAATGGCTACTTACTCATGTTTTCGGCGGGTCCCAAGGTCAAAAATTCTCCTGCAAGCAAGCTTGCGTCGAACTTCTGACCTTTTGACCCTGGTATCATCCTATTCTTCAATCACATAAATTTCTCCGGAAAATGGCGCCAGCGTAAACTCTGCCACTCCCTTTGCCACTTTCTTTCTTCTCTTAGAGACTGCCTTTCCGCCTCCATAGATCTTCCAGTCCGTGGAAAGCAGCGGTTTTATCGTCTTCGCTCCCGGCACTGCCACCTGGTAGTGTTCCTGCTTCTGGTCAGAGAAATTAAACACCGCCAGAAGTCTCTGATCCTTGCTTCTCCGCTCAAAGGTATAGATGCACCGCCCCTCCTGATGGCAGTCCAGCCACCGGAATCCATCCCGGTCATAATCCTTCTCGTAAAAAGCCGGATTCGCTGCGTACACTTTATTCAGCTCCATCATAAAATGGTGGAATGCATCGTGATTCGGATAACTCAAAAGTTCCCAGTCCTGCTGCCGCTTCTCGTCCCACTCCCTGAGCTGTCCGATCTCACCGCCCATGAAATTCAGCTTTTTCCCCGGATGGGCATACATGTACAGATACAGCGCCCGGCCCTGTGGAAACTTGCCCTCATAATCACCGTTCATTTTCTGTAAAATCGTGGCTTTTCCATGGACATTTTCATCATGGGAAAACGGAAGCAGATATTTCTCATCGTAAAAATACTGCATGGAGAAGGTCAGTTTGTGGTATTTCTCCATCCGCTCCGAAACTGGTGCCTGAAAATAGGACAGCGTATCGTTCATCCATCCCATGTCCCATTTATAGTCAAATCCCAGACCACCTGACCATACCGGAGTCGTGATATTAGGACGGGCTGTGGAATCTTCCGCAATCAGAAGAGCTGATGGGAAACGTGCCTTTAAGCCGCTGTTTAAATTCTGCAAAAACTGCACCGCATCCTTATTCTCCCCTCTGGCCGGATTGCCCTGCCAGTAGATCAGGTTGCTGATGGCGTCCATCCGCAAGCCATCGAAATGGAACTCTTCAAGCCAGTAATCCGCCGCTGACTGCAGGAAACTTCTCACTTCTCCTCTGGAATGCATGAAATTACAGCTTCCCCACTCGCTTTTTCCTACATCTCCATGGGGATACTCATACAGCGCGGTTCCGTCAAAATTCCAAAGGGCATAATCATCTACCGCGAAATGCACCGGAACAAAGTCCATGATCACGCCGATTCCCGCATTATGACATTTATTTACCAGATATTTCAGATCGTCCGGCGTTCCATATCGGGATGTAGGGCTGAAAAATCCGCTGATCTGGTATCCCCAGGATTCATCGCTTGGATGTTCCGCTAACGGCATCATTTCTACATAATGATAATGATTCTCTTTTAAATAAGGAACTAAAAGATCTGCCAGTTCCCGGTAATTGTACCAGTGTGCTGCCACATCCTTCTGGTCTTCTTCATCTGGCTTGCATCTCCAGGAGCCTGCGTGGATCTCATAGATATTCAACGGCTTGTCCAGGCCGCCATCCCTGGTTTTTAACCATTTTTCATCGGTAAATTTCTGTTTTCCACCCCCGCAGATAATGGATGCAGAATGAGGCCGCAGTTCCATCCGTCTGCCATATGGATCACAGCGATCCAGACAGCCGCCACTCTGGTCATAGATCCGGTACTTGTACATCTGCCCCGCCTTCGCCGTCGGAATCACGCACTCCCAGAAATTTCCATCGTAAATTTTATTCATGGGGTCACCGTTCCATTCGTTGAACTCACCAATCACTGCAATCCCACTGGCTGCCGGAGCAAACACCCGGAACACCACCCCATCATCTGTCACATGCGCCCCCAGATATTCATGGGCATGAAATTCAGTTCCTGTATAAAATCCATAAAAATCCATCCGTTCTCCTCACTTTCCGATCACGGGTTCTTCCCCTCTCTTATCTTACGATTATAGCATTTTTTCCCCTATCCCACCAGTAGCCCAGTATAAAAAATGATCACTCTATAAAGAACACGGTTACTGTTCACGCATTGCGCAAACAGCAACGGATTTTGCCGATGCTTCGCATGCTAAATCGGCAAAATCTGTTACCACCACTGTATCATACGGCATTTTCAGTTCAGAAAATGCCTGCCCGTGTACAGTAACAGAATCCGCTCCTCATTGCATCATCAATCTGCCAAAAAGTGCCAGAATACCCGCGGAAAGTCTTCATACAAAATAGATAAACCTGTTTTATAAATCGCGACAAAAATGTACTAGGATTCACAAAAAATTACCATTTCAGGAGTCAGGCATTTTCGATATAATTAGGACATAAGGCAAAACTAATGTATTATATAGGAGGAAATGTATTATGAAAAAAAGATTTTTAAGCCTGGCATTAAGCGCAGCTATGGTTGCTTCCCTGGCTGGATGCGGACTGAAATCCCCAGAGACCACCACTACCGCTGCTGCTACAGAAGCAGCTGCAACTGAGGCTGCTACCACCGCCGCTGCTGAGACAACTGCCGAGGCTGCAAAAGACAGCACAGCTACTGCTGAGGTTCCAGACGCTTCCGGTGACCCAGAAGTAACATTAGTATACGCTGAGGTTAACCCATTAGACACCATCGTTGGACAGACTGACACTGCTTTCAAAGAGAAGGTAGAAGAACTTTCCGGCGGTTCCATCAAAGTTGACCTTCAGGCAAGTGGTGTTTTAGGCGCAGAGGCAGACGTTCTGGATGCCATGTTAGGACACAGCGGTACTGTTGATATGGCTCGTCTTTCCGCTTCTTCTTTAACAAACTACGGCGCAACAAAAGCAGGTTTACTTGCTCTTCCATATATATTCTCCAGCCGTGAGCATTTCTGGAACTTCGCTAAAAGTGATGTAGCTCAGGAGTTCTTATCTGAGACTGAGGATTTAGGCCTTGGTATCAAGGGCTTAACCTACGGTGAGGAAGGCTTCCGTCATTTCTTTACGGTTAAACCAGTTAACTCTATGGAAGATTTAAAAGGCATGAAACTTCGTGTTTCTTCTGACCCTGTTATGGTTGGTACTGTTGAGAGCTTCGGTGCTAACGCAACCGTTGTAGCATTTACTGAGTTATACTCCGCACTGCAGACCGGCGTTGTTGATGGCGCTGAGCAGCCAATCGCTAACTACAAATCCAACGCATTCCCAGAGGTTGCTCCAAACCTGATCCTGGATGGTCATCAGTTAGGTCTGATCGAGATCGTGATCACCAACGATGCATGGGATAAATTAACCGAGGCTCAGCAGGCTTGCGTAACTGCTGCTGCTGATTATGCTGCTGACTTCAATGCAAATCTGTCTGCTTCCAAAGAGGCTGAGGTTCTGGATGAGTTAAAGGCTGACGGCGTAAACGTTGTTGAGGTTGAGGACAAGACTCCATGGCAGGATGCTGTTAAGGACGTTGTTGCTAACGCAATCAAAGGCAATGAGGATCTGTACCAGAAGATTCTTGACTGCGACAAATAATTAAGAAGTTTGAATGCGGGCGCAGAAGTAATCATTTCTGTGCCCGTTTTTTTAAGAAAGGGGAATAGGTATGCCGACAATTTTCGACAAACTCGATAAGATCAAACCGATTTATGATATGATCTACAAGGTCATCTTATTTATCTGCAAGATCCTGCTGATCCTGGATATCGCCATCACCAGTATGGCTGTTGCAGGACGTTACATTTCTTTTATTCCGGACCCATCCTGGAGTGAGGAAGTTGTCTTAACATTTATGGCTTACATGGCAGTGCTTTCCGCTGCTTTAGCAATCCGCAGAGGCGCTCATATCCGTATGACCGCACTGGACAACTACCTTCCAAAAGCCCTGATCAAGTTCCTTGATATCCTGGCTGATATTGCAGTTCTCTTGCTGGCATTGGTTATGATCGTTGTCGGCTGGCAGTATGCAACCGGACTTGGTGCCAAAGGCTTTTACACCAGTATCCCGAAATTATCCAAATTCTGGATGTACTTCCCTGTTCCGTTAGCCGGTGTCGCAATGCTGGTATTTGAGATTGAATCTCTGTATAACCACATCAAAGGAATTTTTGTAAAGGAGGAAAACTAATGAGCGAGAGCATGGCAATTTTGATTTTACTTGGAAGCTTCTTCATCATGATCTTCCTTCGTTTCCCGATCGCATATGCAGTAGCGCTGTCTTCTATCTTATGCCTGCTGTCCCAGGGTCTTCCACTGACTACGATCTGTCAGCAGATGGTAAAGGGTATCAACTCCTTCAGCTTGATGGCTGTACCGTTCTTCATCACGATGGGCTGTCTGATGGGCAGCGGCGGTATCTCTGAGAAGCTGATCGCCCTGGCAAATGCCTGTGTAGGCTGGATGCGCGGCGGTATGGCGATGGTTAACATCGTTGCTTCCTATTTCTTTGGTGGTATTTCCGGATCTGCTGCTGCAGATACCGCTTCCTTAGGTTCTCTGCTGATCCCTATGATGGTTGACCAGGGCTATGATGGAGATTTCTCCACCGCAGTTACGATCACCTCATCCTGTGAGGGACTGTTAGTACCACCTAGCCACAACATGGTTATCTATGCAACAACCGCAGGCGGTATCTCTGTAGGAAGCTTATTCCTTGCAGGATACATCCCTGGTGCTGTTTTAGCTCTTTCCTTAATGATCGGCTCTTATATCATTTCTGTAAAGAGAAACTACCCGAAGGGTGAGCCATTCAGCGTTAAAAACCTGTTAAAGCAGTTGAGTGTTTCCTTCTGGGCTCTGGCTGCTGTCCTGATCGTAGTTGTCGGCGTTGTATGTGGTGTATTTACCGCTACTGAGTCTGCTGCTATCGCAGTTGTTTACAGTCTGATCGTCAGTGTATATATCTACAAAGGTCTGGACTGGAAAGGTGTATGGAATGAATTAGAGAACTGTATCAACACTTTATCGATCGTGCTGATCCTGATCGCTACCTCCAGCATCTTTGGCTTCTGCCTGACCCGTCTTCATGTACCGGATATGGCTGCTAACGCTATCGTTGGTCTGACCAACAACCCGATCCTGATTGCACTGTTACTGAACCTGATTCTTCTGGTTCTGGGCTGTATCATGGATATGTCTCCGATCATCCTGATCGCAACACCAATCCTGCTTCCGATTGCCCAGTCTATCGGTATCGATCCGATCCAGTTTGGTATTATGGTAATCTTAAACTGTGGTATCGGCCTTCTGACACCTCCAGTAGGTGCGGTATTATTCATCGGCTCTGCTGTTGCAAAGATCCCGATGGAAAAGGTTGTAAAGGCAACCCTGCCATTCTACCTGTGTATGATCATCACACTGCTTCTGGTTACTTTCGTACCGGCAATCAGTATGTTTATTCCAAACTTATTAAAATAATGAATTTACGAAAACGGGGTGCTTTTTGCACCCTGTTTTTACTTAAAATCAAGGAGGCTTCTCTTATGACACCGATCAAAACCCCATTTGGCGGAACCCTGGAATTCTATCCGCTCCCGGATACATCCGGCAAAGGAACCGTTCTGATCTGCCCTGGCGGCGGCTACAGCTTTCTCGCAGAGCGGGAGGGAAGACCGATCGCCGATGCATTTAACCAGAATGGTTACTCTGCTGCCATTTTAAACTACTGTTTAGACAGGGATGTGCATGGCACCAACCCTGTAAAAGAGCTGGCATGGGCTGTCCGCTATCTGCGTACAGCATCTGAGTGGAACGGTCTGGTCCACAAACTCTGGGTCAGCGGCTTTTCTGCCGGTGGACATCTGGCAGCCAGCTTAGGTACACTTTGGAACGAAGACAGTCTCTTTACAGAAGAAGAACAGGCCCTCAACAAGCCCGATGGCCTGATCCTTGGCTACCCGGTCATCTCCATGGGGCTTACGGCCACGAGCGTTCCCGCAAACGCCTCACGGGAGATGCCCCAGAACTTCTTGCACTGTTCTCACTGGAAAAGCGTGATCTCTCCCAGGTTCCTCCGGTATTCTTATGGAACACCTTAGAGGATGAGAAGGTCCCAGCCATGAATTCCCTGCTGTTCGCCCAGAAACTGACTCTGGACGGCGCAAGCTGTGAATACCACTTATTCCACAAGGGCCGTCACGGTATGAGCCTGGCTACCCCGGAAGTGGCATCTGAAGAAGAAAACCTGCATCCGGACGTACATATCGCCCACTGGATGGAGTTATGTCTGGAGTGGATGCAGGAAATATAATACCAGAGCCGAAAGCATACCCGTGCGGAATCATCCGATATCCGAACGATTCATTTATATCAATCAACCATAAAGGAGGCTATTGTTATGCCAAAAACATTAATCAACTGTCCAATGTTAGTCAGCGGCTGTGCTGACCGGGACTCCTATGACACCCAGCTTCTGTATTTTACCTGTTCTTCCTTAAGCCGCGATGACAAGCGGATCTTCCTGCTCAGCGACCGTAACGGTTCCCCGAACGTATGGGTAAGGGAGCTTTGTACCGGCGAAGAACGGATGTTGACCGACAACAAAAAAGGCATCTTAAAAAGCTATGTATACTTTGACGGCACCTTCAACGAAGGACTTGGCAAAGCCAGCGTCAGTTTGGACTGCGTGAATAACGTGATCTTCTACATCCAGGATGATAAGATCTGTAAGGTGGACCTGAAAGGCAATATCACCGTATTAAACCACGTTCCCGACGGACGTATGACTGCATTTACCCATGCCAGCGCTGATGGCAAACGCCTCTGCGTGCCAATGACCGATGGCCGCTGTCTGGATTTTGACCCGGAAACAGAAGGAAGCGGTCTGGACAAACGCCCGGTGTATAACATCGATGGCCGTGTACAGGAAGAGAACTTAAACAGCTATTTATGCGTTTATGACACCGAGAGCGGTGAACTGTTATTTGAGAAAACCGTACCGAAATGCTGGATCACCCATGTCCAGTTTAACCCGGCAAATCCGGAGATCATCATGTACAACCACGAGTGGCCAAGCTTTTCCTGCGGCATCCGCCGTATCTGGATCTATGACCACAGCACCGATGAGATCCGCCGCATCCGTACCGAAGGCAATGATACCTTAGGCAATCCACGCGGCTATGCAAGAAACGCCGAGGACTGGGTATGCCACGAGATGTGGAGTGATGACGGCAAGACCATCATTTACCACGGCGGTTACGAGAATGGCCCGGCCATGGTCGGCAAATACGACATGGAAAGCGGCAAATACTGGGAGATCGCCCTTCCGGACGATTACAACGCTTACGGACATTTCCTGATGGATCATTTAGGAAATCTGGTATGTGACGGTTACTTTAAGTATCCATGGGAGGTTAAAAAGTCCGGGAAAACAGTACAGACAACGGCCCGGATCCTCATAAGAAGGACGCTGAGTATATCTGTAAGGTTCTCCCGGACTGGGAAGCCGGAGTTTTAACCTGGATTCCGTTATGCAAGCACGAAAGTGACTGGCTGGGACAGGACGCGCATCCACATCCAATCTACAGCCACACCGGAGACCGGGTGTTCTTCAACAGCCGCAGCGGCAAGACTGTCAACGTCTACTGCGTTTCTTCCCAGCCACCGCAGTGTTAAGAAGTTACCGTCCATGCGTCGCATGAACCGCAACGTTTGTAAAAGACCACAGCCTGGTCACTGCACGTTCCGGATCTTCTGTAACAGATCCATCTGGTCGCCACAATATTTTTCATAAACCGGAGCCACGGCTGCCAGGAATTTCTGTTTTTCCCCATCGGAGATCAGAAATTCCTGGCAGCCTTCTTCGATCACCCGCTTTCTGGATATATCGACCCGTTCCTTCCACACAGAACGCTCATAATTAGCCGACAATCTGGCACATTCCACGATCACCTTCTGGTACTCCTCCGGCAAAATATCCCAGGTACTTCTGGACATCATCTGAAGCTCTGGTATCCGCATATGCTCATCTACCACAAAATACGGAGCTACCTCGTTATGCCTCATGGAATCATAGGAAGGCCAGTTATTTTCTGCTCCATCGATCTGTCCGGTCTCTAATGCCGAATATACCTTGTCAAATGCCAGGGGAACCGGAACTGCCCCCAACGCACTCATCAGATCGATCAAAAGCGCTGATTCCGGCACACGGATCTTCTTTCCCGTTAAATCTTCCAGCGTTTCTACCGGCCCTTCCCGGAAATAAAAGCTTCTGGCGCCTGCGTCATACCAGGACAATGGCACAATATCCGTGTTATCCATGGTTTCCATCAGCTGTTTTCCTATTTCTCCATCCAGCACCTTCCACATATGACCAGAATCCCGGTAAAGATATGGCATTTCCAAAATATAGAGAGATGGCACGATATCCGCCAGTGTCGAGATCGACATTCTGGCAAAATCGATCCCGCCATACTGGATCTGCTTCATGACAGACACCTCATCACCCAGAACAGAATTATCATAGATCCGGATCTCCACCTTACCTCCGGTCCGCTCATTTACCAGACGGGCAAAATAAGCGCCGCCCAGTGTTGTCGGATAATCACTGGCCTGATTTTCCGCATAGGTTAAAACAAAATCCGGTATAACCTCATCTTCTTTTTGGTTAACATAAAATATACTAAATCCTGTTAAGAACACGATCACCGCCGCTCCCGCAAGAGCCAGCACTTTTTTTCGTTTCATGGATTACCTCATTCCCGTCTCTAAACCCGGTCATGTCCCCGGTATTCGGACGGACTTTCCCCGGTTACCCGTTTAAATACTTTAGCAAAATAGTTGGAATCTGCATAGCCCACTGCTTTTCCGATCTCCTTGATATTCACCGTCGGTGTCTGCAGCATCTTTTTGGCCATTTCAATCCGGTATTCCGTCAGATATGCAGTAAAATTCTTGCCAAAAAACTGCTTGAACAGCTTACAAAAATACGCCTCGGAATAGTTCATGGTACGGGCTACTTCCTGCATGGAAATATCAAACATATAGTTATCCCTGATATATTGATAGATCAGATCCGTCAGTCTGGTCTCTACCATCGGATCTCCACCGGTTCCATTGACCACTGCAGCTCCAGGCCCTGAATCTTCTCCTTCAGGGCTTCCTGCTGTTGTCTCCGTCACGGTCTTCCTGATCTCCTCTGTCTGATATTCATCCACTATACGCATGGCCTCATCCAGGACCAACAGCAGCTCCTTCTCATCATAAGGCTTCAGCAGATAATCCAGAGCCCTTATGGTGATCGCCTTTTTTGCATAAGAAAATTCATCAAAGGCAGTCAGGAAAATGATACAACAGTCCTTATCCTTTTCCCTTATCCTCTGCGCTGCTTCAATACCGGTAATTCCCGGCATTTCAATATCCAGTACTGCGATCTGGATCTTCTCCTTTTCATAGACCTCCAGCGCTTCCCTGCCATTTTCTGCCTGAAAAATCCGGCACTGGTCTCCCAGCTCCTCTTCCAACAGCTGGACCAGCACGGCCCGCTCGATCATCTCATCATCTGCTACCAACAAACGATACATTTTCTGCCTCCATTCACGAACTATCCATTTACTCCCCAATACTCTTTTACGATTTCTGCAGCTTCTGCGGAATCTTCATAAGGATCACGGTTCCACGATCCTTTTTGCTGTAAATCTGCACTTCTCCATGCTCATACAGGATATGTACCCGCTTATAGATATTTCCGAGGCCGATTCCGATCTTGGAGGTTCTCCGTTCCTTCACTGCATTGCGGATATCCGTAAGCTGCTCTTCTGTCATTCCCGCACCGGTATCTGCCACCGTGATCCGCACATCACCGTCCTGCCTCCATACCCGCAGATGGATACGGCCTCCCGTTTCCTTCTTGGAAATTCCGTGGACTACTGCATTTTCCACCAGCGGCTGCAGGGTAAAGGACGGGATCTGGATATCCCGGATATCCTCCGGCAGATCCCTTTCATAACGGATACGGCCACCAAACCGCATTTTCTGAATGTAAATATAATCATCAACGATCTTTAATTCCTGTTCCAGAAATACCACCTGCTCCGACATCTTCAGATTATAACGGAACAGACTGCTTAAGCTGGCGATCATTTTCTCCGTGGTCCCTGCTTTTTCCAGCTTTGCCGTACAGGAAATCATATTCAGGGTATTGAACAGGAAATGGGGATTGATCTGGCTTTTTAAAAATTCCAGCCGCGCTGCCTCCAGCTGTTTTTCCATCTCCACACGCTCCAGTTCCTCTTTGTGGAGCAGTTCCGTCATCTCATGATTTCTCTTCAATGTACTGATATAATCACCCATAGAATGCTTCATACGGTTAAAAGCAGTCACCAGTTCTCCCATCTCATCCCGGTTCTCCACCGCCAGATCCGGCATATCAAAATGGTTTTTCTCCATCTCACGGCTCAGACCTGCCAGCTTCACCATCGGTTCCACTAACGTATTGGATAAGACCCTGGTAAATATACCAATAAAAATCATCAGGACAACCGAGAACACCACCAGATATCTTGGCAGATTGTAAAGCTTCTCCACCTCATTCTGATAATTGGCATTGCCATCTGACAGTGTTACCTGGATCAAGCGGCGGATATAAGTATCCATATACTGCTGCCGTTCATAGACCTTATACAGTGCGGGAATATACCCGGAGGTATCCTGATCCATTCTCAAAAAAGCATCTCTGGCTTTCTGGTAATTCATATAGCTGCTCTTGATCGTCCACGTTCCGGCATACCGTTCTGAACCAATGGAAGCATAATCAAACGGAAGCTGGTTTAAGCACCGGGCGGTTTTTTCACAGGCTTTTTCATACGCTTCCCGGTTATCCTTGGAGCGCTCCCTGGCATACCGGGTAAAGCAATCGGTCTCCTCCGTCAACGCTTCATGGAAATTGTTACACTTCGAGTTATCATATAAGATCTGGTTAAAGCTGTCCAGTCCAAAACCGGTGATCTGAACACTGATCCCTGCTGAAAGTCCCATAACCAGGATGACCGCCAGGGCATAGATCTTGATCTTCGTCCGGATGGACGCCCCCAGCCACAATTTCCTTATTTTCCACCACATACCGTTTAACCCCTTTTACACGCCCCACGTTCACTTTGTTATTACACTAGTATACAATGTCTGTCATCGATTGTAAATGCCACCTGCTGGAAACCTGATCCCGTGCCAGAGCGGTATCATATGGAATTTTCAGTTCCGCAAATTCCTATCCATGAGCCATAACGGATAAACGCAAAAAGAGCTGCCGCCCCACAGATGGTTCTCCACCCATGGGACAGCAGCTCATTTCGCAGCTGCGACCTGAATTATAACTTATCTGCCCTTTACCTCCAGACGGGTCATGGCTCTCTTTAAAGCCAGTTCCGCCCGGAAAACATCGGTTTCTGCTTTGTTTTCTCTAAGTCTGCGTTCTGCACGGGTCATCGCTTCTTCCGCGCGGGATGCATCGATCTCTTCCGGCCACTCGACCACTTCTGCAAGAATCGTGACAGCGTCTGGAAGAACCTCCACAAAACCAGAGTGCAGTGCCGCCTTTTTTACCTCAGAACCCTCATGGATGCTGAGTACACCGGGCGCTACAATGGAAGTCATCGGGATATGCTGGGCATACACACCGATCTCTCCCTCTGTGGTCGTCAGTTCCACCATGGAAACCTCCCCCGTATAGAAAAACTTATCCGGAGTCACCACCTGTAATTTAAACATATCAGCCATGGTCCACCCTCCTATTTCATACGGGCAAGAACATCGTCAATACTACCTGCATTCAGGAAATAGCCCTCAGGCACATCATCATGTTTGCCGTCCAGGATCTCCTTAAAGCCCTGAATGGTCTCATTTAACGGCACGTAGCGGCCTTCCAGACCGGTAAACTGTCCTGCAACGAAGAATGGCTGGGATAAGAATCTCTGTACCTTTCTTGCTCTTGCTACGGTCAGCTTATCTTCCTCAGAAAGCTCATCCATACCAAGCATGGCAATGATATCCTGCAGCTCTTTGTACTTCTGCAGTACCTGAATCACTCTCTGCGCTACGTTATAATGCTCCTCACCGACAATACGCGGATCCAGGATTCTGGAGGTAGACTCCAACGGATCAACAGCCGGATAAATACCAAGCTCTACGATAGAACGGCTTAATACAGTCGTTGCATCCAGATGTGCGAAGGTGTTCGCCGGAGCCGGATCAGTTAAGTCATCCGCCGGCACGTAAACGGCCTGTACAGAGGTGATAGAACCGTTCTTGGTGGAAGTGATACGCTCCTGCAGAGCACCCATCTCGGTCTGCAGGGTCGGCTGGTAACCTACAGCGGAAGGCATACGGCCAAGCAGCGCAGATACCTCAGAACCAGCCTGGGTGAAACGGAAAATGTTATCAATGAACAGCAGCACATCCTTACCACCCTGGTCACGGAAATACTCTGCCATAGTCAGTCCTGTTAAACCAACTCTCATACGAGCCCCCGGCGGCTCATTCATTTGACCAAATACCATGGTGGTCTTATTGATAACGCCGGAATCAGTCATCTCATGATAAAGGTCATTACCCTCACGGGTACGCTCTCCAACACCGGTAAATACGGAATATCCGCCATGCTCGGTTGCAATGTTACGGATCAGCTCCTGGATCAGGACGGTCTTACCTACACCAGCACCACCGAACAGACCGATCTTACCACCCTTCTGATATGGGCAAAGAAGGTCTACGACCTTGATACCGGTCTCTAAGATCTCAGTCTCTGTAGACTGCTCCTCAAAGGTAGGAGCTGGTCTGTGGATCGGCAGATGCGCTTCCACCTGAGGCTGCTCCTTATTATCAATGGCTTCGCCAGAACGTTGAAAATACGTCCCAGGGTCTTTTCGCCAACCGGAACGCTGATCGGCGCGCCAGTTGCTACTGCTTCCATGCCTCGCACAAGTCCGTCTGTGCTTCCCATGGCGATGCAGCGGACAGTATCGTCACCCAGATGCTGCGCTACCTCAGCAGTCAATGTGGTCCCATCCTGTGTTTTGATGCGGATCGCCTCATTGATCTTCGGCAGCTTGCCCTGGCTGAACTTAATATCCAGAACGGCACTGATGATCTGCGTCACCTTGCCTACATTTTGTTCTGCCATGTTGTTTCTCCTCTTCTTATAACTGTTCAGAATCTTCCCAGTTATCTATTCTTTCCTATTTCTGTTCCAAACCTGTACACCAGCAGCCATAAATGTCTTTCGAAGACCTTTATGCCACTATGAGATCGCATTTGCTCCCGCAACGATCTCCGTCAGCTCCTGAGTGATCGCACCCTGTCTTGCCCGGTTGTACTGCAGGCTCAGGCTTTCGATCATCTCCTCTGCATTGCTGGTCGCAGAATCCATTGCCGTCATACGGGCTCCATTCTCACTGGCAACCGCCTCAAGAAGAGCTCCGTAGATCAGGCTGCTCATATATTTCGGCACGATGGAATCCAGAACACCCTCTGCATCCGGCTCATAGGTCATGAGCGCCTGTGCTTTGGCTCCATCCTCCTCCTGTCTCTCCTCCAGCTCTACCGGAAGTAATTTCATTAATTTCGGCGTCTGGGATACCGTGTTTTTAAATGAGGTATAGGCAAGGTAAATCTCACCTACCTGGCCCTGTGCAAACGCATCCAGAAGCTCTACTGTCAGATCTGCTGCATCCCGGTACATGGGTTCATTCATGACCTCGGAATAGTCTGCCTTGATCTGGAATCCTCTTCTTGCCAGGCCATCCCGTCCCTTGCGTCCCAGAGCATACACATAAGTATCCGCTGCCGGCAGACTGGAGTTGACTAACCGGATGATATTACTGTTATATCCGCCTGCCAGTCCGCGGTTGGAGGTCAGGACGATCACCGCTTTTTTCGGTGAATCTCCCGCCTTTAAATACTTATGGTTTAAATTGCCCGATTTGCAGAGGACAGAACTGATGGTCTCATACATCAGGTTAAAGTACGGCTTGGAGTTCTCGGCTTTGGCTTTGGATTTCTGCAGCTTTACCGTCGCTACCAGCTTCATCGCTTTCGTGATCTGCTCGGTACTCTGGATACTGTCGCGGCGGCGCTTAATATCTCTCATAGATGCCATCAGTCACTCACCTGCTTTCTTTAACGCTGTGCCTTGTACTCATTGATTGCTTTTCCAAGCAGCTCGTCTAATTCCGGAGTGATTTCCTTCTTCTCTCGGATTCCTGCCGGGATCTCCGGATATTTGGTATCAATAAAGCGGAACAGTCCATCCTGGAAATCCAGAACCTGGTCGGTCGGAATATCCAGCAGATATTTTCTGGTTGCCGCATAGATAATGATAACCTGATATTCCACAGCCATTGGCTTATACTGTGGCTGTTTTAATACTTCACGGATTCTCTCACCCTGTGCTAACTGCTCAGTCGTCGCTGCATCCAGCTCAGAACCAAACTGCGCGAAGGAAGCCAACTCACGATACTGCGCTAACTCCACACGGATCGGGGCAGCGATCTTTTTCATAGCCTTGATCTGTGCAGATCCACCAACTCGGGATACAGACAGACCTGCGTTGATCGCCGGACGAAAACCGGAGTTGAACATCTCAGTCTCCAGATAGATCTGACCATCTGTGATTGAAATAACGTTCGTTGGAATGTATGCAGATACATCACCTGCCTGAGTCTCGATGATCGGGAGTGCAGTTAAGGAACCGCCGCCCAGATCGTCAGAAAGGCGGGACGCACGCTCTAACAGTCTGGAATGTAAATAGAATACATCTCCAGGATAAGCCTCACGTCCAGGGGCTCTCTTTAACAACAGGGACAGAGTACGGTATGCTGCTGCATGCTTACTTAAATCATCATAGACAACTAACACATCGCCGCCATTTTCCATCCACTCTTCACCGATAGCACAGCCAGCGTATGGAGCGATGTACTGTAATGGAGCCGGGTCAGATGCAGTGGAAACAACGATGGTTGTGTAATCCATCGCACCAAACTCTTCCAATGTCTTAACAATGTTTGCAACGGTAGATGCCTTCTGGCCAATAGCAACATAGATACAGTGAACGCCCTGGCCCTTCTGGTTGATAATGGTATCAATGGCGATCGCAGTCTTACCAGTCTGACGGTCACCGATGATCAGCTCACGCTGGCCACGACCGATCGGGATCATGGCATCAATTGCCTTAATACCGGTCTGCAGAGGGGTATCTACGGATTTTCTCTCGATAACGCCGTGAGCCACACGCTCGATCCGGCGGAACTTGTCAGTCTCGATCGGGCCCTTGCCATCGATTGGCTGGCCTAATGCATTGACAACTCGTCCAGTCATGGCATCGCTACTGGAACCTCTACTACTCGCCCTGTGGTTTTTACAGTATCTCCCTCGCTGATCTTGCTGGAATCACCAAGTAAAACCGCACCTACGTTGTCCTCCTCCAGGTTCTGAACCATGCCGTAGATCTCTCCCGGAAACTCCAGAAGCTCTCCCTGCATTGCGTTCTCAAGACCATGGATTCGGGCGATACCGTCAGCTACCTGGATAACGGTACCAACATTGGATACTTCAAGCTTGGTAGAATATTTTTCTATCTGTTCTTTGATCACAGAACTGATTTCTTCTGGTCTCAAATTCATGAAGGTTCGCACCTCTTTCCTAAAATATAGTCTTTATGCCAGCTGTACGTCCAGAAGCTGTCTTTTCAGTTCGTACAACTGGGTTTTAATGCTGCTGTCAACGACTCTGTCGCCGATGCGGATGATCATGCCGCCTATCAGGGATGGGTCTACCTCATAGTTCATCTCAAATTCCACATACCGGGTGGTCGTAAGTAATCTCTCTGTCACCTGCGCCTTCTGTTCCTCGCTTAATGGAACCGCGCTGGTCACATATGCTATTCCGATTTTCTTATATTCTTTCACTGTGGTGATAAAATACTCAAAAATCGCAGGAATGTCTCCCTGTCTGCCTTTTTCAACAACCGTTGTCAGGAAGCCCATCATATCATCCGACACTCTTCCTCGGAAAATGCTGTCGATGATCTGGATCTTCTCCTCCTTTACCACCTGCGGATGGTTTAAAAGCTGAATCAGGTCCTCATGCTCCTTTAAGATCTCCTGAAGCGCCAGCACCTGCTCAAAGGTTTCATCCAGACATTTCGTCTCCTGGGCTGCCTCAAACAACGCATCACCGTATACCTTTGATACTAGCTTTGCCATGTGCTCTCACCCATTTCCTTCAATGTTTCCTCGATCAGTTCATCCTGCACCTTCATATCGATGGAAGACGCTACTACCTTTTCTGCCATCAGAGAAGCGATGGAAACAATCTCCTGCTTCATATCATCCAGCGCTTTCTTGCGCTCTAACTCAACCTCACGGTTACCTCTCTCAACGATTCTGGCCGCTTCGGCTTTGGCTTCCTGAATGATCTCAGCCTCTTTCGCTTTTCCTTTTCTTCTGGCTTCTTCCAGAATTGCATCTGCTTCTTTGGAAACCTCTTTCAGTTTCTGCTCGTACTCTGCTTTCATCTCTGCCGCAGACTTTTTGTCATTGGCGGCATCTGCCAATTCCCCTGCGATCTTCTGTTTTCTCTTCTCCAGCATATCACGTACCGGATTAAACAGAAGATAGGAAAGGCCAAAAAACAGAATGAAGATATTGATCGCAGTCCAGAACATCTCGTAAAGCAGCTGCGGATCAAATCCAATCAAACGATCCAATCCCACGTTTCTTGCCTCCTTTCCGTTCTGATATTCCTCTTAAATTATGCGCCGAAAGGCTTAACGAACATCAGAATGATAGCAACAACCAGACCATACAGACCTGTGGTCTCGGCTACTGCCTGTCCAAGAAGCATGGTGGATGTAATATCAGATTTTGCACCTGGGTTACGGCCTACTGCTGCAGCACCCTGACCAGCTGCGATACCCTGGCCTACACCAGGTCCAATACCGGCGATCATTGCCAGACCAGCGCCAATTGCAGAACAACCAAAAATAAAATCCTGTCCAGAGATATTCATAAAAATTTCCTCCTAAATTAAATAAATGTGTGTTTAATGATTTCGCAGTGTCATTCGCGGCACCATTGCGCTGCCATTCGCGGCGCTTTCAGCGTCGCTCATGTCGGGCATTCTGCCCTATAAAGCCAGCAAAACTCTTCCAACCGGCTGAATGCAAGCATTCCCCGGTCTCCAGATTTTTACTGTCTTTGCACCGCAAAACAGCTTATTCCATTTTGTCATTGACGTATACCATCGTCAGCATACAGAACACATATGTCTGGATACATCCGGAAAACAGATCGCAGTACACATGTAATGCCGCCGGGATACCGATTTTGGCAAACCATGGCATCATGCCATACCACAGGCCCATGATGATAACGCCGGAAAGCAGATTGGCAAAAAGACGCAGCGAGATTGAAATCGGGTTTGCGATCTCTCCAATCAGGTTAATGGGGAACAGAACCGGTATTGGCTGGAACAGGCTGGTAAAATGGCCGATTCCCCGGTTTTTAATTCCCTGATAGTTCACAATGAAGAACGTAAACATACCTAATAAGAATGTTACGCCAAAGTCGGCTGTCGGGGCACGAAGTCCAAACAGACCGCTTAAGTTGCAGAACAAGATAAATAAGAATATTGTTCCGATGTAGTTAACAAACCGTTTCGCATTACCGCCTAAAATGCCTTCTGCCATGTTCTGCAGGGCTTCCATCCCCATCTCCAGCACACACTGAAATGTGCCAGGCGTATCCGTGGCATTTACCTTCTTTAACTTCCTGCTGGCGATCCATGCGATCAGCAGAAGTGTGGCCGTAATGATCCAGGAACCTACGGTCGTTGTGGTAATCCACAACTCCTGACCGAACATCTCCGTCTTTAAGACGCCATGGATCATAAAATCCGGCTCCTGAAGGCTCATCGGAACTGTCATCATTTCCATACACCATCCTCCTTTCTTCCGTATTCAATTGTAACTGTCCAGTACACAATTACCATTTAACCTTCGTAACGATTCAGTACCTTCATAGTTACGAGCAAAAATCCATTCCAAATCAGCTTCGCTGATGGGATTTTTGCCTTCTAGCCTATGTTTTCTTACGGTCAGCGCAGCAAGTGCGCAGACCTACTGAACAGTTACCATTTAACCTTCTAATTCCCGGCTGCCATGTGATCGTTTCTGCCAAAAGCAATCACGCAGCTACTATCTGCCGGAAAAGAACGTTCTGTGAACAATCGGCTGGCATAAAGCACCTGCCTTGAGCCTAAGGCTCCGATGATCATCGCTACCGCGTCAATCTGGGGACGACTGCCCAATACAAACAATACAATGATAAATACCACCCTACGGATCATAGACTGGATCACCGTACTTTTGTTGGCATATCCTTCGTCCATGCTGTCAGCCGCCCGCTCGGTGATATAAGCCATATGGATCAACATCGCCACGTCTGCCGCAAAACCACAGAACAGACCTGCCAACACGGGACCGGTTGAGAATCCCATCCGCGCCATACCGCCTTTGAAAACCACTGCCAGGACTGCTAACACCACCGTGTAAAACAACATCCCGATGGACATCTCCACCACCAGATGCCTGGTATTGTCTGTCATGACATCTCCCCTTTCTGATTATGCTCGGATTCCGGTTTGAAAATACGGCTTTTTGTCTTGGGTCTGTCTACTCCCCCTTCACCGTCTGAAAGCGCCTTTTTCCAATGTTCCTCTTTCTCGATCCTGGCTTCCTTCGCATCCTGGTCGATCAGCCGTTTCGCCATCGCATAAGCGCCTCGTCCACCGCCTAATACACCAAGAATCAGAAACACCAGTGTCAGATGAGTTCCATACCGTGAATCCAGGTAGCTGCCCGCAAAAATGCCCAGGAAAACCGGAGTCAGCACACAAAAACCAAGCTGGGTCACCATGGCCAGACTACGGTAAACGGATTTCTTATACTTCATGCCGATCAGTCTCCTTACCTCGATACCAGCAGGTCGCTCGCGCAGGCAGTCCTGCATCCGTTTTTTCTTTTTTCACCCTGGTATCATACATGATTGCGTATACAGAGTTTATTATACCCATCAAAACTTTCTTTGTCCAGAATTTCATGAAACTTCCCAGTTTCTTCATAATGTTTGTAAATTTTTTATATTTTTTGTACAATTTAGTTAATTTGTGTGATTCTCTATTTCCTTTCGTTAATTTTTTGTCTATTTTCTCCACCCTTCTCTCAACATCCGATGCGCCCGTTCCCATTACATTATTTTGATCAGAGAAATTTGGGGGACTTTTCAAAATTTTTTTTAAAATTTTCTAGTTTTCTCTTGCCTTTTTCAAAATCTCATGCTAGAATACAACTCATGAATCAGTTACACATGCGCGAGTGGCTCAGTTGGTGGAGTACAACCTTGCCAAGGTTGGGGTCGCGGGTTCGAGTCCCGTCTCGCGCTCTTAAGAATGAGAAAAGGATATCCAGAAACGGATATCCTTTTTTGTTATGTTCAAGCCGGCCGGGCGGAAACGCAGAGGTCTCCACTCCGTTCCGGTTGTCGCAAAGCGAACGTCCAGTGGACGTTCTGCGACAATTATGACAGAGGCCAGCTGCTAAGCCACTTCAGCCATTGACCTGAAAAGCTTCTGTCTACGGGAGCACCGGATATAACAGGATAGAAGCATACGAAGACGATTCCGGTCACGACCAGATAGAAGGTCATGGCCTTTTTTGCATGTTTCAGAAAACGGCAGGTATTTCCAAGAAGCAGAATCAGCACGATACTGCACACGAAATACTGGTAGATGAACACGGTCCGGTGGATAAAAAGCCACGGCACCAGCATCGTCAGGTAACAGATACAGAGATAGCCGGTCCGCTCATCCTTTTTAACCTGCCACTGATACAGATTGAAAAAGAATGCCGGAATCCCCGCCCACCAGATCATTGGATTGCCAAAGGTTGCGACCACACTGATCTTCCCATCAGGCAACGTTGTATACGCATCCAGAAGCGGCCGCTTCATCCAGATCCATTCGTACCACTCAGAGCTGTACGGATGATCGAAAACGGTCGATTCATGGTATGTCAGCATCAAAACCTGGTTGTCCCACATTTTTTTGAGCAGATGCTCTCCTGGCTGCATCGGGTATGACAGGTACGACAGCACATAGATCACTGCCGGAATGCAGAGGTAGGCTGCCACGCAGATTCCAAAAAGAGTCAGGATGTCCCTTTTTCCATGAGCCGGTATATATTCCCGCATCAAAAACAGGAAAAACATCAGGCGATCCCGGCGCCTGCGTAAACTCCGGTCCATTTCGTCGCCATCGCCGCCCCGGCCGCACATCCATTGAGGATCATCAGAAGAACGGTACACCTGTCGATACCGTGTTTTAACCGCTTTAATACCAGATACATCAGATAAAAAGTCAGAAGGATAAAACATGCAACGATGATATCGATCGTTCCGATCCTTGACAATGTAAAATGCATGAAATCAAACACCAGCAGCGCTGTGGTAAATGCAGAGATCCAGGAGTTTTTGCTGACCGCCCACATAAACACATAGCACAAAGGCACCATCATGGTCCCAAAGAGCGCACACACCACCCGCCAGCCAAATGGAGTCATTCCAAATGCCCGGATACCCAGGCTCATGAGATATTTTCCAAGAGGGGGATGCGTGATCTCGTAAATTGAGAGTCCATGCGTGATCTCGTATGCCGTTCTTGCATGATAGACCTCATCAAACATCGTTTCATATTCATAAGTCCGATACTCAGGAAATAACTCCTGCTCATCAAATGCCTCCGGATAACGTTCTGCATTTTTCGGAAGCACCTTCTTACCATCCTGATCTAAGATCACGATCTCCATCACATCTGCAATATCATCCTGTGATATGATCGCAAGTGCATACGTCCGATAATTGACCGGCACCGAATTCCAGCAAAAGACAGACTTTACGTTCACTGGTTCTGAAATCTGATCCCATCCGTCACCTGCTGCATTCGGAACAAATAAGGTAAAGGATCGTTTTTCCTTGACTCCCAGATAAATCTCCAATGTCCTGATTGTGACACTCTGGTCAAAATACAAGATCATTTCCTGCTTTCCAGAGTCCCCCTTTTCAAAACGATAACCACTCTGAGGTGCTCTCGTGCTTCCAAGATGGGCAAATGCCAGCATTCCAAATAGCAGTGTCAGCCCCAGCATCATACACCAGTCTTTTCCTGACCAACGATCTGACTTTTTCTCATCAGGCGATCCCGCAAGCAGTCTTCTTCTTCTGCATGCGCTTCCCAGCATCACCCATCCGGCACACAGCACTGCTGCAATCCCTGCAATGACACTCAACAGAAGCAGCACCGGATACGCTCCGTCTCCGGCAATATACTGACGGATACTCTGACCCGCGATATCCCGCCCCCAGATCCACAGAACTCCGGAAAGTGACCACAACCGATAGCTGTATGCCACGCCAGAAGACTTGTCTGAGTCCGCATCCTTCTCCGCATTCTTCTCCGTACACCTTACCATCCACACAAAGATCAGTACAGACAGCCAGATCACCACCATCCGATTCTTCTCCTGAGACAAAGCCGCCATCGCCGGAACCGGATTCCAGACATAAAAAAACAGAGACTCTGCCGCATATGACTGCTCAGAGTCCCGTTTTGACAAATAAAACACCAGCCCGCATATCACAAGATCCATGGCAAGAACAGTCACAGATCCCTTCATGCTCTGCTGTGCGATGACCGGGAGCAGAAATCGCGTCAGTCCATATCCCACAGCTGTTTTCAAATATCTGTTTTGATCGATTCCACATGCTTTCTTTTTTTCCTGTAACCACAACATCGCAGAGCACAGAAATATGGCAGCGCAATATGCTGATTTCATACCGGACCTTCTTCCTTCCCTCCAGTTCTCTCACTGATAATATAGCGGGGACGTTTTTTCACTTCCATATAGGTTTTTCCGAGATATTCTCCCAGAATTCCGATGCTGATCAGCTGCACACCGGACAAAAAACAGATGATACAGATCGTACTGGACCAGCCAGGAATGGTTGCATTCCTGAAATACTCATACACAGACCATATGATCCCCAACATGCTTAAAAGCGACACTCCAAGCCCAAATCCTGCAATCAGATGCAGTGGCTTCACGCTGAGGCTGGTGATCCCATCGATCGCAAGCCCTATCATTTTCCGCAGGGGATAATGTGTCTCCCCTGCGATCCTAGCTTTTCGGTCATATAATACGGTCGTGCTCTTAAATCCGATCAATGGAAATAGGCCCCTCAGATACAGATTGACTTCCTGGTAATGCTCCAGCTCCTCCAGCACCTGTCTGGACACAAGACGGTAATCTGCATGATTATAGACCGTCTCTGCACCCAGAAGCTTCATCAGACGGTAAAAGCCTTCTGCTGTCATGCGTTTAAAACCCGTGTCCAGTTCCCGGCTTCTTCTGACTCCATATACGATATCACAGCCATCCAGATAGGCATCCACCATCTCTTCCATGGCTGCCATATCATCCTGTCCATCACAATCCGCAGTGATCACTGCATCCGCCAGCTTTCTGGCCTCCATCATCCCTGCTAAGATCGCATTCTGATGTCCTCGGTTCCGGCTTTGACGGATCCCGATGCAGCGGCAGTCCTTCTCTGCCATCTGACAGATCAATTCCCAGGTACGATCCCGGCTTCCATCATCCACCAAAAGAATCCTGCTTTCCTGGTCGATCTTTCCATGGAAAAGCATTTCCTCCAGTTTTTCCAAAAACATAGGGATCGATACCGGAAGAACTGCCTCCTCATTATAACAGGGCAGAACCAGATACAGCACCGGACTTTTTCTTTTGTCCCTTCTATTTTCCATATGCAATGACCGCCTTCTGGTATTATCACCATAGTGGCTCTGTCGGTGGAGTCGATGTCTCACCTGTGGTCGGTGGAGTCGTTGTCTCGCCTGTGGTCGGTGGAGTCGTTGTCTCGCCTGTGGTCG